>NZ_JACAQL010000002.1:162987-1114985 GCF_013385245.1 Pseudomonas sp. IPO3747
CCAGCTCCCACATTTTGATCCCGTTTCAAGTCTTAACTCTAATAACAAGAATCCCCCCGGGAGCCCGCTTATGTCGGTCGATCCGCAACACCTGCTTCGCGAGCTGTTTGCCACAGCCATCGACGCCGCCCACCCCCGGCAAGTCCTTGAACCTTATCTGCCCGCCGACCGCAGCGGCCGTGTAATCGTGATCGGCGCCGGCAAAGCCGCGGCCGCCATGGCGCTGGTGGTCGAGAACTGCTGGCAGGGCGAAGTCTCGGGCCTGGTGGTCACCCGTTACGGCCACGGCGCACCGTGCAAGAAAATCGAAGTGGTCGAGGCCGCACACCCGGTGCCCGATGCGGCCGGCCTGGCCGTCGCCAAGCGTGTGCTGGAACTGATCAGCAACCTCACCGAAGACGACCGCGTGATCTTCCTGCTCTCCGGCGGTGGTTCGGCCTTGCTGGCCCTGCCCGCCGAAGGCATCACCCTGGCCGACAAACAAACCATTAACAAAGCCTTGCTCAAATCCGGCGCGACCATTGGCGAGATGAATTGCGTGCGCAAGCACCTCTCGGCCATCAAGGGCGGCCGGTTGGCCAAGGCCGCATGGCCGGCGACGGTGTACACCTACGCCATCTCGGATGTGCCGGGCGACCAGGCCACGGTGATCGCCTCCGGCCCCACCGTCGGCGACCCGAGCACCTCGCAGCAAGCCCTGGCGATTCTCAAGCGCTACAACATTGAGGCGTCGGCATCGGTGCGCAGCTGGTTGCAGAACCCCGCCTCGGAAACCGTCAAACCCGGCGACCCGGTGCTCGCCCGCAGCCACTTCCAGTTGATCGCCCGCCCGCAGCAATCGCTGGAAGCGGTAGCGGTGAAAGTTCGCCAGGCCGGGTTCAGCCCGTTGATCCTCGGTGACCTCGAAGGTGAAGCACGCGACGTGGCCAAGGTACACGCCGGTATCGCCCGGCAGATCGTGCAGCATGGCCAGCCCTTGGCGGCGCCGTGCGTGATTCTCTCGGGCGGTGAAACCACCGTCACCGTGCGCGGCAATGGCCGTGGCGGGCGTAATGCCGAATTCCTGCTGAGCCTGACCGACAGCCTCAAAGGCCTGCCCGGCGTGTACGCACTGGCCGGTGACACCGACGGCATCGACGGCTCCGAAGACAACGCCGGCGCAATCATGACCCCGTGCAGCTACCGCCGCGCCGAAGCCCTGGGCCTGTCGGCCAGCGACGAGCTGGACAACAACAATGGCTATGGCTACTTCGCCGCACTCGACGGTTTGATCGTCACCGAGCCGACCCGCACCAATGTCAATGACTTGCGCGCCATCCTGATTCTTGAGACTGCCAAACATGACGCCTGACAAGAAAGTCAAAATCCTCGCCACCCTCGGCCCGGCCACTGACGGCATCGATGACATCCGCGAGCTGGTGGAAGCCGGGGTGAATATCTTCCGGCTGAACTTCAGCCACGGCGAGCATGCCGACCACGCCCAGCGCTACCAGTGGATTCGCCAGGTGGAGCGCCAGCTCAACTACCCGCTGGGCATCCTCATGGACCTGCAAGGGCCGAAACTGCGGGTCGGGCGCTTTGCCGAGGGCAAAGTGCAACTGGTGCGCGGCCAGGCGCTGCGCCTGGACCTGGACCCGACCCCGGGCGATCAGCGCCGGGTCAACCTGCCCCATCCCGAGATTATCGCGGCGCTGGAGCCGGGCATGGACCTGCTGCTGGACGACGGCAAATTGCGCCTGCGCGTGATCACCAAACATGCCGACGCCATCGACACCACCGTGCTCAATGGCGGCGAGCTGTCCGACCGTAAAGGCGTGAATGTGCCGCAAGCGCTGCTGGAACTCAGCCCGCTGACCGCCAAGGACCGCCGCGACCTGAGCTTCGGCCTGGAGCTGGGCGTGGATTGGGTGGCGCTGTCGTTTGTGCAACGTCCGGAAGATATCCGCGAAGCCCGCGAACTGATCGGCGACAAAGCCTTCCTGATGGCCAAGATCGAAAAACCCTCAGCCGTGCTGCGCTTGCAGGAGATCGCCGAACTGAGCGACGCGATCATGGTTGCAAGAGGCGACCTGGGTGTGGAAGTGCCCGCCGAGAGCGTGCCGCAGATCCAGAAAGACATCATCAGCACCTGCCGCCAATTGGGTAAACCGGTGGTAGTAGCCACGCAGATGCTCGAATCCATGCGCTTCTCACCGGCACCGACCCGCGCCGAAGTGACCGACGTGGCCAACGCCGTGGCCGAAGGCGCGGACGCGGTGATGCTCTCGGCCGAAACCGCCTCGGGCGAATACCCACTGGAAGCCGTACAGATGATGAGCAAGATCATCCGCCAAGTGGAAAACGGCCCGGATTACCAGGCGCAACTGGACGTGAGCCGGCCCAAGGCGGATGCCACGGTGTCGGACGCCATCAGCTGCGCGATCCGGCGCATCAGCAGCATCCTGCCAGTGGCGGTTCTGGTGAACTACAGCGAGTCCGGCAGTTCCAGCCTGCGCGCGGCGCGGGAACGGCCGGTGGCGCCGATCCTCAACCTCACGCCGAACCTGTCCACGGCGCGGCGGCTGAGTGTGGCCTGGGGCGTGCATTCGGTGGTCAATGACCGGCTGCGCCAGGTGGACGAGGTGTGCTCGACGGCGCTGGAGATTGCCCAGGCGCAGGGCATGGCGCAGCGCGGGGACACCCTGGTGATTACCGCGGGGGTGCCGTTCGGGCAGCCGGGGTCGACCAATTCGTTGCGTATCGAGACGTTGATTTAGCGTCTGTAAGGGCCTCATCGCGGGCAAGCCCGGCTCCCACAGTTGATTGGGTTCGCACCTCTTTATGTGTGAACACAGCCAACTGTGGGAGCTGGCTTGCCTGCGATAAGGGCAACTCGGTCTCACTGACTAACCACCATGCACAACCCAACCTGCCCCGACTGGGCCGAAGCCCTGCTCAACGGCTTCAGCCAGATATTCCTGCAGCGCCAGCCGTTGTGCGGCCTGCTGTGCCTGTTGGCCATCCTGATCGGCGCCCCGGCCTTGCTCGGCGGAGCGTTGCTGGGCGGCCTCGCCGGTTTGCTCACGGCCCAGCGCCGGGGTTATCCCAAGGCAGAGCGCCAGGCCGGCCTGTATAGCTACAACGGCGTGCTGCTGGGTGTGTTGATCAGCCAGCACTTCGCCTGGTCGGCGTTGTTGCCGCCGTTGATCCTGGCGTGCGGCGGCCTGAGTGCGATGCTCACGCGGCTATGGTTGAAACATACCCATCACCCGGATGACTTGTCCGCGTACACCGCGCCCTTTGTCGGCCTGGGTTGGCTGTTGATCGGCAGCGCGCCTCAGCCTACGTTTGCCTTGGTCGAGCCCAACTTCTTTGCGATTGTCAGCGCGCCCTTTATTGGCCTTGCGCAAGTCATGCTGCTGGACCAACCACTGGCGGGAGTCTTGATTGCCGTCGGCTTGTTGTTGGCCAACCGTCGCGCCGCCCTGTGGGCCTTGGTCGGTGCCACTGCTGGCGTGCTGGTGGCTCTACTACTCGACGAACCCGCCAGCGCCCTCCTCGGCCTGCACAGCTACAACCCGGCGCTGGCGGCACTGGCCTTGAGCCAGTCACGACGCCAGCCGTGGCTGCCACTGCTGGGCATCCTGCTGGCGATTATCCTCACACCCGGTTTTGCCATCCTGCACCTGCCCGCGTTGACTGCGCCGTTTATCCTCGCCTGCTGGCTGGTGCGCGCCACGCAGCGGATGTTCAAAGCCCGCGTGGACAGCCCGTTCGAATCCCCCTAGGCTTGCTCGATATTCGATTCAGGCGGGTTTTATGAACAGCAACAGCGACTGGCGCCAGCGCCTCTATGTCATGGTATTCCAGAGCGACACCGCAGCCGGGCGGCGCTTTGACGGCATCCTGCTACTGATCATTCTTGCCAGCATTGTGATCGTGATGCTCGACAGCATCGACGAAATCCACCAGAACTACGCCGATGTGTTGGCCTATATCGAATGGGGCTTCACGCTGATCTTCGCCATCGAGTACGGCTTGCGGCTGTACTGCTCGCCCAAACCCTTGCGCTACGCCTTCAGCTTTTATGGCTTGGTGGACTTGCTGGCCATCGTGCCCGGCATCCTCGCGCTGTATTACAGCGATGCGCAATACCTGCTGATTATCCGCATCATTCGGATGCTGCGGATTTTCCGCGTGCTCAAGCTCAGCCCGTACCTCAAGCAAGCCAACTACCTGATGGCGGCGCTGCGCGGCAGCAAGCAGAAGATCGTGGTGTTCCTGGTCAGCGTGTGCACCCTGGTGACGGTATTCGGCACCCTGATGTATGTGATTGAAGGCCCGGAGCACGGGTTTACCAGCATTCCCAAGGGCATTTACTGGGCGATCGTGACCCTCACCACCGTAGGCTTTGGCGATATCGTGCCGAAGACGCCGCTGGGCCAGGTGATTTCGTCGCTGGTGATGATCACCGGTTACTCGATCATCGCCGTGCCCACCGGGATTTTTACCGCTGAACTGGCCAGCGCCATGCGCGGTGAGCAGCTGGAACACGATTGCCCGGTGTGCAAGAAAAACAGCCACGAACCCAACGCAGCGTTTTGCTCGCGCTGCGGCAGCAACCTGTTTCATAAAGTGGAATAAGCACAGTACGTTTTAATCTTTAAACGCCTATGCAGGCCCGGCTATAGTCGCTGGCAAATTGCCCCCACTCTTCTCTCGAACAACAAGGAATGAGCAGTGAAAAAAATCCTCAGCGCCTCTCTTCTGGCCGCGGGCCTGGCCCTGGCCGGTGCCGTGCAAGCCGCACCGGTCACACTGCTTAACGTCTCCTACGACGTGATGCGCGACTTCTACAAGGACTACAACGCCGCCTTCCAGAAGCACTGGGAAACCGAGCACCCGGACGACAAGCTGACGTTGCAGATGTCCTTCGGCGGTTCCAGCAAACAAGCGCGCTCGGTGATCGACGGCCTGCCGGCCGATGTGATCACCATGAACATGGCCACCGACATCAATGCCCTGGCGGACAACGGCAAACTGGTGCCGGACAACTGGGTGACCCGCCTGCCGAACAACAGCGCGCCGTTCACCTCCGCCACCGTGTTTATCGTGCGCAAGGGCAACCCCAAAGCCCTGAAAGACTGGCCCGATCTGCTCAAAGATGGCGTGCAAGTAATCGTGCCCAACCCGAAGACCTCGGGTAATGGCCGCTATACCTACCTGTCGGCCTGGGGTTATGTGCTGAAAAACGGTGGTGATGAAGACAAGGCGAAGAAGTTCGTCGGCGAATTGTTCAAACATGCACCGGTGCTGGACACTGGCGGCCGTGCCGCTACCACCACCTTCATGACCAACCAGATCGGCGATGTGCTGGTGACCTTTGAGAACGAAGCCGAAATGATCGCCCGTGAATTCGGCCGTGATCAGTTCGAAGTGATCTACCCAAGCGTCTCCGCCGAAGCCGAGCCGCCGGTGTCGGTGGTCGACAAAGTGGTCGACAAGAAAGGCACCCGTGTGGCTGCCGAGGATTACCTGAAGTACCTGTGGTCGCCGGAAGGCCAGGAAATTGCTGCCAACAACTACCTGCGCCCACGTGACCCGAAAGTGCTGGCCAAGTACACCGACCGCTTCCCGAAAGTCGACTTCTTGTCGGTGGAGAAGACCTTTGGTGACTGGCGTACCGTGCAGAAAACTCACTTCAATGATGGCGGGATTTTTGACCAGATCTATTCGGGTCAATAACTGAAGGTACGCGGTAAAAAATGTGGGAGCTGGCTTGCCTGCGATAGCATCCCCTCGGTGTAACTGATACACCGAGGTGATTGCATCGCAGGCAAGCCAGCTCCCACACAAGCCAGCTCCCACATTTGTTTTGTGTTGGGTCCGTTACATCGGCGGTGTCACGCCATCCTTGCCAGCTGAGATCGCCTGGGCCGTAATGGTCCCATCCGCGCCCTGCGCCGCAAACAACACCACCTTCACGCCCGCCTTGAGCAAGCTGCGATCGCCCGGCTCCAGGTTCA
Organism: Pseudomonas sp. IPO3747; assembly: GCF_013385245.1. Classification (NCBI taxonomy): domain Bacteria; kingdom Pseudomonadati; phylum Pseudomonadota; class Gammaproteobacteria; order Pseudomonadales; family Pseudomonadaceae; genus Pseudomonas; species Pseudomonas sp. IPO3747. The sequence continues at coordinate 168,993 of NZ_JACAQL010000002.1, forward strand.
CGATTGGCACATCATCCGGCACCACAATCTTCTGCTCGCCGCCTTTGTACTTCACGGTCAGGGTGCGCCCGTTGCTGACCACCAGGTCGCCAACCGTGCCGTTGGTCATGCTGCTGCCTTCTTTCAAATCAAACGCGCGGTGCCCGTCACCCGTGCCGGCCATGGCCGGTGGGAATACGTGGACTTCCAGCGCAGTCAGGGTGCCATCGGCGTTCGGCATGGCAGCCGAGCCAATGTAGCTGCCGGGCTTGATCTCATCGATCTTGGCCAAGGTAACGGCGCGTACCTGGGTGGCCGGCGTCAGATGCACCACAACCTCTTCGCCACTGTTGACCTTGACGTGCATCGCGTCACCGTCCATCGCAGTAATGGCGCCGCGTACGCCGACCCGTGGGGCCTCGGCGGCGTTGGCCAGCCCGATGGCCATGGCCGCAGCCAGGGTGGAGGCCAGGAGCATCTTGTTCAGCGTGATTTTCATCGCAGTGGATTTCCTGTTTCGACAGTTATGCCTGAATGTATCATTGGCGCTCGCCCCAAAAGTTAACGATTCAGTCATTAATTTGCGGCATGAGTGATATCAATGCGCGCGCTCTACACCGGCGCAGACGTTGTCTTTACTCTCGCCCGCTACCTTCCTTCGCTTGAATGAGAACACCATGACCGCTACCTCACACGCTTCAAGCACCATGACCCGAGGCATGGTGATGCTGTTTGCGTTCTGTTGCGGCGCCATTGTTGCCAACATCTACTACGCCCAGCCGATCATCGAGTTGATCGCGCCGGACATCGGCCTGACCCCGGCACTGGCGAGCCTGATCGTCTCACTCACGCAAATCGGCTATGCCCTGGGCCTGTTCTTTCTGGTGCCGCTGGGCGACCTGCTGGAAAACCGCAAGCTGATGATCATCACCAACCTGGTGGCCATCGCCAGCCTACTGGGTGCGGCGTTTGCCGAGCAGCCGAATGTGTTCCTGCTTGTGTCGTTGCTGATCGGCTTCAGTTCCGTCTCGGTGCAGATTCTTATCCCGCTGGCCGCGCATCTGGCGCCCGCCGAGTCCCGAGGCCGTGTAGTCGGCAGCATCATGGGCGGCCTGTTGCTGGGCATCCTGCTGGCGCGGCCGGTGTCCAGCCTGGTGGCTGACCACTTTGGCTGGCGTGCAATGTTCATGGCGGCCGCCGCGGTGATGGTGTTTATCAGTGCCGTGCTGATGCTGACTATCCCCAAGCGCCAACCCGACCACAGCGCCAGTTACGGCCAACTGCTGGGCTCGCTGGGCACCTTGCTGCGCAAGCAACCGCTACTGCGTCAGCGCGCCTTCTACCAAGGCTGCATGTTCGCCACCTTCAGCCTGTTCTGGACCGCTGCACCGTTGGAGCTGGCGCGTAACCACGGCCTGAGCCAAAGCGAAATCGCCCTGTTTGCCCTGGTCGGCGCCCTGGGCGCGATCGCCGCGCCTATCGCCGGGCGCCTGGCCGATGCCGGGCACACGCACCGCGCTTCACTGCTGGCCATGCTGTTTGCCGCGTTGAGTTTTCTGCCAGCCTTTGTGCACCCGTTGTACAGCGTGATCGGCCTGGCGGTGACCGGCGTGGTCCTGGACTTCTGCGTGCAGATGAACATGGTCCTCGGCCAACGCACCATCTACGCCCTCGACGCCAACAGCCGCAGCCGCCTGAACGCGCTGTACATGACCAGCATCTTCATCGGCGGCGCCTTCGGCTCGGCGATTGCCAGCAGCGTGTATGAACACGGCGGCTGGCTGGGCGTGATGCTGGTGGGCAGTGCGTTCCCGCTGGTGGCGTTGTTGCGGTTCCTGAGCGCTTCGCGCCAGGGCTCACCCGCGATTGCCTCATAATCCTGGCGGCCATCAGCGGCTCAACGCCTCTCAGCGAAAATGCTGCATGGCCAAGAGGAAGCGCTGAACATCCTCCGAAGACGTGTACTGAGCAAAGCTGATTCGGACCACACCATCATTCTGGTCAAGGCCGAGTGCATGGAGGGTTTCAGGGCTGAAGTTATTGCCATGCCAGAGGCGAATGCCCTGCCGGGCCATATGCTGGGAGACCACCGCACTGGGCGTCGACTTGAGTGTAAAAGACAGGGTTGGAACTCGACATTGCAGATCATGGGGCTTGCATAGGCCATAAATCTTCACTTCGTCCAGTGCTTCGAGCCCCGCCAACACCTCTTGCACCAAGCGTTGTTCATGGGCAATCACCGCGTGCATGCCACTCACGATCTGATTGCGTTGGCTCCCATTCACAGGGCTGCCACCCAGGGTGCGCCCTATCCACGCTAAATGCTCGATCGCTCCTCCCACACCCGCGATGGCCTCCCTGCTTTTAGTTCCGGTTTCGAACTTGTAGGGAGGCTTATCGAGCGTAGGTCGAGGTTTGTAGGCAATGAGCTGCTCAAGCAGAGCAAGACGGCCCCACAGAACCCCCTGATGAGGTCCATAGAGCTTGTGCGAAGAACAGGCCAGCAAGTCACACCCCAAGGCCTGGACGTCGATCACGCCATGCGGGGCGTACTGAACCGCATCCACGTAGACGATCGCGCCCATGTTTCTGGCCAACGCTGCAACTGCTGCTACATCGTTAATCGTGCCCGTGACATTGTTCGCATAGCTCAAGGCTACGACCCGGGTGCGCTCAGTGATCAACGAGGCTGCCTGGGATAGATCAAAACCATAGGTTTCGAAATCGAAAGGTAGCCAGCGCACGGTTAATTCCAGGTCTTTTGCCAATTCAAGCCAAGGGGAGATATTGGCTTCGTGGTCTGAACGGGTCAGGACGATCTCGTCGCCCTTGCGCAGGCTTCGCCCGATGCAACGCGACATATGAAACGTCAGGGCGGTCATGTTCTGGCCGAAGACAATTTCCTGCGCACACGATGCATTAAGCAGTGCCGCTGCAGCCGATCGCGCGCGGTCGAGATCCTGCTCGGCAATGATGGAGGTCGAGAAATGCCCCCCCAGATTCGCGTTGTTTTCAATGGACGCCCTGACACTCGCCTCCAGTGCCCTGCTGCACATCTGCGTGCCTGCAGCGCCGTCAAAAAATACCGCACCCTCCAGAGAGGGCACGGAAAAGACCGGAAACTGCTGCCTGATTAGCGCTACATCCACAATGCCGCTCCTTGTTCAATGCACAGATGCCTCAAGCTTTCAGATCGCTGACACCGATACCCTGCGCCAACAGCAAGTCCCTGATCCGATCAGACTCTGACCAGTTCTTCATCAGGCGTGCGACACGTCGCGCCTCAATCAAACTTGCCTGCTCCTGGGTTAATTCAACCTGTACCTCGTCAAACAAGCCCACGCTGAGTATGCCGTCAAAACTACGCAGTAAATCGAGGCGTTCGGCGTCATCCAACACATCAGCCTTGAGCACCCACCACAGCTCGGCAACCGCCCCTGGCGTATGCAGATCCTTATCCAGCGCGCCGAAAAAACGCGTTTTAGCTGCAACATACTCTGGCGAGAACGAAGCCTGCGGCTGGACATTGTCGCCCTGGATCTGCGCGATACGCAGCCGAGCCTTGCGTAAGGCGGTCGACGCTGCGTCCAGGGCATCCCACGAGAACGTCAACGCGCTGCGGTAATGGGATCCCAGTACCAGCAATCTGAACGCGAGCGGGTCGTAGCCTTTATCGATCAGTGTGTCGACTGTGAGGAACTCGCCCTTGGACTTGGACATTTTCTCTGCATCGACATTGAGAAACTCACAGTGAAACCAATAATTGACCCAGCGGTGGCCAAAACAGCATTCCGACTGGGCCACCTCGTTGGAGTGGTGCACATTGATATGGTCAATACCCCCGCAATGGATGTCGATTCGATCGCCGAGATAGCGGCTTGCCATAGCCGAACATTCAATATGCCAGCCCGGAAACCCAAGCCCCCAGGGCGATTCCCACTTCATGATCTGATCGGGAAATTTCGACGTCGAAAACCATAACGCGAAATCCGACTGTGAGCGCTTCAGCGGGTCATGAGCAACCCGGTCGGTAGCTTGCTGGTCTTGAAGTTTCAGCTGGCCCAGTTCGTGATAGGTGGGAAATTTTTCCAGGCTGAAGTAGACATTTCCGGCACTGATATAAGCCACGCCTTTTTCCAACAGTTGCTCGACCATGGCGATTATTTCAGGGATATGCTCCGTCGCTCGGCATACGATATCCGGCCGTTTTACATTCAACGACGCGCTGTGCCTGAAGAATGCCTCCTCGTAAAACCGAGCAACCTCCCAAGGGGTTTTCTGTTCACGCGCCGCCCCCAGCATCAATTTGTCATCACCAAAATCAGCGTCCGATTGCAGGTGGCCGACATCCGTGATGTTCATCACGTGCCGCACACTGAAACCCTGCTCGCGTAACGTTTTGGCGAGCACATCCTCAAATATGTAGGTACGCATATTGCCGATGTGGGCGTAGTGATAAACCGTCGGCCCACACGCATAAAACCCCACGTTTTTCCCTGCAACCGGGACGAAGGGCATTAGCGTCTTACCCAGTGTGTTGAATAATTCCATGTGCCATCCCTAGGTTTCTTATTTCTGCCGGTGCGGGCTCACACCTTGATTCAGCCTGCCCGCGCCCTGCTACGGTCAATCTCCAGCCACTCACGAACAGACGCACGATCCCATGCCCGAAGTGCGTAATCTTTGAGTACATCAGGAACTGGATCATCACTATAAATAAGCCGATTCAACATGCCTGCAGCGTCAACATCGGCAATACACCACTCGCCCAGTAAAAACATCCGGCCGTCGCGCAAGCTGTGCGACAAGCCCTCAACCAGCCGTCGCGCGTCGCTCGCAGCCAGTGGCCCGAGCGGCTCATGGGCAGGTTCAATAAAGATGGTTTCGGTGGGCCGCTCGCCGCGCAAGTTGAAAAAATCGCTCCTCAACCAAGCCTGAATCTGCCGGGCCTGGGCTCGCGCCCGCGCATCAATGGGATACAACGGTTTGTTCACCGAACACTCATTCACGTACTCGGCAATCGCGGACGATTCGGTCAGCGAAAATCCGTCCTCCACCCACGTCGGTACACGCTGCGTCAGCGAAACCTCACTGAAGGGTTGCTGGTGGTGATCGCCACGGGACAAGTTCAGATAGTGCATGTCAAACGCCACCTGACACTCACGAAGGGCCACGAAGGCCGACATCGCGAACGGTGAAGTACATTGATGATCGACATAAAGTTTCATGAGCGATGCTCCGCCAATTGGAAGGTTCGGGCCAGGTGCGACAAAGCGCTCAGCACAGGTGCGCGACAACTGCGCTACTGAGTTTCACGTCAAAAAAGCCGGTGGCTTGAGCCTCTTTCTCACGGATCCACAGGTAGTCTGCATAGGTGACCGCCGGGTCTTCGTGAATAAGGTAGATAAACCCGTAATTGGTCGAAATGCCGATGGTGGGCGCAACACTGTCGCCTATCTGCGGAGCTCTGATCATCTTGAAAAAACTCGGCCTGGCGCTCAGCTCATCGAGCCAATGCCGATGCACAACGGTGCCTGACACGCTATTGATCATGCCGATGACTTCACAGGTCGCATTCGAACGATTGACTTTATCGAGCATGGCATCAAACGCCGTTGGGTCGGCGTAACAGGCCACGCACAGATTGACCGCATTCACCCCACTTACACGCGTCATTGCGCTGAGTTCCTGGGTGCCCATCATCCTGGCCGCCCACTCGATCAACTTGGGGCCGTCCGCTGTCACCATCACTTCAAGAAACGAAGGCCCAATGTGCACTCCAAAGGCATCCAGGCAACGTTGCACATAAGCGATGATCGGCGCGGCCTCTTGTGATTGCAGATCAATCAGCACTTCGCGGTCATTGACCACGCCAGCGCCCAGTACACGCTTGCGATTGTCTCGCCAGATTTCAAACACCAAGTGCTCGCCGTCTCGTGAAACCGCTTGAATCAGGTACTGCTGCCCAGCCAGATGCTCCATTGCCAACATGCGATCATTGATAAACCCCATTTCGTTGAGCCGGCCCAACTCTTTGTCGATGGCGTGACGGACTTGCTCTTGATCAAAGCAAAAGTAGATGCCGTCGGCACCCGCGCTGTTCACGGGTTTGATGACCACCGGCCAGTCGCCAATCAAATCGATGGCCTGGGGTATATCGTGTGCGTGATGGATCAGCGCGACGCGTGCGGCCGGAATCCCCAGGTGATGCAGGCGCTGCGCCATATGCCATTTATCGCGGCGGCAAGGGGACAATGCCGTGCCATTTCCCGGCGTGCCCATCAACTCGCTGAGCTGGTCCGCCAATTCAACGCCAGACTCACACCCCGGAATGATAAAGGCCGGCTCAAAAACAGCCAGAGCGTCGGTCAACGCCTTGAGATCCTGGGTCGCGACAAACAGGTGCTGAAAATCATCGGGCTGAAAGCTATCGACGTCGTAATCGAGAATTTCAGCGGATGTCTGCACGTGAATACAAGCAAAGCCACGGAGCTTAAGTTCGTCAGCAAGGCGCGCACCGGTGGAATAAGCATCAACAATCACCGCATATTTCATACGTTAACTCCTTCAGTCGGCAGCCGACTTAAATGGGCATAACCGTTATAGGTGGCCGCCATGCAAATGAGGATGACGCCGATGAAACTGAACATTGAAAACGTCAGCCTCGAATCAGCAGCTTGAAAAATGATCGTAAATAGCGGTGCCATCGCCAGGATGGCTTCAATGGTCACAGGTTCGCAGCGCTTTATGCCTTCCTGGAGTAAAAGCAGCGGTAATATCACGCCTCCCAATGCCAGCAGGGTTAACGTCACTAGATGCTCGACCACCGCAGACAGCGCGCCGGTATTCAACGCTGCGTAGGTGCCCGAAATCGCCAGCAACAGATAAAACCGATGTGCGTAGAGATAACGACTGGATACACCATGGTCGGCGACCATTTTTGAAAGAATCGTGGTCAATGCCATGGCAACACCGCACACCAGCATCATCAGATAACCCAGTAATACCTGATACCGTTCTGGTTCATCCTGGACCGCGGTGCGGTCAGCAAATGAGGCCCAGCACAAATAGAGACTGGCGAAAACGATAAGACCAGCGGCCAAATAATCGGCACCGATCATGACTGCCGACGGGCGCATCAGCTTGTTCAGTATCAATACCGACACCATCCCGACACCGCCCACCAGCGCACTGACAATTGCCGGTTCGACCCATTTCAAGGCACACAGAAAAGAGATCCACAGCGCAGCCGAACTGAAATTCAACATCACCACGCAACGTCTCACGGACGCTTTGTGGGTGGTCAGGCTTTGCATCCCGCGGGTTGAACCGGGGTTCAACAGGTAACTGATAAAAAACACCGGCCAAGCGATGGCAAACAACACGAATGTCACGACAACCGTGTCGAGCGCTTGTACCAACATACCGAAGTAAACTTCCTTAAGCCCGTCCACTGCATTGACGAGCATCAGGGCGGTTATCCCGATAAATAAACTTTGAGCTGCACGCATGGCGAGAGGTCCGCTGGTTAAATCGTACTTAAAGAGCGCTCAACGTACGCACATTGCCTTTACGTGATTGCTTATAGCGTTGAAGCAATTGCTCGGGCGTCAACTGGCTGGATAACCTCCCGGCTTCATCAAGACCCTGCTGAATACTCTCCAGAATCGACGTGCGCGCCTGTACCGATAACGTATCAAGCGGGTGCGCCCTGAGCGCTTCAATGCCATGCAACTTTTCCAACACGGCGTAGGTAATGAGATCGGCCAGCGTCGGAGGATTAATCACGAAGCCTATTGAAAACGACTCCTCATGGGCCACCGTACTGTGCCAATAGCCACGCGGCATAAAGGTTGTGGTGCCCGGCTTGACTAACCGCACCTGTTTATTTTCAGGCATCACGCGCGGTAAGGCCGCCCCTGTATAGGGCTGAATACCGTCGGTGTAAAAGCGGTTCGGGTTGTTTGGGAAAAACGGATAAATCGGATCGGGCAATGCGGTATTTTCGGCAAAGGCCCAGGTCTTCTCGCCCTTTATCTGGATCATGAAATTCGTTTCGTGATCAAAGTGCGTGGCGACCTCTACGCCATAGTTGGCGGCAAACGCTTCACAGCTGACATAGTGCCGTGGAATATCCAACACACTGGCCAGCTCATCACAGGCCTTGGAAATGGTCGGAATCGCTTCCAGGTCCTTTATATAAACCATCGCGGCACCGTCGTTGTAAGGCGCAAGAGCGTCGGCTGACTTTGCCACGGTGATACGTTTGCCTCCGGGGAAAAGCAGATCGACAGATCCCGGCAGTGCACTGAAGAGCTTGCGGATATCCTGGAACTCATCCAAGGCTGCCAACGCGCTGAACCGGCTCATCTCACCGTCCGCGACGTAGGCGTGTTTCGGCCAGCATGTTCCCAGGAACGTCTCGGTTTGATCACCAAACATCTGCTGCACTATATTCATCACGGTTCCATCCTTGAAGCGGCGCGCAAGGCGCGCCGCCGGGTCATTCACACCGCAGCTGCTTGCGACTGGGCTTTCAATGGAGCATGGGCGCCAGCATTGGACTTATTGAGATACCCCTCGTAAACCCGGGCAAGCTCGTCACTGCGCTCTTTCAATTGCTGCGCGGCATTGGCGAAAAGCGCGTGCTGTTCTTCGTGAGACAAGCCAACCATTTCCCCTTCGGCACGTCCAAGCGCATTAAACAGAAGCTTGGCCAGCAACTCCGTCTCCGAACGTTCGTGGCCGATGCGCTGGCAGATGGTTTCGACAACCGCTGCATGATCATGGAAATGCCAACCCAAGCGGCACATACGGAATTTTATCGAGACCGGTGAGTCCTCCCACCAGCTGCGGGTGGCGTCGAGCTCGGCATCGCTGATACCCGAGAACTCCTCAACCAATTGCTGATGACGCTGCTCCCAAAGCGCCAGCAGAGAATGGAGGTTGCCGAAGTTAGACGGCGCTGGGCCATATTTTTCCCAGTTGAGCATCGCCGGGCTGACCTTATCCGTTCTCTCGATATTCGAGCGGCTCGCCTCCAGGGTCGAACGTATGGCGGGGGCATGCGCCCAGAACTCAGCCATGACGCAGTGCACAATATTGTTGCGGATCGTGCGCTGCTTGCCGAGGGTGTAATTCTGATGGAGATGCTGCTGATCGTATTCAGCGCCCTTGAGCCCGATGAGGCTGGCCTGCAGATCCCGGAATGCCACTTGCCAGTCACGAACGATCATCTGCGCACGACTCAAGCCTCGACCTTGCGCGTTTCGCTGTTGCGCTGCGTCCGTGGCAACATCCATCAGCATTTGATAAATACCCAGGCACAGTTCACGCAGACAGTCGGTGTAATGCGCCCAACCGCCTTCACCCTGTACGCCGGGCCAGTCGACCATCAATTCATGATCCGGCACTTGAATCAGCGTATTGCAAAAACGTCGCACTTCTCGAGCGATAGGGGTCTGCGCAATCCCCGTTTCGGGCAGGCTGTCTTCAGGATATTGCCCACGCGCCTGGGCGATCGGCAGCCAGTACTCAGCTTCACGCACTGCGATACTTTCGGCATCGCGAGTATCCAGTCCTTTTCTCAGGAGAGACTCAGCCACGCTATAGTTGTGGGAGGCCATCGCCTGTTTAGCCAGGCCTACCGACAATTGCGCGAGGACTTCTTTGGCATCGATATCACCGGCCACATCGTGATGCACACGGCAATAACCCAAGTCCAGCCTTGTGTGCAGGGGAGCGCCCAGGAACTTGTGGTAAATATCCCCCTCACTGGAAATAAGCTGGAGGACCGGCGACATAATAAAAATGTGGCTGCCTACCAATTCTGAAATACGTGGATCCGGCTTGTCGTTTTCCACTTCGACCCAGACTGGAATCACCGAGCCGCTGACCGCTCCAATCAATTGCGGATCATTCAAAACACTGTCCACCAGCCGGTTACAACCGCCACATGAGCGGCTATTGAAATAAATCAGTATCGGCTTACCCGTCGACTTGGACTGCGCGATGGCCTGAAGGTAGTCCTGGTGACGAATCCAATCAATCTTATTAACTTGGTTCATTTCGATGCTTCCATTCACGGTGATTGAACATTTCGTTAGTATGCAGCGTGTACAACGTCATTCAGCAACTGCGTCCTCGACGCGGGACTCAGCCACAACGCCTGAACATCCGAAGCCAACGTATGCAACGGATCACAATACAAAAAGAACTTGTCTTTCTTAACCGCTGGCGCTCGGTAAACAGCCACACCTACGTGCTTGTCATAATAATCAAAACTATGAATATCACGTTTACCGCCACCACCCGGCAAGTCCACAATAAAGTGCGGCGTGTTATGCCCGGCGATTAAGCCGCGCGTCGACTTCTCCAGGGCGATAGAGTCGGCAAGGCTGGTTCTTAGTGTTTCTACGCCCCGAATCATGTCACCTTGAAAACAGTAATATGGACGCACATTACAATACGCCAGGCACTCATTCAGCCGATGCATGTCCGTCGCGTTATTATTAACGCCTTTCAAGATAACCGCCTGATTTCTGACCTCCACACCCCGCTCATACAAAATCCGCAGTGCCTTCACCGTCATGTCGGTAATTTCATTAGGGTGATTGAAGTGCGTATGAATGGCGATCGACTTACCCATTTTGCGTGCACGATCGGACAAGCGAGCGATGGCATCGGTCCATTCGTGATCACTCTGGATTTTCATCGGCAGTACAGCCAACCCCTTGGTGGCAAAACGCATGCGCCGCACGTGGGGAATCTCCAGCAAACGCTCGCCAATATCAGTGATCTGCCGCGCTTTGAGGCGATAAGCATCGCCACCGGAAACCACCACATCCTCCACGCTGGAGTTGGCTGCTATGTAGCGAAACGCCGGCTCCCAACGCTCTCCAGGTGCATTGATTTTCTGCTTAGTCACCACATCGGTATCCAGCCCCACCGCATAACTACGGGTGCAGTAACGACAGTAGACCGGGCATACATTGGTTGCCAGAAACAACACACGGTCCGGGTAACGGTGAGTAAGGCCCATGGCGGGGGAGTCATTCTGTTCGCCCATCGGATCAAGCTGGACCATGGGGTGATCAACTTCGATTTCCGACGCCAGTGGCAAGAACTGTCGACGCAACGGGTCAAAATAAGGATTAGACCAATCAATCAATGACAAAATATAGGGTGTCAGTCTTATCGACATCGGGGCCAGTTGATGGCCCTTCTCAATATCGCTCACAAAACCGGCAGGCGTTATATCTTTGATGAGATCGCCCAGTACCGCAACACTGGTCACCGCATTCTTTTCTTGCCAGAGATGATTGAGAAATGTATCCGCATCCACCGAATGCCAACGCTCCAGCTTGCGCCAAAATTCGTCTTGCCTGAATTCATACTTGGAGGTGCCCTTCTGCTCAACGCATTGCCCCGTGAATGAACTCACTATCACCGAATTCAAACGGTCAGCCACTGAGTCATATTCCACATTTTCACCCGACATGTTTGCAGTCCCTTTCAAGCGGTGGCGTCCATAGACAGACAATACTGAAAACCATCTTTAAATCAACAAGCCTTTGTCTTTTTTTATTTTGCTTTTTTACACTCGACGGCCGTCGAGCCGCATTAAAACCTGCAACTTAATAACGCCTCGCCCGCGCAACTAACCACGCAATCGACTGTGATACTTAGTCGATATTCAACGCATGAGCAGCGTAAGGTGAGTGTATTTAAAAAGGCGGGATTTCATCCCGGCGCAGTCGCTGTTATCAGCGTGTGACCGCCGTTACCGGGCCGGTCGTATCAGCCTGACCTTGCACCGTCGCCGGCACCGCTGTTGTCGAGGGCTGGACCAGGTACTGCACCACGTTGGCAATGTCTTCGTCATTCAGGGATTTGGCAGCCGCTACCATGACAGGGGACGGGCGAGAAGCGTCGCGGAAGGCACGCAGTTGGGAGTCAAGGTATTTGCCGAACTGTCCTGACAACTTCGGATAGTCGGCATTTTGCGAATCACCGGCCACGCCATGGCATGAAGAACACGCAGGAATACCACGGGTATGATCGCCTTGATTGAACAGGCGCTCGCCCATTTGCGCACTCTTCACCGAAGTTTCCGTCTGCTCATCGGCCTGGCATGCATAAGGCTGGGCTCTGAGCACCCCGCCCATTTGCGTACACGTGCCTTTGGGCACAGCCATCCACTCGTTCGGGTCATTGTCGACCTTGCTCGATTCCGAGCAGTCATGCAGGCAACTGCTGTCGGAGCAATCATTGTGCCCTGCCTTGGCCACACCGTAGCAGACCTCGGTTTCTACTGTTTTCTCGGTGGCTGCATCGGCCAACGCAGCACCGCTGATAGAAGCCAAGGCGGTGGCTACCAGAATATCTTTTAGATTCATCACGCAAGTTCCCGGTTAAGGATGGGTACATTCAATTATTTTTTTTACGCTCACGTACGTGAGCCAACTAACATTGGAGCCAGTCAGGGGTTATTCATCAAAGATGTGAAGACTACACTGAGCCGATCGGAGCCTTTCAGGGCTCGGCGATCAAGGTGGGGCAGAAGATCAGACGAAGGGAATGAACCAGGCACTCGACATGACGCCGAAGCTCGGAGCTTTTGTGCCCCGCAACCAGAAGGTTCTCCGGCCGACACGACGCAGAGGCGGCTGTTAAGCAGATCGGATGCATGTGTTGCTCCTTGCAAAACTTTGCCGCACGGGGCGGCATCGTCGGAATCCATTCCTGACCCGGGTCTGCGACGCGTCTTTCTTAGCCAAAGACGCACGCTGCCAAGCGTATCGTTACCAGATCAGCAAAGGAGCACGGACAGTGCTTATTCCTGAATGCACACTTGGTAACTGCTTTTGTTCTATGCGTTATTTTTTATAGCCCATGGCTTAAATATGTCGAATTAATTCAGACCGGCAAATGTTTCAAGATGTTAAAATTGGATCCAATCATCTGAAAGCCCTTGGTTCCCGGCCACGGCTCTGCGCGCCTATCCTGGGAAAGCGGCGTGACACCCAGTGAAACAATGCTGTTCAAAAACCTACGGTATGGCGACCAGCAACCCATCACACAACCAGCGCGTCACCCATGCAGCGCTGTCAATGAACGCGCCGTCATCGCGATTCATTGCATAGTGTTCCTGCGCGGCCAGCAGTGCATCCCCCAAGGTCGCATGCTCCAGCAGACGGGCCAGTGCAGTGAACTCCCAAGCATCAACCTCGCGAACCTCCACGCGCCAGCCACTTCGATACACCAGCGCCGAACAGGCGCCACCGGCCACCTTCGGCACGCTCTGGTCACCCTTGTTATGGGCCGCCCAGATAGCAAAGATCGGCCACCCACTGCTCACCAATGCACAACCCGGAGCCAAAGTGAGTTGCGTACTTTCCAGGGCCTGGGCACCTATCGCCGCCATTGCCCGAGCATCCAATGCATTGACGTCACTGGCTGTGCAGGCGCAATGAACTGCCCACTCCAAGGCTGCCACGTCGGCGAAATACGGATACGCTGCCACGGGCACATAAGTACCCAGAAACTCCGCGAGGTGCTCACCGAACCGCCCCAGATCAGGGTGATGCGAGGGATACCGTTGACCATAGGAAAAAGCCAGGGTGCGAAAGAATTCATCGCCCACCAATGCCTTGATCACCGGATGAGTGAGTGCCAACGATTGCTCCTGATGCTGCCACAGGCCACTGCGGTAGCGAGCGAAGCGTCGTTCACTACCCGATACACCGGCCAGCAGCCAGCTCTGCGGTAAGCGGGGTGATGGAGCCGGGTCCTCCAGAGCGCGGGAAAATTCGAGCTGTAACACCGCCAGTTCTTCAAGTGTCATGCAACACCTCTTCGGCAATCGCCCTGGCGATCCGTACTTGATCAAGCAACTCGCCCAGCGGCGGCAGGTGAGTGTCCCATTCGACCAGCACCGGCACCGGCCCAAACTGACGCAAAGCCGTGCGATACAACGACCAGACCGGCTCCGCCACAGCACTGCCATGGTCATCGATCAACAGCCCCTCAGCGTGGCTATGGCCGGCCAGGTGCAATTCGCCAACGCTGGTCGAATCCAGCCTGCGCATCGCCTCGAGCGCAGGTTCACCGTGGTTGCACTGGTTCACGTAAAGGTTGTTCAGATCAAGTAACACAGCACTCCCCGTGCGTGCGACCACTTCAGCGAGAAATTGGGTTTCTCCCAGCGTGTCGCCCTTGAACCGCAAGCTGGTGGACACGTTTTCGAGCATGAGCGGCCGGCCCAGAGCGTTTTGAACCTGATCGACCCGATCACAGACCAGGTTCAGTGACGCCTCCACCAAGGGCAATGGCAACAAATCATTCAAGCAGCGCCCTTCCACAGCCCCCCAGCTCAAATGCTCCGAAATCAGAAAGGGGTTGATCAGCTCGGCCAAGGCCCGAATTCGCTCGACATGTGCGTTGCTAAAGCCATGGACTGAGCCGATACCCAAACCGACGCCATGCAGGCTGATCGGGTAGCGCTGTGCCAACTGACGGAGGATATGCAGGTCTTTCCCTCCGGGGCCCAGGTAGTTCTCCGTATGAACCTCCAGCCAATCGACCGCAGGGTGATGGTTCATGAAATCTTGATAGTGGGGGGCTCTGAGGCCAACACCAATCCGTGGTAACGGGCTCACTGGATAATTCACTCGCGTAATGGTCCGCCCAGGATCATAGCGCAGCAGGGGCGCTGAGCCCGGCGTTTTTACCGAACGTTATCGTGCAGCAATGGGTGTCTCAGGACCTGTATAGCCGGGCGCCGGAATTGACCGGTTAACAACGCACCCACTTCTCCAACGCCGCATCCGCCAGAATATTCTCGCCCTCATCGAGCGCGCTACCGCCGAGCTGATCGCTTCCGGCAGGTCGAATGGCGAGTACCAAGGCTCAAGCGTTTGTGGAATAGGGAGAAGGGTTACTGGCTTAGCGCCGCAGCGCTGAACCTGGGGATACGGCCGTTAAGCGAGGGCCAGTAGCTGAACCGGCCAGCGTCCGCCAGCAAGGCAGGCTGATGACGCAACAAACCCAACAGCGCTTGCGCGGCGATCGTCAACGCCATCTGTTGGCCTGGGCACTGATGGCGCCCGATACCAAAGCTGAACAGACGCCGTTGCGTGCGCGCCAGCACAAAACTGTCGGGATCGAGGTTGGCCTCAGCGTCCCGATTGGCCGATGCCAGCAGGACTAAAACACTCTCTCCCGCCGCCAACACCCGGTTGCCGATGGTGCAGCGCGCCGCCACGAATCGCCGTGTGTTTTGCACCGGTGAATCGTAACGCGCCACCTCCTCCACCAGCGCCGTGGCGAGGGCTGGCGTGCGCATAATCTGCGCAACCCGCTCAGGGTGCCGCGCGAGCATCACCAGTGAGTTGCCGATCAACCCGGCGCTGGCTTCGCAGGTCTGCGACAACAGGCCGATCAAATTGGCCGTCAATACCTGCGCACTTTCCCAGTTGCCACTGCGGATATGAGCCAGCAGCGCTGTTTCTTCCAACACCGCACAAAACATCTGCTGCAACTGCGACGCGCCGGCCTGCGCATTGCACAACTGCGCTTCACTGCTCAGCGGTGAAAGGCCGGCGACAAACGCCCGCGTTAGCCCGGCGACACATGCCAGCTGTGGCGCCGGGCATCCCAGCAGCGACGCGACCACCGAGACGGGCAAGGTAAACATCAGTGCATCCAGGGTCTGCACGCTGCCGATCAACCGAGCGACCCGTTCAGCAATGGCCGACGCCTCCACCGCCGCCAACGCGGGTTCAATCGCCGCCCGCGGGCATCGATGCGCCGGGCCTTCGTTCATGCGCATCAACCGCGCAAAAACCTGTCCTGCCGCGCCCTGTGCAAGCGCCTTGGGCACCGGCTCATGCAACGGGCGTACGCGACAATCCGGGTGTGCCAGCACCGCCTCTACCGTCTTGGCGCGGCTGGCGACCCACAGCCCCAACTCGGCATCGAACAACAGTTCTTCATGGCGACGCAGGCTTGCGTAATACGGATAGGGATCAACATGGGTAGCGGCTTGCAGCGGTGTCATCCGGGACGTCCTGTGCTTAAAGAAGCGTTACTATCGGCCCTCCCACGCGGCAATGATTCGTTCAGGAACGAAATATGAACGCCTTTGATGATGACGCGGCACTCTCACAAATCGCCGGTGCGATAGCAGAGCCTGCGCGCACAAAAATGCTCTGCGCGCTGATGGATGGCCATGCGCGCACCAGTACCGAGATGGCCGTGATTGCCGGCGTCAGCACCTCGACGGCCAGCGCCCACTTGGCCAGGCTCAAGGACGATGGCCTGCTCAAGCTGCACACCCAGGGCCGACACCGCTACTACAGCCTCGCCGGCGCACACGTGGCCCAGGCCATCGAAGGGTTGATGGTGATCAGCCGCAACACCGCCCAGGCATTTGTCCCCAGCACGCCCAACCGCCTGCAGCTCGCACGCACCTGCTACGACCACATGGCCGGCACGCTGGCGGTGCACCTGCACGACCATTTCATCGCCTCTGGTTGGCTGGTTGGCGACGGCACCTATGCACTGACGGCCCCCGGCGAAACCGCAATGATCGCGTTGGGGCTGAATATGCCTGCGTTACGCGCGCAACGTCGGCGTTTCGCCTGTGCCTGCCTGGACTGGAGCATGCGCCGCCCGCATTTGGCCGGGGCATTGGGCGCAGCGGTCTTGCAGTGCGTGATTCGTCGTGGGTGGGTGACTCAGGATCTGGACAGCCGCGCGCTGGGGGTCACCGCCAATGGGCGCAAGGCGTTTGCAGCGCGCTTTGGAGTCGAGTGGTTGAAGCAAGAGCCAGATCAAGTGCAAAGCAAAAGCCTATCTACCTGATGCAACACAGTCTAAATGTGGGAGCTGGCTTGCCTGCGATGCAGACACCTCTGCACATCAGGCACACCGAGTTGATGCCATCGCAGGCAAGCCAGCTCCCACAGGGTTATGCGGTGTTCAAATAATCCGGCCATCCCAGGCCACCGTCACATGCCGTGGCAACTCGCGTCGGTGCTCCAGTAGCCACGCATCCAAGGTGTGCCCCACATGGGTCAAAACACCCAACTGCGCACCCGTCTCCTCAATGCTCTGCAACGCCAACGTCAGGTCATTGTGGTTACGCGGCGCTTGCGGCTGCGGCGGCATGGAGCAGTCGAGCACCAACACGTCCAACGGCTGCCGTTGCAACCAGGCCAGCGTGGCCGGCGGCAAACCCACCGTGTCGGTGAGGTAGGCGATGCGCCGCCCCTCGCCTTCCAGCAGATAACCCAAGGTCGGTTTTGAATGTTGCAACGGCAATGCAGTGACGCTCAGCTCACCAAACTGCCGTGTTTCGAACTCGGCAAACGGCTGGCTGAAATCGAGGATGCCCGGATGTTTGTAAAGGTCGGACAAACCCTCCGGGTCGGCGGGGCCGTGTACCGGAATGATCAAGCCCTGGCCCCAACGCAGGTGCAACAAACCCTGAGCGTGATCGGCATGATAGTGCGTCTGCAAAATCCCATTAAAACTGCGCGGCGGGAAGCGTTCGCAGAGGTCGGGCAAGCCGCTGTCGATCAACCAGCGCTGCTCGCCGCACTCGATCAACGCGCTGCACGGGCGGCGGCGCAGGCTGGCATCGGTGCGCGCCAAACCGCACGCCGCGCACTCGCAGCCATACACCGGGACTTGCCGCGCGTCACCGGTGCCCAGTAAGGTCAGGCGCATGCCGTGTGTCCGTGATCGAGGCAGCACAGCAAGCGCTCGACGGTGTTTTCCAGCGGGCCGGAATTGTCGAGCACAAACAAGCCGGCGCCATTGCCTGCGATCAAATCGGCGGTGAACCGCGCATTGCGCGCCAGGCGTTCCTCGATATCGGCCTGGGACTCGCGCCCGCGCGCCATCAGGCGCTGGCGCAATACGGCCTGATCCACCGTCAACAGCAATACCAGCAAGCTCGGATAGCGCTCGCGGGTTTGTGCCAGGTGCGCACGCGAACCATTGACCAGCACATCGTCCCCCGCCGCCAGCCATTCGTCGATGGCCTTGGGAATGCCATACCACAACCCATTAGCCTGCCAACTGAGGGCAAACGCGCCCTCGGCCTGCATCGCGGCGAACTGTTCCGGGCTCACCCCTTGTGCGGCCTCGCCCACCGCTTCCGGCGAGCGGGTGATCACCCGGCGCACAATGCGGCAGCCGCGCTCGGCCAAGCGTGGGCGTGCGGCATCCAGCAGGCTGTCCTTGCCCGAACCGGATGGCCCGATGAGATAGATCAACCTGCCTGCCATCAAAACACCCTCTTCGCTTGTCGCCAGACTTGTTGCACCACAGGAAGCCCCTCGCAGCGGCGGGCTTGCACCAAATCCGCTCGCAGGCCAATGGCAATTTCACCCCGATCATTGAGGCCCGCCGCTTGTGCAGGCGCCAGGCTGATCATCTTGACGGCCCGCGACAGGTCGCCGCCATCCTGTTGATCGGCCAGAACAAAGGCCGCCTGCAACAGGCTGGCCGGGTAGTAGTCACTGGAAAGTATATCCAGCAATCCTTCGGCAGCCAGACCGGCGGCGGCCACATTACCCGAGTGCGACCCTCCGCGCACCACGTTCGGCGCGCCCATCAGCACTTTCATGTTCAGCGCCTGGCAGCCCTTGGCCGCCTCAAGTGTGGTGGGGAATTCAGCAATGGTCATGCCATAGCCCGCCGACTCCTCCACATGCGCCAGCGTCGCGTCGTCATGGCTGGCCACCGACAGGCCGCGTTCCAGGCAATGCGCAACAATGGCGGCGCGATAGCGGTCGCTATATTGCTTGGAATTGGCCATTTGCAGCACGATAAACGCGTCCATGGTTTCGTCGTTGAGGTGGTACTTGCCCATGTAGTACTCACGGTACTTGGATTCGAGCACGAACTGTCGCTGGCCCGGCGAATGGTCCATCACCGACACCAGGCGCACCAGCGGGTTTTCCACCAGGTCGCGGAACACGCTGAGGGTGTCCGGGTGGCACAGCTCGCAGCGCAGGTGCAGGTGGTGTTCGGCGCGGGTCAGGCCGGCGTCTTCAGCCTGGGCGATCGCGTCGAGCATCGCCGGCAGCTTTTTCATGCGGTTGCCCTTGGGGTTCACATCGCCGATGGACACCGCGTCGAACACTGTAGTGATCCCCGCCGCGATGATTTGCGCATCATGGCTGAGCACCGCCGAGATCGACGGCCAATCCACGCCTGGGCGCGGGGTCATGTGTTTTTCCAGGTTGTCGGTGTGCAGCTCCACCAGGCCCGGCAGCAGGCAATCGCCGCCCAGGTCCTGAGCCTGGGGCAACTGGCTGCGGCCTTCGGCGAGGTCGACAATCTTGCCATCGCGCAGCACCACCGTGCCCTGGAACATGCGCTCCGCCGTGACGACCTGGGCATGGGTGAGGATCTGTTCAGCGGGCATGGGCGTATTCCTCTTGGGCGACGGGCGATGGGGTCATGTCGAAATGGCGGTCGGCGACCGCTTCACGGGCGGCGCGGTCGTGGAAGATGCCGATCAGCGCCGCGCCGGCGGCCTTGGCTTCGTTCATCAGTTCCAGCACCACCTGGCGGTTGCTGTCGTCCAGGGACGCGGTAGGTTCGTCCAGCAACATCACCGGCCAGGCGACCATGAAGCCCCGAGCGATGTTGACGCGCTGTTGTTCGCCACCGGAGAACGTGCCGGGCGCCAGTTGCCACAAGCGCTGCGGGATGTTCAGGCGCGTGAGCAGCTGTTCGGCGCGGGCCTGTGCATCGGCCTTCGGCCAGCCACGCGCCAGGGCCGGCTCCATCACCACGTCCAGGCAGGCCACGCGGGGGATGACGCGCAGAAACTGGCTGACGTAACCGAGGGTCTGCTGACGCACCTGAAGAATGTCACGCGGCTCGGCGCCGACCAGCTCCAGCCACTCACCGGCATGCTGCACACGAATACTGCCGCCCGCCGGCAGGTAGTTGCCGTACAGGGTGCGCAGCAAGGTGCTTTTACCCGCGCCGGACTGGCCATGCAGCACCAGGCACTCACCGCCCTGCACACTGAACGCCACACCGCGCAACACGTTAAGCACCACGCCGTGTTGCTGATGCAGGGTGAAGGTTTTCGAGAGGTCACGGACCTCGATCAAGGCATTCATCATGGCTGCAATACCGAAGACACCAGCAGTTGAGAGTAAGGGTGCTGTGGATCGTCGAGGATCTGGTCAGTGAGCCCGGTTTCCACCACGTGCGAGCGGCGCATCACCATCAGGCGGTCGGCGAGCAAACGCGCAACGGCCAGGTCGTGGGTGACGATCACCACCGCCAAATCCAGCTCACGTACCAGGCCGCGCAACAGGTCGAGCAGGCGCGCTTGCACCGACACATCCAGGCCGCCGGTGGGTTCATCCATGAATACCAGGCGCGGGCTGGAGACGAGGTTGCGGGCGATTTGCAGACGCTGCTGCATGCCGCCCGAGAAGGTGCGCGGCAAGTCGTCGATGCGCTGCGGGTCGATTTCCACCTGGCCGAGCCAATCCAGACCGGCGCCGCGCAGTTGCGCGTAGTTGCGCACGCCTTGGGCCATCAGGCGTTCGCCGATGTTGGCACCGGCCGACACGCCCATGCGCAGGCCGTCCCGTGGGTTCTGCTCGACAAAGCCCCACTCGGTGCGCAGCAAGGTGCGGCGCTCGGCTTCACTGGCGCTGTACAAATCCAGCCATTCGCCGTCCTTGCTGCGGTAGCCGATGCTGCCCGCTTGCGGCGGCAAACGCCCGCTCAGCAGCGAGAGCAAGGTGGATTTACCTGAGCCGGATTCGCCGACAATTCCCAGCACTTCGCCAGGGTAAAGATCAAAGCTCACGCCCTGGCAACCCTTCTCCGGGCCGTACAGCAACGACAGGTCACGTACTTGAAGCAAAGGCTGGCTCACTGGTTGTTCTCCTTGACCCGTTGGGCGCAATACCAGGTGTCGGAACACACAAAACTCTGGGTTCCCGCGTCGTCGAGAATCAGCTCATCAAGGAAGGAATCGTGGCTGCCGCAGATGGCGCAGTTGTGTTCCCACTGCTGCACTTCGAACGGATGGTCTTCGAAGTCCAGGCTGGTGACCCGGGTGTACGGCGGCACCGCGTACAGGCGCTTTTCGCGACCGGCGCCGAACAGCATCAACGCCGGGCTCATGTCGAGTTTGGGGTTGTCGAATTTGGGGATCGGCGACGGGTCCATCACGTAGCGCTCATCGACCATCACCGGGTAGGCGTAGCTGGTGGCGATATGGCCGAAGGTGGCGATGTCTTCGTAGAGTTTGACGTGCATCACCCCGTAGTCGTTGAGGGCGTGCATGGTGCGGGTCTCGGTTTCCGAGGGTTCGATAAAGCGCAGCGGCTCGGGGATCGGCACTTGGTAAACCATGATCTGACCGGCCTGCAGCGCCGTTTCCGGGATGCGGTGGCGGGTCTGGATCACGCTGGCGTCGGGCGTCGCTTCAGTGGTGGCAACCCCCGCCGTGCGGGCGAAAAAGCGCCGGATCGACACGGCATTGGTGGTGTCGTCGGCGCCCTGGTCGATCACCTTGAGCACGTCATCATCACCGAGGATCGCGGCGGTCAATTGCATGCCGCCGGTGCCCCAGCCGTAAGGCAATGGCATTTCGCGGCCGCCAAACGGCACTTGGTAACCGGGAATCGCCACGGCCTTGAGCAAGGCGCGGCGGATCATGCGTTTGGTCTGTTCGTCGAGGTAGGCGAAGTTGTACGCCGGGTCGCGCACAGCCGGTAGGGTCAAGTCATTCATGGCGGCTGCCCTCGGCCGGTTGGCGCAGTTTGCGGATCAGTTCCAGCTCGGACTGGAAGTCCACGTAGTGAGGCAATTTGAGGTGCGAGACAAACCCCGCCGCCTCGACGTTGTCGCAATGGGCCAGCACAAACTCTTCGCGCTGGGCCGGTGAGATGATTTCTTCGTTGTATTCCCCGGCGCGCAGCGAGCGGTCGACCAGCGCCATGCCCATGGCCTTGCGCTCCGCATGCCCGAACGCCAGGCCGTAACCACGGGTGAACTGCGCAAGCTCAGTGGCCGAGCCGACAAACTGGTTGACCATCTCGCACTCGGTGACTTCGATGCTGCCCAGGCAGATGGGAAAGCCCAACTCTTCGGGGTCGATCCACACTTCGACGTCGCCGATGCGAATCTCACCGGCAAACGGGTGGTTGCGGCCGTAACCGCGTTGGGTCGAGTAGCCCAGCGCCAGCAGAAAACCCTCGTCGCCACGGGCCAGGGCTTGCAGGCGCTCGGCGCGGCTGGCCGGGTATTCCAACGGGTCGCGGGTGATGTCGGCGACGCTGGCGTTGTCGTCGGCTTCGTGCTTGATCAGGCCTTCTTTGGCAAGCAAACCGAGCACCCGTGGGCAGGCGTCAATCTGCGCGTCCGTCGTGGTCTGCGGGCCTGGGTATTGACCTTCGGCCAGCAGCGAAAAATCCAGCAGGCGGTGGGTGTAGTCGAAGGTCGGGCCGAGCAGTTGGCCGCCGGGCACGTCCTTGAACGTGGCCGACAAACGTCGGCTCAAGCACATCTGCGACGTATCAATCGGCAGGCTCGGGCTGAAGCGCGGCAGCGTGGTGCGGTAGGCGCGCAGCAGGAAGATCGCCTCGACCAAATCCCCTGCTGACTGCTTGATCGCCAGCGCAGCCAGCTCTTCGTCGAACAACGAGCCTTCGGTCATCACCCGCGCCACCGCCAGCGGCAATTGCTCGCGGATTTGCCTCACGCTGAGTTCAGGAATGGCGGTATCGCCCCGACGTTTTTTTGCCAGCAGGCGGTGGGCATTGTCGATGGCCTGTTCGCCACCTTTGACGGCTACGTACATCAGGCGTGCTCCTGTGCAATACGGCTGCTGCGCGGCAGGCC
Organism: Pseudomonas sp. IPO3747; assembly: GCF_013385245.1. Classification (NCBI taxonomy): domain Bacteria; kingdom Pseudomonadati; phylum Pseudomonadota; class Gammaproteobacteria; order Pseudomonadales; family Pseudomonadaceae; genus Pseudomonas; species Pseudomonas sp. IPO3747. The sequence continues at coordinate 191,868 of NZ_JACAQL010000002.1, forward strand.
GATCAGGTGGTGGCCGGCGGTGAACACCAGGTCCAGGCCACGCGGGAAAGCTTCACGGCGTTGGCGCTCTTGCCAGAAGGCTTGCGGCACCGGCAGGTTGACCAGGCGCTGGGTTTTGATCCCTGGGCCGCGCCAGTGCAGGCCGCGACCGGATTCCAGGTCGGTAAGCTGCACGAGCAAGGTGCAGGACTGATCCGGGTAACGGTCGTTGCCGTGGTCGAAGCCGCCGAGGTCGAGCAGGTCTTGCTCGCCGAGCAGCGCGAACACCGCGTCTTCGCGTTTATCGGTGAGCGGGCAACCGCAGTGGAAGGCCAGGTTGGCGCGGATCAATGGCGTGTCGAAGCTCGGCGCCAGCCACAGCGGCGTGTCCATATCCAGCAGGGCCAGGCACAGCGCGTAAGTAGCCGGCGCCAGGCCGTCGAGGCGTGGCGCGGACGGCAGATGCTGGATCAAACCGGGTTCGGCCAGCGCCTTGAGGGCCGCACGAAAACCGCGTTGGGCATCCAGCACCGGCTCGACAAACGCCGGTTGCAACAGGTGAGCGTTCATCAGTTTTCTCCTCGCACCAGGGTGAAGAACTCGACCTTGGTGGCAGCGGTGTCAGCTTCTTTTTGCGCACGGCGCTGGGCCTGGGCAGTGGCCAGGGAGGTGATCAAGTCGCTGAGCCACAGGCTCGGTTGCGTGCCTTGCAGATGGGCGTCCGCCAACGCGGCCAACTCGGCATGCAGCTTGTCGCGCCCGGCCAGGTAGCTGTAGCCGGTGCGGCCGTCGGCCAGGCGCACCACGCAGCGGGTCACGCTCATTTCGCCGACGTTGAAGGCTGCGCCGTCACCGCCCATGCGCCCGCGTACCAGGGTCATGCCGATTTCCGGGGCGCGGATCAGTTGGTATTCGGCGTCCTTCAAGGCGGCCTCAAAGGGTTGCAGTTCATTGAGCTGGGCGCGGGCTAATACGCCGATCCAATGTTGTCGCGGGGACACACTCATCATTCAAGTCACCACTTGGTACTGGAAGCGATCCGAACGGCTGGTGGACTGCGCCAGCTCCACCGGGCGGCCATCGCGATCGCAGGAAAGGGTAAACACCGTGAGGGCCGGCAAGTGCCGAGGCATCATCAGCAGCGCGGCTTCATCACGGTTGGGCAAACGCGCACCGATCAGGCTTTGGGTGCGGGTCAGCGGCAGCGCTCGTTCACGCAGGTACTGGCGCAGAGAGCCGCCGTTGTAATCGGCCAGCAATGGCGCACGGCTGGCGCAGTAGCGATGACGGATCAGGCTGACGGGCTGGTGATCAAGCTTGCGCAGGGTTTGCAGCTCGATCATCGGGGCCATCTCGGCGATGCCCAAATGCTCGGCTTCGTCGCGGCTGGCGTAGCAATAGCGGCGCTTGAGCAACACCGCCTGCACGCCGACGCCCTGGGCCGACAGCGATTGGCTGTAGGAGGTCTCGGCGCCCATCGAGTAAATCAGCGGGCGGTCGAGCACCTGGGTGCCCTTGCCCTGACGGCGCAGCAGGCTGCCTTCGAACACCAACTCGTCGATGGCGCGGCGCAAGGTGTGGCGGTTGACGCCAAAGCGCTCGGCCATGTGCACCTCGCCGGGCAGGAAGTCACCGGCCTGGTAGCTGCTCAATTCACGGCGCAGGATATCCGCGAGTTCGCGGTACACCGGCTCATCTTGTCTAGACAACTGCATGCTTAAAAAAAGCGCCGCGCGGGCACCCCTCAGGCGTCAGATGAACTGCTTGCGCAGGCGTTGGGACAGCACGTCGATACAGCTCACCACCACGATGATCACCAGCAGCACCGCGCAGGTTTGTACGAACTGGAAAGCGCGAATGTTTTCCCAGAGGATCACGCCGATCCCGCCGGCGCCGACCATGCCCACTACGGTTGCCGAACGCACATTGGCTTCGAAGCGGTACAGCGCGTAGCTCACCCACAGCGGCATGACCTGCGGGATCACGCCGTAGATCACCTCCTGCAAAGCACTCGCGCCGGTGGCTCGCACGCCTTCTACCGGGCCGGGGTCGATGGCCTCGACGGCTTCGGCAAACAGCTTGGCGAGCACGCCGGTGGTGCTGATCCACAAGGCCAATACACCGGCAAACGGACCGAGGCCGACGGCGACCACGAACAACATCGCGAAGACCATTTCATTGATGGAGCGGAACGCATCCATCACGCGGCGCAGCGGTTGATGGACCCACCACGGGGTGATGTTGTCGGCGCACAAGATGCCCAGCGGCACCGAGCAGACGATGGCCAGCACCGTGCCCCACAGGGCGATTTGTACGGTGACGATCATCTCCTTGAGGTAGGAGCGCCATTCGTGGAAGTCGGGCGGGAAGAAGTCGGCGGCGAAGGTCGCCATATTTCCGGAATCGCGGTACAGCGCCAGCGGGTTCATCTCGGCGCCGTGCCAGGCCCAGGCCAGCAGGACCAGGAACAGGCCCCAGCCGAGGTATTGCGGCCAGGTTCTTTTACCCACCGCTTCAGCATGTAAAGTCGTCATGGTTGTCCTCGATCAAAATGTGGGAGCTGGCTTGTCGGATCGCCGCACCGCTGCGATAGCGGTCTGTCAGTTACAAATTTGTTGGCTGATACACCGCAATCGCGGGCAAGCCCGCTCCCACATGAATCCGGTTCCTACTGGGGTTAGCCGTTTGCTGCGGTCTTCTTGTCCAGCTCGGAGATGCGCTGTTGCAGCTTGGCCAGGTCAGCATCGATGTCGGCGAGCTTCTTGGCCTTGTCGGCTGCCTCAAGCTTGTTGTCGGCACTGATGGTGGTGCGCTGCTTGAACAGCTCCAACTGGCGGATCGGCAAGAGCTGGTCGTCGTTGGAGGCGAGGAACTTGCCCAGTTGCATGTTCTTCAACACCGCCTTCTCTTCATCGGTGTCGCCGTAGTGGGCGAAGAAATCACGGATCTTGGTTTTCTCGCTGTCCGTCAGCGCCTTGCTCCACACCATCGGGTCGGCCGGAATCAGCGGCGATTTCCAGATCACCTTGAGCATTGCGGCTTTGTCCGGCTGGGTGACTTCCAGGCGGTCCCAGCTTTCGGTGTTGAAGGTGGCCACGTCCAACTGCCCCTTGGCGACGCTGAGTGCGTTGACTTCATGGCTGGAGTTGAGCGTGCGTTTGAACGCGGTGGCGGCATCCACATGGTTCTTGGCGAACACGTAGTAGCCCGGCACCAGGTAGCCCGAGGTGGAGTTCGGGTCACCGTTGCCGAAGGTCAGGTTCTTGGCGTTCTTGAGCATGTCGTCGACGTTGTTGATCGGGCTGTCCTTGCGCACGATCAGCACGCTCCAGTAACCGGCGGCGCCGTTGGCGGCGGCGGTCTGGGCGAAGATCTCGCCGTTGGAACGGTCCACGGCTTCCATCGCCGCCTTGTTGCCCAGCCAGGCCACGTCGACCTTGTTAAAGCGCATGCCCTGGATCAAACCGGCGTAGTCGGAGGCGAAGGTGGCGTTGATGGTCAGGCCTGTTTTCTTGTGCATGTCATCCAAAAACGGCTGCCAGATGCTCTTGAGGTTCTGCGAAGACTCGGTGGACATGATGCCGAAGTTGATGGCTTTGTCGGCAGCCTGGGCATTGCCCATGGCGGCGCCGGCCAGCAACACCGCAGACAGAAACACTTGGCCGATACGGTTCAACATGGACGGGATTCCTGTGGGTCGTGAGTAGGGTTTCAAGCGCGCGCCATGGCCAGCCGAGGCGTGGCGACGGCTGTGCGGGTGTGGTCGGAAAACATCAGGCTGGTGTCGACGTCGGCACCGTACAAATCGTTGAGGAACTGGCTGCTCATGGCGCTGCCCTGCCCGTCGAAATGAATCCGGCCGCCTTTAAGGGCCACGGCACGCGGGCAATAACGCATGGCGTAATCGACTTGATGCAGGGTCACCACCACGGTCTTGCCGTCGCGGCGGTTGATGTCGGCGAGGATCTCCATGACCTTGCGCGCCGACTCCGGGTCCAGCGAGGCAATAGGCTCATCGGCGAGGATCACTTCGGCGCGCTGGGTCAATGCACGGGCAATCGCCACGCGCTGCTGCTGGCCGCCGGACAAGGTCGAAGCACGCTGCCCGGCCAAATCGGCCAAACCCACACGGGCGAGGGATTCGAGGGCAAACGCCTTTTCCTCGGCATTGAACAAACCGAGGTTGCCGCGCCAGCGCGGCATGCGGCCCAGGCAGCCGAGCAATACGTTGTCGAGCACGCTCAGGCGGTTGACCAGGTTGAACTGCTGGAAGATGTAGCCGATGTCTGCGCGCAACCGCCGCACCTTGCCATTCAAGCGCCCACTGGCCTGCACCTCCCGGCCCAACACCTTGACGCTGCCACCGTTGCTCTTGTCGCAACAGGCCAGGCCCGCCAAATGGCGCAACAATGTGGACTTGCCGGAACCGGAAGCGCCAATCAGCGCGACCATCTCACCTGCGGCAATGGTGAGTTCGAGGTCGACCAATGCGGACTTCTTCGCAAAGGTCTTGTTCAAGTGATCGACATGGATAGCGTGAGTCATGGGCTTCTCTGTCTGGTTTGAACAGCCACACAAGGGCTGCGGTTGAGTTCAAACGACAGTAGGCGCGGGAGGTGTCAGTGCTATTACTTGCACATGACTGGCGGGGGGCGGTTTGATGAAGGTTTTGTGAAAGGTTGGATGCGACCCTGAGAGGTCTTGTTGTGGCGAGCAGGCTTGCCCTGCTCGCCACAGGGGATTGGCTTGCCTTAAGGTATTCAGTGTTGACCGATCGTTCCCACGCTCTGCGTGGGAATGCCGCCTGGGACGCTCTGCGTCCCGAAGCAGGCGAAGGTTTGCGCAACGGTGACGCAGAGCGTCACGGGATGCATTCCCACGCAGAGCGTGGGAACGATCGGTAGCCTGCGTATGGCTCTCTCTTCTTAGCAGCCCTCTTGTTAGGACATGCCCTACACAGATTTCGGGTTGCGTCCGAACATAGCTCACCGCTAACCTTCTCGAGTCGTTGCAAAATCAACGACCGGGTGTGGAAGCCCGAATGATCCAGGCGCCTTAGCGCCCACAGAAGTGAGCGCTTTTTTCATAACTCACGGAGTATCCGTATGAAAAAAGTAACGCCTAACCCAATATCGTCTACCCCGGATGAAACCTCACAAGCCACAAAGAACATCATCTTCACCGTCCGCCCCGGCCTCAGTACCGAAGTTGCCTTGAGCAATGCCAGCGAGATGCTGGAATCGGCGACGGTGTGTGCCTATGACTGTGCCGAGCATTTGGACGGTTCAAGCCGCAAACAGGTGCTGGCGGTGGTGCAGATGGTTGAGATTGCGCAGTTGTTGGTGGATCAAGCGCTGAATCGGGAGTGTCCCGTGGCCTGATGGCTGAGGCGATCTAGTGTGGGAGCGTACATCAGGGGATATTTGCGTCACGCACGCGCAGTCGCGGGGTGACGAAGTCCAGGAAGGCGCGCACTTTCAACGGCAATGGCGCCTGCCCTTTATGCACCAGGCTGATGGGCAATGCCGCTGATTCATAGGGCTGCAACACCACCTGCAAATCACCCTTTTGCACTGCGTCCGCCACTTGATACGACAGCACTCGAATCACGCCAACACCCAGTGTTGCCGCCGTGATCGCCGCTTCCGCCGTGTTTACCGACAGCCGCGAATGCACGGGCACGGTCTGTTGCGCTTTACCCGCCCCAAACACCCAGGCGCCCACCGAGGACAGCACTTCAAAGGTGATGCAACTGTGGTCCGTCAGCGCCTGCGGCGTGGTCGGTTCGCCATGGGTTTGCAGATAGTGGGGACTGGCACACACCACCCGCCGCACCGTGCCGACTTGCAGCGCCTTGAGCGAACTGTCCGGCAAGTCACCAATACGCACGGCCACATCGCACTGTTCTTCCATCAGGTGTACTACGCGGTCGGTGAGCATCAGGTTGACGCTGATCTCGGGGTATTGCGCCAGAAACTCCGCCACCACCGGCACGATATGCAGGCGCCCGAACACGATGGGCGCGGTCACCGTGAGCTCGCCTTTGGGCACGGCATATTCGCCGGTGGCGGCCCGTTCGGCTTCGCCGATCTCTTCGAGAATCCGCCGGCACGCCGCCAGATAGGAAGCGCCCACGTCCGTCAGCGACAACTGCCGCGTGGTGCGGTGCAGCAGCCGGGATTTCAGGTGAGCTTCCAGTTCCGCGACTTTACGGCTGACGGTGGCCAGCGGCATGCCCAACTGGCGCGCAGCCGCCGACAGGCTGCCCGCCTCCACCACCGCAACAAACACCGACATCGATTCAAGACGGTTCATAACGCCCTATCAATTTTTGGAAGGATGATTCCCGATCCTAGGGGATTATCGACATAAACGCGACTGCGTAAGGTTGGCGACTCATCCCCCAGCGACATGAGGCAAACGCCATGACATCCGAGAATGCACCGCCGCGAGGCAAGATCATCATGATGGCGGTGATCGCCGGCGCGGTGGTCACCAACATTTACTGCACCCAGCCGGTGCTGCCGTTGATCGCCTCGGACATGGGCGTCGCAGTGTCGACGGTCAACCTGGTGGCAGGCGCAGCCTTGCTGGGGTTTGCCACCGGGTTGGCGTTTTTATTGCCCATGGGCGACCGCTTTGACCGGCGCAAGCTGGTACTCGGGCAGATTGCGCTGGCGTTCTGCTTTGCCTTGGCGGCGGCTTTTGCGCCGAGTATCTGGGCGTTGATCGGCGCCTCGTTCGGGCTGGGCGTGGTGTGTTGCGTTCCGCAGCAACTGGTGCCCTTTGCGGCAGTGATGTCGCAGCCCCACGAACGCGGGCGCAATGTGGGCACGGTGGTCAGCGGGATCATGTTGGGGATTTTGCTCGGCCGCACCATCAGTGGTGTGGTCGGTGAGGCGTATGGCTGGCGGGCGGTGTACGCCATGGAGGCAGCGTTCATGATCCCGGTGTGGTTTATCGCGGCCAGGCTACTGCCGCCGGGCGTGCCGAGTACGAACCTGTCCTACCCTCGCCTGCTGGCTTCACTGTGGCCGTTGATGCGCGATAACAGCCCGATTCGGCAATCAATGTTGGTGCAGGCGTTGTTGTGGGCATGCTTCAACGCGTTTTGGGTGAATTTGGCCGGGTTGCTCGCCAATGGGCCGTGGCAGCTGGGCAGTGCCTGGGCCGGTGGTTTCGGGATTATCGGCGCGGTGGGTGCGTTCGCGGCGTCGTATGGCGGCCGGGCGGCGGACAAGCTGGGTTGTCGCAAGGTGATTGGCGCCAGCGTGGGGATTGTGACCTTGGCGTTCTTGCTGCTGGCGGGGGCGCAGACGTCATTGATCTTGCTGGTGCTGGGGGTGATTGTGCTGGATATCGGTGTGCAGGCCGGGTTGGTGGCGAATCAGACACGGGCGTTTGCGGTGGACCCCAAGGCCCAGGGGCGGATTAACAGTTTGTATATGACCGCGACTTTTGTGGGTGGAGCGGTTGGGGCAACGGTGAGTGGCTGGTTGATGGCGCAGTTTGGTTGGGTGGGGATTGTGGAATTTGGGGTGGTATTGGGACTGTTGGCTGGGGTGATTCACTGGCTCGGAGCGCCGCGCCAGGTTCGAGAACTGGCGTAAATCTCAGATCAAATGGAGATCAAAACTGTGGGAGCGGGCTTGCCCGCGATAGCGGTGGACCAGGCAATACCTAGCCAGCAGGTGTACCGCTATCGCAGGCAAGCCAGCTCCCACAGGGGATTGCGTTTCAAGTCAGGTAATGCTCGTTCCCACGCTCTGCGTGGGAATGCCGCCTGGGACGCTCTGCGTCCCGAAGTGGGCCTGACGCAGAGCGTCACCGCATGCATTCCTTTGCTGCGCGTGGGAACGATCAAATTCGAACGATCAAAGGGGATCTACTGTGGGAGCTGGCAAGCCAGCTCCCACAGTGGATTGCATTTCAAGTTGAGTGATAAAAAAGGCGACCTTTCAAAGGTCGCCTTTTGTTATTGCGCGTATTGCTTGCTCAACCCCGGCGGCACGCCGTGTATGTCGGTGTCTTCCCACGGCCCGTTCGGGCTGATGGAGCGGCTCCAGCCGTTGCTCCAGCGGTAGTAGGTGCGCTGGCGGTAGAAGGTGTCGGGCTGTTCGTCCAGCACATACACCTGCATCTTGCCGTCCCAGTGGCTGGCGGCGCCCGGTGGAGGGGCGAAGGTCGGCGATTTGCTTGGCACAGGTTTCGGCGGCGGTGTTACCGGGCCGGAAGGCTTGGTGCCCGGTTGGGTCGACGGGCCAGACGGTGGGATGGTCGGGCCAGTGGGTGCGGGAGGCCGATGGACCGCACAAGCGCTCAGCCCCAATACCAGGCTGAGTAAGGTGATACGTGCAAATGCGGTCATAGGCGTTTCCTCGATTTACTTGTCCGGAGTGTCAATGGTCAGTTGCTGCAGCGCAGTGGTAGTGCTGGCCAAAGGTTGGCTGCGGCCGATCCACTCGCCAGTGGTCGGCTGACCGGCCCGGGATATGCGCGCAACCAGTTGGACTTCGGGGAAGTTCGACAGTTTCAACTGCGGCATCATTGCGTCCGCATCGCCCAGTTCGACGGTAACCGGCAGTTCAGCCACGGTGACACGCTTGGCCGCCAACGGTGCCGGAGGGCCATTCACGGCGCGGGCGAAGATGAACACGCTGTCGGTGGGCAGGGCTTTGGCCTTCACATCAGGTGCCAGGTCCACACGGACTTTCATCACGGTTTTTGCCGCGACGGTGCCACCGCTTTCCTTGAGCTTCTCGGCCGCGCGGTCAATACCGCCTTGCAGCGCGACACGGGAGTTGTCTTGCGCTGGCAACTGGGCCAACAGGCGGTTCCAGTAATCGATGGCTTCCTGATAACGCTGGCCTTCAAAGGCGGCGATACCCAGCAGGCCAAGGCTGGTGACTTCCTTGGGGTCGAGCTTCAAGGCTTCATCGGTCAGCGCCTGCACCTTGGGCGACCATTGTTTGTTGTCGGCAAAGTACTGCGCCTGGGCCCATTGGCCGAGCAGTTCGGGCTGGCGACCGGCGAGAGCGACGGTGCGCTCGAAGATTTTCGCGGCATCGGCGGAACGGTCCTGAGCCATGTAAGCGCGACCGAGGAAGTACAAGCCTTCCGCCGAGTCCGGCTGGGCGGCGGCGGCGCGCTCCAGGCGGCGGGTCATGTCTTGCATCGACACCGGCGGCTGGGAGAATTCGCGGGTCAGCTCGACCTTGTCGCTCGCCCCGTAATGCAGGTACAGCGCAACGCCCAGGACCGGCACGAGAAACGCCGCCAACAACGGCAGTGGTTTGCCCAGGCGCGATTCACGCGGCTTTTCCACGCCTTCGGTATCAGCCAGCAACTCACGCGCAGCCTCGGCGCGGCCGGTGTCGAGCTGGGCGGCATTCAGCACGCCTTCGTCCTGCTGCACTTGCAGCTCGGCTACGCGTTCCTGGTAGAGCGCCACGTTCAGTGCGGTGCGGTCCTCTTCACGCTGGGCACGGCGGCCGCGCAGTACAGGGATCAACAGAAAACTCAGGGCAATCAGGAGCAGCAACCCTGCTGCGAGCCAAAAATCAATCATCAGTCTTGGTGTCCAGCAATTGGTCGAGGCGTTTGCGTTCATCCGGGGAGAGCGCATCGGAACCATCAGTAGGCGCAGCGCGGCGACGGCGCACGATCACGGCCATCACCACCACGCCGGCCAGCAACAGCCCAGCGGGGCCGAACCAGAGCAACGCAGTCTTGCCGGTAAGGGCCGGTTTGTAGCGCACGAAATCACCGTAGCGGTCGACCATGAAGTCGATGATCTGCTGGTTGTCCTTGCCCTCCCCCAGCATGCGGAAAATCTCTTTGCGCAGGTCGGCGGCGATCGGGGCGTTGGAGTCGGCGATGTCCTGGTTCTGGCACTTGGGGCAGCGCAGTTCCTTGGTCAATTCGCGAAAACGCTCACGGTCACCGTCCTTGGCGAACTCGTAGGTGTCGATGGCCGCATGGGCGACGCCAACCAGTCCAAGTGCAAGAACCGCAGCGGCTAACAGACGCTTCATGGCTTGGCCTCATCGACCAGTGCCTGGTACTTGGCGGCCAGTTGCTCGCGCCAGACCACTTCGTCGATCACGCCAACATACTTGTCGCGGATCACGCCTTTGGCATCGATGAAGAAGGTTTCCGGCGCGCCGTATACACCGAGGTTGAGACCGAGGTTGCCGTCCTCATCGCGGATATCCAACTGGTAGGGGTTATGGAACTCGGCCAGCCACTTCAAGGCGGCAGCATTGTCGTCCTTGTAGTTGATGCCGTAGATCACCACGCCCTGCTCGGCCAGTTTGTTCAGTACCGGGTGTTCAACGCGGCAGGAAATGCACCAGGTGCCCCACACATTGACCAGCGCCGGTTTACCCAGCAGGTCGGCCTGGGTCAGAGTCTTGTCGCCCTGCACCGTCTTCAGGCTGAACGCCGGGAATGGCTTGCCGATCATCGCCGACGGCAACTCGGCTGGGTCCAGGTACAAGCCACGGTATAAAAACACTGCCATCACCAGAAAGGCCGCCAGCGGCAACACCATCAACCAACGCTTCATGCCGCCGCTCCTTGCAGGCCGAGGGCTTCACGCACACGGCTTTTGACCTTGACGCGATAACGCCGGTCCAGCGCGGCCAGCAACCCGCCGAAACCGGTGAGCAAACCGCCGAACCAGATCCAGCGCACAAACGGTTTGACGTGCACGCGCACCGCCCAGGCGCCGTCGCCCAGCGGCTCACCCAATGCCACATAGAGGTCACGGGTGAAACCGGCGTCGATACCCGCTTCAGTCATCATCGAGCTTTGCACGGTGTACAGGCGTTTCTCCGGGTGCAGCACCGCCACTTCCTTGCCGTTGCGCACGACACGAACAGTGCCTTTGTCGGACGTGAAGTTCGGGCCTTCGAAGTGCTTGGCGCCTTCGAAGATGAAGTGGTAACCGGCCAGGTCCATGGACTCACCCGGCGCCAGGCGCAGGTCGCGCTCGGCGCTGTTCTGGCTGGACAGCACCACGCCGAGGGCGCACACGGCGATGCCGATGTGGGCGACTTGCATGCCCCAGTAGCTGCGGGTCAACGTCGGCAAGCCTTTGATCAGGCCTTTGTGACGGGTCTTGTCGAAAATATCGCGCACGCCGGCCAGCAATACCCAGGCAGCCAGCAGGAAAGTGGCAAGCACCGCCCAATTGAAATCGCCGTAGGCGAACCCGGCGATCACTGCCAGGGCCACGCTGCCCAGCAGCACCGGCATCAGCATGCCGGCCAGCCATTTGACCGGCGTGTCTTTCCAGCGCACCAGCACACCAACGGCCATGACCACCATCAACAGGCCCATCAACGGGATAAACAACGCGTTGAAGTACGGCGGCCCGACGGACAGCTTGGCGCCGCTCAAAGCGTCCAGCACCAAGGGGTACAGGGTGCCGAGCAGGATCATCGACGCGGCCACCACCAGCACCAGGTTATTGCCCAGCAGCAGGGTTTCCCGCGACCACAGGTTAAAGCCGACCTGGCTCTTGACCACGGGTGCGCGCAACGCAAACAGGGTCAGCGAGCCGCCGACTACAAACAGCAGGAAGATCAGGATGAACACGCCGCGCTCCGGGTCGGACGCAAACGCATGCACCGAGGTCAACACGCCCGAACGCACCAGGAAAGTACCCAGCAGGCTGAGGGAAAACGCGGCGATGGCCAGCAACACGGTCCAGCTTTTGAACACGCCGCGTTTTTCGGTGACGGCCAGCGAGTGAATCAGCGCGGTGCCCACCAGCCAGGGCATGAACGAGGCGTTTTCCACCGGGTCCCAGAACCACCAGCCGCCCCAGCCGAGTTCGTAGTAGGCCCACCACGAACCGAGGGTGATACCGATACCGAGGAACGCCCAGGCCACAATGGTCCATGGCCGCGACCAGCGCGCCCAGGCCGCATCGAGGCGCCCGCCGAGCAAGGCGGCGATGGCAAACGCAAAGGCCACGGAGAAACCGACGTAGCCCATGTAGAGCATCGGCGGGTGCACGATCAGGCCGATGTCTTGCAACAAGGGGTTGAGGTCATGCCCATCCATCGGGATCTGCGGCAGGATGCGCGTGAACGGGTTGGAGGTCATGATCAAAAACAGCAGGAAGCCGATGCTGATCATGCCCATCACCGCCAACACGCGGGCCAGCATGACCTGCGGCAGTTGGCGCGAGAACACCGATACGGCAAAGGTCCAGCCGCCAAGGATCAAGGCCCACAGCAGCAACGAACCTTCGTGGGCGCCCCACACGGCGCTGAACTTGTAGTACCACGGCAGCGCGCTGTTGGAGTTATTGGCGACATAGGCGACGGAAAAGTCGTCGGTCATAAAGGCGTAGGTCAGGCAGCCAAACGCGAACACCAAAAAGGCAAACTGGCCCCAGGCGGCCGGTTGCGCCAGGCTCATCCACAGTCGGTCGCCGCGCCAGGCGCCGAGCAACGGCACCACGGCCTGGACGATGGCGAAGCACAGGGCGAGGATCATCGCCAACTGGCCCAGCTCCGGAATAAACAGTGCGGACGTCATGGCTTAGCCCTCCTTGGCAGGTGCTGGGGCCGATTGGCCGCTGTCTTTCAACGCCTTGGTCACTTCCGGCGGCATGTACTTCTCATCGTGCTTGGCGAGTACTTCATCGGCCACCACCACGCCGTCGGCGTTGAGCTTGCCCAGGGCGACGATGCCCTGGCCTTCACGGAACAGGTCCGGGAGGATGCCGCGATAGGTGATGGTCACGGCTTTGTTGAAGTCGGTGACCACAAAGGTCACGTCAAGGGAATCACCGGAACGCTTCAAGGAGCCCTTCTCGACCATGCCGCCGGCGCGGATGCGCGTGTCGACAGGCGCTTCGCCATTGGCGATCTGGGTCGGGGTGTAGAACAGGTTGATGTTCTGCTGCAAGGCGCTCAGGGCCAGGGTCACGGCAATGCCGACGCCGGCCATGATGGCGAGGATGATCAACAGACGCTTTCTACGCAGCGGATTCACTTATCGGTCTCCCGGCGCAAACGACGCGCCTCTTGTTGCAGGTAACGCTTGCGGGCCAGGATCGGCGCGGCAACGTTGAGGGCCAGCACCGCCAGGCAGATGCCATAGGCCGTCCAGACATACAGGCCGTGATGGCCCATGGCGAGAAATTCACTGAACGAGTTGAAGTTCATCCGCGCGCTTCCAGGCTGTTTTGCACTTCGGTCTTGACCCAACTGGTGCGGGCTTCACGCTTGAGCACTTCGAGGCGCATGCGCATCAGCAGCACGGCGCCGAAGAAGCAGTAGAACCCCAGCACCATCAGCAGTAGCGGCGCCCACATTTCCAAGGGCATCGCCGGTTTTTCGGTGAGGGTGAAAGTGGCGCCCTGGTGCAGAGTGTTCCACCATTCCACCGAGTATTTGATGATCGGGATGTTGATTACGCCGACAATCGCCAGCACCGCACAGGCCTTGGCCGCGCTGTCGCGGTTGCTGATGGCATTGCCCAGGGCGATGAGGCCGAAGTACAGGAACAGCAGGATCAGCATGGAGGTCAGTCGCGCATCCCACACCCACCACGAACCCCAGGTGGGTTTGCCCCAGATCGCGCCGGTGACCAGCGCCACGGCGGTCATCCACGCGCCGATGGGCGCGGCGCATTGCAGGGCCACGTCGGCCAGTTTCATCTTCCACACCAGCCCGACGATGCCGCACACGGCCAGCATCACGTAGCAGGACTGGGCCAGCATGGCGGCAGGCACGTGGATATAGATGATGCGAAAGCTGTTGCCTTGCTGGTAGTCCGGCGGCGCGAAGGCCAGGCCCCAGACCAGGCCGATGCCGATCAGCAAAATGGCGGCGATGCTCAACCACGGCAGCAATTTGCCGCTGATGCCGTAAAACCATTTGGGCGAGCCGAGCTTGTGAAACCAGGTCCAGTTCATTGCTGTTTCCATCACGGTGGCTGTGCGTCATTGCGCAAAGCTCAGGGTCTTTACTGGCCAAGGCATAACACTTGGCCAGACCTCATTATTCGCCGACGCTGATCTTCAGGCCAGCCGCTATAGCAAAGGGTGTCAGGGTTACCGCCAGGGCGGTCAGGCTGCCAAGCCACAGGAGGTAACCGGTCGCCGGCATGCCCATGAGCGCGGCCTGCAAGGCGCCGCTGCCCAGGATCAACACCGGGATGTACAAAGGCAGAATCAGCAGGGCCAGCAACAGGCCACCCCGCTTCAAACCGACGGTCAACGCTGCGCCCACCGCCCCCAACAGGCTGAGCACCGGCGTACCGAGTAACAAGGACAGGAGCAACACCGACAGGCACTCAACGGGCAAGCCGAGCATCATCGCCAGCAGCGGCGAGAGCAATACTAGCGCCAAGCCGGAAAAAACCCAGTGTGCCAGCACCTTGGCCAGTACCAGAAGTGGCAAGGGGTGCGACGAAAGGACCCACTGTTCGAGGGAACCGTCTTCAAAATCACTGCGAAACAGCCCGTCCAGCGAGAGCAGCACCGATAAAAGCGCGGCCACCCACACCAGTCCCGGGGACAAGGTTTGCAACAGTTTAGTCTCGGGGCCGACTGCCAGCGGGAACAGCGCGATGACGATGGCGAAAAATACCAAAGGATTGGCCAATTCAGCCGGGCGACGGCACAACAGGCGGGCTTCACGGGCGACTAACAGCGCGAACACACTCATGCCGACCACCGCCCTAAATCCAGGTCGCGGTAACCGGCGGGCCTGCGCGCCAGCGTGTGGTGGGTGGTGAGCAGCACCAGGCCACCCTGTTCACAGTGCTGTGCCAGGTGTTCTTCGAGTTGGGCGACGCCCTGCTTGTCGAGGGCGGTGAAGGGTTCGTCGAGAATCCACAGCGGCGGGCCAGGCAGATACAAACGTGCCAGCCCCACGCGGCGCTGCTGGCCGGCGGACAAGGTGTGGCAAGGGACATCTTCGAAGCCTTTAAGGCCAACAGCGGCCAAGGCTTGCCAGATGGCATCGCGGGGCGCCGGATGATGCAGGGCGCTGAGCCAGCTGAGGTTTTCTTCCGGCGTGAGCACGTCCTTGATGCCGGCGGCGTGGCCGATCCAGATCAGGTTGCGCGCAAGCTCGGTGCGTTGTTCGTTGAGGGGCTTGCCGTTGAGTCGAACCTCACCGGCCGTCGGCTGCATCAACCCGGCCAGCAGGCGCAACAAACTGGTCTTGCCGCTGCCATTGGGGCCGCTGATCTGCACCATGTCGCCGCCCGCCAGCCGCAGTTCGAGGTGCTCGAACAGCAGGCGCAGGTCGCGTTCACAGGCAAGCGCTACGGCTTCTAGAAGAGGGCTGGTCAAAAGATCGCGGGCCTTTACGGTTCAAGTCGGCGGTGCAGCGGCCGTTATAGAGAAGTGCACAATAACGGCTTTGGCGACCGATTTTAGAGAGCTGGATCAAATAGTTGTGAGGTTTTTACCGCTCTCTTTGCAGACGGGCGGCATTATACATGTGATGCCCTACTCTAAAGAGGGCAATTTCCCCAGAGACGACGCGCACGATGACCGGTGAGATCAACCTTCCTACGCTGCCGCCAGCACCGACGCCCGGGCCTGCCCCGCTGCCGCCGACCGGCGAGTTGTTGAAACTGCTGGAGCCGCAGACCGGCCTGATCGACCCTGGCAAAACCGCGAACGCCGAGGTGATAGCGCTTAAACAAGGCGGCGATGCGTTTCAGCTGTTGCTCAAGTTGACCCTCGAAGGCGGCCGCCAGACATTGGTACAGGCCAGCAGCGCCCAGCCGTTGCCGCTGGGCAGCAACGTGGCGGTGAGCCAGACGCCGACCGGCAACCTGACCATCACCTTGCAGCAAGCCCTGAGCGCCAATGTGGCCGCCCTGACCCGCATCGACACCACGCAACTGCCGGTGGGCACGCTGTTGCAGGCCAAGGTGCTGACCACCCAGATGCTGCCGCAAGGCACCGCGCAACCGGCGATCTATCGCTCATTGGTCAGCGTGCTCAATAACGCCCTGGCCGGCACCACGTTGAGTCTGGAAAGCCCGCAGCCGCTGCGGGTCGGCAGCTTGCTCAGTGCGGTGGTGCAGAACGCGCAGACCCTGAATTTCGTGCCGTTGAGCGGTCTCAAGGATCAACTGGCCGTGGCGCAACAGTTGTCGACCCAGCAAAGTCGCCAAGGCTCGCTGGATGTGCTGTTCAACGCGCTGCAAAGCCTGCCTGCCGACGACACCACCTCCAGCGACCTGCGCGCCGCCGCCGCGCGCTTGCTCAACGCCCTGCCCGACCTGGCGCAAGTCAGCAACCCCAAGGTGCTGGCGCAGTTGGTACAAAGTAGCGGCGTGTTTCTTGAAGCCAAACTGCTGGCCGGGCAAGACCCGCAAGTGCCACCGCTGGACATGAAAGGCAGCCTGCTGCGGCTGGTCGCCGAACTGCTGCCCGCCGCCACTAATCTGAACGCCATCCTCGCCGCCAATACCCTGGCCCAGGTACTGCCCAACTTCGTGCGCAACCCGCTCAGCACCCTCGGCCAGATCGGCGCACGACAAGCCCCGGCGGGCTTTCCGCTGCCGGACCGGCTGATGGCCAAACTTGCAGGCGAAGGCGACCTGGAAAACCTGCTGCGCCTGGCCGCCGGGGCCATTTCCCGGCTGCAAAGCCACCAGTTATCGAGCCTGGAGCAAACCGGCACTACCGCCGATGGCCGCCTGCAAACCACTTGGCAGTTGGAAATCCCCATGCGCACCTTGCAGGACATTGTGCCGTTGCAGGTCAAGTTCCAGCGTGAAGAACCGCCGCCGGACAAGGACCAACCGGAGCGCAAGGACAAGAAAGACCCCAAGCAAATGCTCTGGCGCGTCGAGCTGGCCTTCGACATGGAGCCGCTGGGGCCGTTGCAGGTGCAGGCGCAACTGACCCAGGGCAAATTGTCCAGCCAGCTGTGGGCCTCGCGCCCGTTTACCGCCAGCCTGATCGAAAGCCACTTGGGCAGCTTGCGCGAGCGCCTGGTGACCTCGGGCATCAATGTCGGCGACCTGGACTGCCACCTCGGTACGCCGCCACGTGGGCCACGAACCGGATTGGAGCAACGCTGGGTGGATGAAACCGCATGAAAAACTCCCTTCCGCCACGCCAGGCGATTGCCCTCAAGTACGACGGCCAGCAAGCGCCGACCCTGACGGCCAAGGGCGACGATGCCCTGGCCGAAGCCATTTTGAAGTTGGCGCGGGAAAATGAAGTGCCGATCTATGAGAATGCCGAGCTGGTGAAACTGCTGGCGCGCATGGAATTGGGCGACAGCATCCCCGAGGAGCTGTACCGCACGGTGGCCGAGATTATTGCGTTTGCGTGGACGCTCAAGGGCAAATTCCCGGTGGGCTATGACCCGAATGCCGAGCCGGTGGAGCGGGATGTGACGGCACGTGGGGATGATTACTAGCTGCACACAAATCCAAATGTGGGAGCTGGCTTGCCTGCGATGGCATCAACCGGGTGTACCTGACACTCCGAGGTGTCTGCATCGCAGGCAAGCCAGCTCCCACAGTCGGTCTCTATTGTCAGTTCAGGACTTCACTCAAGGGAATGAAATTGACGCGGTCGCCAATATCGAGTGTCGTCCCCTCCAACACCTCCACAAACCCTTCGGCCCACGCCGCGCTGCGTAGCACGCCGGAGCTCTGGTTGCGGTAGATAATCGCCCGGCCCTGCTCGATACGCCCGCGCAGGTACTCGCGGCGGTTGCCCGGCTGAGGCCACACGAACCCCACCGGCACTTCGAAGCGCAGCGGCGCCACGTCCTGCACGCCTTGGCGGCGCAGCAGATAGGGCCGGGCCAGCAGCGCAAAGGTCACCAAAGTCGACGCCGGGTTGCCAGGCAGGCCGATCACCGGCACACCGCGAAAGTGCCCGAAGGTCAGCGGTTTGCCTGGTTTGATCGCAAGTTTCCACAGGGCCAGTTCGCCCTCTTCGCGCAGGGCGATGCCGAGAAAGTCCGCCTCGCCGACCGAGACACCGCCGGTGGACAGGATCAGGTCGACACTGCCCAGGCTTGCCAGGCGTGTGCGGGTCTTTTCCAGGTCATCCGGAAGAATCCCGGCATCGATCACTTCACAGCCCATGCGCACAAGCCAGCTGCATAACACACGCCGGTTGCTGTTGTAGATCTGCCCCGGCCCCAGCGGCAGGCCGGGTTCGATCAGTTCATCGCCGGTGGACAGCACGGCCACGCGTACCCGGCGCACCACACTTAAACAGTCATGCCCGAGGGAAGCAGCCAGGCCCAGCTCTATCGGGCCAAGCCGGGTGCCTGCGTTTAGCACCAACTCGCCGACCGTGGTTTCCTGGCCTTGGGGGCGGATGTTCTGGCCGGCCCGCAAGCGCTCGGTGAAGCTCACGCGGTCGTCGGCGTGGACCACGGCGTTTTCCTGCATCTCTACACAATCGGCGCCTTCGGGCACGGGCGCGCCGGTAAAGATGCGCGCGCAAGTGCCGGCCGCCAGTGGCTGCGGTGCCTGGCCGGCGAAGATGCGCTGGCTCACGGGCAGCGGCTCGCCGGTCCAGTCCGACAGGCGCAGGGCGTAACCGTCCATGGCGCTGTTGGGCCAGGGCGGCAGGTCGAGGGTGGAGACCAAATCTTGCGCCAATACGCGGCCATCACACTCGGCCAAGGGCTGCACGTCGTGCTCGCGAATCGGCGTTGCTTCAGCCATGTCCAATAGTTGCTGCAGCGCTTGTTCCACCGGCATCAGTGCACCGGACTTGCCAGGCTTATCCACGGGATTCGCAGGGTTCGGCCTGCTTCAGGTGCGGCACAAAGTTGCACGGGCGGTGGCGGTTATCCAGTTGCTCGGCAAGGATGCCATCCCAACCGGTGCGCACCGCGTTGGTCGAACCCGGCAGGCAACACACCAGCGTGCCATTGGCCAGGCCGGCCAGGGCGCGTGATTGGACGGTGGAGGTGCCGATATCAGCCACGGAGATCTGGCGGAACAGCTCGCCAAAACCATCGACCTGCTTGTCCAGCAGGCAACTGACGGCTTCGGGCGTGCTGTCGCGGCCGGTGAAGCCGGTGCCGCCGGTGATCAGCACCACTTGCACCACGTCTTCGGCGATCCAGTGGGCGACCTGGGCGCGGATTTTGTACAGGTCGTCCTTGAGCAGCACGCGCTCGGCCAGGTTGTGGCCGGCGGCGGCCAGGCGATCGACGAAGACCTGGCCGGAGGTGTCGGTGTCCAGGGTGCGGGTGTCGCTGACAGTCAGCACAGCGATATTGAGGGGTACGAAGGGCGCATCAGCCTTGGCTTTCATGGCTTGGTCCGGTTGTCGAATGAACAGCCCGATGTTATATCACAGGCCCCTATTTGCCTGCCGCTGCGGAACCACCATGTCGCTTGATTCTTCGCCCCTGCCTTGTTCGATCCTGCTGCTGGCCGGCGGCCGTGGCCAACGCATGGGCGGCCAGGACAAAGGCCTGCTGCCCTGGCACGGCCAGCCATTGGTTGCACATTTGCAGCGCCTGACCCGACCGCTGACCAATGACCTGATCATCTCGTGCAACCGCAACCATGAGCAGTACGCGCCCTATGCCGACCAGTTGGTGAGCGACGACAGCCCGGACTTCCCCGGCCCGCTGGCGGGCATCCGCGCGGGCCTGGCCGCCGCGCGCCATGCGCATGTGCTGATACTGCCGTGTGACGTACCCAACATCGACGTGGGACTGTTGGCCGATTTGTGTGAGACGGCACACCGCAACCCGCAGGTGCCGGTGATGGTACGCCATGGCGAGTTCTGGGAACCCTTGATCTGCATCATCCCCACCCACCTCAAAACCCAGGTACAACAGGCATGGGACGCCGGTGAGCGCAGCCCGCGCAAGATATTCCTGCAGTTGGGCGGTGTGGGCCTGGAATGCCAAGCTGACGACCCACGCCTGGCCAATCTGAATACACCCGAGCTGTTGCACCCTGGGTCTGGCGTGTCAGAATGAACCTCGCACAAGGAACTTTGTCGACGCCATGCGCGTCACAAGGTCAGCTATTTAAAAGAATTCTCTTGGAGACAAACTCATGACTCAACGGACCATCGCCGCTCTCATGCTTGCACTGGGCCTCGCCACTCTCGCCGGTTGCGCTTCGCCTACAGTGATCACCCTGAATGACGGTCGCGAAATCCAGGCCGTCGACACCCCTAAATACGACAAGGCTTCGGGCTTCTACGAGTTCGAACAACTTGACGGCAAGCAGACCCGTATCAACAAGGATCAGGTTCGCACCGTTAAAGACCTGTAAGTCTTAAGCGTTTGCCCACAAGGCCCGCCATGTGCGGGCCTTGTCGTTTCTGGCGGTTACCAGTCGAGGGTGATGCGGCTGCGAAAATGACGTTGTTCACCGGTCACCGGGTCAATAAAGCGCACGCCCTGAGCCAGCAGTTTGAGTGGGTTGGCGTAGTCGTCCTCGGCATCTTTGAGCACATCGGGGTAGAACGGGTCGTTGCAGATACTCGCCCCCAGCGCCGTCATGTGCACCCGCAGCTGGTGCTTCTTGCCGGTCACGGGGAACAGGCCGTAGCGCCACAGATCGCCATTTTTCTCGCGCACTTGCACCGCCGTTTCGGTGTTGCTGGCGCCCGGCCCTTCCTGCATGCGAAAGAACGGCTGGCCATCGACCAGGCGACTTTTATGCACCAGCGGGAAGGTCAGGTCGGGTAAGGCCGGGGCAATGGCTTCGTAGAATTTATCGATGCGCCGCGTGGGGAACAGCTGTTGATACGCCGACCGGGTTTGCGGGTTGGCCGAGAACAGCACCAGCCCCGCCGTGTGCCGATCAATGCGATGCAGGGGCACCAGCGCGGGGTTATCCAGGCGACGAATCAGGCGGCGCAACAGGGTTTGCTCGACGTATTCGCCGGCCGGGGTCACCGGCAGAAAGTGTGGTTTGTCGGCCACTACCAAGTGCTCATCGGCATACAGGATGCTTTCCTGAACCGGGATCACCTTCTCATTCGGCACTTCGCGGAAATAATAAATGCACAGGCCTTCCTTGTAGGCGAGGTCCAGGCTGATTGGCAGGCCATTGATGTCCAAGACGCGGCCACGGGCGACGCGGTCCAGCCAGTGTTCACGGCTGATCGCCGGAAAGTGCTCGCACAGGCAATCGAGCACTGTCGCCCAGGGGCCGGGTGGCAGATACAAGGTGCTGGCTTGATGCTGGGACGCAGAGAAAGCGGATGTGGACATGCAATGCTCGAAACCTGGATAAACCGGCAGGCATTATCCCGCATGGAACGCGATTGGGCCTAGGGCGGATCTCAGGCCTTGGCCAATTGCGCTCGCAACACCGGCGAGGCGCTGGCCGCCTCGGTAAATTCCTTGAGCCAGCGCAACACGTCCACCGCTTCCCAGCGGCCGGGATCGTAGAGCGCGTACAACAAGCCCTGGTAACCCACCACGTCCAGCTGCTTGTGGTAACCAGCGCGCTGGAACAACGCCTCGATCTCGGCAAAGCAGGTATTGAAATGCACTTTGTTAAACGGCGTCTTGCCTTCCGTGACCAGGCCGTCGAGGCGCAGCTCATTCACCGCGTCGCGCACGACGTCGGCGGACATGCGATTGACGCTGCTTTTCAGTTGTTCAACATTCACCACGGGCGTTCCCTCTATTCAATCGCTGTACAAACATACAGTAACTTAATATTCGGAAACTCGCCATCGCGAAAACGCGCCTGTGCAATCAAGACCACCCGTGCGCGACCAGTGGGCCTGCTCAGAGGTTCTGCAACTGAGCACTTATGCGCTGACAATGGCTGCGCAGCACATCCACAAAGTGAATGACGCTGGACGATTCAGGGCGGTGCAACGGCCGCACGACACTCACACAGTAAGAAATCGAATGGGAAAAACGCCGGATCTGCAAACCTCTGCCTACATAGTCCAGAGCGGTGAGCGGATTGACGATTGCTACGCCCACACCCAGGTTTACGGTCGCACACACAGCGCTGGCGTTATGCGTTTCGACCACCAGCCGTCTCTCAATGCCCGCCTGCTGAAAGATCGCGTCGGTTTTGATCCTGTAGGGGTCATCCGCCGCAAGGTAAACAAAGTTTTGCCCATTGAAGTCCTCTGGCGTGAGGACTGCTTTTGCATTGAGCACATGATGAGAAGGCAATACACACACCACATCAAGGTTTAACAAGGTTTCGCTGTGGGTTCCAGGTGGTGTCTCAAGGGTTTCAGTCAGCCCCAAATGATAACGCTGAGCCGTCAGTGACTCTTCCAGGGCAGGAGATTCCTGCGGCGTGACATTGATGCTGACACCCGGGAACTTAATACAAAAATCCTGGCAGACCTGTGGCAGCAAGGCATTCGAAAACGCAGGCTGGCAGGTCAGCGAAATTTGCCCATGGCGAAAGTGCCGGATGGCCTCAGCGGCGTTCTTGACGCGAGCCAGGCCCACATAGCTGCGCTGAACTTCATCGAAGAGCATCAGGCCATGCTCGGTGGGAATCAGTTTCGCGCCCGCGCGTTTGAACAAGGTCAACTGAGTCAAAGTTTCAAAACGACTCAGCTCGCGGCTGATAGTGGGCTGCGAGGTATGCAGCAATGCCGCGGCAGCGGTCGCACTGCCGGTGGTCATGACCGCCCAGAACACTTCCACATGGCGAAAACTGAAATTCATGAGCACACCCACGCGTTGAATTGAATGGGTCGAACCATATCAGAAATGAATAGATGGCCATCATTTTGATATTTTTTCTTTATTTTTTCGCCATGCACACTTGCATCGTCTGCGCCGAGAAAGTTGTCAGTGCGTTTAGTCGGAGTCATCCAATCGAGGTAGGAAGATGGACCATTTTAATTTTATCAACGGCCATTTACATGTAGAGCAAGTGGATGTAAATGCCATTGTCGAACAGCACGGCAGCCCTGTTTATCTCTATTCAGCACAGACGCTGAAAAATCACTATGCCGTACTACAAAACGCATTTTCTGCACTGGCGCCTTTGATTTGTTTCTCGGTTAAAAGCTGCAGCAATCTCAGCGTCCTCAAGCTCTTGGTCGACCAAGGATCCGGCCTCGATGTGGTCAGTGGCGGTGAACTGTACCGGGCACTGATGGCAGGCGTGACCGCAGACAAGATAGTGTTCGCGGGTGTCGGCAAGTCCCACGAAGAAATCAGCTATGCCGTTGACGTGGGCGTATTCCTTTTCAATGTGGAGTCCGAGGCAGAGCTGCTGCGCCTGGATGCGGTAGCGTCGGCGGCCGGCAAGCGTGTAAAGGTGGCCATTCGGGTCAATCCGGATGTGGTGGATGCCGGTACCCATGAGAAAACGGCCACTGGCGGCCGCCAGACGAAATTTGGCATACCGATTGAACGCGCCTATGAACTGTTTGCCCCAAAGCGTTACGCGAGCGTCGATGTCGTTGGCATCCATATACATCTCGGGTCCCCGATCCCATCGGCCCACACCTACTTGTCTGCCATCGACAAGATTGAAGAAATGGTCAACCGGCTTCAGGCCGCTGACTGCCCGATTGAGTTCATCAATATCGGCGGTGGGTTTCCAGCGCAATACGGCAACGAAAGCAATCCCGTCTGTTCACTGACTGAAACGGGAGCGCATATTTGTGAGCGTCTGCAAGAACTGAAACGTCGTGGTCTGCGCTTCATCATTGAGCCGGGCCGTTCGATCAGCGCGAACGCGGGCGTTTTACTCACCACGGTCGAGTACATCAAACAAGGCTGGGATCGCAAGATTGCGATTGTTGATGCGGGTATGAACGTCCTGCTGCGCCCCACTTTATACGGCGCGAATCACGTCATCTGGCCAACCCGATTTGGCGACTTTTCCGGCCATTGGACGGCGTTGAGCGAAAGCGTCCGTGAGGCGGGAGCCGCGCCTCTGGAAGAGGTCGACATTGTTGGCCCCATTTGTGAAACCGGCGATCACTTCGCATTAGGCCGGCCCTTGCCCGTACTGGAAGACGCAAGCTTGTTGGCGATTTTCTCATGTGGCGCTTATGGGATGAGCATGGCCAGCCAATACAACTCCCGAGGGCGCCCACCAGAAGTGCTGGTGGAGGGAGCACACGCCAAATTGATACGGCGGCGCGAAACCCACGATGACTTGATCGCGCATGAGCGCTGCGGTCTGGAGAACACTTAAAGCGCTTGAACAACCAAAGCCTGGTGGTCGGCAAGCCACCGGGTTCGCGCTATTTAAGGAAGTTGACCACCTGTTCGCTCTCAAACGGCCAATCCAGCTCCGCCCCTGTATCGGCGCGCCGAAGCACCGGGATGCGCAGCCCGTAAACTTCAGTGAGGTCGTCGGGGTCAGTAATATCCACTAACTCCACCAGCAACCCGCCCTCGACGAGCAGCATGATTTCGGCTTCAGCAAGCTCACAGAGATGGCAACCCAGGGTGCCGAACAACTGGCATTCAGGAAGCATGGCGAATGGACCCGATCAAAAACAGGCAACCATTCTAAGCCCACCCACCTGACTGTGGCGAGCGGGCCAGCCTGTTGCCAGACAGTCGATCAATCCTGGCTGACCGCACCAATTTTGTGAATCGACAGATCCGCGCCGTAATACTCCTGCTCCTGACTCAGACGCAGCCCGTGCACGCGCTTGATCACGCCGTATACCAGCAAGCCGCCGCCCAATGCCACGGCCACGCCCAGCGCGGTGCCGATCAACTGGCTGATCAGGCTGACGCCGCCCAGGCCACCGAATGCGGTCTGGCCAAAGATCCCGCAGGCAATGCCGCCCCACACACCACACAGGCCATGCAGCGGCCATACGCCCAGCACGTCGTCGATCTTCCAGCGATCCTGGGCGGCAATAAAGCACCACACGAACAGCCCACCCGCGACCACGCCCGTGACCAGTGCGCCCACCGGGTGCATCAGGTCGGAGCCGGCGCAAATCGCCACCAGCCCTGCCAGCGGGCCGTTGTGCAGGAAGCCAGGGTCATTGCGGCCGATCACCAAGGCTGCGACCGTACCGCCGACCATCGCCATCAGTGAGTTGACGGCGACAAGGCCGCTGACGCCGTTGAGGGTTTGCGCGCTCATCACGTTAAAGCCGAACCAGCCGACGATCAGAATCCACGAACCCAACGCCAGGAACGGAATGCTCGAAGGCGCAAACGCGACCAGCCGCCCTTCCCTGTAGCGCCCGTTGCGCGGGCCCAACAGCAGCACCGCCGCCAGCGCCAGCCAGCCGCCCATGGCGTGCACCACCACGGAGCCGGCAAAGTCATGGAAGCTGGCGCCAAAGCGCGCGAGCAACCAGGCTTGCAGGCCAAAATTGCCGTTCCACACCATGCCTTCGAAAAACGGGTAGATAAACGCCACGATCAGCGCGGTGGCACACAGCTGCGGGGCGAACTTGGCGCGTTCGGCAATGCCGCCGGAAATGATCGCCGGGATCGCTGCCGCGAAGGTCAACAGAAAGAAGAACTTCACCAGGCCATAGCCGTGATCGGCGCTGATCACCGCCGCCGGCTGCATAAAGCTCACGCCATAGGAGATCCAATAGCCTATAAAGAAATAAGCCAGGGTCGAGATGGCGAAGTCACTGAGGATTTTCGACAGGGCGTTGACCTGGTTTTTCTGGCGCACGGTGCCGACTTCCAGGAACGCGAAGCCGGCGTGCATGGCCAGGACCATGACCGCACCAATCAGGATAAACAGGGTATTGGAGCTGTGGACGAGGGTGTCCACTGCGCTTTGCAAATTTTCCATGGAGGTTGGCAGGCCTGCATTCAAGGCAAAAAGCACCAAAGCGGTTCAAGCCAGGGTTGCGCGCACTAAATTGGCACCACCGGCACCGCCCCTCTTGAGAGGGCGTGAACCGCTTTAGCGCAGCGATCAACACAATGGGCCGTTGCCGACAGGGTTTTTCCGCGAGTTTGTGTGATTTAGGGTAAGGTTTTTCCAGGCATTGGCCTCGATCCGCCCCGACTCGGCGCAAGCCCCAGGGCCTGCGCACCAAGGCAAAGCAAAAGCTGTACCAGACAATTGAAGTGAACCTTCACCGAAACCGGTGACTCGAAACCACACGTACCAAACCAGATCAGCCAATCACGGAGATACCCATGGCCAGAAGAACTGCAAAGACTGCTCAAGAAATACTGATGGCGGATTTCCAAACCCTGGTCAGTGACACCGAAAAGTTGCTCGACGACACCGCCGTGCTGGCCGGTGACCAGGCCGATGAGCTGCGCAGCAAGATTCACGAAAGCCTGCTCAAAGCCCGTGAAACCCTGCAACTGACCGAAGATTCCCTGCGTGAACGCGGCCAGGCGGCGGTCACGGCCACCGAAGATTACGTGCAGGCCAACCCTTGGCAGTCTGTAGGCATTGCCGCCGGCGTGGGCTTTTTGATCGGTCTGCTGGCTACAAGGCGCTAACTATCATGTCTATCGGCGAAACCGGCTCGTCCACGGGCACCAGTTCCACTTCACGACGCCTGGGCGCAGCCGTTCTGGGCTTGCTGCACAGCCACGTCGAATTATTTGGCATCGAGTTGCAGGAACAGAAGGCCCGCACCGTGAGCCTGCTGCTGTTTGCAGGCTTGGCGCTGGTGTTTGCGCTGTTATTGCTGGTGGGGTTGTCGACGTTGGTGATGATTCTGGTGTGGGACACCGGCTATCGTCTCACCGGGATTATCTGCCTTTGCGTGTTCTACAGCCTGGCCGCGGCCTTCTGCGGGGTGCGCTTGAAAGCGGCGGTGTTCGATGAATCCACGCCCTTCCACGCCACCCTTGAAGAGTTGGCCAATGATCGGGAGCGCCTGCTGCCATGAGCATGACTGAAATCCCGCAAAACACCTCGCGCCGGGAAATGCGCAAGGCGTTGATTCGCCTGCGCATGGAAATGCATCGCCAGGAGATTCGTCACGAGTCCCAGCAACTGATGGCGCCGTTGAACAAAATGCGCGACATGCGCCACAACTGGCAAGACAGCCTGGGCATCAAGCACGCGCCGCTGTGGGGCGTGGCGGCGGTGACCCTGATGGGCTTTTTCACCGGCAAGGGCGCCAAGGGCGGCGGCATCAGCAGCCTGACGCGCCTGGTGCGGCTGGGTGCCGGTTTGATCCCGCTGATCAAATTGGCCATGCAGCGTAAAGGCTGAAGCTGGCTGGCTGCATTCTTGCAAACAGAATCGGCCCGGCCCTCGTCATTGAGGGCCGGGCCTTTTTTCGCCAGCTCTCTTAAGGAGGCCCCGTGATCGACGGGCAACCGCTCGCCTGCTTCCAACCCTTCATCGACACCGCCACCGGGCGCATTGCCGGCGTCGAAGCCCTGGGCCGCTTGCGTCAGGCCGATGGTCACTTGCAGTCGGTAGGCCCGCTGTTTGCCGACCCACGCACACCGGGTGTGGCCCTGCGCCGTCTGGACCGGCAGATCCGCGAGAATGCCTTGAGCCGCCTGCATGAAGCCCCCGCCGACTGGTTTCTGAGCCTGAACATCTCACCGCGCTGGATCAACCGCCTGCGCCCTGGCCAAGCCTTGCCCAGCCTGAAACAAGTGCAGGCCCACAATGTCGATCCGCGGCGCATTGTGTTTGAAATCACCGAGCTGGGCGGCGACATCCAGCGCCTGGCCGAGGTGGTCGCACGCTACCGCGACGCTGGCGCACGCATCGCCATCGATGACTTCGGTGCCGGCTATTCGCAACTCGACCGCGTACTGGCGCTGCAGCCGGACATTCTCAAGCTCGACATGCGCCTGTTCCAGGAAGCCGCCAAAGGCGGGCCGAGCAGTGACGTGGTGCGGGCACTGGCGCAAATGGCCGAAAAAACCGGCTGCTGGATCATCGCCGAGGGCGTGGAAACCGAGGCGCAACTGAATTTTGCCCTGGAGTGCGGCGCACGTTATGTGCAGGGCTATCTGTTTGCCCAGGCCCAACTGGACTGGTTTGCGGCCGATGCGTTCGTCGCGCGCTTTGCCCAACTGCGCGGGGTTTACGTGCAACACAAACTCGCCGAGCGTGGCCGTGTGATGCAGTTGCGCGTGCAATTGGCCGAGCTGATGAGCATCCTCCAACGCTGGGCACAGGCCCGCGCGCCGCTCGATCAACTGCCCCAATTGCCGGACTTTCCATGGCTGCTGCGCTTTTACCAGTGCGACCGCCATGGCACCCAACTGACGCCCAACTTCGAGTGGCGCCAGGATGCCTGGCAAGCCGACAGCCGCTACCTGGGCCACAACTGGTCATGGCGGCCATACTTCTATCACCTGCTCGCCGAAGGCTGGGAGGAGCGGCGCCTGACGCTGTCGTCGACCTACCGCGATGCCACCACCAACCAGTACTGCCTCACCGCCGGGCAGTTCTTCGATAACGGTCAGCGCTTGCTGTTAATCGATATCGATGCGGCCGGCCTGTAGATTTTTGCTTGCCGATGCCGCGCTGAACCGGGAAGCTGGGAGGGTCATTCACCGCACGGAGAGTAACCGCCTTGGATTGGCCCACCCTGCTTACCCGCGAACGTCTTGGAAAACCCCTGCACAGCCCGGAAGAACTCGGCCGTAGCCCGTTCCACAAAGACCACGATCGGATTATTTTCTCCGGCGCGTTCCGCCGCCTGGGCCGCAAGACTCAAGTGCACCCGGTGTCCAGTAACGACCATATCCATACACGTCTGACCCACTCCCTGGAAGTCAGCTGCGTCGGCCGCTCCCTTGGCATGCGTGTCGGCGAAACCTTGCGCAGCGCCCTGCCCGACTGGTGCGAGCCAAGCGACCTGGGCATGGTGGTGCAATCGGCTTGCCTGGCCCATGACATCGGCAACCCGCCGTTCGGGCACTCGGGTGAAGATGCTATTCGCCATTGGTTCCAACAGGCAGCCGGACGCGGCTGGCTGGATGACATGAGCACGGCCGAGCGCAATGACTTCCTCAATTTCGAAGGTAACGCCCAAGGTTTCCGGGTGCTCACCCAGCTGGAATACCATCAGTTCGACGGCGGCACACGCCTGACCTACGCCACCCTCGGCACCTACCTGAAGTACCCCTGGACCGCCCGTCACGCGGATTCGTTGGGCTACAAGAAGCATAAGTTCGGTTGTTATCAGAGCGAGTTGCCGATCCTTGAACAGATCGCCCACAAGCTCGGCCTGCCCCAGCTGGAAGAGCAACGCTGGGCCCGTCACCCGCTGGTCTACCTGATGGAGGCGGCCGATGATATCTGCTACGCCTTGATCGACCTCGAAGACGGCCTGGAAATGGAGCTGCTCGAATATGCCGAAGTCGAGTCGCTGCTGCTAGATCTGGTGGGTGATGATTTGCCCCAGACCTACCGGCAACTGGGCCCGCAGGATTCACGCCGGCGCAAGCTGGCGATCCTGCGCGGCAAGGCCATCGAGCACCTGACCAATGCGGCGGCACGCGCCTTCGTCGAGCAGCAGGACGCATTGCTCGCCGGCACGCTGCCAGGCGACCTGGTGGAACACATGCACGGCCCGGCCAAGCGCTGTGTACTGGACGCCAAGGACATGGCGCGCAAAAAAATCTTCCAGGACAAACGCAAGACCCTGCACGAGATCGGCGCCTACACCACCCTGGAAATCCTGTTGAACGCGTTTTGCGGTGCCGCCCTGGAGCAGCATGGCGGGCGTACGCCGTCGTTCAAGAACCGACGCATCCTTGACTTGCTGGGCAACAGCGCGCCGAACCCAGCCTGGTCGCTGCACGCTTCGTTTCTGCGCATGATCGACTTTATCGCCGGCATGACCGACAGCTACGCCACCGAAATGGCACGGGAGATGACCGGGCGTTCAAGCCCACAGTAAAACCTTAGGTTATGCCGCCTGCGTCCCGTACAGACTTTACCTACGACGGGAACAGAGCGGCCTGATCGAATTCGCACATCGGCTCGAGGAATAATCGCGCACGCTTCTTGCGAACCTGACACGCAATTCCTACGTCACGCCCCTCTGACTGAGCCATGTGCCTTCTATGCCCATACCCCGTCTTCGAATCCTATTGGTGGAGGATCATCCCTTTCAACTCCTGGCCACGCAGTGCCTGCTCAAAAGCTTCGGTTTCGAACAACTGACCCTTGCGGAAAATGCCGAGCAGGCGATCCGCTCGATGTCTTGCGCCACCCGCCCCTTTGACTTGATGCTGTGCGATCAATGCCTGCCTGACCTGCCTGGGCTGGAACTGGTAGACATTGCCAGCCGCCAACACTTCATCACCGGCGCAATCCTGTTGAGCGGGCTGCCCGCAACAGAGTTGTCCAACCTGACACTCCAGGCCCGGCGGCGCGGGCTGCCCCTGCTTGGTTATTTATTGAAGCCCCTGAATAAAGATGCACTGACAGAGTTGATTGCGCCACTGCTCTCGTTATAACTGTAGGACTATAAACACCGTTCACCGGTAAACAATCGCCGCAAAACCATCGCCGAATCCCAGGCACGGCTCCAAGGCTTACTGATCCAACTATTACTTACATCCGACGACGCAAAGCCTTATCGAACCGTAGGTCGTTACCTTTTATTATGTAGGAATTCTCCTGTTTTATATCTACTCCCCCCAACGCTCGTCCTCCTCCCTCTTCTTCTGAGCTAATGTGCCCGCTTTATTTGCACTTGCATGGAATATGATTATGAACACGGTTTTTATCATTGATGATCACCCGGTTATCAGGCTGGCGATTCGCATGTTGCTGGAACACGAAGGTTATAAAATCGTTGGCGAAACGGACAACGGTTGTGACGCGATACAAATGGTTCGCGAATGCCTGCCCGACCTGATCATCCTGGACATCAGTATTCCAAAACTCGACGGCCTCGAAGTGCTCTGCCGATTCAACGCGATGAACACCTCGATGAAAACCCTGATCCTGACGGCCCAGAGCCCGACGTTGTTTGCCACCCGCTGCATGCGCTCGGGCGCAGACGGCTATGTGTGCAAGGAAGGCGACCTGAGCGAACTGCTGAGTGCCATTCGTGCGGTACTGTCTGGCTACAACTACTTCCCCAGCCAGGCACTCAATTCCAATGGCGCCGACAGCAAGGACGCACTGGAACTTGAGTTATTCAAGGCCGTGAACGACCGGGAACTGATGGTGCTGCAACTTTTTGCACAAGGTCGTACAAACAAAGAAATCGCCAAAGGTATGTTTCTAAGTAACAAGACAGTAAGCACCTACAAAAAAAGGCTGATGCAAAAACTTAAAGCCAAGTCCTTGGTAGAACTTATCGAGATGGCAAAACGAAACGCGCTAGTGTGAGAAAGCGGATGCCAAGGCGTATAAAGGACTATCTGATTATATTATTGGCCGGCCTGTGCTTGAGCACTACCGTGCCCGCGGCCCCTCAAATCGGACCGGAACACTTCACCTTATTGAGCCGCGCGGGTACCGTTCAACTCGATATTCAGCTGGATAAGACCCAGCGCCAGTGGCTAATGTACAAACGTGAGCTGGTACTGGGCACCTCGGCACCCGACTATCCGCCCTTCGACCTCACCTCCAGCGGTCGCGACTATGAAGGCCTGACCGCCGATTACGCAGGGCTGCTGGCCAAAGCCATGGCTCTGCCCGTCAAGGTATTGCGTTATCCGACACGAGACGCCGCGATCCATGCGCTGGAAACCGGGGAAATCGACCTGCTGGGCTCATCCAATGGCTTTGAGGCCGCCAACCCGAAACTCATCCTGTCGCAGCCGTATGCGGTGGACCAGCCCGTACTGGTGACCCGCGAAGGTGAAACGCGCAGTTTAAGCGATGGCCTGGCTGGCCTGCGCTTGAGCCTTGTTTATCACTACCTGCCGCTGAACGAAGTGGAAAAGTTATACCCGCAGGCGGATATCCGCGCCTTTCCTTCCTATCAAAACGCGCTCAATGCCGTGGCGTTCGATCAGGCGGACGTGTTTCTGGGGGACACTATTTCCACCCATTACATGATCAACAAGGGCTACCTCAAAAATATCCACATGGCCAACTTCGGCAAGCATGAAGCCTATGGGTTCAGCTTCGCCTTGCGTCACGATCAGGAGGTTCTACAGAGCATCGTCGACGCGGTGCTGACGGCCGTCCCCGTTAATGAACGAGACAGCATTGCCAAGCGCTGGAGCGCCGGCAGCGACATCTTGCTGACCGACAAGAAACTGCAACTGACCCAGCGTGAAGAGCGCTGGCTCAAAGATCACCCGGTGGTAAAAGTCGTGGTCAATGAGACGTTCGCGCCGCTGACGTTCTTCGATGCCGACGGCAACTTTCGCGGTATTACCGCCGACCTGCTGGAACTGATCCGCCTGCGCACCGGCCTGCGTTTTGAAATACAGCGCAGTCGCGAAGTCAGCACGATGATCGAGCAGCTCACCACGGGTAAAGCCGATATCATCGGGGCCATCGTCCCCAGCACCGAACGCGAGGTTCAGCTCAGCTTCAGCCGCCCGTACCTGGAAAACTCCTACGTCCTGCTGACCCGCAAGGAGCCCGACGCGGCCACAAACCTGGAGCAGATGGCAGGCAAGCGCCTGGCAATCACCCTCGGTAACCCCCTGGAAAAAACCTTGCAAGAGAACTTCCCACAGATTCGCCTGGTGGAAGTCAGCGATACCTTCAAGGCCTCGGAAATGCTGGCTCAGGGAAGCGTGGACGGGGCAGTGAACTCACTGGTCATCGCCAACTATTTCCTGGCCTCCCAGGTGTTCCAGGACAAACTGCAGATCAGCGCCAGCATTGGCACGCTGCCCGCCACCTTCGCCCTGGCCACGCCGCGCGGTGCCGTCGAACTGAGCTCAATCCTGGACAAGGCGCTGCTGAGCATTGCCCCGGACGAAATGGGCGTGATCAACAGCCGCTGGCGCGGTTACACGCCAGCCTCGGACAGTTACTGGCGCAATTACCACCAACTGATTGCGCAAATCATCATTGGCACCGGGTTGCTGCTGCTGATTTCCCTGACCTGGAACGCCTACATGCGCCGCCAGATCAAGCACCGCAAAATGGCCGAGCGCGCCCTCAATGACCAGTTCGAGTTCATGCGCGCACTGGTCAATGAAACACCGCACCCAATCTATGTGCGTGATCGCAAGGGCCTGTTGCAGACCTGCAATGACAGCTACCTGCAAGTGTTCGGGGTCAAACGCGAAGAGGTCATCGGCAAGAGTGTGGTGCAAATGGACATGGCCCTGGCGCCTGAAGCCGCGCAGTACCATGCCGACTACCAACGGGTGGTGGTGGAAGGCACTCCGCTGATCCTTGATCGCACCCTGCACATTCACGGCAAAAAACTCACGATCTACCACTGGATCCTGCCCTATCGCGACTCGGACGGCGAAGTCCAGGGCATCATCGGTGGCTGGATCGATATCAGTGACCGGCGCCAACTGTTCGACGAGTTGCGCACTGCCAAGGAACGCGCCGACGAGGCGAACCGCGCCAAAAGCACCTTCCTCGCCACCATGAGCCATGAAATCCGCACGCCGATGAATGCCGTGATCGGGATGCTGGAACTGACGCTCAAGCGCGCCGATCAGGGCCATCTCGACCGTCCGGCTATCGAAGTGGCCTACAACTCGGCCAAGGACCTGCTGGAGCTGATCGGCGATATCCTCGACATTGCACGTATCGAATCCGGCCGCCTGAGCCTGGCTCCCGAGCGCGTGAACCTGCGCGAAGTGATCGAATCGGTGGTGCGCGTCTTCGATGGTCTGGCCCGCCAGAAAACCCTCAGCCTGTTACTCGAATTCGACCCCAACCTCGACAACACCGCCGTGCTGATAGACCCGCTGCGCTTCAAGCAGGTGCTGTCCAACCTGGTCAGCAACGCGATCAAGTTCACCGAGCGCGGGCAGGTGAAGATCAAGGTGCAGGTGCAAGCCACCGAGCAGCCCCAAGAGGTGCAGATGAAGCTGGTAGTCGAGGACACAGGCATCGGCATCAGCCGGGACGACCAATTGCGCCTGTTCGAACCCTTTGCCCAGGCGGACAACTCCGGGCACCTGGCCAGGAGCGGAGCGGGCCTGGGGCTGGTGATCTGTCGCAGCCTGTGCGAGATGATGGGTGGGCAACTGAGCCTGAGCAGCGTGCCAATGGTGGGCACTCAAGTGCAGGTCAGCCTGAAGATGACCTGCCTCAAGCCCATTGAAGCGCTGGACGAGCTCAAGTCTCAGGCGCCGACAGCCGCGGCGGTGCTCAATGTGCTGGTAGTGGACGACCACCCGGCGAACCGTTTGCTGATGTGCCAGCAATTAGGTTACCTCGGGCACCAGTTCACGGCAGCCCAACATGGCGCCGCAGGGTTTCAGGCCTGGCGCCAGGAGCACTTCGACCTGGTGATTGCCGATTGCAACATGCCCATCATGAATGGCTATGAGCTGAGCCGTTCGATCCGTGAATACGAGCAGCGAGAACAGCAGGTGCCCTGCGTGATCCTCGGTTTCACCGCCAATGCCCAACCCGAGGAGAAACTTCGCTGTGCGCAGGCGGGCATGAATGACTGCCTGTTCAAGCCCATCAGCCTCACTGCACTGGAGCAGCAACTGGCGCAGATCAAACCCCGATCCAGCGGCCAGCGGCTGGAACTCGATTGCCTGGACGCACTGACCGGAGGCGACCCGCAGTTGAGCCAGCGTTTGCTTGCGCAACTGTTAAGCAGCAGCCGTCAGGACCGCGAGGACCTGGTGGCCTTGATGGCCCGCCAGGCAGCGCCCCAGGCGATCATTGAGCAAGCCCACAAGATCAAGGGCGCCGCGCGCATCGTCCAGGCAAGTGCATTGGCCGCGCAATGCGAAGCACTGGAGCTGGCCTGCGCCCGCAACGAGGAGCGCCCCACGATAGACATGGGGGTCAAGGCCCTGGAAAAACTCATGCTGGAGCTTGAGAGGACGCTGCAAGTACAGCTCCATAAGCTGGACAGCCAATAACGGCGGCCGACCCTCTCCTGCGGGATCAGCAGTCGGTCAACCGCAGGAAAATCGCCGCCAACTGCTCGATGCCCGCCTGGTCCTGCGCGGTAAAACGGGCCAGCGACGGGCTGTCCAGATCCAGGACACCCACCAGTAGGTCATCCTTGACCAAGGGCACCACCAGTTCGCTGTTGGAGGCACTGTCACAGGCAATATGGCCTGGGAACGCATGCACATCTTCTACCCGCTGGGTTTGCCGGGATGCCGCCGCCGCACCGCAGACGCCACGACCGAAGGGAATACGCACGCAAGCGATCTGGCCCTGGAACGGGCCAAGCACCAGTTCTTCATTGCGATTGAGGTAGAAGCCCGCCCAGTTCAAGTCGTCCAACTGGTTGAACAGGAACGCCGAGAACTGCGCACTGTTGGCGATAAAGTCACGCTCATCGGCGAGCAGCGATTCCAGCTGCGCGCAGAGCATGGCGTAGCCATCCAGGCCGGTGCCGGCCTGTTGTAAATCGATCATGGTTGACGCTCCAACAACTTGAGACCCACCCAGTAACGGGCGAATTGATACGCGCAACGGCCGTTGCGGTTGCCACGCCCGGTGGCCCAGCGCACGGCCAGGATGTCGAGGGCTTCATCACGCTGCCACTGCAAGCCAGCCTTGCTGGCCAGTTCGCCGATCCAGTGTTCGACCACATCCAGGAAGTGTTCCTGGCTGAACGGATAGAACGACAGCCACAGGCCAAAACGGTCGGACAAGGCGATCTTGTCTTCCACCGCCTCGCTGGGGTGCAACTCACCGTCCACGCGCTTCCAATTGTCGTTGTCGCTCTGGTTTTCCGGCACCAGGTGACGACGGTTGGAGGTGGCATACAGCAACACATTTTCCGGCGCTTGCTCAAGGGAGCCGTCCAGTACGCTTTTGAGTACGCGATAATCGCCCTCACCCGCTTCGAAAGACAGGTCGTCACAGAACAGGATGAACCGTTGCGGCAGCTTGAGCAGTTGCTCGACCACGCGCGGCAGGTCAGCCAGGTGATCGCGCTCGATTTCAATCAGGCGCAAACCGGCCTTGGCATGCTGGGCCAGCAAAGCACGCACCATGGAGGATTTGCCGGTGCCGCGCGAGCCCCACAGCAACGCATGGTTGGCGGGCAGGCCATCGAGAAATTGCTGAGTGTTGCGAGCCAGTTGCTCACGTTGCTTGTCCACGCCGATAAGGTCGGACAGGCGCATGTCCAGGCTCACTTCAAGCGGGAGCAAAAAGCCAGTACGGCCTTCGCGCTGCCAACGGGCGGCGAGGCAGTTATTCCAATCGATGGCTTGGCGCGGTGCAGGTAACAGCGGTTCCAGGCGCGCAAGGACCGCATCGGCCCGCTCAAGAAAGGCATTCAATCGAGAATCCACGATTATTCCTCTGGCAAGTTCTTGCAAAAGATGGCGTATTGGCAACCCTGTGGCAGACCCCACGAGGCTGCGTATAAAACGATTCATGCCGGCCAAGCCAAAGCCTGTGGATGTTCAGCTATGCTTGCCGGGCGAAGGGAAACGTGAAGTGGTTCAACACCCGATGGATATCAAGTTCGCCCACCGCTTGTCTTATAAACAAGCTCGATTGACTGTGCTGGTCGGTTTCGTCTTGGGAACCTTGCTCAGCCTGATCCAAATCGGCATTGATTATGCCAGCGAAGACGCCTCGATCAACCGTGAAATACGCTCACTGATCGAAATCAGCCATAACCCTGCCTCACGTATCGCCTACAACATTGATGCCGAACTTGCCCAGGAACTGACCCTGGGCCTGTTGCACTCGCCGGCCATCACCCACGCGCAACTGGTCGATAACAATGGCGTGGTACTGGCCGACGTGAACCGGCCGCGCAAAGAGAACGCCTACCGGCCCATCAGTGACTTCCTGTTTGGCGCCAACCGCTTGTTTGAAGATCGACTGTTCCTGAGCCACATGCCCGAGGATTCCCTCGGCGTGCTGCGCCTGGACGTCGACACCTACGCCTTTGGCAGCCGTTTCCTGCACCGCGCCGAGATAACCTTGCTCAACGGGTTCGCCCGCAGCCTGCTGCTGACAGGCATTCTGCTGGGCCTGTTCTACGTGATGCTGACTCAGCCACTGGTGCGCATCATCCGTGCCTTGAGCACCAGCAAGCAGGCCCGCCTGGATTGCCCGCCAGGTCACGAAAACGATGAAATCGGCGTGCTGGTGAACGTCGCCAACCAGCAATTCGAAAACATGCAGACCGAAATCCAGCAACGGCGCCATGCCGAGGACCGCCTCACCGAGTACCTGGGCCAACTGGAAGATATCGTCTCGGCACGCACTCTGGAGCTTAAGGCCAGCAACCAGCGCTTGAGCCAATCCAACGATGAACTCGAAGCCGCCAAATTGACCGCCCTGGCCATGGCCCAGGCGCGCGCCGCGTTCCTGGCCAATATGAGCCATGAGATCCGCACGCCGCTCAATGGCTTGCTGGGCATGATCGCGCTGTCGCTCGACAGCCCGCTGAACACCGAACAACGCCAGCAACTGTCCATCGCCCACGATTCGGGCAAGGTGCTGGTGGAACTGCTCAACGATATCCTCGACCTGTCGAAATTCGACGCCGGCCAGTTGGAGCTCGAACGCATCCCGTTCGACCTCGGCTCATTGGTGGAAGACACCGCCAACCTGCTGTCGCAGAACGCGGCGCCGAGTGTCGAGTTGACCTGCCTGATCGACCCGCTGTTTCCTGCGCAGGTGATTGGCGACCCGACACGGGTGCGGCAAATCGTCAGCAACCTGCTTTCCAATGCCTTGAAGTTCACCCGCTTCGGGCGTGTGGACGTGCGCCTCAGTGCCGAGGATGGCCGGGTAAAAATCGAAGTCTGTGACACCGGCATCGGCATTGCCCAGGAAGCGCAGGTGAAAATATTCCAGCCGTTTACCCAGGCCGGTGCGGGTATCACACGCCAGTTCGGCGGCACCGGGCTGGGGCTGGCGTTGACGCATAACCTGTGTGAAGCGATGAAGGGCCGCTTGAGCATCAGCTCGGAAGTCGGTTTTGGCAGCCAGTTCTGCGCCGACCTGCCGCTGCCCACACATTTGCCGGCCGCACGACAAGCGCCGCTGTTGGGCGAAGTCATCGCCATCACCAACACCGGGAGTGGCCTGGCGGAATTGCTCGGCACCTTGCTGCCGGCTTGGGGGCTGGCGCTGCGCTGTTACTCCCAGGATGACGACCTGACCGGGCTGGCCCCCGACCTGCTGATCACCGATTGCCCGGAGTGCCTGTTCCGCCTGCGCCCAGGCATCAGCGCGCCGATCCTGCTGGTGACGGCCTATGGCAACTTCATGCCCAGCGAAGAAGTCGCGGCTCTGATGCCGCTGCAGCAACAGGCACGCCCGTTGAGCCGCAACGCGCTGTATCAGATTCTGCAGCGCAACCTGCGCAGCGAGGCGCAACTGATCCTCGACCCTGTCCAGATGGAAGCCGTGCCCCTGGCACATCGCGCGCGCATCCTGCTGGTGGAGGACAACCCGGTCAATCAATTGGTAGCCAAGGGCATGCTCAGCAAGCTCGGCTGCGAAGTGATTGTGGCTGCCCATGGCGGCGAGGCGCTCAAGTTGCTGGAGGAGCAGCGCTTCGACATGGTGTTGATGGACTGCAATATGCCGGTGATGGACGGCTACGAGGCCAGCCGGCAGATTCGCCGCAGCGGGCGCTGGCCGGAGCTGCCTATCGTCGCCCTGACCGCCAACGCCCTGGCGGAAGAACGCGAGCGCTGCCGGGCGGCGGGAATGGATGACTACCTGGCCAAACCGTTTCGTCGCGAAGAGCTCAAAGCCCTGCTGGACCTGTGGGTGCCGAACTCGACAAGTTTTTGATCTGCGCCAGCAGCTCGTCCAGACCATTGCGCAACACGTCGGCCTGGTTCAGGTCCACACCGCTGTCGCACAGCAGCCGGGTTTTCAGGGCATGGGCCTGGTCGCGCAACTGTACGCCCGCGGGGCTCAGGCTCAGATGCACCTCGCGCTCATCCAGCGCGCTGCGCCGGCGCTGCACCAGCGCCAGCTGTTCCAGGCGCTTAAGCAGCGGCGTCAGCGTGCCAGAGTCCAGCATCAGGCGCTCGCCCAGGGCCTTGACCGTGGGTTGCGTTGGGGTCGCGCAGTGCCATTCCCACAACACCAGCATCGCCAGGTATTGCGGGTAGGTCAGGCCCAACTGATCGAGCATGGGCTTGTAAGCCCGCGTCACCGCTCGGGACGCGGCATAGAGCTTGAAACACAGCTGGTCGTCCAGCGCCAGGGACACGCGGGGCAAGTCGGTCATTTGAGCAGGGCTTCAATCTCTTGGGTCAGGGCTTCGGGCTTGGTGGTCGGGGCAAAACGCTTGACCACCTTGCCATCACGGCCGATCAGAAATTTGGTGAAGTTCCACTTGATACCTTTGGAGCCCAGCATCCCCGGCGCTTGTTTTTTAAGTTGCACGAACAGTGGGTGGGCGTCGCTGCCATTCACGTCGATCTTCTTGAACAGCGGG
Organism: Pseudomonas sp. IPO3747; assembly: GCF_013385245.1. Taxonomy (NCBI): domain Bacteria; kingdom Pseudomonadati; phylum Pseudomonadota; class Gammaproteobacteria; order Pseudomonadales; family Pseudomonadaceae; genus Pseudomonas; species Pseudomonas sp. IPO3747. Next base: position 231,232 of record NZ_JACAQL010000002.1, read on the forward strand.
AAGCTGACGCCGAAGTTCAGCTCGCAGAACTCGGAAATCGCCCCTTCGTTGCCTGGCTCCTGTTTGCCGAACTGATTGCAGGGAAAGCCCAGCACCACCAGACCCTGGTCCTTGTACTGCTGCCAAACCTGCTCCAGGCCTTTGTATTGTGGGGTGAAACCACATTTGCTGGCAGTGTTGACCACCAAAATGGCCTTGCCGGCAAAATCGGCCAAGGTCTTTTGCTCACCCTTGATGGTGGTGCACGGGATGCTCAGCAGGTTGTCGCTCATGGCAGCGCCTCGGATACGGATAAAGAGCTATAAAGGTAGTAGGCAATTCAATTGCGTGCAATTTAATTGACCGCAGTGATGCCTGCACATAGATCGTTCCCACGCTCCGCGTGGGAATGCAGCCCAGAACGCTCTGCGTTCGCTTCTAAAGTCGTGACGCGGAGCGTCACAGGAGGCGTTCCCACGCGGAGCGTGGGAACGATCAGTCAGCGTGGAACGAGGTCCAGGCACACCGAGTTGATGCAGTAACGCAGGCCGGTGGGCGGCGGACCGTCCGGGAACACATGCCCCAGGTGCGCGTCGCACTTGGCACAGGTGACTTCGGTGCGGATCATGCCGTGGCTGATGTCACGGATCTCGATCATCGCGCTGTCGGCAATCGGCGCGTAGAAACTCGGCCAGCCGCAGCCGGAATCAAACTTGGTGGTGGAATCGAACAGCGGCTCATTGCAGCAAATGCAGTGGTACACGCCATCAGTCTTGGTGGCATTGTATTTGCCGCTGAAAGGTCGCTCGGTGCCTTTGAGACGGCACACGTTGTACTGCTCCGGATCGAGCATCGCCTTCCATTCTTCAACGGTTTTCTGCAACTTATCCATCGATACACCTCGGCAACTGAAAAACCCTGATCTGTGTCTTTTCCATGGATCAGGCGGCACGTATGATTGCGCCTCTTCAAAACGCCAGTCTGGCACCCGCGCTACCGGCATTCAAACGTATTTATGGGTGCGAGCCCCGCAGGTTTCGCAGTACGGTAGTGTCCACGCCGTCTGGATCGTTCATTTTCAGGATCACATCGCCATGCAGGTCAGCAAATCGAACAAGCTCGCCAACGTCTGCTACGACATTCGCGGCCCAGTGCTCAAGCACGCCAAACGCCTGGAAGAGGAAGGCCATCGCATCCTCAAGCTGAACATTGGCAACCCGGCGCCTTTTGGTTTCGAAGCGCCGGACGAAATCCTCCAGGACGTGATCCGCAACCTGCCGACAGCCCAGGGCTACAGCGACTCCAAGGGCCTGTTCAGCGCGCGTAAAGCCGTGATGCAGTACTACCAACAAAAGCAGGTCGAAGGTGTCGGCATCGAAGACATCTACCTGGGTAATGGCGTGTCCGAGCTGATCGTGATGTCCATGCAGGCCTTGCTCAACAATGGCGATGAAGTGCTGGTGCCGGCGCCCGACTACCCGCTGTGGACCGCTGCCGTGACCCTCGCCGGCGGCCACCCGGTGCACTACCTGTGCGATGAAGGCGCGGACTGGTTCCCGGACCTGGCCGACATCAAGGCCAAGATCACCCCGAACACCAAGGCCCTGGTGATCATCAACCCGAACAACCCCACCGGCGCCGTGTATTCCAAAGAAGTGTTGCTGGGCATGCTCGAACTGGCGCGCCAGCACAACCTGGTGGTGTTCTCCGACGAGATCTACGACAAGATTCTCTACGACGACGCCGTGCACATCTGCACCGGCTCCCTGGCACCGGACCTGCTGTGCCTGACCTTCAATGGCCTGTCCAAGTCCTACCGGGTGGCGGGTTTCCGCTCCGGCTGGATCGCCATCTCGGGCCCCAAGCACAATGCCCAGAGCTACATCGAAGGCATCGACATGCTCGCCAATATGCGCCTGTGCGCCAACGTGCCGAGCCAACATGCGATCCAAACCGCTCTCGGCGGCTACCAGAGCATCAACGACCTGGTCTTGCCCCAGGGCCGTCTATTGGAGCAACGCAACCGCACCTGGGAACTGCTCAACGCGATCCCGGGCGTCAGCTGCGTGAAACCCATGGGCGCGTTGTATGCCTTCCCACGCATCGACCCGAAAGTCTGCCCGATCCTCAACGACGAGAAATTCGTGCTCGACCTGCTGCTGTCGGAAAAGCTGCTGGTGGTGCAGGGAACGGCGTTCAACTGGCCGTGGCCGGATCACTTCCGCGTGGTGACCTTGCCGCGTGTGGATGACCTGGACATGGCCATTGGTCGCATCGGCAACTTCCTCAAGTCCTATCGCCAGTAACCTAAAAGTCGCGGTACGACCGCCATTCGGTCGTACAGCGAGTATCTGGCAACACTTCTCTAGCCTGCCTTCCCTCCTCGCTCGCCGCTGCACACCACGCACCGGTCAACCCCTTGTAATTACAGGGCGCCAAGCCATGAGCGGGGTGATCACCCGTCACTTTCCAGGTCAGAAATTCCCTTCAAGGCTCTACATTGATGCTGTAGGACACAGTTTGAAATAGTCGCTCGGTTGAATCACCTTAGGCCGCACCTTATATACCCCGCAGTACGCGACATATTAAGCATGAGGAGAACTCTACAACCATGATGCGCATCCTGCTGTTCTTGGCCACTAACCTGGCGGTCGTGCTGATTGCCAGCATCACCCTGAGCCTTTTCGGCTTCAACGGGTTCATGGCGGCCAACGGGGTTGATCTGAACCTCAATCAGCTGCTGGTTTTCTGTGCGGTCTTTGGTTTTGCCGGCTCGCTGTTTTCGCTGTTCATCTCCAAATGGATGGCGAAGATGAGCACCAGCACCCAGGTCATCACCCAGCCACGCACCCGGCATGAACAATGGTTGCTGCAAACCGTTGAGCAACTGTCCCGCGAGGCCGGCATCAAGATGCCTGAGGTCGGGATCTTCCCCGCCTATGAAGCCAACGCCTTCGCCACCGGCTGGAACAAGAACGACGCGCTCGTTGCGGTGAGCCAGGGCATGCTCGAACGCTTCTCCTACGACGAAGTGAAGGCCGTGCTGGCCCACGAGATCGGCCACGTAGCCAATGGCGACATGGTCACCCTGGCGCTGGTACAAGGCGTGGTGAACACCTTCGTGATGTTCTTCGCACGGATCATCGGCAACTTTGTCGACAAGGTGATCTTCAAGAACGAAGAAGGCCGTGGTATCGCTTACTTCGTGGCGACCATCTTTGCTGAAGTGGTGCTGGGCTTCCTGGCCAGTGCGATCACCATGTGGTTCTCACGCAAACGCGAGTTCCGCGCAGACGAAGCCGGCGCCCGCCTGGCCGGCACCGGTGCAATGATCGCAGCGCTGCAACACCTGCGCTCCGAACAGGGCCTGCCGGTACACATGCCCGACAGCCTGACCGCGTTTGGCATCAACGGTGGCATCAAGCAAGGCTTTGCCCGCTTCTTCATGAGCCACCCGCCACTGGAGGAGCGTATCGACGCGCTGCGTCGTCGGGGCTGATGCGACACAGAAAGGGGCGATTTGATCGCCCCTTTTTTGTAGGTGCTGATAACGCCATCGCGGGCAAGCCCGGCTCCCACATTGGAACGCATTCACTGTGGGAGCTGGGCTTGCCCGCGATGGCGATGCAATAGTCAACGCAGAGTCAGTTGATACACACGCTCCTCCAGCCGCGTAACGCCGTCCTGCACAAACTTCCAGCTCTCGCCCAGGATGTCTTGCTCTTCAAGTACAGTCAGGCTCCAACGCAAGCCCAGCAATACCCTGACTTCTTCGTCAGCCACCGCAAATGGCGGCCCAGCCTTCTGCGTCTGATCATAGTCCAGGGTGATCAGCAGCCCCTTGCAACCCGGACGCAGAAGCGTATTGAGGTGCTCAGCGTATTGCGCCCGCATCAGTGGCGGCAGAGCGATCAACGCCGCGCGATCATAGAGTGCAGTGCAATCGCTCACCGCCTCGGCGTCGACAGCGAAGAAGTCGCCGCACCACACCTCGATCAAGCCGGACGCATACACCTTGAACGCGCCTTGCTGGCGGATATGCGGCGTCAACGATTGCTCATTGAAGAAGGCTTCAACCGCCTGCTCCGACAATTCCACGCCCATTACGCGATACCCATGGCTTTCGAGCCAGATCATATCCAGGCTCTTGCCACACAACGGCACCAGCACTTTTGCGCCAACCGGCAGTACCAGTTTCGGCCAATGCCGTTGCAGGTAAGGGTTGACGTCAGGCAGGTGAAAGCCAATCTGATTGCGCGCCCAGCGCTCTTGCCAAAACTTAGGCTCCATAAATCACCCTGAAAATTCGATCAAAAGGCGCTAAAACTTATATTAGATTTAGATCAATGATCTGATTGAAGATGGGCCTATGTTAACCCTCAGGACCCGACTTATGCTCCCCAGCCTGTTTATCTCCCACGGTTCGCCCATGCTCGCCCTGCAACCCGGTGCCAGTGGCCCGGCGCTGCGCCGTTTGGCGGCTGAACTGCCACGGCCAAAGGCGATTGTGGTGGTATCGGCGCACTGGGAAAGCGACCAATTACTCGTCACTGGCAGCGCCGCCCCGCAAACCTGGCACGACTTCGGTGGGTTCCCTCCCGAACTGTTTGCCGTGCAGTACCCGGCGCCGGGCAACCCGCAGCTGGCCGCGCAAATCGTCGGGCTGCTGCAAGCCGATGGCCTCGACGCGCAACTCGATGAACGCCGCCCCTTCGACCACGGCACCTGGGTGCCGCTGTCACTGATGTACCCGGCGGCGGATATTCCAGTGGTGCAGGTTTCCTTGCCTAGCCGCATGGGCCCGGCGTTGCAAACCCGAGTCGGGCATGCCCTGGCGAGCCTGCGCGAACAGGGTGTGCTGTTGATCGGCTCCGGCAGCATCACCCATAACCTGGGTGAGCTGAACTGGCGCGCCGGCCCTGAGAGCATCGAGCCGTGGGCGCGGGATTTTCGCGATTGGGTGGTGGATAAACTTGCCGCCAACGATGAAGCGGCCCTGCACGACTACCGCCGCCAGGCGCCGCATGCCGTGCGCAGCCATCCCAGCGATGAGCATTTGTTGCCGTTGTACTTTGCACGGGGCGCCGGAGGCGATTTCAGTGTGGCGCATCAGGGGTTCACCTTGGGCGCTCTGGGGATGGACATCTATCGTTTCGGCTAACAGAAATCTAAAGGTGGGAGCTGGCTTGCCTGCGATAGCGGTGGTTCAGTTAGCCTATTTGCCACTGATACACCGCTATCGCAGGCAAGCCAGCTCCCACATTTGATCGGGTGCTGATCCGAAAGAAATGCCAGGCATAAAAAATCCCCGAACCAGTCGGGGATTTTTTATCTGCGATCAATCAGCCCAAGGGCGGATCAATCTTCGCGGTAGCGACGCAGCTTCAGCTGCTTACCGGCAACGCGAGTGTCTTTGAGCTTGGCCAGCAGTTTTTCCAGGCCGTCTTCCGGCAGCTCCACCAGGGAGAAGCTGTCACGAACCTGGATGCGACCGATGGCTTCACGTGCCAGGCCACCCTCATTGAGGATAGCGCCCAGCAGGTTCTTGGCAGCGATGCCATCACGCGCGCCCAGCGCGGTACGGCAGCGAGCACGACCTTCAGCCAATGGAACCGGAGCGCGACGCTCACGATCACCACGGTCTGGACGGTCACCGGTACGCTCTGGACGATCACCGCGTGGCGCGTTGTTCGGTACCAGTGGGCGTTCTTTCTCGATCGCTGCCAGGGTCAGGGCCTGACCGTTGGTGGCTTTGCGCAGCAGAGCTGCAGCCAGGGCACGTGGGGTGCAACCGATATCGGCAGTCAGGCGGTCCAGCAGGTCGCCGTGGGTCGATTCAGCGTCAGCCACCAGCGGCGACAAGCTGTTGGTCAGTTTCTTGATGCGAGCATCGAGAACGGCCTGGGCATCCGGCAGGCGGACTTCGGCAACTTTCTGACCGGTTACACGCTCGATCACTTGCAGCATGCGGCGCTCACGCGGAGTCACCAGCAGCAGTGCACGACCTTCGCGACCCGCACGGCCGGTACGGCCGATACGGTGAACGTAGGACTCTGGATCGTAAGGCATGTCAACGTTGAACACGTGAGTGATACGTGGAACGTCGAGGCCACGGGCGGCAACGTCGGTCGCCACAACGATGTCCAGACGGCCATCCTTGAGGGAGTCGATCACGCGCTCACGTTGGTTCTGGGCAATGTCACCGTTCAGCGCAGCGGCTTTATAGCCTTTGGCTTCCAGGGCACTGGCCAGGTCCAGGGTCGCTTGCTTGGTGCGCACGAACATGATCAGGGCGTCGAAGTCTTCGACTTCCAGCAGGCTCAATACAGCCGAGGTCTTCTGGTCAGCGTGAACCAACAGGTGAGCCTGTTCGATCGCGGTAACGGTCTGAGTCTTGGTCTGGATCTTCACGTGTTGCGGATCGCGCAGGTGGCGTTCGGCAATGGCACGGATCGACTGTGGCAGGGTGGCCGAGAACAGTACGGTCTGACGGGTCGGTGGCAGTGCTTTAAAGATGACTTCCAGGTCATCCATGAAGCCCAGCTTCAACATTTCGTCAGCTTCGTCCAGAACCAGGTGGTTCACGGTCGACAGCACTTTCTCGTCACGACGCAGGTGGTCGCACAGACGGCCCGGCGTGGCGACAACGATCTGTGCGCCGTTACGGATTGCTTTAAGTTGTGGGCCCATAGGCGCGCCGCCGTAAACGGCCACAACGGTTACGCCTGGCATTTGCTTGGCGTAGGTTTCAAAAGCGGTTGCTACTTGCAGCGCCAACTCACGGGTTGGCGCCAGGATCAGGGCTTGCGGCTCGCGCTTGGCAGGATCGATGCAGTGCAGGATAGGCAGGGCGAACGCGGCGGTTTTACCGGTACCGGTTTGCGCCTGGCCAATCATGTCCTGGCCGGCCATGATGATCGGGATCGATTGCTGCTGAATAGCCGAAGGTTCTTCGTAGCCGGTCGCGATGACGGCAGCGAGAATGTTCGGGTTAAGATTAAAAGCGGCGAAGCCGCCGGTTTCCTGGGTCATGGGTCTGCCTCTAAGTGCATCCGCAAAGACCCATGCTCCAAAGCTGCGCATGCCGTGTTGAGACTCAAGAGTCGCCCTGGCTGCTTTGTCGGCGGGGATTTGCGAAAACGAATGAATGAAAAAGATTCGTCAAGGGAGAGTCCGCTGTGCGGACGTGCAGCCGAAGCTGACTTCGGGGAATTGCGCTACCTAAACGCGGCCCGGTTAAAGGCCGGCGCGCACTATACCGGAAATAGCTGAAAAAGGGAGCTTTTTTTATCCGAAAGTGCCGATATACCGCGCTGCGTCACCTTCTTTGCGTATACCCGCGCCAAGGTCTATTTTTCAAAGGCCCGGCCCTGTTGGTCACAACACTTAAACGGTTCACCTGCCCATTAAGGCCCACTGGTCTAAAACCCTACCCAAGCCCCCGAGGCCACCCCCGATGAATCAAGCCAGCAGCAGTCGCGTCAGCCGTGAATTACAGGGTCATGTCCTGCTGTTGGGGCTGGATCGAGTGGCCAAGCGCAACGCCTTTGACCTGGACCTGCTCAATGAGTTGAGCCTGGCCTATGGCGAATTTGATCGAAACGACGACGCTCGGGTGGCCGTGGTATTTGCCCACGGCGAGCATTTTACCGCCGGGCTGGACCTGGCCAATGTCAGTGGCGTGATGTCGGGAGGCTGGCAACCACCGTTGGGCGGCTGCGATCCGTGGGGCGTGTTTGCCGGCCCCCGCGTCAATAAACCGGTGATCGTCGCGGCCCAGGGTTACTGCCTGACCATCGGCATCGAATTGATGCTGGCGGCGGATATCAACCTCTGTGCCAGCAATACGCGCTTTGCGCAGATGGAAGTGCAGCGCGGGATTTTCCCGTTTGGCGGCGCGACCCTGCGCTTCCATCAGATCGCCGGCTGGGGCAACGCGATGCGCTGGCTGCTGACCGGCGATGAGTTCGACGCCCATGAGGCGCTGCGTCTGGGGCTGGTGCAGGAAGTGATGGCCAGTGAAGACCTGCTGCCGCGCGCCATCGAACTGGCCAGCCGCATTGCCCGCCAGGCACCGCTGGGCGTGCAGGCGACGTTGATGTCGGCGCGCCAGGCACGCATGGAAGGTGAAGCCGTGGCGGCGGCCGGGTTGCAGGTGGTGGTGGAGAAACTGTTGAACAGTGAAGATGCCAAAGAAGGTGTGCGGGCGATGGTTGAGAAGCGGCCGGGGGTGTTCAAGGGGATTTGAGTAGGCTGTGCGGGCCTCATCGCGGGCAAGCCCGCTCCCACAGGTGGAATGCATTTCAACCGGAAAATGCTATTCAACTGTGGGAGCCGGGCTTGCCCGCGATGGCGTCAGTACAGGCAACTAGGTCGCCGGCCGAATCGCCTTGATCAACGCCTGCAACGAATACCCCAACCGCGGCGCCAACGCCTCGGCGCGGTCCGACAACGCTGCCATATCCAGTTCCTGATCCAGCTCCGATGGCACCAGCAAAATCACATTGCCCTCCTTCACCGGCAGTTCCCAGTAATGCCGGTGATACAACCCGCGCAACAACGCCGCGCCCAATGGTTTACCGTCATCGGTCGCCCACTGGTTGATCACCAGCCAGCCACCCGGGTTGAGTTTTTTCTGGCAGTTTTCCAGAAAGGTCCAGGCCAGGTGCCCGACGCCTGGGCCAACATCCGTATACAAGTCGACGAAAATCAAGTCGGCCGACTCGGCGGTATCGAGCAATTGCAACGCGTCACCAATACGGATGTACAAGCGCGGGTCGTCATCCAGCCCCAGGTACTCGATGGCCAGGCGCGGCACATCCGGGCGCAGCTCGATGGCCTCGACGTCTTCCAGCGGCAGAAACTTGAGGCACGCCTGGGTCAGCGTACCGGCGCCCAGGCCGAGGAACAGCGCGCTTTCCGGTTGCTCATGGCACAACGCGCCAATCAACATCGCGCGGGTGTAGTCGTACTCCAGCCAGCTCGGGTCGGCGGTAAACACGCAGCTTTGCTCGATGGCATCGCCAAACTCGAGAAAACGGTAATCAGCCACTTCGAGCACACGAATCATGCCGAAATCATCATGGACTTCAGCCAGCAGGCGCTCGACACGCTCCTCGCTCATCACTACTCCTAAAGGGTTTACCGCACGGCAAAGGCGCGATTGTCGGCCAAGCGGCGGCAACAGGTCACGCACTAATTGCTGCTAACATTGGCGCCCGACCGTCAATCAACCTATCGAGTTCATGATGAGCCAACCCTGGAGCCCCGACAGCTGGCGCGCCCTGCCGATCCAGCAACAACCCCAGTACCCGGACGCTGCGCACTTGCTGCAGGTGGAGCAAAGCCTGGCCAGCTACCCGCCACTGGTGTTTGCCGGGGAAGCCCGCGAATTGCGCCGTCAGTTTGCCGAAGTGACCCAGGGCCGCGCCTTCCTGTTGCAAGGTGGTGACTGCGCCGAAAGCTTTGCCGAGTTTTCTGCTGCAAAAATCCGCGACACCTTCAAGGTGCTGCTGCAGATGGCGATTGTGATGACCTTCGCCGCCGGTTGCCCGGTGGTCAAAGTCGGACGCATGGCCGGCCAGTTTGCCAAGCCTCGCTCGGCCAACGATGAAACCATCGACGGCGTCACCCTGCCCGCCTACCGGGGCGATATCGTCAACGGTATCGGCTTCGACGAAAAGAGCCGCGTGCCAGACCCGGACCGCCTGCTGCAGTCTTACCACCAGTCCACTGCCACCCTGAATTTGCTGCGCGCGTTTGCCCAGGGCGGGTTTGCCGACCTGCACCAGGTGCACAAGTGGAACCTGGACTTTATCGCCAACTCCGCGCTGGCCGAAAAATACAGCCAACTGGCCGATCGCATCGACGAAACCCTCGCGTTCATGCGCGCCTGCGGTATGGACAGCTCGCCGCAATTGCGCGAAACCAGCTTCTTCACCGCCCACGAAGCGCTGCTGCTGAACTATGAACAGGCCTTCGTGCGCCGCGACAGCCTGACCAACGACTACTACGACTGCTCGGCCCATATGCTTTGGATCGGCGACCGCACCCGTCAGCTGGACGGTGCCCACGTCGAGTTCCTGCGCGGGGTCAACAACCCGATCGGGGTCAAGGTCGGCCCAAGCATGAAGCCTGAGGACCTGATCCGCCTGATCGACATCCTCAACCCGGACAACGACCCAGGCCGCCTCAACCTGATTGCGCGCATGGGCGCCGGCAAGGTCGGCGACCACCTGCCCAACCTGATTCGTGCGGTACAGCGCGAGGGCAAGCAGGTGCTGTGGAGTTCGGACCCGATGCACGGCAACACCATCAAGGCCAGCAGCGGCTACAAGACCCGCGACTTTGCGCAGATTCTTGGCGAGGTGAAGGAGTTCTTCCAGGTCCACCAGGCCGAGGGCAGCTATGCCGGCGGGATCCATATCGAGATGACCGGGCAGAACGTCACCGAATGCATTGGCGGCGCGCGGCCGATTACCGAAGATGGCTTGTCTGACCGTTATCACACGCATTGCGACCCACGGATGAATGCCGATCAGTCGCTGGAATTGGCGTTTCTGATTGCCGAAACCTTAAAGCAAGTCAAACGCTGACTCATGGGTTTGATGGGCTTGTTGTGGCGAGCGGGCTTGCCCCGCGTTGGGTGGCGAAGCCACCCTGAAACCAGCCAGCCCGTTCTTCCAGATATACCGAGGTGTTTGTAATGGGGCTGCTTCGCAGCCCAACGCGGGGCAAGCCCGCTCGCCACAAAAGCCCTCGACAACTCATATTTGCAACATCGCCACCCGAAGCCGCGCCGCACTCGGCCGCTGGCAGTTGAGCTGCACCTGCTCCAACCCAAGCCAGCCCGCCATCTGCCGCAGATTCAGGGCCAACGCCTGCATCCCTTCCTCATCCAGCCCCGGTTCTTCCTCGTGCACCGCGTGCACTGCCAGGCGCCCATTGGCGCGTTCGGCGCGCAGGTCAACCCGCGCGGCAATCCGCTCATTGTGCAAAAACGGCAGCACGTAGTAGCCATACACCCGTTTGTGTTGCGGGGTGTAGATCTCCAGCCGGTAACGAAAATCGAACAGACGCTCGGTGCGGCTGCGCTCCCAGATCAATGAATCGAACGGCGAGAGCAAGGCGCTTGCGGGCACTTTGCGTGGCACTTTGGGTTCAGGCAGGCAGTAAGCCGCCTGCTTCCAGCCCTGCACCTGGCACACCTGCAACTGCCCATCCTCGACCAACTCGGCCAGGCGGCCACGGCTGTCGGCGGGGTCCAGGCGGAAATAGTCGCGCAGGTCTTTTTCGGTGGCGACGCCCAATGCAGTCGCGCTGTGCAGCAGCAAACCGCGCTGAGCTTCGGCTTCGCTCACAGACGCTTGAAGAATATCGGCGGGAATGACCCGTTCCGGCAAATCATAGAGCCGCTCAAAACCGCGCCGCCCCGCGACGGTGACCAAACCGGCGGCGAACAGCCATTCCAGCGCGTGTTTTTCCTCACTCCAATCCCACCAGGGGCCGGCACGCTCCTCGCGGGTCGACAAGCTGCCCGCGCCCAATGCGCCTTGCTGCTCGACGGTGTGCAGCACGCGCTGAATGGTGGCCTGCTGCTCACGCCCAAAGCGCGCCATCTGCGAATAGATGCCCTGCCCCAACTTTGCCCGCTCCATGCGCCAGCGCATCAACGGGTACAGCGCCATGGGCAGCAAGGAGGCCTCATGGCCCCAATACTCAAACAACGAGCGGCGCCGGCCCTGGCTCCAGGCAGCGTGTTCAAGGATCAACGGGGAGTAATGGCCCAGGCGCGAAAACAGCGGCAGGTAATGGGAACGCACCACGGCGTTGACCGAATCGATCTGCAATACACCCAACCGCTCAATCAAACGGTTGAGGTGCGCAGCCTTGATCAATGCTGGCGCCTGGCGCCCGGAAAATCCCTGGGCCACCAGCGCCATGCGGCGTGCTTGCTTGAGGGAAAACGACAGGTCGACGGGCATGGGTCTCTCCGTGTGAGCTCGCCGACCACCCTACTGCATCCTGGCTTATTTTCGCAGCGGGTCTTGCCAGAAATGCAGATGACGCTCCTGCTCGACATCGCTGCGGTTAAGCCCAATATCCTTAAGCGCTTCATCGCTCAAGCTTGCCAGGGCATGGCGCTCCTCATGCAGCGCCTGCCAGCGGGCAATGCTGCGAAGCAGCACGGAAAACGGGCGCTTGCCCAGCAACACAAAACCTTTCTGACCTTTCATCTTCTCGCCCTCCAGTGGGGATGGCGCAAGTGTGTGCCTAGCCTTATGATCAATCCAACGAATGTTTCTTATGCAATACATCTCTGAGATTGATCAATTGTCCAGCTACCCAAGCATTGACACCGACGTACTGCGCACCTTCGTCGCCATCGCCGACCAGGGCGGCTTTACCCGCGCCGGCGAGTTGGTCAACCGCACGCAATCGGCGGTGAGCATGCAGATGAAGCGGCTGGAAGAAGACGTGCTGCAACGCAAGTTGTTCGAGCGCGATGGCCGCCAAGTAAGGCTCACGCCGGAAGGCGAGGTATTACTGGGTTATGCACGGCGCATCCTGAAACTGCACAGTGAAGTGTTCAACACCCTGCGCGAACCGCATATGGTGGGATTGGTGCGCATCGGCACGCCGGATGACTACGTGATGCGCTTTCTGCCGGGCATTCTCAAACAGTTTTCCAAGGCCTACCCACTGATCCAGATCGAGATGCACTGCGAGTCGTCATCGGTGTTGATGCAGCGCAGAGACTTGGCGCTGACCGTCATCAGCCGTGAACCCGGTAAGGAAATCGGCGAGTTGTTGCGCACCGAGCGCATGGTGTGGGCGGCCGCGCCGTGCTTCTGCGTGGACGAGCACGAGGCACTGCCCCTGGCCGGTTCCGGTACTGACTGCCTTTACTACCAGTGGACCCGCGCAGCGCTGGATGCGGCCGGGCGTGATTATCGCATGGCCTACCACAGCTCTAATGTGGCAGCGATCCAGGCGGTGGTTAACGCGGGCCTGGCCGTGATGGTGTGCATGGAAAGCCTGGTGACCGACGACTTGCGAATCCTGAGCAGCGACGACGGCTTCCCGCCACTGCCCTCGATGAACCTGCACTTGTTACGCAACCCGGCAATGACCTCGCCGATCACCGAATGCCTGGCGCAATACATCGTCGAAGGCTTCAGACTTTAAAGGTCAACATCACCGCACACACCGCCAGGAAAGCGCAGAACAGCCCGCGCAACACACGCTCCGGCAACGCATGGGCGACTTTCACGCCCCAACTGATGCTCAGCAGGCCACCCACCGCCAGCGGCACGCCGATCATCCAGTCCACTTCATGGTGCCAGGCGTAGGTGACCAGCGTCACACTGGTACTGGGCAATGCCAGGGCCAGCGACAAGCCTTGCGCAACCACTTGGGTGGTGCCGAACAGGCTGGTCAGTACCGGCGTGGCAACCACCGCGCCGCCCACGCCGAACAAGCCGCCCATGGAACCGGACGCAGCACCCAGCACGCCGAGCCATGGCCAGGAATAACGCATTTGCGCAGTCGGCGGTGCGTTGCGGGTGAACAGGCGCAGCAGGTTGTACGCCGCCAGCGTCAGCAAGAACGCGATGAAGCCGATGCGCATGGCCCCGGCGTCCAGGCCCACCGCCCAGATCGAACCCAGCCAGGCAAAGCTGAAGCCCATGACCCCCAGCGGCAGCGCGTGACGCAATTCAATCCGGTTGCGTTGATGGTAACGCCACAACGCCAGCATCACGTTGGGCACGACCATCACCAAGGCCGTGCCTTGGGCAATCTGTTGATCCAGGCCGAACAACACGCCCAGTACCGGAATTGCGATCAGCCCGCCACCAATGCCAAACAACCCGCCGACCGTACCGAGCGCCGCGCCCAATACCAGATACATCGCCAAATCCATCACCGCTCACCACTCCAGAAGCCCAGGCCTTGCATGCTACGCAGTCGGCTATAGCGTGGAAACGCACAGCAACGCACAATGGCTGTGCCAATCTCGCATAAGCGCACACCCATGAACCCCAACACTCTGACCGAGCAACTGAGCCTGTTTCTGGATGTATTGGAGACCGGCAGTTTTTCCGCCGCCGCGCGCCGCCACCCACTGACACCCTCGGCGGTAGCGCGGCGCATCGACAGCCTGGAAAGCTCGGTGGGCAGCCGCCTGTTCCAGCGCAGCACCCACGCGGTGCTGCCCACGCCGGCGGGCCTGGCCTTCGCCGAGCGGGCGCGGCGGATCGTCAGCGAATTGCAGCTGGCCCGTGCCGAAGCCGTGTCCTTGAGCCATGCGCCGGAAGGCTTGATCCGGGTGGACGCCCCGGCCGCCTTTGGTCGACGGCACTTGGCGCCGGTAATTGCCGACTTTTTGAATGTGTACCCTGGGCTCGATGTGCACCTGCACTTGATCGACAGCTTTGTCGATATGCAGGGCGCGCACCTGGGCAAAGTCGATTTGGTGCTGCGCGCCGGGCATATCGTTGACACTCGCCTGGTGGCCACGCCCCTGGCGAGCATTGTGCGCATCGCCTGTGCCAGCCCGGCATACCTCAAAAGCCATGGCACGCCCAGCCACCCACGCGAGCTGAGCGAGCACGATGGCCTGGACTGGGACGGCCTGGCGCCGATGTTCGCGTGGCGCTTCGAACTGGATGGGCGCCGCACCCTCTACCGGCCGCGGCGTATCCGCATGAGCGCCAACAACGCCGAAGCCCTACTGTCTGGCGCCCTTGCCGGGCTGGGTATCGCCCACCTGCCCACGTGGCTGGCCAGCGAATACCTGGTGCGCGGCGAGTTGCTGCCGCTGTTTTGCGAAAAAGGCCTGCCCAGCCCGGAAACCGCTGGCATCTACGCGTTGCGCCTGGAACAGCAACCGAATGCGCGCAGCCGTTTGCTGCTGGAATACCTCAAATCGCGTTTCAGCCCTGTGCCGCCATGGGATCTGGCGCTGCAAAGCGGCCTGGTCTGACCGCTGCGCCAGAATTATCTGGCGCATTAAAGGTTTGCCCGCTAGATTCCTGGGCATACACGCTTTTTAAGGCAGCACCATGAGTAAAAATCCCAACCCGTGCGAAAACCTGATGCTGGACAACCAGCTGTGTTTCGCCCTGCACTCCACCTCGTTGCTGATGACCAAAGTCTACAAGCCGCTGCTACAAGCCCTCGGCCTGACCTACCCGCAGTACTTGGCCATGATGGTGCTGTGGGAAGAGGATGGCTTGACCGTCGGCGAAATCAGCCACCGCTTGCTCACCGATCCGGGCTCCCTCACGCCATTGCTCAAACGCCTGGAAGCCGAAGGCCTGCTCAGCCGCACCCGCAAGCGTGAAGATGAGCGGGTGGTGGTGGTGGAACTGACCGAAGCGGGACGTGCCTTGCAGGAAAAGGCAATGGGGATTCCGCAGTGCATTCTGGGGGCGAGCGGTATGCAGCTTGAGCAGTTGCGCAAGCTACAGGCGGATCTGATTGCGTTGCGTAGTAATTTGCAGGGTGCTGTCTGACGCGATTTTCCAAACACTAAAAATCTGAATGTGGGAGCGGGCAAGCCCGCTCCCACATTTTGGGATTTTTGTACTCAACAAAACATTTTTTATATTTATCTTGCGCGCTAAATATTAGCGCTATATATTCGCCTTACCAACTACTTAGCGCGCAAACATTTAGCGCTAAACCACAAGAGGACGACACCATGCAAACGCTCTATACCGCAGTAGCCACCGCCACCGGCGGCCGTGATGGTCGCGCTGTTTCCAGCGACAACATCCTCGACGTCAAACTCTCCACCCCAAAAGAATTGGGCGGCGCTGGCGGCCAGGCCACCAACCCCGAGCAACTGTTCGCCGCCGGCTATTCGGCCTGCTTTATCGGCGCGCTGAAATTCGTCGCCAGCCAGACAAAACGCAAAATCCCGGATGACGCCTCGATCACCGCCCACGTCGGCATCGGCCAAATCCCCGGCGGTTTCGGCCTGGACATCGACCTGCACGTCAGCCTGCCGGGCCTGGCACAAGACGAGGCGCAAAGCCTGGTCGACGCCGCGCACCAGGTCTGCCCGTACTCCAACGCCACCCGTGGCAACGTCGATGTGCGCCTGCACGTGACGGTCTGATTTACACACGCGCACAAAAAAGCCCGACGCCAGGTCGGGCTTTTTTTGTCGTACGGTTGGGCCAGAATTACTTCTTGGCGCGACCTTTGTACGAACCACCTTCACGGGTGTCGATTTCGATCATGTCGTCGATTTCGATGAAATCAGCAACTTGCAGCTCGGTACCGTTAGCCAGTTTGGCAGGCTTCATCACCTTGCCCGAAGTGTCGCCGCGAGCGGAACCTTCGGTGTAGGCAACTTTACGCACGATGGTGGTCGGCAGCTCTACGGAAACCAGACGGTCTTCGAAGAAGATCGCTTCGCAGACGTCTTCCATGCCTTCTTCCACGAACGGCAGAACGGCTTCGATATCTTCAGCGTTCAGCTCGTACATGGTGTAGTCGGTGGTGTCCATGAACGTGTAGGTGTCGCCGCTGATGAAGGACAGGGTCGCTTCTTTGCGGTCGAGGATCACGTCGTCCAGTTTGTCATCGGCGCTGTAGACGATCTCGGTCTTGTAACCGGTCAGCAGGTTCTTCAGCTTGGTCTTCATGATTGCGCTGTTACGACCAGACTTGGTGAACTCAGCTTTCTGAACCAGCCAAGGGTCGTTTTCGAGACGGATCACTGTACCGGGTTTCAGTTCTTTACCAGTTTTCATTGCATATATCCGAAATTTGGATGGGATTTACAAAATTCAAGGTGGCGTATCATATCCAACTTTCATAAAACTGTACCAGCGCCGTCGCAAGATCGGCCTGCAAGCCTTGTTCCAGACACCAGGTTTGCGCGTGCAGGTGTACCTCCGGCCAGTGTTCCATGAGCATTTTCCACGCTTGTGCCATATCGCCATCAGCGTTCCAGGCTTGCCACAGGGTCACCACAGCGACCTTGGCGGCGGGCGACAACGCGGCGGTGTACAGCGCCAGAAAGGCGTCGAGCTTGTCCAGGTGGATGTCTTCGTCCTGGCGATAGATGTGCCACAGCAACGGCCGCCCTGCCCATTGGGCACGCACGAACGAGTCTTCGCCGCGCACGGCGTTGAAGTCGCAGCACCACAGCAGGCGGTCATATTGTTCCTGGCGCACGAACGGCAGCACCTGCACGGTCAGCGCCTCGCGTTGATGCACATCGCCCACCGCCAGCGCCTCGACACCGAGCCAGCGCTGCACGTCGCCGAGGATGCGGCCTTCCGGCACCAACAGATGAGTGGCATGCCCATCCGTCGCCAACACGTCCAGCCAGCTGGCGAGCCCGGCATTTTCATAGGCAAACAACGACATCAGCCGCGCACCGGCTGCCGGAACGACGCCTATCGACTGCAGGAATTGTTGTCGCGCTGCGCCGTCATGCTGAAATGCCTGACGCTGCTCCAACAACCCGCCTTCACGCAAAAGCCCGCCCGTGCCCGGACGAAACCCCGGAAAGAAGAAGTACTTTTGCACGCCCTTGAACTTCACCGACGGCAGACGGTGGCAACCCACCACCCAGTCTTCGGCGCTGAGGTAATCCAGATTCATCCACAACGGCGTGCGTTCGCGCGCGGCCATGGACTCCATATAATCGGGCGGCAACTGGCAAGCGAAGGCGGCGATCACAACGTCGGCGGGTAGCGTCTGCGGCCAGTCGGCCGCCCAGTGACGCACTTCAACGCCTTCCTGCCATTGCTGATCGCGCTGCACCTCGATTTCGGGGCACATGCGTTCGAAGGCGCGCAGGTCGTCGACCCATAAGCGCACTTCGCACGCATGCTCAACCACCAACTGCCGGGCCAGGCGCCAGGTCACGCCGATGTCGCCGTAGTTGTCGACGACGCTGCAAAAAATATCCCAGCGGGCTTTCATTCCGGGCTCCAACATTCAAAGGCTCGATTGTCCGCATAAATGCGCCGATGCAGAAGGCTTGATCGCGATTATTCTGCACAGTGGCTGTGCGACAATCGCCGCCACGCCGTCAATGCCTGCCAGGAGGCCAACATGTCTGAACGTCCGTTGTCGCTGTTCAAGCTCAGTGCTGCCGTGGCCTTTGGCCTGTGGCTGGGGTTTATCGCCATTGTGCTGACCGCCTGGCTGGTCTCGCGCTACCTGTTCCCGCAAAGCCTCGCACCCGTGGCTCAAGCGGTTCAACAAGCCGTTCAACAGATGGGCAAACCGGCCGCCGTGGCGCCGGAGCCGCCGAACCGTATGTTCGAGCAATACACCGAGAACCTGCGCAAGCAGGAACAACAACAAACCCTGGACCAGGCGCGCAACAATGCGCGCAACCTGTCTAACCCCAAATGCCAGTTCTGGCTGCAACAAGACCAGAACGCGCCCAATGAAAAGAGCAAGGCGAATGTCCTGCAATTTTGCGAATGACCCAGCACACTCATGAATAAACATGCCGTTCACCAGTTGATCCTGGAAAAACTCAGCGTCGACCTCGACATCGCTCAGCGTGCCGCACAGACCGCCTACGAAACCGCGACCCACGAAGAAAACATCGCGGAGAACAAGTACGACACCTTGGGGCTGGAAGCTTCCTACCTCGCGGCCGGGCAAGCCAAACGCGTCGAAGAGATCAAGCAAGCGCTGGCGTTGTGCCAGAACCTGCAACTACGCGCCTACGATGATCAACGCGGGATTGAGGTCGGCACGCTACTAGGCCTGGAGGACGAGAACAGCCGCCAGCAGTGGCTGTTCCTGGCGCCGGATGCGGCAGGCTTGAAAGTCGATGTGGTGGGCCAGCCGGTGACCGTCATCACCCCGCGCTCGCCCCTGGGCAAAAGCCTGCTGGGCAAGTTCGAGGGTGATGAGGTGGAGATTCTGGTGGCGGGCGCCCGGCAACACTTCACGGTTACCGAGGCCAAGTAAACCACTCTAAGCACAGGGGCTTACCGTGGCGAGGGAGCTTGCTCCCGCTCGGGTGCGCAGCGCCCGCAAGCTTTTTGGGGCCGCTACGCAGCCCAGCGGGAGCAAGCTCCCTCGCCACACCTGCAATAATCAATATCAGTGGACGGGCAATTCAACGCCGTCAAACAGCTCTTCCAGTTCCTGCTTGTTATGGCACTGGATCGCCTTGGCCATGACTTCACGGGTCAGGTGCGGTGCAAACTTCTCGATGAAGTCGCACATGAAACCACGCAGGAAGGTGCCACGGCGGAAGCCGATCTTGGTCACGCTGGACTCGAACAATTCGCTGGCGTCGAGCACGACCAGGTCTTTATCGAGGTTGGTGTCGACCGCCATTTTGGCGACGATACCCACACCCAGGCCCAGGCGCACGTAGGTCTTGATCACGTCGGCGTCAGCGGCGGTGAACACCACTTTCGGCGTGAGGCCGCGATGGCTGAAGGCTTCATCGAGCTTGGAGCGGCCGGTAAAGCCGAACACATAAGTGACGATCGGGTATTCAGCCAGGGCTTCGAGGGTCAGCTTCGGCAGCTTGGCCAACGGGTGGCCCTGGGGCACGACCACGCAACGGTTCCAGCGGTAGCACGGCATCATCACCAGGTCGCCGAACAGCTCAAGGGCTTCGGTGGCGATGGCAAAATCGACGGTGCCGTCAGCGGCCATCTCGGCGATCTGCATCGGCGAACCCTGGTGCATGTGCAGGGCCACATCGGGGTATTGCTTGATGAAATCGCGGATCACCGGCGGCAAGGCATAACGCGCCTGGGTGTGGGTGGTGGCGATCGACAGGGTGCCTTTCTTCTCGTTGGAGAATTCCTGGGCGATCTGCTTGATGCTTTCGACTTTGCGCAGGATCTCGCCGGCGGTGGTGATAATGCGCTCACCGGCCGGGGTCACACGGGTCAGGTGTTTGCCGCTGCGCGCGAATACTTCGACGCCCAGCTCGTCTTCGAGCAGGCGGATCTGCTTGCTGATACCGGGTTGCGAGGTGTAAAGGCTTTGAGCGGTAGCGGAAACGTTGAGGTCGTGGTGCGCCACTTCCCAGATGTAGCGCAGTTGTTGAAGCTTCATATATGTCCCTCAAAGCGGATAGACGCCACGGGTATCAGCGACGGTATATAACTATATTAAAGGTCAGACAGATAAATCTAGAACTTTTTATCGTTTTTACCCATCACGTGTCATCAGTGCGTCGACGCTGCAGCGACGGCACCATGTAAACCGGCACTGTGGCCAGTTGCAGTACCCGCGCCGCCGTGCGCCCAAGCGGTGTGGCGGTCGCGGTTGTGTGGCTATGACTACCTACGATCAACAGGTCAACGGAAAGTTTACGCAGTTGGTCGAGAATCACCTCGCACGGGTCCCCCTGGATCACGCGCACCGAGCGAATCAACTGCAGGTCTTGCTCGCCCTCCCCCAACTCCTCGCGAAAACTGTCGAGCACCCGTTGCTCAATGGTCGCCATCACCGTGTTCAGGCCCTGGCTCTGCCATTCACTCAGGGCCTTCTCATCAAGGTAGCTTTGCAACACCGATTCGGCGAACAACCCGATCGGCTCGACCACATGAATCACATACAAATCCGCCTTGAACGTCCGGGCCAGCGCCAGCGCATGTTGCATGACATACGGCGCATACAGACCGAGGTCCGTGGCATACAACATCGAACGAATCATAGAACCTCCTGGACTGCCAGGATGGCGGGGATTGATTGAGCTTAGCAGCTAGCTCTCGGTCTGGATTTTCAACTCATTGCTGATGCCATGGGGCACATGCCCGGTGGTTACCACCTCCCTGGCTTTCTCACAATGACCGGCCTGGTCGTCGAAAAACACATCGGCGGCGAACGCCTCCAAAAACGCGGATTTCTCCAGGCCGCCAAGGAACAGTGACTCATCCAGGCGGATGTCCCATTCGCGCAAGGTGCGAATCACCCGCTCATGGGACGGCGCCGAACGCGCGGTGACCAGGGCGGTGCGGATCGGGCAGGCGTCGTCCGCGAACTCGCGCTGCAACAGGTTGAGCGCCGCCAGGAAGCCCTTGAACGGACCGCCGTGCAAAGGCTCGCGTGCCGACTCGCGCTCGCTGGCATGAAACGCCTCTATCCCACCGACCTGATACACGCGCTCCGACTCATCGGAAAACAGCACCGCATCGCCGTCGAATGCAATGCGCAGTTCTTCACTCGATGCCCGGCGCGCGCCGCCGGACAGAATCGTCGCCGCAGCGAAACCAGCATCCAGGGCGCTGCGCACATCTTCAGCATGGGTCGACAAAAACAAATGGCAACCAAACGCGGCCAAATAAGGATATGGACTACGCCCTCCTACGAAAGCGGCGCGGGAAATATCCAGGCCGTAATGCTGGATCGAATTGAACACGCGCAAACCGGTGTCGGCGCTGTTGCGTGACACCAGCACCACTTCGACGCGGGCACGCCCGAGGCTGGCGTTAAGGCTAAGGAGCTTTTTGACCAGCGGGAAGGCGTCGCCGGGTTCGAGGGTTTCTTCCTCGTGTTCGATCTGGTATTTGCGATACGCCTCCACCCCTTCGTTCAGGTAGATCTTGTGGCTGTCGCTCAGGTCGAACAGTGCCCGCGACGAAATCGCCAGCACCAGTTTGTCGCCCAATCCTTTCGCCATAGTGTTTCTCCCCAATTCAGCGATTGCGCCGATCAATAAAACTCAAGGCCTGGTAGAGCGCCTGCATGCATGGCAATTCACAGCCCGCCGCTTTGGCAGCGGCCAATGGCCGGGCGTAGATCGCCGCCAGTTCCAGCGGGCGTTTGTGCACGTGGTCGTGGTACATGCTGGGCAGGTAGTCAGCCATGGTGTCGGTCATGGTGAGCATTTGCTCGACGTAACTGCCGGGAATTTCATGGCCACAGGCGTGGGCGCCCTTCACCACTTCAGTCATCAGGGCCTGGATCAGTTCGCGGCTGGACTCATCGGCCATCATCGCGCTGGTGCCGGTGCCCAGCAATACCGAGAGGCCATTGAACGGCACATTCCAGACCAATTTATGCCACCGCGCCTGGTGCACATTGGCCATGGCTTGGGACTCGATGCCGGCCTGGTGAAACAGCGCGGCGCCCTCCTCGACAATGGCCTTCTGCTGCGCCTCATCGTTGGCCGCCGTGCCACTGTGATAGCCAAGATTCACCCGGCCCAACGCCTGATGCTCGACGACACCCGGCCCGGAACGATGCACGCCGATGTAACACAAGCCGCCCAACAGGTGCAGCGACGATGGCAGGTGTTCGCGCAGGCTGTCTTCAACATCGAGGCCGTTTTGCAGGAGCACTACCTTGGCGCCCGGTGCGGCGACCTGGGCAAGGGTTGGGGCCAGCTCCACGTTGCCGGTGGATTTGGTGCCGACCAGCAGCCAGTCGCACGCCGGCATATCGGCAGCCTGGGCATAGGCCTGCACAGGGTGCAGGTGCAACTTGCCGTGCACAGTACTGTTGAGGTGCAGGCCATGCTCGGCGACCGCCGCATATTCACTGCGCAACAGAAAGTGCACATCGAACCCGGCACGCGCCAGCATCAGGCCGTAAAAACCACCGATGGCACCGGTGCCGATAATGCCGATGCGGGGCGACTGTGCTGTCATGGCAGATCCTCTGGAGTACGGGTAAGTGCTTGATTAATCGCGTCCGCAAGGTCGGGCCGGGTAAGACGCGCCTGTAACTGCCCAAGGAATTGACCCTCGCACACGAGGAACAACGCGGGCAAATGAAAGATCTGGTAGCGCTCAACCGCCCCGCCGTTGTGCCCGGCATCCACCCAGCACACGCGCTCGACCGGCAACGTCCAGCCGGGCAGTTGCTGGCGTGCCCAACGGCAACTGGAACAGCCCACGCTGGTAAACACCAGCAGCGAAATACCTGGCAATCCCAGCAATTGCTGGTCAATATCCAGGTCGGTCAATTCCAGTTCCTTCACTATACTGCTGCCACTGCCGTCAATTGGACGGTGCTCGGAGTCCGTGTACATGGGTCGTTTTTTACCTCACCCTGATGATGTCGCTGTCGAGTTAATCCAACGTCCCGCCCCAGCTATTCCCCGCCAACGCCTGCACACTATCGGCCTGGGCGGCGTCGCCTGCAATTGCCCGCGTGCCTGGCGCCAGGGCTCGGCGGTTGATCTGCGCATCCCGTCACTGGGCGCCAGCGCCCGTTATCCGGGCTATGTGGCCTGGTGTCGCAAAGTCGATAATGGCTACCGTATCGGCATTTCCTTTACCGATGAACATGCCTTGTTCGGTGCGCGCATGGGCGAGCAAGTGTGCCAGATCGAACGCTACTGCCGCCTGCACGAAGACGCCGAGCCAACCCCTGCCCAGCTCGAGACCATGGCCCGTGAGTGGGTTTCACGCCATGCCAGTGAGTTCGCCCACGACACCTTTGTGGCGCCGGTGCTGGATTAAAGCCGGCTTTGCCCATTGTCGCGGCCCCGTGTTACGCGCTAAGGTTCCTCCCCCCTGCATTCAAATCATGCTGTGCCCGCCGCACGGGGATAGCAGGCGGCCGGCACCCGTGACCCTGGCGAGTAACACGATGGCTGATTTACCGATCAATGACCTTAACGTCGAATCCAACGAGACCCTGATCACCCCTGATCAGCTCAAGCGCGAAATCCCTTTGAGCGATGCTGCCCTGCAGACCGTGACCAAGGGCCGCGAAGTCATTCGTGACATTCTCGATGGCACCGACCACCGCCTTTTTGTAGTGATCGGCCCGTGCTCGATCCACGACCTCAAGGCTGCCCACGAATACGCCGAGCGCCTTAAAGTGCTGGCGGCTGAAGTGTCCGACACCTTGTATCTGGTGATGCGCGTCTATTTCGAGAAACCACGCACCACCGTCGGCTGGAAAGGTTTGATCAACGACCCGTACCTGGACGACTCGTTCAAGATTCAGGACGGTTTGCACATCGGTCGCCAATTGCTGCTGGACCTGGCCGAAATGGGCCTGCCGACCGCGACCGAAGCGCTGGACCCGATCTCCCCGCAGTACCTGCAGGACCTGATCAGCTGGTCGGCCATCGGCGCACGCACCACCGAGTCCCAGACCCACCGCGAAATGGCGTCCGGCCTGTCCTCGGCCGTGGGCTTCAAGAACGGCACCGATGGCGGCCTGACGGTTGCGATCAACGCCCTGCAATCGGTGTCCAGCCCGCACCGTTTCCTGGGTATCAACCAGGAAGGTGGCGTGTCCATCGTCACCACCAAGGGCAACGCCTATGGCCACGTGGTACTGCGCGGCGGCAACGGCAAGCCCAACTATGATTCGGTCAGCGTGGCGCTGTGCGAACAGGCGCTGAACAAGGCCAGGATCAAGCCGAACATCATGGTCGACTGCAGCCACGCCAACTCCAACAAGGACCCGGCCCTGCAACCGCTGGTGATGGAAAACGTCGCCAACCAGATTCTTGAAGGCAACCAGTCGATTATCGGCTTGATGGTCGAAAGCCACTTGAACTGGGGCTGCCAGTCGATTCCAAAAGACCTGGCCGACTTGCAGTACGGCGTGTCGATCACCGATGCCTGCATCGACTGGTCAGCCACCGAGACCACCCTGCGCAGCATGCATGCCAAGCTCAAGGACGTGTTGCCCAAGCGCAAACGCACCTGACCTTACACTGCGCACACAAAAACGCCGGGCTTAGCCCGGCGTTTTTGTGTGCGGCATCTGATTGATCGTTCCCACGCTCTGCGTGGGAATGCAGCCATGGACGCTCCGCGCCCCGCCTCACTCAATATTCAGAGCTTCGCGGCATGGCGCTGATGGCGCTCCATGTAGCGCTCTACGTAAGAGCACGAAGGGATCACGGTGTACCCGGCCTCTTCGGCGAACTTCAACGCTTCCTCGGTCAACGCAGCAGCAATGCCGCGCCCGCGCAATGCGTTGGGCACGAAGGTGCGATAGATGTCCAGGGTCTGTTTGCCCAGGTCCATATAGGTCAGATAGGCACGATGACCGTCCACATTGGTCTCGAACTGATGACCAGCCTGGTCATGGTGGATGGACAACGCCTCGCTCATCACTACTCCTCGCGGGTCTTGGATTTCGACCCCTACCTTACCGATGTTTTTCCGGCGAAGGAACATCTACGCCACCCCGTGCCGGTTTCGACAACGAGAAAACCTATAGCGCTCACAACCAGCACGTAGAGAATAGTAGGCACCAATGCTGCAATAGCTCAAGGCGCACTCGTCATCCCTTGCCGCTGGCGGTTACAGAAAGGGCTTCGATCAATCGATGATCGATAGCCTGAACATTGCCGGCAGTTGAAGCTTGAGACGAACTGCCGCTCTTAAAGTCACCTCTAGATGCGCCTACATGCGCAAAAGATGCCGGGCCAGGCAAAGGCCAACTGAAAAAAAGTGTCATCGTAGATATATAAATTTACACCTGCTTACCCAGCCTGACACAGGCTGGCCGGACCTCTCAGCTTGGATCCAGTTCCCGACGAAATGAAAATTTTTGAGCAGTTTTTATACAAACCTCCAAAAGATTAGCCAAAATAGATACGGCACAAGAATTTTTTTTGCTTCTTGCGCTACGTCAGTTTACTTACTACAAGTAATGAGTAGTATGTACGCCGGCTATCAGCTCACCCTGAGAAAGTAGCCATTTAATAGAAAGTCCTTGAAGGGGAACACGATGAACAACGTTCTGAAATTCTCTGCTCTGGCTCTGGCCGCAGTTCTGGCTACCGGTTGCAGCAGCGTCTCCAAAGAAACCGAAGCTCGTCTGACTGCAACTGAAGACGCAGCAGCTCGCTCCCAGGCTCGTGCAGACGAAGCCTACCGTAAAGCTGATGAAGCTCTGGCTGCTGCTCAAAAAGCACAACAGACTGCTGACGAAGCTAACGAGCGCGCTCTGCGCATGCTTGAAAAAGCAAGCCGCAAGTAATAATCCCTCGGGGTTGTTATCAAGCCGATCCATTCTTGGATCGGCTTTTTTATTGCCTGCAATTCAGCCCTGAATCCAGCGCAATAAAAAGCCCGCCATAGCGCAAGGCCTTGGCGGGCTTTTGATCGAACAGGCTTATTGCTGCAGATCGATAGGCGTGCTGGACACCACCGGCGTGTTGGCACCCGGTACCCCAATCTCGGTGGGCAGGCCATCTTCGGCGGCCACCACATCACGCACCTGATCCCAATTGACGCGCAAATTGTTGGCCAGGTCTTCGCGCTTGAGCAGGGCATTGATGACCGCAGTGTGCTTGTCGACCACCGAAGGCGTGCCATCGTCGTTCAGCGGCGTATGCGCTTCAAGGTAGACCTTGCCGCCACTGCTGCCGAACTTGTACGCATCGTTGATGATGCGCACCGAGGTGCCGACCGGCACCATGTCGGCCATCTCCAGCACGTTGTTGTTGAACATGCGGAAGCAACCGTGGCTTGTACGCGTGCCGATACCAAATTTCATGTTCGAACCATGGATCAGGTAACCCGGCGTGCCCAAGGTGAACTTGAACGGCCCCAGTGGGTTATCCGGCCCGGCCGGCACCACATTGGGCAGCGGGTCGCCATTGGCGGCGTGCTCGGCCTTGATCGAGGCGGGCGGGGTCCAGGTCGGGTTGGGGATTTTGCCGGTGATGGTGGTGTGCGCGACCGGCGAACCCCAGCCCTCACGGCCAATGCCCAACGGGAAGGTGTACACCACGTTCTGGCCCTTGGGATAGTAATAGAGCCGGTATTCCGCCAGGTTGATCACGATACCTTCGCGCGGGCCGGGCGGCAGAATAAACCGCGTGGGCAGCACAATCTCGGTGCCCGCGCCGGGCAACCAGGCATCCACACCCGGGTTGGCCGCGACCATTTCCGAATAGCCCAGGTCATAGGTGGTGCCCAGGTCGGCAAAGGTGTCTTCGTACTTGGCCTTGATCACCTGGACCTGACCGACGATGTCTTCACCCGGCGGGGGCAAGGGCAACTGCAAGGCTGACGCCGAACCGGCTGCACACAAGGCAGCAAGAGACAGGCAGCAGGTAACGACGGAAAGGCGCGACAACATCCGGAAAATCCTTCGCAGAACGACGGGTAGGAAAACACTGATTGTATACGTGAAGCGCGATCCAGGCATCAACCTGCCCCGCTGCTACTCGAAGCGCAGCTCTGGCCAGATCAGCGGCGTGCCACGCTTTTGCGATTCGAGAATTGCCCGGCACAGCGGGCACAGGCGCTGGTCCTGAAAAATCGCACGGTCCACCGATGACCAGCGTGGTTGCGCCGGCAACAAAGTGCCGCACAGCGTGCGGTCGATCGAGCCACCCAGCTCCAATTGACGCGCAACCAGATGCACCCGGACTTCCTGGCAGGCGAACAGATCCAGCTGCTCGTCAGGCTCGATCAGTTGGTAGTTGAACAGGGACCAGGCAGGGCGCGACATCGGGGGCTCCAGATCGGGGGGGCGCCACCTTAGCCGAAAGCCTGCCGGTAGAAAAGCGTCATAGCAGCGGTTTTAGCGTCGGCCAGACATTTTCCAGCAACTTGCCCTGTGCGCCGACTGCCGGGTGAAGCTGATCGGCCTGCATCAACTCGGGATGGCCGCCCACGCCCTCAAGGAAAAACGGCACCAGCGGGATGCTTTTTTCCTTGGCCAAGGTACCGTAGACCTCGGCAAATGCCGTGGTGTATTTAGGGCCATAATTTGGGGGCAACTGCATCCCCAGCAGCAGCACCTTGGCGCCCTTGGCCTTGGACTGGTCAATCATCGACGCAAGATTTTGTTTCAATTGCGCTGGCGGCTGCCCACGCAGGCCATCATTGCCACCCAACTCGAGAATCACCACATCCGGTTTATGCTCTGCAAGCGCCGCCGGCAGCCGCGCCAGGCCTCCGGCACTGGTGTCGCCGCTGATGGAGGCGTTGACCACTTTATCGTCGAAACCTTCGCTCTTGAGCCGTTGTCCCAGCAACGCTACCCACCCTTTGCTGGTATCCAGCCCGAAACCGGCACTGATACTATCGCCAACGATCAGGACTGTACCCGCCGCTGCGTTCTGGGCCATGCACATCAAGGCCAGGCCAGCACTCAAAAACCACATTCGCATCGGATTCTCCATGGGCGCAAGCATTCTCACCGCGCGAAACCTTAGCAAAGTGGTTCCCAGCGCGGAAGGTGAACTGACTATCCTGCACGAACTGAGCCTGGAACTGAACAAGGGCGATAGCCTGGCTATCGTCGGCAGCTCCGGTTCCGGCAAATCCACCCTCCTCGGCCTGCTGGCCGGCCTCGATCTGCCCAGCAGCGGTGAAGTCACGCTGGCCGGGCAAGCCTTGAGCACCCTCGACGAAGACCAGCGCGCACGCATACGCGCCGAGCACGTGGGTTTTGTCTTCCAGTCATTCCAACTGCTCGACAGCCTCAATGCGCTGGAAAACGTCATGCTGCCGCTGGAGCTGGACGGCCGCAAGGACGCCCGCGAGCGCGCCACCCACCTGCTGGAGCGTGTGGGCCTGGGCCAACGCCTGACCCACTCGCCGCGCCAGCTTTCCGGTGGCGAGCAGCAGCGCGTCGCTATCGCCAGGGCCTTCGCCGCCGAACCGGATGTGCTGTTTGCCGATGAACCCACCGGCAACCTCGACAGCCACACCGGCGAGCGCATCAGCGACCTGCTGTTCGAACTCAACAAAGAAAGCGGCACGACCCTGGTGCTGGTCACCCACGACGAGCGCCTGGCCCACCGTTGCCGGCGCCTGATCCGCCTTGAAGCCGGCCTGATGGTCGCGCCCCTGGAGCCTTGATGGCACGTTTGCCGCTGTTGCGCCTGTTCAGCCTTGCCATGCGCCAATTACTGCGCGACGCCCGCGCCGGTGAGTTGCGCGTGTTGTTTTTCGCCCTGCTGGTGGCGGTCACGGCCAGCACCGCCATTGGCTACTTCGGTGCACGCCTGAACGGCGCCATGCTGTTGCGTGCCACCGAATTCCTCGGTGCCGACCTGGTACTCGAAGGCAGCTCGCCGGCCCGCTTCGAGCAAATCAGGTCAGGCACCGAACTGGGCCTGGATCACGCGCGCATTGTTGAGTTCTCCAGCGTTATCGCGACCGATAATGGCATCCAGCTCTCCAGCATCAAGGCGGTCAACGAGCAGTACCCGTTGCGCGGCGAACTCAAAAGCGCCACGCAGCCGTTCGGCGCAGAAACTGCAGGAGGCGGCCCAAAACCCGGCGAAGCCTGGGTGGAAGCACGGCTGCTGACGGCGCTGGACCTCAAAGTCGGCGACAGCATCGACGTGGGCATGAAAACCCTGCGGCTGACGCACATCCTGACCTACGAGCCCGATCGCGCCGGTAACTTCTACAGCCTCACGCCACGGGTGATGATCAACCTCGCCGACCTGGACGCCACCGGCGTGGTGCAACCCGGCAGCCGCGTGAGCTACCGCGAACTGTGGCGTGCGCCCCAGGGCAGCACGGCACTGCAAACCTATCGCGACCTGGTCAAGCCGGGCCTTGCCGCCAACCAGCGCTTGCAGGATTCGCGTGACGGCAACCAGCAGATCGGCGGAGCCCTGGGCAAGGCCGAGCGTTACCTGAACATGGCCAGCCTGGTGGCAGTGCTGCTGGCCGGCGTGGCCGTGGCGCTGTCGGCCAACCGCTTCGCCAGCCGCCGTTTCGACGCCAGCGCGCTGCTGCGTTGCCTGGGTTTGTCACGCCGCGAAACAATGCTGCTGTTCAGCCTGCAACTGAGCGTACTGGGCCTGTTAGCCAGCCTCACCGGCGCCGTGCTCGGCTGGTTGGCGCAATTTGGCCTGTTCTATTTCCTGCATGACTTGCTGCCGGCCGACGTGCCGCCCGGCGGGCTGCTGCCAGCAGTGGCGGGCATCGGCACCGGGCTGGTCGCCCTCGCCGGCTTCGCATTGCCGCCCTTGGCAGCGTTGGGCCGGGTGCCGCCGCTGCGGGTATTGCGACGTGACATGCTGCCGATCCCTTCCAGCACCTGGATGGTGTATGGCGCTGCGCTGTTCGCCCTCGGCCTGATCATGTGGCGCCTGAGCCTCGATCTGGTGCTGACCTTCGCATTGCTCGGCGGTGGCGTGATGGCCGCGCTGATCCTTGGCGGCCTGCTGTTGTTGTTACTGCAAAGCCTGCGCCGGCTACTGGCTCGCGCCTCGCTGCCCTGGCGCCTGGGTTTGGGCCAGTTGCTGCGCCATCCCTTGGCCGCAGCCGGCCAGTCCCTGGCATTTGGCTTGATCCTGTTGTCCATGGGCTTGATCGCCCTGCTGCGCGGCGAATTACTCGACACCTGGCAAAACCAGCTACCCAAGGACGCCCCCAACTATTTCGCCTTGAACATCCTGCCGGCCGATAAAGACGCCTTTGGCGCCCGCCTGCTGGAGTTGCAAGCACAAGCGGCGCCGCTGTACCCGGTGGTGCCGGGCCGCTTGATCAGCATCAATGGCGCGCCAGTGCAGGAGATTGTCAGCAAAGACTCCAGCGGTGACCGCGCTGTGCAGCGCGACCTGAGCCTGACCTGGGCAGCCGACCTGCCACCGGGCAACCTCCTCACTGCAGGCGCTTGGTGGTCACAGCAACCGGGCGATGGCATCCCAGGGGTGTCGGTAGAAGCCAAGGTCGCTGAAAGCCTGAAGCTGAAGCTCGATGATCACCTGGTGTTCACCGTCGGTGGCGAGAACCGCGAAGCACGGGTGACGAGCCTGCGAACCATCAACTGGGACAACTTCCAGCCCAACTTTTTCATGATTTTCCAGCCGGGCACCTTGAAGGACCTGCCCGCTACTTACCTGACCAGCTTCTATCTGGCGCCGGGGCATGACCAACAGATCGTCGACCTGTCCCGGGCCTTCCCGGCCGTCACTATCCTGCAGGTCGAAGCCTTGCTGGAGCAGTTGCGCAGCATCCTCGCCCAAGTGACCCTGGCGGTGGAGTACGTGTTGCTGTTTGTGCTGGCGGCGGGCATGGCCGTGCTGTTTTCGGGCCTGCAGGCCACTCTGGATGAGCGGATTCGCCAAGGCGCGCTGTTGCGGGCGCTGGGGGCCGAGCGCAAGTTGCTGGTCAAGGCGCGACGGATCGAGTTCGGCTTGCTGGGTGCGGTAAGCGGCTTGCTGGCAGCCCTGGGCACCGAGCTGGTGACCTGGGTGCTGTACCGTTACGCCTTTGACCTGGCGTGGCATCCGCACGCGTGGTTGCTATTGCTGCCAGTGATCGGTGCCGTGCTGATCGGCGGCGCTGGTGTATTCGGTACGCGTCGCGCGTTGAATGCCAGCCCATTGACGGTGTTACGCGAAGGTTGAAAACCAGCGCTGGCCAGCACGCCCGACGGCGTGCCGGCCAGCGTTTACTTCACATACTCGATACCCGTAATCCACCAGCACACCTCGCCGGTTGGCGTCTGCACCATGGCTTCATCGTCGACTTCCTTGCGCAGCAACGCCCGGGCCATCGGGGAGTCGATGGAGATGTAATCCATGCGCTCATAAATTTCGTCATAGCCGACGATCCGAAACCGCTTGGTCTCGCCCTGCTCATTTTCGATATCGACCCAGGCGCCGAAAAACACCTTGCCCTCCTGCTCGGGCATGTACTCCACCACCCGCATGTCTTCCAGGCGCTTGCGCAGGTAACGCACACGCCGATCAATCTCACGCAGCAGTTTCTTGTTGTATTGATAGTCCGCGTTCTCGCTGCGATCACCGAGGGACGCCGCCCAAGTCACCTTGCGGGTGGTATCTGGACGCTTTTCACGCCACAGGTAATCCAGCTCTTTTTTCAGCGCCTCATGACCTTCTTTGGTTATCAGCTTGGTACTCAAACGCGTGCATCCCCAGACAGTGTCCAATGGTGCCGATACGCCAAGGCGTCATGCCCTGGCGCCGGCCGGCTGGGGTTGATGATAAATGAACCCTGAAAAGTAGCCAGACCGTAGAACACATCAGCTTCAAGCCTGGCCGTCCAGGGTTTGATCAAGCTCCAGGAGTACACTCTGCAGGCGCTGGCGTATTCCCGCCACCTGCGACAGCGCCAGCGTCAACTTCTCAGCCTTTTGGCCAACCTCAAGGTTTCGCGCCTGCAACTGCGTTGCTTGTTGCTGCAACTCCTGGCTCCTTTCGTCCAGCTCACTCTGTTCCTGCTCGAGTCGTGCCTGCCACTGCGTTAGCATTTCCTCGCGCTCGTTCACCGCAAGTTGCTGTTGCGACAGCTCTTGGGCGACCTTTGCCAGGCTGGACAACGTGCTGTCTACCTCAACCAACGAGGCATGTTCCATCTTCGGCACAGGTGGGCGCGGTGCAGGCGCTGCTTGCTCGACCTGAACAGGTGGCGCGCTGAGCTCGACGGGCACTGGCACTGGCACTGGCACGGGTTCTGGTTCAGGTTCAGGTTCTGGCGCAGGGGCTATCGCGGCGGGAGCCTCCAATGGTTGAGCCTGGGCCGGCTCTGAAACGGGCGGCTCGACGGGCCTGGCTGGGTTCGTGGCCCTGGGCGGCGAAATCATCTGCGACGAGAAGCGAATCGAAGGCACGATCAACGAAGCACTTTCGATGGCCGGCAGCACGGGTGCCGACATGCCCAGGGTAATGACCTTCATGACCAATGCCTTCTTGATGATCATCGAGTGATGGTCCTCAGGCCTGGCGGGCGGTAACTTGCAGCCTTTCAAATCAATGAAATGAAAAGGCACCGAGGATTCGATAACGGTGCCGTTCTTAGTCCCGGAAGCAGCGGCCACCATCAGGATTTGCTTGAACACTTGCATGGCAACTTGCAGGTCTTCCTTGGACTCGACCCCGCCGAGGAAGTACCGGTCGAGTTTCTTGCGTAGCGCCGCGATGTAGACCCTGGAGTTACCAGGTTCGGTCTCTTCATCCAGGCTATAGACCAAAAAATTGGAATCGGTCTGTGCAACGGCAAACCCACAAAGCAGTGCACCGTTGACCGGCGTGTCCTGACCGCTGCGTTCAAGAACAAGCGTGCGAAGAAGCATCATGATATTCAGGCCTTATTGCGAAAGAGTAAACCTTATATAAGCGCCAGATAAATACCCGGCCATTAACTAACCTCGGAACAACGCAATTGTTTCAGCAAGTTATCCGATTCGGCGTAGGAATTATCTGAGAAGTATGTCCCCTTGTTCCCAAGTCCAATGATTAAACGTATCTTTCTCGGCGCTTACCGTGCATGACGGTACAAGTTCTTACGCCTCGCAAAACTTATTCGGTAAAAAGATGCTCGAGATAAGCAGCCTGACAAAGCGTTTGGGTAAAAGAAACGTCATCACTAATCTCTCGTTCAGCGCTCAACGCCAGGAATGTATCGGCTTGTTCGGGGAGAGTGGCGCAGGCAAAACCACACTGCTGAATGTTATCTCCGGTTTGGCCAGCCCCTCGGCCGGGCATGTCACTGTCGAAGGCTTTGATACCCAGGCTCATCCTCTGCAAGCGCGAAGAGCCCTCGGCTATCAACTCCAGGACGGCCTTAGCCATCAAACGATGTCGGTCAAAGGCGTGCTCAATTTCATTGCCGCCGTACGCGGCTTCAGCGGTGCTGAAAAACGCAGCCGGGTTGATCGAGCAGCCATGCGCCTGGAATTATCACGTGTACTCGATGCACCGATCGATACGCTTTCCGTCGGTTTGAAGCGCAGAGTCGCTATCGCCCAGGCGATCCTGCACACCCCCGGCCTGCTGCTGCTCGATGAACCGATTGAGGGGCTGGCAACGGATCAACTGCTCAAGTTCAAGACCCTGATCCAGTCGCTGACCGAAGACATGACGGTCCTGATCGCCTCCCGGCATTGCGACAACCTGTCGAGCCTGTGCACGCGCGCCTTGGTCATCGCTGCAGGGCACCTTGTGGCAGACACCCCGCTGCCCGATTTGCAGCGCAACTCCCGGCATTACCGAGCTGTCACGCTGGCCGCAGAAACACCCCTGGATTTACTCGCCCTTGCCGTATTACCCGGCGTGGCAGGTATAGAAGAGGACCGGCATGCGCCCGGCACCGTAACGGTTCTGGCGATGCCCGGGCACGCCATCTACCCCCATATCAACGCACTTATCGCCAGCCGCGGCTGGAACATAACGTCACTGAATCTGGAGCCAGGTCGCCTGAACGAAGTCGTTCAGCATCTGAGCCACGAGGTCACTCTTTGAAACTGCTGCCTGTCATTTTCAAGCGCCAACTGGCCAGTTATGCCTGTACACCCAGCACGTACCTCGGTATTGCCGCGTTTTTAGTGTTGTGCGCCACCTTGGGGTTGTACACAAGCAAATGGCTGGAACAGGAAAGCGGCGACCTGCAGGGGTTTTTCCAATTGCACCCTTGGCTCTACCTGTTGCTGATTCCCATGTTGTCGACGCAATTATGGTCGGACGAACACCACGCCGGCATGCGCGACATGATGAAAACCCTGCCCATCACCAGCGCAGAGCGGGTCATCGGAAAGTTTCTGGCTGCGTGGGTCGTGTGCGCAATCGCATTGCTGCTTACTTTCCCACTGGTAATCCTCGCCAACTACCTCGGCACCGCCGACAACCGTGTTATCGCTTCACAGTTTCTAGCCAGTTGGTTGCTGGCCGGCGCTTATCTTTCTGTCGGATGCTTTACGTCTACCCTGACCCACCAACGTTTGGCTGTCTTCCTGATAACGGTGGTGATGTTACTGGCCGCCAGCGGACTTTCATCGGTTCTCGACGCACTTGAGCATCAGGCGCCGATCTGGGTCATAGACAGCCTGGTCTCGATTAACCCGATTTCACGTTTCGGGGCTATCGACAACGGCAAACTGACGCTGCATGACGGCTTGTACTACATCAGCATGATCCTTGCCTTTCTCTCGGCATCCACCGTCACGCTCAACTACAAAACCAGTTGAGAAGGAAAGCAAACGATGCGTTCTACTCTGAGTACGGGTATGACATTGGTGGTCATATTGCTGCTTTTCCTTGCATTCAATCTCGCGTGGGTCGGCAAACTACCGAATATCCGCTGGGACTTCTCACAGCAGAAAATCCACACGTTATCGCCCCCTGCGCGACAACTGCTTGCCTCTCTGGAACACCCACTGGATTTGTATTACTTCAACTCAAGTAATGACCCAAGAAGAAGCCAGGCAATAAACCGCTTCGGCGAACGAGTGGAAGATTTACTCAAAGAGTTCGAAAAAGCGTCAGCAACCATGATTAACCTACATGTTATAGATCCTACTCCTTATTCAGAGGATGCCTACAAGGCCGGCCTGTTCGGATTGGATGACAAGCAAGGCTTTCTTGGCCTCATCGGCACCCGCCCAGGCCAGCCCGCGCAACGTATCAATGTACTGCGCCTGGATGACGAGCCCTTGCTTGAGTACGAAATCAGCCATCTGATCCACCAACTGATGCACCCCGAGCCCCCCACCGTCGGCGTATTGACGGGGTTGGCATTGAACGCGTCCGGTGAACAGTTGCTGGCACAGATGCATCAGCATTTTGATCTGACAGGTCTGGCATCAAGCACTCCGACAGTGCCCGAATCGATCAAAACCCTGATGCTTGTGCACCCGCGCGCCCTGCCGGAACAAACCCTGTATGCAATTGACCAGTTTGTATTGAGGGGCGGCAAACTGATGCTCTTTATTGACCCGGTGAGCGAGGCCGAGACAGACGCCAAACCCGTCGACACAAGGCTGGACGGGCTACTGGCGGCTTGGGGCATACAGATGCCGGCGGACAAACTGCTGGTCGATCACGCATTTGGTTCAGGTGCGCCAGCAGTACTGCACCCGGCCAAGCTGAACCTGCCACGGCAAGCAATGGCGGCCAACGATGTGAGTGCCTGGAAACTGGATACAGTCATCGTATCAAGCAGCGGTGCGCTGTCGCGCGTGAGGAAAAGCCGCACCACACTCACGCCTCTGTTACAAAGCTCCAGGCGCTCCACCCTGCTGGACGCAGGCCGCTTTGCAGCAACGTCTGCAGACGACTTACTGGCTGAAGGGATACCGGCTGCCACGCAACCCCACGTGATCGCGGCGCGCCTCGAAGGCCCCGCCTACTCGGCCTTTCCAGACGGCATTGACGGGCAGCCTGCAGGCTTGCAAAAGGCCGCACAGATCGAGGTGGTGGTGGTCGCGGACACCGATTTACTGATGGACGCTGTGATCAACTCTGCGCCCAACAACAACGTGATGTTTGTCTTGAACACCTTGGATAACCTTGCGGCTCCCGACGTGCTCGCAAGCATTCAACCCCGTGCAAGCAGCCAGTCCACCCACGCACTGGAGCAACTGCGCGAGGCGGCCGCACAGGCTTATGCACAAA
Organism: Pseudomonas sp. IPO3747; assembly: GCF_013385245.1. Classification (NCBI taxonomy): domain Bacteria; kingdom Pseudomonadati; phylum Pseudomonadota; class Gammaproteobacteria; order Pseudomonadales; family Pseudomonadaceae; genus Pseudomonas; species Pseudomonas sp. IPO3747. The sequence continues at coordinate 267,479 of NZ_JACAQL010000002.1, forward strand.
AGGCCGGGGAACTGCAAAAACGGCTGGAGCAAACCGAGCAAGAATGGCAACGCCTGAACCCACCGAGTATTGGCTTCGGCACCCGTGCAGTGGACACCAATATCCAGTTGCAGGCGCTCAACAAGGAACGCCTGCGGCTGCCCATGGAGTTGCAGGCACTCAAGGTCCAGGCGTATGCATCGGTGCATCGAACAGAACGCAACCTCAAGCTGCTGATGATTGGCGCAGTACCGCTGCCGTTATGCCTGATCGCCTGTGCAGTGTTCCTCTACCACCGGCGTCGTCGATCGGCGGCTGTCGTTCACTGATCAGCCGTCAACGACGCGCAATCAGCCCTTGCCGGGCGATGCGCGTCAGTTGGCGGATCACTTCCTCGGCATCGCCCGCGCTGGGTGCCTGGATAACGGCAAGATCAAAGCTGTTGCTGGCAAAACGCGCCAGGGAGTCGCCATCTTCCACAAACTGGATCAGAAATGCTGAAGGGCGCCCGGTGCGGCGCGGCCATCCGTCGAGGTAACGCAGCAAGGTCGGCTGATGCTTGCCACCCAAGAGGATTTTGGGGTTGCGTTGAGTCAGGTCCGCGGTGATCGGAGCCAGGCGTATGAGGGGGCGTGGTGCATTCATCGTGTCGTGTCTCTGCCTCAAAAGTCTGCGGGCAGGTGAGAGGCAACACCGAACCAGCGCTTTAGCGGTATTTCGAAACCTGACTCTTGATGAGTGCATGCTTCTGTCGGGCTGCATTGAGTCCCAGTGGCGCCCCGCAATTAGCTGTTTAAATCGGCGCATGAGCAGCATCCTAGAGAAGCCGGTGGGGCGATGTCAAGAATCCCGAGCAATGAAAAAGCCCGCTCATGGCGGGCTTTTTCAGCAGGTAACGCGGGTCATCAGTGGGCGATGGCGCGGTCGACCGAAAGTTTGCCAGCACCTTCGAACAGTACCGCCAACGCACCACCGAGCAAGGCCAAGGCGAACTCATAACCGTTGTTGGCCATGAACAAGCCGTTATGGATATGCACCGAGAAGATTGCCACCAGCGACAGGAAGGTCAGGCCCAAAGCCGCTGGACGCGCCAGCAAGCCGATGATCAAGGCCAGGCCGGCGAAGAACTCAGTACCGCCGGACAACACCGCCATCAGCGTGCCTGGGGTCAGGCCGAGGCTTTCCATGTATTGCGCAGTACCGGCCAAGCCGCCGCCGCCAAACCAGCCAAAGAGCTTTTGCGAACCGTGAGCGGCGAAAACGATGCCGACAAAAATTCGCAGGATGGTCAGGCCGTAACCGGCGCGAGTGGACAGAATGCGAGTGATCAGTGGGCTCATGGAGAGAATCCTTTTCAAAGTAGGGGTTGGTTGGCCGCTATATTAATCGGATCAGACAATGATAAAAGCGCAAAAATCGCCTAATACTTATCGATAAAACCGATTATTTTCGTGAGGCAATTTTCGGCGCCGACGGCTCCAGGGATTCACGCTCCCGATCAAACGCCAAGTAATACTTGTTCACGCTATTAACATAGCTGACGCCGCCCATTCCCACCTGTTCCATGGCAATACGTTCGACCTGGAAGAACCACTGATTGGGGTTCAAGCCCCGCCGGCGAGCTTCTGCACGCATACCCTGGACCCGCTCCGGCCCCATGTTATAAGCCGCCAGCACAAAGGCCATGCGCTCGCGCTCGTTGAGTTTGGGGCTGGCGAAGAACTTGCGGCGGATCATCGCCAGGTAGCGCGCACCGGCCTGCACATTGCTGTCCAGGCTCTCGATATTGTTCACCCCCACCCGCTGCGCCGCCGATGGCGTGATCTGCATCAGCCCGGTCGGCCCGCCGCTGTTGCGCGCGCCAGGGTCGAGTGCGGATTCCTTGAACGCCAGCGCGGCCAGGTTCAGCCAGTCCATACCCTGCTCGCGGGCGTGCTTTTGCAGCACCGGACGCAGTTTCTCCAGGCGCTGGCGGTCGGCGCGGGCCAGCGGGTTGCGCACTTGGTAGAGACGTCGATAGATCCGCTGGAACGCCACGTCCTGGTCGGACGGCGTATGGTAAGTCTTGAGGAAGCGATCGATACTGGCCCGCAGCATCGAGGCATCCTGGCGCACAAACCAGTATTCGTCGCCCGGCTCGCTGATCACCACCTGCCGATCAAAACGCAGTTTGGGCAGGATTTTCGACCAGCGCTCGGCAATCGGTTTTTCAACGATGGTGAGGTGGAAGATCCCGGCCTGGACCATCTCCAACACATCCTCCACGGCCAGCGTCGGGTCAACCCACTCCACCTTTACCGGCGGGCGCTTGTGCAGCGCCAGTTGCTGGTTGACCTGATTGATCGCGTCCGCCGCCGCACTGCCGGTGGTCAACGCCAGGGTGCGCCCGGACAATTGCTCCAGCTTGGTAAACCGCCGCTCACCCTTCACGCCCACCAGCCATAGCGGCACACCACTGGCAATCGGGTCGCTGGTGCTGATTTTGTGCGCGGCCTTCACATCGAGTAATTCACCCGGCGCCACCAAGTCGCCTTCGCCACGGGCCAACGCGCCGAGCAATTGGTCCTTGGCCTTGGGAATAATCTTGAGGTTGATTGCTTCTCCATCCCGGGCATGGCCGTTCAGGTATTGCTCGAAGGCTCGCAGACGATGGTATTCGACCCCGATGGCCTGGCCCTGGACCTCACCGGAACTGTTACGGCTCTGGTTGACCAGCACACGCAGGGTGCGGCTGGAACGGATCTGCGCCAAATCACGAACCTTGCCGGGCTTGGTCACTTCCAGCGGCCCGTCGAGACGTGCGACCGCCGCCATGGGCAGCAGTAACGTCAGGCACAACATAAGCAACGCCGAGGGTCGGATCATCCGCTCTCCGGAAAGAATACTGGCCAGCCATCTCGTGAAAGACGAGAAGCTGGAGGTCAGAAACAGAGCGCTTCAAGCGCTGGCAAGGCACGCAACGGTGGCGTCGGGGCAGGCGGCGGGCCAGCCACAATGTCACTTGCGACGTTCAAAGACAGCTATAACGCGTTGTAGTTCTTAGTTTTTCTTATAAATCTACAGCTCTGATATGCTTTCCGGCCGCAGGCGGAGCTAGCACCATGCAACTCATTGATATCGGCGTCAACCTGACCAACCCCAGTTTCGACGAGAGGCACCAGGCCGTTCTCGACCGTGCCTACGCCGCCGGCGTGCAACAATTGGTGCTCACCGGTACCAGCGTCGAAGGCAGCGAGCAAGCCCTGGAACTGTGCGTAAAACTCGATGACAGCGGCCAACGCCTGTTCAGCACCGCCGGCATCCACCCGCACTCGGCCAGTGACTGGAACGGCGACAGCGCCCAACGTTTGCGCGGGTTGCTCAACGAAAGCCGCGTGCGTGCGGTGGGCGAATGCGGGCTGGACTTCAACCGCGACTTTTCCCCGCGTCCGCAGCAGGAAAAAGTCCTTGAAGAGCACCTGGCACTGGCGGTTGAGCTGAAACTGCCGGTGTTTCTGCACGAACGTGACGCCAACCAGCGCCTGCTGGAGATCCTCAAGGATTACCGCGACCACCTCAGCGCCGCCGTGGTGCATTGCTTTACCGGCGAGCAACAGGCGCTGTTCAGCTACCTGGACCTCGACTTGCATATCGGCATCACCGGCTGGATCTGCGACGAGCGCCGTGGCACACACCTGCATCCGCTGGTCAAAGAAATTCCCCGTGGCCGCCTGATGCTGGAAAGCGATGCGCCGTACTTGCTACCGCGCACCCTGCGGCCGAAACCGAAAAATGGCCGCAATGAACCGGCTTATTTGCCCGAAGTGCTGCGTGAAGTGGCACTGCATCGCAATGAAACGCCGGAAGACCTGACCGAGCACAGCACCGCCTGCTCCCGTGCGTTTTTCGGTTTGCCCTCGGTGGCAACGCAGGGTTCGACGTGAGCTCAGAAGCCATACCCGATTAAATGTGGGAGCTGGCTTGCCTGCGATGCAGGCACCTTGGTATGTCAGGTGTACCGAGTTGATGCCATCGCAGGCAAGCCAGCTCACACATGATGCGGCGCATTGACCCATGTCAAAAACGCTTTCCTGAGTAGCGGCACAATAATGGCACCTTGCCAATGCTGTTTCCGCTATCAGAGAAAACCTTCCATGGGTGCCTGGCTTAGCAATATCTCGCTGAAGTACAAATTCTGGGCCGTGAATGCGGTCGCTTTCATCACCACCTTACTGCTGGTGCTCTATGCCGTGCAGCTCGAGCAACAGGCCCGCAGCGATGCATCTCGGGCCTCGGCGCAGGCCCAGGCGCGATTACTCGGTGCCTGGCCGGCCAACACCCCATTACCCAAAGATGAACATTGGCTGACCTTTGCCCGCGGCCAAATCCCATCGTTGGCTGATCAGGATCTGTCCGCCTTGAGCACCGCCAGCGGTTGGGTCGAACTCAATCACATGCCCTTGCTCGGGGAAAACCCACTGATCGGTGCCGACGTCGTCACACGGGCCGATGGCCAACAGATCGCCGTGTTGGCCTATGGCCGCAGCCTCAGCCAGGTCTTCAGCGAACGCTTCGCCAACTACGCCGTGGCCGTGTTGATCCTCATGCTGGCGATGCTCGGTGCGTCGCAGTTGTTGATCCGCTTCCTGCTCAGCCAACTCAACACCCTCAAGGACGTAATGCTGCACGTGGAGAAGACCGGCGACCTGTCGGCCCGCGTGCCCCTGGCCTGCACGGACGAGGTGGGCCAGATGGCCAGCGCCTTCAACGCCATGCAGGCCGGCTATCAGCGCGTGGTGAGTACCGTGGCGCGCACCGCCCAGCAACTCGATGACGGCGCCGCGCGCCTGGCCAGCAGCATGAACGAGGTACAGCACGGCATGCTCGGCCAGCAAAGCGAAACCGACCAGGCGGCTACCGCCATCAATGAGATGACCGCCACCGTCTACCATATCGCTCAACATGCCGGCGCTACCCGCGACCTGTCCCAGACCGCCGACACCCTCGCCGGCAGCGGCCAGGAAGTGGTCACCCGGGTACAGCGCTCTATCGCCGGCCTGTCCACCGGCGTGCAGCAGACGGCTGAAATGATCCAGAAACTCGCCGAAGACAGCCAGAAAATCAACGGTGTGGTCGGCGTGATCCATAGCATTGCCGAACAGACCAACCTGCTCGCCCTCAACGCCGCCATCGAAGCCGCCCGCGCCGGCGAAATGGGCCGTGGTTTTGCCGTGGTCGCCGACGAAGTACGCAACCTGGCCAAGCGCGTGCAAAGCTCCACCGATGAAATCACCCGCATGGTGTCGGCGCTGCAAGCCGGCACCCGCGACGCGGTGGACTTCATGCAGGAAAGCTCGTTCAAGGCCGACGACTGTGTGCAACAAGCCCAGGATGCCGGTGCCGCACTGGCCGAAATCACCAGTGCTGTGGCCCAGATGCGCGAAAGCAACACCCAGATTGCCGTGGCCGCCGAACAGCAGAGCCATGTGGCCGAAGAGATGAACCGCGCGGTGGTGAGCATTCGCGATGTGACCGAGAACACCGTGCAGCAGACGGTGGAGTCGGCCACCACCAGCAATCAGCTGGCGACCTTGGCCGGGGAGTTGAGCAAGGCGATCGGGCAATTGAAGCTATAAGCCAAACAAGGCTGGCTATGGCCTCCATAGCGAGCCTTGATTCGCCGTCCCAGGGGCCTGCGACCTAAACTTTGTCCATGTTGTTTCAACGGACAGAGGATTGATCATCATGGGCAAACGTCACCCCAACTTCCCCGCCTGGCAATGGCGCACTCAGCCACAGGCTCACCAGCACCCCACCAACCTGGGCCTGCAACTGATTGCCGTGCCTTTGCTGATCATTGGTTTTCTGTTGATGGTGTCTGGCGTATTCAGCTTCAGCCTGGCCAGTTTTGCCATCGGCGTCGTCGGCGTGTTGGCGGGCCTAGCACTGCAACGCCACGGCCGCACGCTGGAAGCCCAGGGCAGCCAGCACTTCTGAGGCTCAGGCGAAGACCACCACGGTCTGTCGGCTGATGGCGATCAACTCGCCGCTCGGGCTCCACAGCGCGGCAGCGGCATGGCCGTAGCCGTCGCGGGCGTGCTCGATGTTGACGTAGTACTGGCACCAGTCAAGGGTGGTCAGGCTTTGCAGCGGCTGGATGAACTCGATGGTCCAGGTCAAGGTGCTGCCCGGCGCGGGCTTGGTCAGGTGCGGCAGCAAGGCCGGTGGCCAGGCGTCGACCAGGGCAAGAATATGCGACTCGGTCAGCGGCTCTTCCTTCACGTCCCCACGCAAACGCACCCAACCGCCCATGTCGCGGGATTTATTACCGGTAAACGGCAGGCCGCCGACACTCCAGCGCATCGCCAAGTGACGCATGAATTCGGGGGTAACGCCCTTGATATAGGGCAGTTCCTGGCACTCATCCCAGTGTTTGAACACCGGCGGCGCTTCGCTCGACACATCAATTACCGACTCACGGGCCGCGCCAAAGCTGGCTTGTACCAAGGTCGCCACTTCGCCGTTCTGCACCACGCGGCCGAGCAACTGGCTGACCGCCTTGCCTTCGCGCAGCACTTCGACTTGATAACTGGCGGGCACATCCGGCGCTACCGGGCCGACAAAAGTGATGGCCAGCGAGCGCAAAGGCCGATCCACCGGCACTTGGGCGCGCAAGGTTTCGTATTGCAAGGCAGCCACCAGGCCACCAAAGGTTGCGCGGCCCTGCGCCCACTCGGCAGGGATGGTCACTTCGAGCGGGTTGTTACGGGCGGCATCGAGCAAATCACAAAAGCGCATGGCAACCTCACATCCAGAAAACCGATGTCGGGATCTTAACCAGCAGGTTGAGCAGGCACAGCGCCTATTCCGGCCAAAAGCCGGACCGGTTTAGAAACAATCCGCGCTGAGCTTGTCCAGCACCCGATCCGCCTGGCCTTCAGCCTTGGCCATGGTGCGCTGCCAAACCGCAACACACGGCTGCAGGTCGGGTTGATGTTCAGCCTGGGCCAGCCATTGCCAGCAATCGTGCCAATCGCCGAGGGCGCCTTGCGCTTGCTTGAGGCGTTGCATCGCCTTGGCCGGCAGTTTGTCCAGTTCGGGGTAGGCTTCGCCCGCGTAGCGCACGCGCTTGATCAGCAGGCGCAGACGGTGGCGGTCATGATCCGGGTCTTTGAGGGCGTCATCGAGTTTCTGCGACTGCTTGGCCAGACGCTTCTCGATGCGCGGGCGCAGGCCTTTGAGCAGTCTCTGGTGTTGGGAGGCGCGGATAAAACGCGGGAAGGCATCCAGGATCAGCAGCAAATGCGCGAGTTCCGGGCTTTGCGCCACCTGGCGGTAAGCATCGGCCTGCAAACGCAGGCGCCGGTCGGCCGCCGCGTGATGGCCGTGCTGCTGCAAATACGCCGCCAGTACCTCACGGTCACGCAGCGGCGTGGTCAATTGGCCGACCGTGCTGGCGGCCAATTCCAGCTGCTCGACACCCGGTAGCCCACGCAAGGGGCGCAATAAACTGCGCAGGCGCCGCACGGTGGTGCGCAGGTCATGCAAGGCTTCATCGTCGGTAACGGCGGCGAGGCGAGCCTGGCAGCTCAGTAACCCTACTTCCAGGCCAATGACCTGAGCGACTAACTGATCAACCAGCGCTGACATCCCTTCCCCCTTAACGATGAAACCCTAGTCCCCGCTTACCGATCAACGCCCGGCGCGGGACTCACGAATGTAGAAGCGCGCTTTCTCGGCCTTATTGGAACAGCCTTCAAACGCTTCGAATTGCTGCTGGGTCTTGGCGCCGGTTAACAGCGACAAAGCCTTAGAGTAGCTCACGGTGCCGGCAAAGCCTTCGGCCTTGGCCAAATCCAACTCGTGCCAGGCCGCATCCAATTGCGTGCCACAGCTGTCGCGGTATGCGGTTTTGCCGGCACAACCGGCCAGGGCCAACACGATCACAGGCACACACATCCAGGCTTTCATCAATGACACCTCAAATATAGAAAAACAGTCGTAGGCTGTAGACGTTGCCTCCAAGGAAAAGTGCCTTGGGGGCCGCCTGAAATCAGAAGTGTCCATTCAAAAGTGCTTTCAGCAGTGCCTGCTCAGAAATGCCTACCGCCAGAGCATACCCGAGCGTAATGGCTATTCTGGAAAAATATTTTGATGCCCTCGGCCGGTAAGCGCATTGTGGGCCACTGTTTTGCGAAGGATCAGCTCATGAAAAAACGTGTTGCCTTGGTGCTCGGCTCCGGCGGCGCCCGCGGTTACGCCCACATCGGCGTGATCGAGGAAATCGAACGGCGCGGCTACGACATCGCCTGTATCGCCGGCTGCTCCATGGGCGCCGTGGTCGGCGGGATCTACGCCGCCGGCAAGCTCGACGAATACCGCAACTGGATCGAGAGCCTCGACTACCTGGACGTGCTGCGCCTGGTGGACGTGAGCTTTCGACTGGGGGCGATTCGTGGCGAAAAAGTCTTCGGGCAAATCCGCAAGATCGTCGGCGAGATCAATATCGAAGAACTGCGGATTCCCTACACCGCCGTGGCCACCGACCTGACCAACCAACAGGAAATCTGGTTCCAGGAAGGCTGCCTGCACCAGGCCATGCGCGCTTCGGCGGCGATTCCCAGCCTGTTCACGCCGGTGATGCAAGGCAACCGCATGCTGGTGGACGGCGGCCTGCTCAACCCGCTGCCGATCGTGCCGGTGGTGTCGAGCCATTGCGACTTGATCATCGCAGTCAACCTCAACGCCACCAACCAGAAGCACTACCACCTGCCAGTGATCCAGCGCCCGCCGGCGTTCAAGAGCCGCTTCAACAGCTTGGCCAAATCGCTGGGTTCGCACCTGCCGTTTCGGCGCAAACAGGCCGAGCAACTGATGAAGCTGGAACAGGAAGCCTTGCAGTCCCAGGCCGCCGAAATCAACCCGTGGCTGGAGTCGGCCGAACCCGAAGCCCAACAACCTGCGGCCGCCCCGGAAAAACAAGGCGCCCCGAAGTCCGCGACCGGCTCGTTCATTATCGATAACGTCGGGCCGGCGTCACTGCTGGACCTGATCAACCAGAGCTTCGAAGTGATGCAGACCTCGTTGGCGCAGTACAAGATTGCCGGTTATCCGCCGGACGTGCTGATCAACGTGCCGAAGCGGGTGTGCCGGTTTTTCGAGTTCTACAAGGCGCCGGAGTTGATCGCGTTGGGGCGGGAAATTGCCAGTGATACCTTGGACAAGTATGAGAGTGAGCAGGGTTGAACGTGTGGATGTGGCTGATGGCCCTATCGCAGGCAAGCCAGCTCCCACCTTTGAATGTATTCACAAATCAAAAGGTGGGAGCTGGCTTGCCTGCGATGAGGCCCGTTCAGGCACTGCAACATTCAGGCATTCAACAACCGATACCCCACACCCGCCTCGGTCACGATAAACCGTGGCTGGGTCGGATCATCCGCCAACTTCTGACGCAGATGGCCCACCACAATGCGCAGGTAATGGCTGTCTTCAGTATGGGTCGGCCCCCAGATATCCTTGAGCAATTGCTGCTGGGTGATCACCCGCCCAGGATGCCGCGCCAGTTGCGCCAGCACCGCGTATTCCTTGCGGGTCAGGGCCACCTCGACACCGTCCAGCAGCACCCGGCGATAGGCCAGGTCCACGGTCAACGGGCCGAAACTCAACGCCGCTTCCTGAGCCTCTCCCGCCGGTGCCTGGCGCAACAAGGCGCGCACACGGGCAAGAAATTCCTGGATGCCAAAGGGCTTGGTCACGTAGTCATTGGCGCCGCTGTCCAGGGCTTCGACTTTTTGCACTTCGCTGGCGCGCACCGACAGCACCAATACCGGCACCGTCGACCACTCACGAAACTCGCGCAACACTTGCTGGCCGTCCATGTCGGGCAGGCCAAGGTCGAGCACCAGCAAATCCGGTTTGCTCAATGCCGCTTGGGCCAGGCCCTCGTTGCCGGTGCCGGCCTCGATCACCTTGTAGCCCTGGGAGGCCAGGCTGATACGCAGGAATTTGCGGATCTGCGGTTCGTCATCAATGACTAAAATCGTCGCGGTCTGGCTCATGGTGTCCAATCAAAATCCGTGGAGAAAAGAGGGTAGCTCAAGGCTCGCGCTCCGGGCCAGGTTGCGTCGGTAACGGCAGGAACAAGCTGATGCAGGTGCCGCGCCCTTCTATACCATCCTCGACGCGGATATGCCCGCCGTGTGCGCCCACCATGCCCTGGCAGATCGCCAGGCCAAGGCCTGTGCCCTGCCCGCCGCGATCACCACGGGCGGCGGTGTAGAACATATCGAAAATCTTCGCACGCTCGTCCTCGGGGATCCCCGGCCCCTCGTCGGCCACGGCAAAAAACAGCTGCTCATCGGCCACGCCGGCACTCACCTGCAAACGGCCGTGGGGCGGTGAAAACCGCGCGGCGTTTTCCAGCACATTGACCAAGGCCTGCTCGATCAACGCGGCGTGCACATACAGCAACGGCAACTGCGCCGGCACGTCGGTGTGTACCTGCAACGGCGCCAGTACCGCGCGCAAGCGGCCCAGGGCGCTGCCGACGATATCACCCGGCGAGACCCAATCGCGTGCCAGCTTCAGGGCGCCGTGACCCAGGCGTGTCATGTCCAGCAGGTTCTGGATATAGCGGTCCAGGCGCTCGGCTTCATCGCGAGTGCCTTCAAGCAATTCGCGGCGGTCTTCCAGCGGGATGGCTTCACCGAGCGCCAGCAGGCTGTCGATGCTGCCGCGCATCGAGGTCAACGGCGTGCGCAAATCGTGGGACACCGAGGCCAGCAAGGCGCTGCGCAGTTGTTCGGTTTCGCCGTGCAGGCGCGCCGATTCCAGCTCCTGCGCCAGCTGTGCGCGCGCCAGAGCCTGGGCCAATGGCTGGCTCAATGCGGTGAGCAGACGACGGCGTTGGCCGCTCAATTCCAGGCCGGGTTTGGGGCTGACGCCTAGCAGGCCCAACGGCCCCTCCTCGCCCGACAGCGGCCACCACCACCAACGCCCAAACGGCAACGTGCCGGTGCCCATGCCAGCCGGTTGATCATGCTGCCAGGCCCAATCGGCGGCGGCGCGTTCGGCTTCGGTGAGGTTCAGCGCGGTGCCGGTTTCAACCTTCCAGCCGCCCTGGCCGTCGCGATTAAGCAGACACAGGTCCAGATCACTCCAGCCGTCCAGATGATGGGCCGCTGCACTGATCACCGCCTGGCGGTCGGTGGCCGCAGTGAGTTTGCGCGACAGGTCGAGCAGTTCGCTGGTTTCTTCCTGGGTGTCGCGCAAGGCCTGCAACTGCCGACGCTGACGCGCCGCGAGGTTGCCGGTCAGCGCCGCCATCAGCAAGAAAAACAACAGGGTCAGCACGTCTTCTTCACGCTGGATGGCGAAGGAGAATTTCGGCGGGATAAACAGAAAGTCGTAGCTCAGGAACGACAGCGCCGCACACACCAGCGACGGTCCCAGGCTGCTGCGCACACCGACCAGCAGTACCGCAGCGAGAAACACCAATGAGATATTCGGCAGCGGCAACACACTGGCTACCGCCCAGGCCAGCGCCGCCGCGACGATGGTTGCAACCACCGCCAGGCCATAGTCGAACCACACCAGCCCGCGCACATCCGGCAGGCGTGGCGGCGCGGGCATGTCGTCGCTGTCGAGCACGTTGATCTCCAAACCCCGCGCATTGCGCAGCAAGCGTGTCGCCAAGCCACCTCCGAACAGCCTGCGCCGCCAGCGCATCCGCGACTGCCCCACGAGTAGCAGGCTGGCGCGGCGTTCGGCGGCATGCTGGATCAGCGTCTTGGCCACTTCGCCAGCGCGCAGCAACACCACTTCGCCGCCCAGCCGTTCGGCCAATTGCTGGGCGTTCTGCAGGCGCAGGCGCGATTGCTCGTCGTGCGCACGGCCGTTATCGATATGCACCATGCTCCACGGCAAATGCCGGCGCTGGGCCACGCGGCTGGCGTGACGCACCAGGCGTTCGGCCTGCGCATCACCGTCCACGCCCACCAGCAAACGCCCGCGCACCGCCGGGGCGGCCTGACCGAGCTGGCGGTAGCCTTGGGCCAAATCGTCATCGACATGCGCAGCAGCGGTTTGCATGGCCAGCTCGCGCAGGGCCATCAGGTTGGTCTGGGTGAAGAATGCGTCGATGGCGGCGCGGGCCTGTTCCGGCACATACACCTTGCCGTCGCGCAGGCGCTCGAGCAGCTCGCGGGACGGCAGGTCGATCAGCAGCAGTTCGTCGGCCTCTTGCAGCACCCAGTCGGGCAAGGTTTCACGCACTTGCACGCCGGTGATGCCACGCACTTGATCGTTCAAGCTTTCCAGGTGCTGGACGTTGACCGTGGTGAACACGTTGATGCCGGCGGCGAGCAGTTCCTGGATGTCTTGCCAGCGTTTTTCATGGCGGCTGCCGGGGGCGTTGCTGTGGGCCAGCTCATCCACCAGCACCAGCTTGGGCTTGGCGGCGAGCAGGCCGTCGAGGTCCATTTCTTCGAGCATCACGCCACGGTATTCGCTGCGCAGCAAGGGTTGCTGCGGCAGGCCGCTGAGCAAGGCTTCGGTCTCGGCGCGGCCGTGGGTTTCAACCACGCCTGCGATCAGGCGCACACCCTGGCGCAGTTGAGTGTGGGCGGCCTGGAGCATGGCGTAGGTCTTGCCCACACCGGGCGCCGCACCGAGGAAGACTTTGAGCCGGCCACGGCCGTCCCGTGGCAGATCGGCTAACAGGGCATCGGCGCGGCCGGAGTCGCTCATGCTTTGGAGTTCCTTCAGGTGTTTATTTGGAATCCTTCAGGCCGTCATCGCGGGCAAGCCCGCTCCCATATTTGGAATGCATTTCCCTGTGGGAGCGGGCTTGCCCGCGATGACGGCACCACGGTTTACAACGTTTCCAGCGCCATGTTCAGCGCCAGCACATTCACCACCGGCGGCCCCACCAGCGGGCTTTCGATGTGCTCATCGAGCAAGCGCTGCAGTGTAGACACGGGCACATTTCGCGCCGCCGCCACTCGCGCCAGTTGATAGGCAATCGCCGCCGGTGGCAAGTGCGGATCAAGGCCGCTGCCGGAGGTAGTCAGGGAGGCCAAAGGCACCGGCCCCTGGCCTGGCACCAACTGTTTATTCGCGTCATCAAAAATACGCGTGGCCAATGCCGGGTTGCTTGGGGCCAGGTTGCTGGCGCTGCTGGAGACCGTCGCAAACGCGCCAGCCGATGGGCGTGGGTGGAACCAGCTGTCACCGGTAAAATCCTGGGCGATCAGGCTGGAGCCGCGCACTTTGCCCTCGGCGTCACGCACCAGGCTGCCGTTGGCCTGGTCGGGGAACGCAACTTGGGCGACACCGGTGACCACCAGCGGGTAGGCAACGCCGGTGATCAGGGTCATGAGGACCAGCAGGCTCAGGGCCGGGCGGATCATGTTAGTCATCTTGAAATCCTCAATAAATCGAGTAACCACTGTGGCGAGGGAGCTTGCTCCCTCTCCACAAAAAGTGCGATCCAGTTACACCAGGTGCAGCGCGGTCAGGAGCATGTCGATCGCCTTGATGCCCACGAACGGCACCAAAAGCCCGCCCAACCCGTAGATCAGCAGGTTGCGGCGCAGCAACGCCGCCGCACTCGCCGCCTGTACGCGCACACCGCGCAGTGCCAGGGGAATCAACACCACGATAATCAGCGCGTTGAAGACGATGGCCGAGAGAATCGCGCTCTGCGGGCTCTGCAAATGCATAACGTTGAGCACGCCCAACTGCGGGTAGATCGAGGCAAACAGCGCCGGCAAAATCGCGAAGTATTTAGCCACGTCGTTGGCGATGGAAAAGGTCGTCAACGCACCGCGGGTCACCAGCAGTTCCTTGCCGATCTGCACCACGTCCAGCAGCTTGGTCGGGTCGCTGTCGAGGTCGACCATGTTGGCCGCTTCGCGAGCGGCCTGGGTGCCGTCGTTCATCGCCATGCCGACGTCGGCCTGGGCCAGCGCCGGAGCGTCGTTGGCGCCGTCGCCGCACATGGCAACCAGGCGACCGTCGTTCTGCTCGTGGCGGATGCGGGCGAGTTTCTTCTCTGGCGTGGCTTCGGCCAGCACGTCGTCCACGCCCGCTTCAGCGGCAATCGCGGCGGCGGTCAACGGGTTGTCGCCGGTGACCATCACGGTGCGAATCCCCAGTTTGCGCAGTTCGGCGAAGCGTTCGCGGATGCCGGGTTTAACCACGTCCTTGAGGTGGATCGCACCGAGCAGTTTGCCATCGGCGCATACCAGCAATGGCGTGCCGCCGCTCTGGGCGATCTTGTCGATTTCCCGCGAGAGTGCCGGCTGCAGGTCACGGCGTTGTTGGCCGATAAACGCCAGCAGTGAATCGACCGCGCCTTTGCGGAACACACGGCCTTGGTAGTCGACACCGGACAAGCGCGTTTCGGCACTGAACGGCACGGAGGTCAGCTCCTCCACGGTTGGCTCGGCCTGAGGGTGCAAAGCACGCAGGTATTCGACGATGGATTTGCCTTCCGCCGTGTCGTCCGCCAGGGACGCCAGCAACGCGCCTTCAGCCAGGTCGCGACCACTGACGCCAGGCGCTGCAATCACGGCTGCACAGCGACGGTTGCCGAAGGTGATGGTGCCGGTCTTGTCCAGCAGCAGCACATGCACGTCACCCGCCGCTTCCACCGCACGCCCGGATTTGGCGATGACGTTGAGGCGTACCAGGCGATCCATGCCGGCGATACCGATGGCCGATAACAGGCCGCCGATGGTGGTCGGAATCAGCGTCACCAGCAGCGCGACCAGGAACACCAGCGGCAAGCTGCCATTGGCGAAGTGGGCGAACGGCTGCAGGGTGACCACCACCAGCAGGAAGATCAGCGTGAGGCCGATCAGCAGGATATCCAGCGCCACTTCATTCGGGGTTTTCTGGCGTTTGGCGCCTTCCACCAGGGCGATCATGCGGTCCAGCGTGGACTCGCCCGGGTTGACGGTGATGCGGATCAGCAACCAGTCCGACACCAGCCGCGTGTTGCCGGTGACGGCCGAACGGTCGCCGCCGGATTCACGGATAACCGGTGCGGATTCGCCAGTGATCGCCGCCTCGTTGACGGCCGCGATACCTTCGATGACCTCGCCGTCACCGGGGATCATCTCCCCGGCCGCGACGCGCACCACATCACCTTTGCGCAGGCTGGTGGCCGGCACGACCTTGAAGCTGCCGTCGGCCTCTTTGCGGCGGGCGCTCAGGCCTTCGCTGCCGGCTTTGAGGCTGTCGGCGCGGGCCTTGCCGCGACCTTCGGCCAAGGCTTCGGCAAAGTTGGCGAACAGCACGGTGAACCACAGCCACACGGCGATTTGTACCGCCACAAAGGTCGGCACCGAAGTGTCCGGCACAAAGCACAACACGGTGGTGAGGATGGCGGTCAACTCGACCACCAGCATCACCGGCGAGCGTTGCAGTTGGCGTGGGTCCAGCTTGACGAAAGCCTGGACCAGCGCCGGACGCCAAAGAGCGGAGATGGCGGTTTTGGCCGGTTCCTGAGAACTCACAGGGGCCGCATTTTTTGCAGGCATATTCATTTTCATATCCCCTCTAGCTCTTTATTTAGGAGCAGCCATGCTCAGGTGTTCAGCAATTGGGCCCAGTGCCAGCGTCGGCAGGAAAGTCAGGCCGCCCACCAGCAAAATGGTCACGGTCAACAGGGTCACGAACAGTGGGCCATGGGTCGGGAAGCTGTTCTGGCCAATCGGTGCGGTTTTCTTCATCGCCAGGCTGCCGGCAAGGGCCAGTACCGGGAGGATGTAGCCGAAGCGGCCGATCAACATACCCAGGCCCATCATCAGGTTGTGGAACGTGGTGTTGGCACTGAAGCCGCCGAACGCCGAGCCGTTGTTGGCACTGGCCGAGGTGTAGGCATACAACAATTGACTGAAACCGTGCGGGCCGGGGTTGCTGATGGCCCCCGCCGGACCCGGCAGGCTGGCGGCGATGGCGCCCAGTACCAGGGTGCCGATCGGCATCACCAGCAAAGTCACCACCAGCAATTGCACTTCCTTGGCCTGCAGCTTCTTGCCCAGGTATTCCGGGGTGCGGCCGATCATCAGGCCGGCGAGGAACACCGCGATCAACACGTTGAGCAACATGCCGTACATACCGGCGCCGACGCCGCCGAAGATCACTTCGCCGACCATCATGTTGACCAGCGCCACCATGCCGCTCAGCGGGTTGAGGCTGTCGTGCATACCGTTGACCGAACCATTGGACGCCGCTGTAGTGGTGACCGACCACAACACGGTGGCAGTGGTACCGAAGCGCACCTCTTTACCTTCCAGCGGCGCGGTTTGCTCAACAGCTGGGTTGTTCAGGGTGGGGTTGGGCTGGTATTCGGCCCACAGCGAGGTCGCGCCGCCGATCAGGAACAAGGCCAGCATACAACCGAGGATCGCCCGGCTCTGACGCAGGTCTTTCACGTAATGGCCGAAAGTGAACACCAGCGCCACCGGGATCAGGATGATCGCCGACAACTCGAACAGGTTGGCCCAGGCAGTCGGGTTCTCAAACGGGTGCGCCGAGTTGACACCGAAGAACCCGCCACCGTTGGTGCCCAACTGCTTGATCGCAATCTGGCTGGCTGCCGGGCCGAGTGGGATCACTTGGTCCACGCCCTGCATCGTCACGGCATTCACATAGTGAGCGAAGGTTTGCGGCACGCCCTGCCACACCAGGAACAACGCGAACACCAGGCACATCGGCAGCAGGCCGTAGAGGGTGGCGCGGGTCATGTCGACCCAGAAGTTGCCCAGGGTCTTGGTGGATTTACGCCCGATACCACGGCACAACGCGACCAGCACAGCCAGGCCAGTGGCGGCGCTGACGAAGTTCTGCACGGTGAGACCGATCATCTGGCTGAGATAGCTCAGCGAGGCTTCACCGCTGTAGTTCTGCCAGTTGGTGTTGGTCATGAAACTGACCGCCGTGTTGAAGGCCAGCGTCCATTCCTGACCCGGTAATTTCTGCGGGTTAAGTGGGAGATATTCCTGGAACAACAACACGGTAAACAGCAACACAAAACCGGCCAGGTTGAACGCCAGCAGTGCCAGCGTGTACTTCTGCCAGCTCTGTTCCTGGTGCTCGTCCACGCCGGACAGGCGATAACAGCCGCGCTCGACAGGGCCGAGCACGGGCGAGAGCCAGGTGCGCTGGCCTTCCATCACCTTGTAGTAGAACCGCCCCAGGAACGGTGCCGGCACCAGCACCACGGCAAAGAAGGCGATGATCAGCCAATAGTCATAACTGTGCATAGCCTGCTCCTAGTTCCGATCCGCGCGTAACAGCGCAACCAGCAGATAAATGAACAGCGCCACGGCCAATAGCAGTGACACCCCGTCCAGAACGCTCATGGAAGTCTCTCCGTTTTGCGGCGATTGCCGCGTGTGGGGCAATTGTCGGCAGGAGTGGCGTAAAGGAACGAGAGCGAGGGTATGGGCGGGGCGTAAAGACGGCGTAAAGAGTGGGTTTATGCGGGGTTTACAGGGGGATTTTCAGCGCCTGGGCGGGCCTCATCGCGGGCATGCCCGGCTCCCACCATTGAAATGCATTCCCTGTGGGAGCCGGGCTTGCCCGCGATGGCGTCGGTGAGGCCACCACCGCACCCATCTGGTGCGACGTCGAAAAAATTCAAACGCCAAACCGTCCCCATGGCGACAGTTCGGCGCCTTTACGACATGAGTTCGCGCAATGGCATGGCCGCTGCAACACCCAGTAATCAATCCAACCCGTTCAGGGAGCGCCACACGATGAACACACAACTCAAACCCACCTTGGGCACCCTGCATTTATGGGGCATTGCCGTCGGGCTGGTGATTTCCGGCGAATACTTTGGCTGGAGCTATGGCTGGGGCGTGGCCGGCACGCTGGGCTTTTTGGTGACCTCGTTGATGGTCGCCGCCATGTACACCTGCTTTATATTCAGTTTCACCGAACTGACCACCGCGATTCCTCACGCGGGCGGGCCGTTCGCCTACAGCCGTCGCGCCTTTGGCGAGAAAGGCGGTTTGATCGCGGGCCTGGCGACCTTGATCGAATTTGTCTTCGCACCACCCGCGATTGCCTTGGCCATCGGCGCTTACCTGAACGTGCAGTTCCCGGCACTCGACCCGAAACACGCGGCTGTGGGGGCCTACATCGTGTTCATGGGCCTGAATATCCTGGGGGTGAAGCTCGCCGCGACCTTTGAACTGGTGGTGTGCGTGCTCGCCGTCGCTGAATTGCTGGTGTTCATGGGCGTGGTCGCGCCGGCGTTCAGCTTCAGCAACTTTGCCCTGAACGGCTGGGCGGGTTCCGACACCTTTGGCGCACCGGCCATTGCCGGGATGTTTGCAGCCATTCCTTTCGCCATCTGGTTCTTCCTCGCCATCGAGGGCGCAGCCATGGCAGCTGAAGAGGCGAAAGATCCCAAGCGCACTATTCCAAAAGCCTACATCAGCGGCATCCTGACCTTGGTGATCCTGGCCATGGGCGTGATGTTCTTCGCCGGTGGCGTGGGCGACTGGCGCACCCTGTCGAACATCAACGACCCGCTGCCGCAGGCGATGAAAAGTGTGGTGGGCACCGGCTCTGGCTGGCTGCACATGCTGGTGTGGATTGGTCTGTTTGGCTTGGTGGCAAGCTTTCACGGCATCATCCTCGGCTATTCGCGGCAGTTCTTTGCCCTGGCCCGTGCTGGTTACTTGCCGCCGTTCCTGGCCAAACTGTCGCGTTTTCAGACACCGCACCGGGCCATTATCGCCGGCGGTGTGGTCGGTATCGCCGCGATCTACAGCGACGGCCTGATCAACCTGGGTGGCATGACGCTGACCGCAGCGATGATCACCATGGCGGTGTTCGGCGCCATTGTGATGTACATCATGAGCATGCTCAGCCTGTTCAAGCTGCGTAAGACCGAACCGCTGCTGGAACGCACCTTCCGCGCACCGGGCTATCCGATCGTGCCGGCTATTGCGCTGGTATTGGCGCTGGTGTGCCTGGTGGCCATGGCCTGGTTCAATGCGCTGATCGGCTTGATATTCCTGGGCTTTATGCTGGCGGGGTTCATCTACTTCCAGCTGACCGCCCAAGACCGTGCCGACGCACCGGCTGATGCGATGTTGACCGGGCGCTAAGGTTAACGAGGCGGAACAGGCCTACAATGAACTACTCAGAACGCCTGTTACTCAAAGCCGTTATTAGCGTGGGAACATCCTCCGACGCTGGTCCGCCTCAAGGAGAGCCTTATGCCGTGGTATGCGTGGTTGATTTTAGTGGTAGCGATCGGGTCGATCGTCGGTGGGCTGCTGATGCTGCGTGACAGCGCCAACAAGGTGGAACTCACCGACGAACAACGCAAACGCGTGGTCGAGCGCAACGCCCAGGCGGACGCCAAGGATGCGCAGGACCGCTGAAGCAGGTTACTCCCAGGCTGCCTTGGCAATATGCAAGCCGTGCTGCCCCTTGTAGGCAGCACGCTCAGGCTGGCTCCAGCCGTTGAGCAACTCCTCCTCCAAGCGATAGATCTCTACGCCCAGCGGGCGGCACACGGTCAATGGGTCTTGCGCGTCCGGCCCCCACATCGGTAGCGACAAGTCCCCGCCCGGGCACGTCGACAATGCGCAGAGCAAATCAATCTCGGCAAAAAACTCCAGGTAATCGCCCTTCTGCGCCGGGCAGGCTTTCATGAAGTACATGTCGTCATGATTAAGGCCGGTGCACTGGAAAATATTCAGCACATCGTGCACGTCAAATTCGGTCAGGCCATGGGGCAGCACGGCGCGGGTCAAGTTGGAATGGCAATGGTGGTGGAAGTCTTCGCCTGTGAGCATGCGGTTCACATACGGGTCACAGCGAGTGCCGAGCAAATCGTGCAGGCGCCCACCGTGTTCATCGATGCCGTAGCCCGCCAGGCTGTCATCAGTGATGGTCACCAAGGGGCGCAGAAACGGCAGGTTCGACCATAGCCGGTCATGGGTACTGACATGGGCGCCCTGCAACTGCCGCGTGCGTGCCGCCCATAGGCGTTCGCGCGGGTCATTGGCGTTCCACACATTGAAATCGCCGACCTGTGGCCCTACCGGCGTTGTCACGCGAAACACATGCCCGGCCGGCACTTTCCACGCCCTGCCCGTGCGAATCGGCACTTCAAACTGCTCGATCAATGTGCGTTTACCCGCCTGGTCGCGAATACGTGCGTAGAAGGCCGTGTCCACTTGCAGCGCCGAGCCTTTGCTGACCTGATAGGCAGCCGGATAATCTTTGTACATGGGTGCAATCCTCCATCAAGGGTAATCAAACAGCGCCAGGGACAGCTGTTCAGAATCGTGCAGATAGAGGCTCATCGCCTCCTGCGCAGCTGGTTTATTGCCCTGCGCCAGCAAGGTGTAGATCTCACGATCACGCTCCAGCCAGGGCGACTGAAAACGTTGTTCATCGGGCGCCGCACAAAACACCAGGCGCAACTGAGCAATCACTTGGGCGAAAAACTCATCGAATAAAGGGCTGCGCATCAACCCGACAACGTGCTGGTGGAACACCAGGCTATGAGTGGCAACGGCGCGCCAATCTTCGCGCTCTCGCGCCAGCGTGGTGGCGTCGATGGCATTTTGCATACGCACGTCGTGGTCGCCCGTCAGCGTGCCACTCTGGGCGATGGCCTGCAGCTCAAGGGTACGGCGGACCACAAACAGGTCACGCACGTCGTCGCGCGCCACACGCCGGACCATCACGCCCTTGTTGCGCACATAACGGGTGAGCCCCTCCTGCCCCAAACGGTGTAACGCTTCGCGAATGGTATTGCGCGAGGCGTTGTAGCGCTTGACCAGGTCCACTTCGACCAGCGCTACACCTGGCAGCAGCCGCCCACCCATGATGTCGGCGCGCAGTTCAAGGGCAATCTGATCGGCTAGAGACAAGCTGAGCGTCATCATGGCACCTCGATTGTTGAACAATTCATGCAACGGATGTAATCACTTTTCATGCCAAGCCCGCTGAATACTGTCTCTATGGGTAAACAGGTTCGACTCCGCTAAAATGCGCACTCGTTCTCGAGGCCGTCCTATGCGTTATTCAACAGACCACAAAGCCCAGACTCACCAACGCATCGTCAAGGAAGCCTCCGTACGATTTCGCCGCGATGGTATTGGCGCCACCGGCCTGCAGCCCTTGATGAAAGCGTTAAACCTGACACACGGCGGGTTCTACGCGCATTTCAAGTCCAAGGATGAACTGGTGGACAAAGCTCTTCTGGCCGCCGCCGCAGAGCTGGATGCCCATTGCGCAATGTTGTTCAGCCAGAAACGGCCGCTGGATGCGTTCATCGACAGCTACCTTTCGCAATGGCACCAGACCTCGCCGGGTGAAGGCTGCCCGCTGCCCACGATGTCGTCGGAGCTGGGCCTGCGAGGGCAGCATAGTCCGGTAACGGATGCGGTACTTGAAGCCAGGTTGACGCAGATCGACTCAGCATTGGAGCACCCAAAGGGGGAACACGAGAGCCTGGTACTGATGTCGACATTGGTGGGCGCATTGGTGTTGGCCAGAAGCGTCGAAAACCCGGAACTGGCAGCCCATATCATGGAAGTGGTACGCGGGTGTTTGAAAGAACAGGTCTCGGACAAACAGAAGGCCGGTCAATGACCGGCCTCTTGCCCAGGATTTACACCCTTAGTTGATTGCCAGCCTGTCGCGGTTTTTCTCCAGCAACGCCTTACCGATGCCTTTGACTTCCAGCAACTCGTCTACCGCCGTGAAAGGCCCGTTGCTGTCGCGATAGGCGATAATCGCCTTGGCCTTGGCGGCGCCAATACCGAACAGGTCGCGGCGCAGGACTTCAGCGTCGGCGGTGTTGAGATTGACCTTGGTGGATTGCTCGACGTTAGCCATCTGGGCCGTGATAGGCGCCGGGGCTTCGGGTTTGATGGAGGGGGCTGCGGTGGTTGCTACGGAGAGGCTGGTGAGGACTGCAAAGATCAGGGAAGAGATATAGGCGTTTTGCATTGGTGACACTCCATGACATCGGTAGAAGAAAAGCAGCTTTCCAAAAGCTGCTTTTCTAACTTAGGCGATGTGGGGAGAGAGTCAAAAACGGGTGAGTAACAGGGTGTTAACTCACGGCTCCAAACGGCGCTGCTGGTAGATCCAATCGACGATTTCGCCGTCGGGCGAGTAGCCACTGACTGTCTCGCGCAGGATCTGACGCACACGGGTGTAGTCGTCCTCACTCACCGCGCCGAGCAATTCGCTCAGTTTGCTTTTGAGTACGTCCCACGCCAGGTGATCCTCGTTGGCGCTCATAATCATCGGGTGCTGGGTAGCGACGACGTTGTTGCCGATCAGCAACTCCTCGTAAAGCTTTTCGCCTGGCCGCAATCCGGTGAACTCAATCGCGATATCCCCGAGAGGGTTTTTATCCGTGCGTACACTCAGCCCGGATAAATGAATCATCTTTTCCGCAAGCTCTACAATTTTTACGGGCTCACCCATGTCCAGAACGAACACGTCCCCCCCCTGCCCCATGGAACCGGCCTGGATCACCAGTTGGGCCGCTTCGGGGATGGTCATGAAATAACGCGTAATTTTTGGGTGTGTGACGGTCAATGGACCGCCTGCCTTGATCTGCCGGTGAAAAAGCGGAATCACTGAGCCGGAAGAACCCAGTACATTGCCGAACCTGACCATCGTGAAGCGCGTTTTGTTTACGCGGGCCACGCCAGACTTGTCGCCAAACATCACCGGCGCTTTTTCAACGCTGAGGGCTTGCAGGGCTAATTCTGCAAGGCGCTTGGTACTCCCCATCACATTAGTGGGGCGAACAGCCTTGTCGGTGGAAATCAGCACAAAGTTCACCACACCGGCCTTCAAGGCTGCCTGGGCGGTATTCAAAGTACCAATGATGTTATTCAAGACACCTTCGGCAATGTTGTGTTCGACAATCGGCACATGCTTGTACGCAGCCGCATGATAAACCGTGTCGACGTGCCAGCTCTTCATAACATCAAGTAATTTATTCTCGTCGCGTACCGAACCCAGAATGGGCAATAACTTAATGGGCATTGACTCATGCGCAACGCGGTGTTCAAGTTCGGACAGGATACTGTAGAGGTTAAATTCGCTGTGTTCGAACAAGAGTAAGGTCTTGGGTTTCTGCGTCAAAATCTGCCGGCATAGCTCAGACCCGATCGACCCCCCTGCTCCCGTGACCAAGACCGACTGGCCAACGATACAACGTGCAAGTAGGTCTTCCTGGGCTGGCACTGCATCACGCCCCAGCAAGTCGGCAATATCGACTTCCTGAATATCGTCGACCTTGACGCGGCCACTGGCCAGGTCCATAAAATCCGGAACACTGCGCACATGCAGCGGAAAACGCTCCAAGTTCGAGAGAATCTCACGCCTGCGCCCGCGGCCCGCCGAAGGCACTGCGAGCAATATCTGCTGAGCGCCTGTTGTGTCGATCATCTGCTGAATATGCTTGGGCTTGAACACCTGCAGCCCAGAGATGACACGACCTGCGATACTCCCGTCGTCATCGATAAAGGCGACCGGCCGCATGACACGCCCCATGCGCAACGCAGCAACCAATTGATTACCCGCCGAGCCGGCTCCGTAAATGGCAACTTTCGTCAAGCCATCATCACGATTGGTAAAGGGAACATGCTGTGCTGCAGAGAACCAATCCCCCATGAAGTACTGGCGCATCGCTAGTCTCAACCCGCCTACGGTAACCAGGCACAACCACCAATAATTGAAAATAACCGAGCGTGGAACAACGTATTGATGGTTGCTGTAAAGATAGACAGCCAAGCCAAGAATAAGTGAAGAAAGGCTCACCGCCTTGATAATAGTAATAAGTGCATCGTTACCAAAGTAACGCATGACGGCGCGGTACATGCCAAAGCGAACAAACAGGGGAATGGCAATAACCGGAGCGCTCACGAACAGCCATAAGTATCGCTGGATCGGTTGTTCCATCTCGGCAATTCCAAGCCGTACGACGAAGGCCAACCATAATGAAATCCACACCAGTACAATATCGACAAGCACCTGAAGAATGCGCTTGTGGCGGCGCGGCAGATTTAATAAAAAAACTCTCATCTTATCCATGCCCCTCTCCAACACTTTTCCACGCTCCTAGAATCAAAACCCTGCCCGCGAATAGACGAAAATAGCGATCCACAATGAATAACCCGCACTGAACAAAAATCGTACAGACGTGGCAACTGCATGAAAATCTCCTTTCAGAAAAATCGCACTCCTTTGACGACCTTTCCTTGGGTTAATAACCCCTATTCTGTACAGAAAATACCACGGTGGTACTCGACACCTACAGTAAACACCATAGATGGGATGATACCCTTGTTGTGTCGGAAATCCTTTGAAATCCTTTCTCAGCCCCAAAAAAAACCAGGACGGGTAGGCACTGACCCCTACGAAACCGCGGGGTTCGAGCGCTCACGAACAAAAAATGGCGAACACCTGACAAGCTGCTAGGCTTGGCCCGAGACGTTGAGTTGCAGCCGTATCATTAGCTAGCACAGCAACAGTATCGTATAGCAAAATGTAACAAAAATGGTCACCCTTAAAACAATACGAGAGAGGCTGATGCCACCGTCGATGTTCATTAATGGTATAGCTGGACTCTAAGTCCCTTAATCTAGAACGTCTCGCGAATGCCCTTTTAGAGCCAGTCGAACAGCTGTTCCATTCCAATCTTGGAAAAAACACGCCTAAAGAGGCTATACTCCGCAACGCGTTCACCTGCGCCGCTACAGCGGAAAGCGCTGTAGGAAAAATCTGTAAGCATCCGCCGCGACAAAATAATGACCGGATCACCCGCACTTGACGGTTGACTTTAATCATAGAGATGCTAATCCGCGATCATGTTTTAACGAAACTAACCAGCCCCAATGCAAGCCAATTTTTGCCTTGGAGCCGAATGGGAGGGATACTTTAGAGTATGCGCACTACTTGCTGAGTGATCATCGCAGGTGTACATACGCACTGCCAAACGGGACGAAAGGAGGACGCCCGAGAATTTTCACTAGACCCAGGCAAATGGCTTGGAATTCGCACGAACCTCAACTCACGGGCCTGCAACTGCCTGCGAGTGGAATTCCAAAAAATAACGCATGCACAACTATCAGATGTCATGTTTCCACTATCTGATTGTGCTGTCCCGCGGCCCTGCGCCCTGGCATAGCGTGTGCAAAAACGTATCACAACTGACGGCACCCTAATCCGCGGATTATGACGTAAGCGTGCATTGATTTTTACTTTAAGTAGCGGTGTTGCGATGACTTTAAGAACCCTGTGTGTATTCGGCACACGACCTGAAGCAATCAAAATGGCTCCCTTGGCGTTGAGCCTTGCAGCAGATGAGCGCTTCACTGCCAAGGTCTGCGTGACTGGACAGCACCGAGAAATGCTCGACCAAGTGCTCAGTCTCTTTGAAATCAAGCCTGATTTCGATTTGAACATCATGAAGTCCGGCCAGGATCTGACCGATGTCACGAGTGCCATCTTGCAGGGAATGAAAACTGTCTTCGCAACCTTCAAACCGGATATTGTCCTGGTCCATGGCGACACAGCGACGACGTTCGCCACCACATTGGCCGCTTACTATCACCAAATTCCTGTGGCTCACGTCGAAGCCGGCCTGCGCACCGGAAACCTCTATTCTCCGTGGCCTGAAGAGGCAAACCGCAAGCTGACTGGCGCTCTTGCGGCATTGCACTTCGCACCCACTGAAACGTCCAGGCAGAATTTGCTGAGAGAGGGGGTCGCAAGCCAAAGCGTCCATGTGACCGGCAACACTGTCATTGACGCGTTGCTGGATGTGGTGGGCCGAATCAAGACCCGTCCAGCCCTGCAACAGCAATTTCACCAGCAGTTCTCGTTTCTGGGCGATTGCCAGCGAGTGATCCTGGTCACGGGTCATCGCCGCGAAAGTTTCGGCGGTGGCTTTGAGAATATCTGCCAGGCCTTGATCAATACGGCCCTGGAGTTCCCCGATGTCGAGATTGTGTACCCCGTTCACCTGAATCCGAATGTACGCGAGCCAGTCAATCGCCTGCTCAGCGACATCCAGAATATCCATCTGATCGAACCCCTGGATTATCTGCCCTTTGTGTATTTGATGGATCGCTCTTATCTAATTTTGAGTGATTCAGGTGGCATTCAGGAAGAGGCCCCCTCTTTAGGTAAACCTGTGCTGGTGATGCGTAACACCACAGAGCGTCCAGAGGCGGTTGACGCGGGCACAGTCAAACTTGTCGGGACTGAAATTGAGGCCATTACCTCTAACTTGAGAGTCTTGCTGACTGATGTTGAAGCCTATGGCCAGATGAGCTTCGCTCACAACCCCTATGGTGACGGAAAAGCATCCGCACGAATTCTCGATGTACTTTCACGAATTAAAAAGGCTAATTCATGAGCTTTGAAACTGTTTCTGTAGTCGGCCTCGGCTATATAGGGCTTCCGACGGCAGCTGTTTTCGCTGCACGTAAGAAAAAAGTCATTGGCGTCGACGTCAACCCGAACACAGTTGCAACCATCAACCGCGGCGAAATCCATATTATCGAACCGGATCTGGATATCGTCGTACGGGCCGCCGTTACCGAAGGCTATTTGCGGGCAACTCTAACCGCAGAGCCGGCCGATGCCTTC
The DNA here is from genome assembly GCF_013385245.1 of Pseudomonas sp. IPO3747. NCBI lineage: Bacteria > Pseudomonadati > Pseudomonadota > Gammaproteobacteria > Pseudomonadales > Pseudomonadaceae > Pseudomonas > Pseudomonas sp. IPO3747. Next base: position 294,104 of record NZ_JACAQL010000002.1, read on the forward strand.
CTGATTGCCGTCCCGACACCGTTCAAGGGCGATCACGAACCCGATCTTTCCTACATCGAATCAGCCAGCCGAGCCATTGCTCCCGTCCTGAAAAAGGGTGACTTGGTCGTGCTGGAATCAACCTCCCCAGTCGGGGCTACCGAGCAAATGTCTGCCTGGCTGGCAGAAGCCCGTCCGGACCTGACATTTCCGCAAACCCATGGCGCAGAGTCGGACATCCGCATAGCGCATTGCCCCGAGCGCGTGCTGCCGGGTCACGTACTGCGGGAGTTGATCGAAAACGATCGCATCATCGGCGGGCTTACCAGCAAATGTTCAGAAGCTGCGCGGTCTCTATATAAAACATTCGTTGAGGGTGAATGCATCATCACCGACGCCCGCACCGCCGAAATGTGCAAACTCACAGAGAACAGCTTTCGCGACGTGAATATCGCGTTTGCCAATGAACTGTCGATGATCTGCGACGAACTCAACATCAATGTATGGGAGCTGATCCGCCTTGCGAATCACCACCCTCGCGTTAATATCCTGCAACCTGGCCCCGGTGTGGGCGGTCACTGCATCGCTGTCGACCCCTGGTTCATTGTCAGCAAAACGCCCGCCCTGGCACGCCTGATCCGCACCGCAAGGGAAGTAAATGACAGCAAGCCAAAGTGGGTATTGGAGCAGGTTCAACTGGCTATCGGTCAATTCCTGCAGGAACACCCGTCGAAAACCGCCAAGGACGTTACGGTTGCCTGCCTCGGGCTGGCCTTCAAGCCGGACATCGACGACTTGCGTGAAAGTCCATCCTTAGAGATCACCGCACACATTGCCCAGTCCCATCCCGGTACTGTTCTGGCGATTGAACCGAATATCGCGCACCTGCCGGCTCGCCTTGAAGGTATTGCAACCCTGAGCGGAATCGATCAGGCGCTGTCATCTGCGCACGTGATTGTCCTGCTGGTCGATCACAGCGTATTCAAGAAAATCCCGGGCGCACGCCTGTCCTCGCTCAAAGTCATCGACACACGCGGTGTGTGGGCTTGAAAAAAGCTTGATGAATACCGCTTGGAAATCGACGCAAGCCGTTAGTATTGCGTCGGTTTCCGAGCACCGAGCTGGGCACGTTTGTTAAATGATCATGCAATTGCATTTGTCATGATGAGGTTCAAGAGGTTCTGGCATGGTCAATTTATTGATCCAGGTGCTGACACTGATAAGTGGCCTGGTTGTTAACTTTGTGATTCCCGGACTTTACGGCTTGGAAGCGTACGGCGCATTCATCAAGGCCAACGTGCTGGTATTTTTATTTCAAAAACTGTTGGATATCGTCAATGAGCAGCTGATTGCCACCGTGGAGGCCGAGTACATTCTGGTGACTTCATTATTTATGGCCGTACTGATTTTTGTACTGTTCAGCGCTGTGAACCTGATTGACCACATTGGCAACCCACTCCTGCTTGGGGTGATGCTTTTGAGCTCGGCATGCCTGTTATCGCTGTTCGGGCTACGCCTGCAACGCTGGATCGTGGCCTACCTGGTGCTATTTCTTGGCGTGTTTTTCACGCTCCTATTTATCAGCTACCAACAAATAGTCTCGCTGACTATCGTCGACATACTGATTCTGACCAACTTGATTCCGTGCGCGTTTGCGGTAGCGGTGCTGTTTTTCAAAGGTGCGAAACTGCCCGTCGGCAAACAGCTGCTGCAGACCTGCCAAGGTGTGCTGCTGTTATTACCCAGAATGATATCCATCACCCTGGTGTTCAATCTGTTCACCAACATCTTGCCCTTCATTCTTTCCAAGAGCCTGCCCGTGCGCGACCTTGGATTGTTCAGGGTCATCGTCTCGATCATTCAATCCGCTACCAGCCTGTTCCCCATCAACGTCAGGGCAGTGTTTGTCGCCTTCGTCTCGGGCGGGCAACGCCAAGCGCAATATAGAATCATCACGTCGATCGCTATTTTCTACTTCGCGTTGGTAGGCTTATCGGGGTACGCAGCGGTTTGGCTGTTCCCTCAGTACTCGAACTATCTGGTGATGCTGCCCTGCCTGCCAGTGCTGTACTGGGCAGTGGTAACAGAGCGCTATCTGGTCGCCTCCGGCCTGCACCGTAAAGTCATCGTGGCAAACCTTGTCATTGCCCCACTGGCCATAACGAGCATGATTCTGTTTGTCAAAGACTTGAACCAGGCACAGTTGTTCTACGCTATCGGGTTCTCGGCCTACTTGTTGTTCCTGCACATAAGCTGCCGTCCAGGCATTCGCTTGCCGGTAGTTTTTTGGGTCGCCTTACTCTCTCCCCTGACTATCTTTTTGACACACATCAGCCTGGTCTGGGCCGTGCTGTATATGTGCTCGCTCATGATCATTGCAGTGGGAGCACTCCAGCTTCGACCCGCTGATCTTCGCACGCTGAGGTTTTAACCGTGAACGCAGTAAAACTTTATCGAGTTGGAAACTGGCTGCACCGGCGTCGAGTGCCGTTATTACCAGGCCTTGTTCGAAATGTGATTTTCCTACTGTTCAACTCTTACATTCCAATTACCGCAACGATCGGAAGGGGCACGATATTCGCCTATGGCGCGATCGGCGTTGTACTGCACGCAAATGCCAAGGTTGGCGACGGCTGTGTGCTGGGCCAAGGCATCACCATCGGCGCCGCTGAGGGTTATGTCACCAGCGAGATCAATCGCTGCCCCGTCATCGGTGACAACTGCTACATAGGGGCCGGGGCAAAGATCATTGGCGATATCGTCATCGGCAATAACTGTCAAATTGGCGCTTCAGCGGTCGTATTGAAAGACGTGCCTGATAATTCAATCGTTGTGGGAATACCCGCAAAAGTGATTGGACAAACAGCCAGCGACTATAAAGCCATACGCCCTTGAACAATGGAGTACCGCAATGCGTCAACCTGACTGCGTAAAAAATTCCATGGCGATCACGGCGGCAGCGCTCATCGCCATTTTATTTATGCTGGATCCTGGCGTGCTTTTCTACACGGCCATTATCGGCAGCGCTTTATTGGTATTGACGGCCATCATGTCGCCTTGGCTGGGTTTATTGGCGCTATTCCCATTGGCCTTTGCTCTCCACCCCGCGCCCACTTCGCTGGGCGCTCAGGAAGTGGCGTTTGCTGCCCTGCTGGTGGCGGTATTCCTCAGCGCATTGATCAAATTGCTCCGTACTCTGGGTTTTACATCGGTCCTGCGCCTGTTCGCCGCGCCATTGCTAATAGGCCTTGGGTTTCTAGTGCTGAACCTGGTTGTAGCGATGTACCACCATGTTCCGATGACTGATTGGCTCAGAGGGGTCGTGCCCTTTCTGTTTATCTATGCACTGATCCCGATCTGCGCTCTTGTAGGCCGCGAAGAAAACAACGTTCGTTGGCTCGGCGCTTCGGTGGGAACCCTGATTTTATTGACCGCAGGCTACATCGTTTTCTATTACTTCTATCACGGTCTGTGGCAGCCGTACTGGACCCTTGAGGTCAACGGGGAGATGGTAAAAATCCCTTATGAAGAAGCGCTGCGCAACGTTAACGCACAGGGCCCAATGCGTGATCGCATCACCATGGTGCTGGCGCAAGCAACCGACGCGATCCTGCCGCTGGGCATGGTGCTCGGCTATGTCGTCGGCACGCTGACCCCTGACCGAAGGGTTGCATGGATCAGTGGCCTGATATCGCTGCTGTGCACAGCCGCCGTGCTGATCACATTCACACGAAGCATGCTGATCAGTGCATTTCTCGTCATTGGCTTGTTCGCGCTCTATACCTTTTTCGCGCGCAGGCACTTATGGCTAAAAGTAGTATCCGGCATTGTCATTCAAGCGCTGTTTTGCCTTGTGTTTATTTTTGCCACCGGCATGCAAGACGTATGGCTCGGGCGCATGAACTCCCTGGCGAATACTGCATTACCTATCGCAACCTCTTCCATTGCGTCCATGGGAGAGAAACACACGCAACCTGACGCTGCGGCGCCTGTAGCCTCCGAATCCAAGCCCGCTGCCAACGAGAAGCAGGACTTCAACGTCTCTTCCCGGGTACAGGAATATAAAATCGCCTGGCGCATGTTTCAGGACCACCCCGCGCTGGGCAATGGTATCGGGATCAAACACGAGATGCGCTGGGAGAGACCCGGCGGTGATTCATTCACGGAGTCAGTTGGCTATATCCATAACTGGCCACTGTACATGCTGATGGTCGGCGGCGTCTTAGGGCTGCTGATGTACATCACTGTCCTCGGTGCTCCCGTTTTATATCGGTTCACCACTCTAAAATCCGACCCCGCTCACCTCACCGTGATTCGCACGGCGGTCATGACGCTGGCGATCTACGGGTTGTTCTTCGCGGTGTTTCGCCTGATCTCTTTCAACTTACTGCTCGCAGCAGCTTGGGGCGTAATGCTGGCGCATAAGCATTCAAATCAAATGATGGGTACCGCCTTGCCTGACGGGCATACAGCGTCACTCTCCAACACCAGGCCGGAAACGGTCGTCAAAGACCCCAGGGAGACGTCGGTATAATGTGTGGCCTCAGCTTTTTTGCAGTCAAAGACGGTGTACCCGAGACCCAGGCCCAAATGGAAAAAAGCCTGGCGGTTACACGGCACCGTGGCCCGGATGCATCCGGCACCTATTTCGCCAGTGTCGCGGGCTATCAGGTAGGGCTAGGACACAACAGGCTGAGCATCCTGGATTTGTCACCGACTGGCAGCCAGCCGATGTTTGCCGACAATCATGGTGTAAGTATCGTGTTCAATGGCGAGGTGTTTAACCATCACGAATTGCGCCGGCAACTGATCGAAAAAGGCTATACCTTCAAAGGCACCTCCGATACCGAAGTTATCCTGCAATTGTACGTAGAACATCAAGAGCAGGCCTTTGCACTGCTTGAAGGCATGTTCACGTTTGTCATATTGGATGAGCCGCGCCAAAAAACCTTTCTGGTAAGGGACGTCGTTGGCATCAAGCCGGTGTATTGCTACACCGGCGTCGACGGCTTCTACGCCTGCTCAGAAATCCGCGGCCTGAAATGTTTTTCGCAGGTAAACACCGACATAGACCCTGATGATGTCTTTGAGTTTTTCAACAACGGCTTTCTCTACGAACCCAACACCGGCTACACATCCATCAAGAAACTGATGCCCGGTAGTTACCTGGCGTTCGACCTGGCAACCGGCAAGATGACAACCCAGCGTTACCAGAGCGCCATGAACTTCAAGACCGAGCAAAGCCTCGTGCAGGATGTGCGTTCTGCCGTGACGCGCCAATTGGAAGCGGACGTCCCGGTCGGGGTATTTTTCAGTGGTGGCGCAGACTCCAGCATCCTGGCAAGTTTCACCGGTGATGCTGACTTATTTTTTGCACAGTACGACGCAACGGACGACTCCGCTGTCGATACGAAGTTTTCCGCCAGGATCGCCGAACACCTTGGCAAAAAGCTGGTGGTCACGGAGATTCTCGACTCAGATATAGACCCCTTCGAGTCCATCGACTTCGTCGCTGCCAACACCGAAGAACTGGTATCCGACTATACGTTCTGGGCAACCTACCGCTTGTCCACCGAAGCCAGGAAAAGTGGATATACCGTCATGCTCAGTGGCATGGGCGGAGATGAGGCGTTTGCAGGTTACCCACGCTACACAGTACTCAAGCATCACACACTCATCAGGCTGCTGTATCCCGTATTAAGTACACTGCTAAAACTCAAGTTATTTCCAAAGCGGCTCGACAAAAAGTTCGAACGGTTGGTGTCCTATGCTCAGGAAAACTATTGGCCCCTGGCGTATTCGCGCATGCTGGGGTACTTCTCCCGCCAAGAGTTGCAGGGCTTTTTTCGTGACTACAACGAGCTTGAACGACACTACAAGCAACGCCTGTCCGGCGTAATGGATCAGTACAGCGGCGCCGTTGAAGACAAAGTCAAATGTGCACAGCATTTTGACCAGACAGGCTTCTTGAGCCATAACCTGAGTGTCTCGGACAAGGCCAGTATGCTGGCCAGTATCGAACTGCGCGTCCCCTTGCTGGACGAGCGCGTGGTGGCCAGCGGTCTTGCAACCTCAAGTGCAGATTTGCTTAAAGGCGGAGCGCCAAAGGCCCCACTCAAGGAGCTGCTGAAAAGTCTGCTTCCCGCCTCATTGGTTGATCGCCCCAAAACAGGCTTCAACCCACCTCTGGATGGGATTATCCAACGCATAGGCCAACAACGCCTGCTCACCGAGTTCGAGCGCATCTACACCTATGTGGCCCGAGGAGAGGTGGAAAAATTAGTGAACAATCATTTTTCAGGCAGCGCAAACAACACCTACAAACTCTGGCAGGTGTTGTACTTCGAGCGCTGGCTGAAAATAAATTTCCCTTAACTGGCGTCAGTCAATACTCACTACTTTAAGTTTCAAGTGACTGACCTAAGCAGGACGTTGATGCAACGAATAATCAAGCTCTACCACACCGTTAAAATGCTGCGATTGAAGCAGGTTGTTTACCGTCTTTACTATCGCTTCGCTAAAGTTCGGCCTTTTTCGGCGCAAGGCTTTACCCGGCGCCCCGGAATTAACCTGGCGAAGGCTCCCCATTGGTGTGCCTCGCGCTTCGGTGCCGACGAACAGTTTGAATTCATGGGCCTGACGGCGCCGATTGATTGGCACGATCAGACACGCCCGAAAATTTGGCAATACAACCTGCATTATCTGGATCATCTGGCCTCTTCAGGCGAAGACCGAAGAGACTTCGACACGCGCCTGGTCAACAGTTGGATCACAAACAACGCCCCCTTTCATGGATGCGGCTGGGAACCCTACACGCTCTCTTTACGCATCGTAAATCTGATCAAGTGGCTGCAACAACAACCGAGCCTGGAACCGCACTGGCTGGACAGCCTGGCTACACAGGCCCACGCGCTGTCTGAACAGATCGAATATCACATTCTCGCTAACCATTTGTTCGTGAATGGCAAGGCACTGGTGTTTGCCGGGAGCTTTCTGAACGGCGATCGGGCAGACAGCTGGCTGTCCAAGGGTTTGAAGATCCTTGATGAGGAAATCAAGGAGCAGTTTCTGGCGGACGGTGCGCACTTCGAACTTTCACCCATGTACCACGCGTCTCTTCTTTGGGACATCTGCGACCTGCTGAACCTGGCCACTCACTCCGAGCTGCCGAAACTTAACATTCGCAAAAACCAATGGAAACACCAGATTGAGCAAGGCCTGGTCTGGTTACGCAGCCTCCAGCACCCGGACGGTGGCATTGCGTTCTTTAATGACTCGGCATTCGGCATTGCACCCACACTGCTCGATATAGAGGCGTACGCGCTTGAATTGGGATGCCGTGCGCCCAATGACATGCCCACCGCTACGATTGCAGCTGTACACCAGGTTGAAAGTGGCTACGTGGCGATCAATTTTGGCGATCAGTGCAAAGCATTGTTGAACCTTGCGCAGGTTGCGCCTGATTACCAGCCAGGTCATACCCATGCGGACACCCTGAGCTTCGAACTCAGCCTGTTTGGACAGCGCGTGTTCGTCAACTCTGGAACGTCTCAATACGGCGAAGACGCGGAACGTCAACGGCAACGCAGCACGGCAGCGCACAACACAATAGAAGTGAACGGTGAAAACTCATCTGAAGTCTGGGCCGGATTCAGGGTCGCACGGCGCGCACGTACCACCGTGGGTAAGCTGGAACAAACAGTCGATACCGTACGTATCAGCGGCAGCCATGACGGCTACCTGCGTCTACCGGGGAAAAACCTGCACGTTCGCGAGTGGGTTGCGATGGCCGGTGAATTACAGGTGATAGATTCCGTCTCCGGCACATTCGATCAAGCTGTATCAAGGCTATTTTTACACCCTGATATCCGTATCACTCAACAAGGCAACACGGTAACGATCACCCTGCCCGGCGGTCAGGTCGCTGTCGCGACACTAGAGGGCGCAACCCGGATCAATGTGGTGTCTTCCACATGGCATCCGGAATTCGGCAAGTCTGTTCCCAATCAGTGCATCGTCGCTGAAATGTCGACAGACAAACTGACCACCCGCATAACCTGGTGAGGCTTACGTGAAACTTTTGATTTTGAGCTTTTACTACCAGCCTGATCTGTCAGCCGGTTCATTCCGCACGACAGCACTGGTAGACGCACTTCTGGAGCAACTCCCTGCAGACGCCCATATTGAGTTGATCACAACCCTGCCGAATCGCTACAGCTCCTTCAGCAGTCAAGCCCCGGAACTGGAGAAGCACCCGAGGCTCACCATCCGCCGAGTGGCCCTGCCTGGCCACAAGAGCGGGATGGTCGATCAAGCAAGAGCGTTTCTGGTGTATGCCAACGCTGCACGCAAGATTGTGCGAAACCAAGACTACGATCTTGTCTATGCGACTTCTTCACGCCTGATGACCGCTACGCTGGGAGCGGTGATCGCACGCACAAAACGAACGCCGCTCTACTTGGATATACGCGACATCTTTGTCGACACGATCAAGGATGTGCTGTCCAAAGAAAAAGTCTGGTTGCTTAAACCCTTATTATCGCTGGTTGAACGTTTTACCATTCACTCGGCGCAAAAGGTCAACCTGGTCTCTGAAGGTTTTCTTCCTTACTTCAAATCACGCTATCCCGACCAACGCTACTCCACCTATACGAATGGCATCGATGGCGAATTCCTGGATGCGCAACCCGTCGCTAAAGAAAAGGTGCCCAGCCCGATCCTGGACATTGTCTATGCGGGAAATATCGGTGAAGGCCAGGGGCTGCACAACATTATCCCCCAACTGGCCAAACAACTTGAAGGGAAGGTGCGATTCCGCGTGATCGGCGACGGAGGCCGGATCGAGCTGTTAAAACAAGCCATTGTCACTCACGCCTGTACTAACGTTGAACTCTTGAAACCGGTCAAGCGCGAACAATTGATCGAGGCTTATCAGTCGGCGGATGTGCTTTTCCTGCATTTGAACGACCACGACGCCTTCCGCAAAGTCTTGCCATCAAAAGTCTTTGAATACGCTGCACTGGGCAAACCGATCTGGGCGGGCATCTCTGGTTACGCAGCCAGTTTTGTCTCTGAACATATTGAAAACGCTGCCGTGTTTGCGCCGTGTGACGCCGCCGCAGGGATCCAGTCCTTCAAGACTCTCAATATTATGACGCGCCCGCGCCATGCCTTCGTCGAGCGTTTCGCGCGTGGCCGCATCATGCGCGAAATGGCGAAAGATGTTCTTTCACTCACAGGAACTCCTTGATTATGCAAATCCTCCTGACGGGAGCGAGTGGCTTTGTCGGTAGCGGGTTAATCGCGCCACTGCTTAAACGCCAGCACTCGATTACCGCTGCTGTACGCGAGCTCAAGGCCGATCTTGATACGCGCGTCAACCAGCGCCTTATCGGCGGGCTATCCGACGATCAGGATTGGCAGCTGTTGCTCGAGAGCCAAGAAACGGTGATCCACCTGGCCGCCCGGGTCCATGTCATGAGTGACGCATCCACCGATCCACTTGCCGAATACCGGCGGATCAATGTCGAAGGCACCTTAAACCTGGCCCGCCAAGCGGCGGCTGCCGGGGTTAAGCGCTTTATATTTATCAGCTCGATCAAGGTCAATGGCGAGAGCACGGCGACTGGCGCGCCGTATACGGCTGACGGTCCCACAACCCCTACCGACCCTTACGGCATCTCCAAAAAGGAAGCAGAGCAAGGCCTGCGAAAACTGGCTTCTGAAACTGGCATGGAAGTGGTGATCATTCGTCCCGTATTGGTCTACGGACCCGGCGTTCAAGCGAACTTCCTGAGCATGATGCGCTGGTTGCATAAAGGCCTGCCCTTGCCCTTTGGCGCCGTGAACAATCGACGCAGCCTGGTTGCCCTGGACAACTTGATTGATTTGATTGTGACGTGCACCGAGCACCCCGCTGCCGCCAATCAAACCTTCCTGGTCAGTGACGGGGAGGACCTCTCGACCACAGCGCTTTTGCGTCGAATGGGAACGGCTCTGAACAAGCCCGCACGCTTGCTACCTGTGCCGAGTTGGTTGCTGCAAACCGGCGCCACTGCGCTGGGTCGCCGGGCACTCGCTCAAAGGCTATGCGGCTCCCTGCAGGTCGATATTGGCAAGACCCGCGAACTGCTGGGCTGGACACCGCCGAGCAGCGTTGACCAGGCACTGAGTAAAACAGGTAAACACTTTTTGGAACGGCAAACTAAATGAATATGTGGTGGTTGTTACCGGCTGTGACGATTGTCGCACTCCTTTTAACGGGGGCCTTGCGTCATTACGCTCTGGCTCGAAGCCTGATCGACATCCCGAATGCGCGCAGCTCGCACGTCGTGCCTACGCCCAGGGGCGGTGGTGTCTCGATCGTCGTCAGCTTTCTGTTAGCGCTATTGCTGACTGCCAGCCTTGGCCTGATTACATGGCCACTCACGTACGCATTATTCGGCGCCGGGACCGGCATCGCGGTATTGGGTTTTTTGGACGACCATGGCCATATCAGCGCACGTTGGCGCCTGCTAGGGCACTTTATAGCCGCGGCATGGGCACTGTTCTGGATCGGTGGCCTGCCGCCGCTGGTGGTGGCGGGATTCGCCGTCGACTTGAGCTGGATCGGCCATATGCTGGCAGCGGTCTACCTGGTATGGCTGCTGAACTTGTATAACTTCATGGATGGAATTGATGGAATAGCCAGCGTCGAGGCTATTTGTGTATGCCTTGGCAGTGCGCTGCTCTATTGGCTAACAGGTCATGAGCTGATCGCGTTTACACCGTTATTACTGGCGTTTGCAGTGGTTGGCTTCCTGTATTGGAACTTCCCAAAAGCCCGTATCTTCATGGGCGATGCGGGCAGCGGGTTCCTCGGCATCACGCTGGGGGTGCTGTCGCTGCAAGCGGCCTGGGTCTCGCCGCAGCTACTGTGGAGCTGGCTGATCCTGCTGGGTGTGTTTATCACTGATGCGACATGGACCTTGCTGCGCCGCCTGCTCAGAGGCGACAAAGTCTATGAGGCCCACCGCAGCCACGCCTACCAGTTCGCTTCTCGCCAGTTCGGTAAACACGCACCCGTTACCCTGGTGGTAGCGGCAATCAACATTGGATGGCTGTTACCTATGGCGCTGCTCGTGGGCAACGGCACGTTGGATGGCTTTCTGGGACTGCTGGTGGCCTATCTGCCGCTGATAGCGCTGGCCGTAAAGTTCAGGGCTGGAGAGAAAGAACCGAATTGAACCAGTGCAAAGGGGCGGCGATCGCCTCCCCTTCCTTCCACTCATCAATAGTGGCCAGGATCAAACTCGAGTCTTGCGCCGCGCCCTGGCAACCCACGCCATCAGTGGGCCAACAAGCATTCCGACCAATAGAGCGAGCACTACGAAAACAGAAATTGGTAACTGCGGGGCTGCCCAACTCAGAAACTGCAGAGAAACCGACTGTTGATTTTCCAGCACAAATGCCACGATGCACAGCAGCAGCACCAACACTACCAGCATTGCAATAACACGCGTCAATCTACTCATGCCCACTCCCTCACGAGTATCAAACCTCGTCTTCATCCTCATTAACTCGATCGCGCAATTCCTTGCCCGGCTTGAAGTGAGGCACAAACTTGCCGTCAAGGCTGACGGATTGCCCGGTTTTCGGGTTGCGACCCACTCGCGGTGCACGGTAGTGCAGGGAGAAACTGCCAAAACCACGGATCTCAATTCGATCCCCGGTAGCCAGGCATTGGGACATCTGTTCAAGCATAGTCTTGATAGCCAGCTCTACATCCTTGGATGAAAGCAGCCCTTGATGGGTGACAATTCGTTCGATCAACTCCGACTTCGTCATATTTTTCCCTTCTTTTTCAAGCAGCTAGGAAAAGCGCTTCGAAGGTTTTAGCATGACTTGGTGAATTTGAACAGCCCACCTGCCAACTTATCTGCAGCATAAACGGATACCCGGAACACATGCTTGACCCCCTCAATTACAGATCACCAACATGGTACGAGTGACAGCGCCGGCAGGGTTCCAGCCGAACAGATAGTCACCCTCCTCGTCCTTGGCATCACTGGATCGGGTGATGACCTTGTAGCCCTGCATCTTGCACTCCCGGGCAGCGCGCTTCTCACACTTGTCCCAGTTGCTGCCAAGGCCCGAGCAATCGATCTCAATGCCGCTGACGCCGCGCTTGGCGTGTGTTTTGGCACTGGTGGCAGTGCAGCCGGCCAGCAGCACCACTGCAAATAAAACGATAAGCCTGTTCATTCAAATCCTTATTGAAACAACAACACAGCGGAGCATTTGTTAAGAACTATAGTCAGCTCTGACACTGGGCTGCACGCCTTGGTTCTAACTTGTTGATTCAACGAATTTCAGGCACAAAAAAGGGCGACCGAAGTCGCCCTTTTTCTATGGTCTGACAGAACTTAGTTCTGCTTTTCCATTTGTGCACGCAACAGGTCGCCCAGAGTGGTCGGACCCGAAGCGATGTCAGAGGTAGCTGGCTTGTCGCGCAGGCTCTGGATTGCTTCTTTCTCTTCGATCTCGTCCTTGGACTTGATGGAGAGTTGGATCACGCGGCTCTTGCGGTCAACGCTGATGATCTTGGCTTCTACTTCCTGGCCTTCTTTCAGAACGTTGCGCGCGTCTTCAACGCGGTCACGGCTGATTTCGGAGGCTTTCAGAGTCGCTTCGATATCGTCGGCCAGAACGATGATGGCGCCTTTGGCGTCAACTTCTTTCACAGTGCCTTTAACGATTGCGCCTTTGTCGTTCTCTTGAACGTACTCGGAGAACGGATCGCTTTCCAGTTGCTTGATACCCAGGGAGATGCGCTCGCGCTCTGGGTCAACCGACAGGATAACGGTGTCCAGCTCGTCGCCCTTCTTGAAACGACGAACAGCTTCTTCGCCCACTTCGTTCCAGGAGATGTCGGACAGGTGAACCAGGCCGTCGATGCCGCCGTCCAGACCAATGAAGATACCGAAATCGGTGATCGACTTGATGGTGCCGGAGATTTTATCGCCCTTGTTGAACTGGCCAGAGAAATCTTCCCATGGGTTAGATTTGCACTGCTTGATGCCCAGGGAGATACGACGACGCTCTTCGTCGATGTCCAGAACCATAACTTCCACTTCGTCGCCGACTTGTACGACTTTCGAAGGGTGGATGTTCTTGTTGGTCCAGTCCATTTCGGAAACGTGTACCAGGCCTTCCACGCCTTCTTCCAGCTCTGCGAAGCAGCCGTAGTCGGTCAGGTTGGTAACACGCGCGGTTACGCGAGTGCTTTCTGGGTAACGAGCTTTGATAGCAACCCATGGATCTTCGCCCAGCTGCTTCAAGCCCAGGGAAACGCGGTTACGCTCACGATCGTACTTCAGAACCTTGACATCGATCTCGTCGCCAACGTTGACGATTTCGGAAGGATGCTTGATACGCTTCCAAGCCATGTCGGTAATGTGCAGCAGGCCATCGACGCCACCCAGATCGACGAATGCGCCGTAATCGGTGAGGTTCTTGACGATACCTTTGACTTGTTGGCCTTCCTGCAGGGATTCCAGCAGAGCTTCACGCTCGGCGGAGTTCTCTGCTTCCAGGACGCTGCGACGGGAAACGACAACGTTGTTGCGCTTCTGGTCGAGTTTGATGACCTTGAATTCGAGTTCTTTGCCTTCCAGGTGCGTGGTGTCGCGCACAGGACGAACGTCGACCAAAGAACCTGGCAGGAACGCACGGATGCCGTTAACGTCGACAGTGAAGCCGCCTTTAACCTTACCGTTGATAACGCCCTTGACCACTTCTTCAGCTGCGAAGGCTGCTTCGAGAACAATCCAGCATTCAGCGCGCTTGGCTTTTTCACGGGACAGCTTGGTTTCACCGAAACCGTCTTCAACCGAGTCCAGAGCAACGTGAACTTCGTCACCGACATTGATAGTCAGATCGCCAGCATCGTTGTAGAACTGTTCCAGCGGGATCAGAGCTTCAGACTTCAGACCAGCGTGAACGGTTACCCAGCGAGCTTGGTAATCGATATCAACGATAACACCGGTGATGATGGAGCCTGCCTGAAGGTTCAGGGTTTTTAGGCTTTCTTCAAAGAGTTCCGCAAAGCTTTCGCTCATTTTAATTCCTGTTGATAAGGGCGAAGAATACGCCCATCTCCACACCCCAGACGGTGTGGGTCAGTTTCAGTTAAAAGAAGCCACCGCAGGACTATGACTGGTCCCCTGCGGCCTTCTTGATCACCCGGCGATATCGCGAATGGCGATTTCACTCAAGATGCGTTCCAGCACCTGCTCGATGGACAACTCCGTGGAATCCAGCTGTATGGCGTCAGCCGCCGGCTTTAGCGGGGCTACCGCACGCTGGGTATCACGCTCATCGCGTGCACGGATCTCATCTAGCAGACTCGACAGACTAACACCATCGACTTTGCCCTTCAACTGCAAGTAACGGCGGCGAGCACGCTCCTCGGCGCTGGCGGTCAGGAAAATCTTCAGCGGCGCCTCGGGAAACACCACGGTACCCATGTCACGGCCATCAGCGACCAGGCCCGGCGGCTCCTGAAACGCCCGCTGGCGCTGCAGCAATGCGTCACGCACGGCCGGCAGAGCGGCAACCTGGGAGGCCCAGGAGCCGACTTGTTCGTTGCGCAGGTCATCGGTCACGTCATCACCCTCAAGGATGATGCGCTGCGGATGACCTTCCGTCGCGCCGACGAACTGCACATCAAGGTGCGCCGCCAGCAGCTTCAGGGATTCTTCGTTGGTCAGGTCGACGCCATGGTTGCGTGCGGCAAAGGCCAGCAGGCGGTACAGCGCGCCGGAATCCAGCAGGCACCAGCCCAGGCGCTTGGCCAGAATGCCGGCGATCGTGCCTTTGCCCGAGCCGCTTGGCCCGTCGATGGTAATCACCGGTGCTTTGATATTCACAATTGAGCCTCTTGGGCAACACGGATGCCGACGTGGGCACACAGTGTAAGAAAATTCGGAAAAGACGTAGCAACATTGGCGCAGTCACGGATACGAATCGGCGCGGCCGCCCGTAGGGAGGCCACGCTGAACGCCATGGCGATGCGGTGATCACCATGGGATTGCACTTCGCCACCGCCCATCGGGCCACCGTCAATGATAATCCCATCAGGTGTCGGTTCACACTTCACGCCAAGGGCCAACAGACCATCGGCCATGACCTGGATGCGGTCGGACTCCTTGACCCGCAGTTCTTCGGCGCCACGCAGCACGGTGCGCCCTTTGGCGCAGGCCGCCGCCACGAACAACACCGGGAACTCGTCGATCGCCAGCGGCACCAGGGCCTCGGGAATCTCGATGCCTTTTAACTCAGCGGCGCGCACGCGCAGGTCGGCAACTGGCTCACCGCCCACTTCACGCGGGTTTTCCAGGGTGATATCCGCGCCCATCAGCCGCAGGATATCGATCACGCCAGTGCGCGTCGGGTTAACGCCAACGTGCTCCAGCAGCAACTCGGAGCCTTCAGCAATCGAAGCCGCCACCAGAAAGAACGCCGAAGAGGAAATATCCCCCGGCACTTCTATATGTGTAGCCTTCAATGCATGGCCCGACTCGACAGACGCCGTAGCCCCCGCCACGGCAACCGGATAACCAAACCCACGCAACATCCGCTCGGTATGATCACGGGTCGGCGCAGGCTCGGTCACCGAGGTCTTGCCCTCGGCATACAACCCGGCCAGCAACAGGCAGGACTTCACCTGCGCACTGGCCATCGGCATCGAATAGTCCAGGCCTTTGAGCGCCTGGCCACCGCGAATTGTCAACGGCGGATGCCCGTCCGGCCCGGTCTCGATCACTGCGCCCATTTCCCGCAGTGGCTTGGCCACGCGGTTCATCGGGCGTTTGGACAGCGATGCATCACCGGTCAACACACTGTCAAAGCGCTGCGCCGCGAGCAACCCGGACAGCAAACGCATCGACGTACCGGAGTTACCCAGGTAGATCGGCCCCGGCGCCGGCTGCAAACCGTGCAAACCCACGCCATGAATCGTCACGCGCCCATGGTGCGGCCCTTCAATCACAACGCCCATGTCACGAAACGCTTGCAGGGTTGCCAGGGCATCTTCGCCTTCAAGGAAACCTTCGACTTCGGTCACGCCGTCGGCCAATGAACCCAGCATGATCGAACGATGGGAGATCGACTTGTCGCCCGGCACCCGGATCTGCCCGCTCAAGCGGCCGCCCGGGTTGGCGAGAAAGGTCTGCTCATTGGCGTTCACAGCGGTTTCCATGTAGGCCCGGCGCGCCAGGATCTTGCTGAAATGCTCACGCGCCACCCGCGCACGGGTAAACACGCCCAATAATTGATGGCCATCACCCGCATCAACCGCATCGCGCAAGGCGTCGAGGTCACTGCGGAAGGTGTCCAGGGTGCGCAACACAGCTTCACGATTGGCGAGGAAGATGTCGTGCCACATCACCGGGTCACTGCCGGCAATCCGCGTGAAATCGCGAAAACCACCGGCGGCGTAACGGAAAATCTCAAGGTTTTCGTTGCGCTTGGCCAGAGAATCCACCAAGCCAAAGGCCAGCAAGTGCGGCAAATGGCTGGTCGCCGCCAACACTTCGTCGTGGCGCTCGACCTGCATATGCTCGACATCGGCGCCCAATTCGCGCCACAGACGATCCACCACCGCCAAGGCCGCCGGATCGGTCTGCTCAAGCGGGGTCAGAATCACCTTATGGCGACGGAACAACTGCGCATTGGACGCCTCGACGCCGCTCTGCTCGGAACCGGCAATCGGATGGCCCGGCACAAAACGCGCCGGCATGCCGCCAAATGCGAGTTTGGCGGCGCGCACCACATTGCCCTTGGCACTGCCGACGTCCGTGAGGATCGCCTGCCCAAGGTCCATGCCGGCCAGCAAGGCCAGCAACTTCTCCATCGCCAGAATCGGCACGGCGAGCTGGATCACATCCGCGCCCTGGCACGCCAGCGCCAGGTCTGCCTCACAGCGGTCCACCACGCCCAGCTCCACCGCCAGCTTGCGCGATTGCGGGTCAAGGTCCACACCGACCACCTCGCCACACAGCCCGCTTTCACGCAGGCCCTTGGCGAAGGAGCCACCGATCAACCCCAGGCCGACCACCACCAGGCGACCGATCATAGGCACAGCAGGTTGCAATGCAGTGACATCAACCACGAGCCAGAACCTTGGCCAACGCCTCCAGGAAGCGACTGTTTTCGGCCGGCAAGCCAATGGTGATACGCAGGTGGTTCGGCATGCCGTAGTTGGCCACCGGGCGCACGATCACGCCTTCGCGCAGCAGGCCCTGGAACACCGGCGCGGCGACTTGGCCGAGGTCCACACAAATAAAGTTGCCCTTGGAAGGAATCCAGCCCAGGCCCAGCTCACGGAAACCTTCCTGCAGCTGCAGCATGCCGCTTTCATTGATGCGACGGCCTTCTTCGAGGTACTCGGCATCCTTGACCGCCGCACACGCCGCCGCCAACGCCAGGCTGTTGACGTTGAACGGCTGGCGCACACGGTTGAGCACATCGGCAACCACCGCGGTGGACAAGCCGTAACCCACGCGCAGCGATGCCAGGCCGTAGGCCTTGGAGAAGGTACGCGACACCAGCAGGTTCGGGTAAGCCGCCAGGAAGTCCAGGCCGTCCGGCAGGTCGCTGCCTTCGGCGTACTCGATGTAGGCTTCGTCCAGCACCACCAGCACGTGCTCGGGCACATCCTGCAGGAAGTCGTTCAGCGCCTGGGCGTCGAACCAGGTGCCGGTCGGGTTGTTCGGGTTGGCGATAAACACCACGCGGGTTTGCGCGTCGATGGCCGCCAGCATGGCCGGCAGGTCATGCCCCCAATCCTTGGCAGGAATGACGCGGGCGTCAGCCCCCACAGCCTGGGTCACGATCGGGTAGACGGCGAACGCGTGCTCGCTGAACACCGCATTCAGGCCTGGCGCCAGGTACGCACGGCCGACCAGCTCAAGAATGTCGTTGGAACCGTTGCCCAGGGTTACCTGGTTCGGTTCGACGCGGCAGTTCTCGGCCAGCAGCGACTTGAGGGCGAAGCCATTACCGTCCGGGTAGCGGGTCAGCTCAGTCAGTTCCTCACGAATCGCCGCCAATACTTTTGGGCTTGGGCCCAGCGGGTTTTCGTTACTGGCCAGTTTTACGATCTTCGACGGGTCCAGGTTCAACTCACGCGCCAGCTCGTCCACAGGCTTGCCTGGAACGTAAGGCGACAGTTGTTGCACGCCCGGCTGAGCCAGGGCGAGGAAGTTGCCACTCATGTTAAAGCCTCACAAAACCGCTTTCGGGTAAGAGCCCAGCACCTTGAGTGCCACGGCTTCTTGACTGATTTTCTCCAGCACCCCTTTGACCAGCGGGTCGCGGTGGTGGCCGATGAAGTCGATAAAGAACACATAAGTCCATTTACCGCTGCGCGAAGGGCGAGTTTCGATTCGCGTCAGGTCAATCCCGTTATCGTGGAACGGCACCAGCAGCTCATGCAGCGCGCCGGGCTTGTTGCTCATGGAGACGATGATCGAAGTTTTGTCGTCGCCGGTCGGCGGCACTTCCTGGCTGCCGATCATCAAGAAGCGCGTGGAGTTATCCGGGCGGTCTTCGATTTTTTCGGCCAGGCGCGTCAGGCCATACAGGCCCGCAGCCATGTCACCGGCGATGGCCGCCGAATTCCACTCACCCTTGACCCGCTTGGCCGCTTCGGCGTTGCTGGACACCGCCACGCGCTCGACATTCGGGTAATGCGCGTCCAGCCACTTGCGGCACTGGGCCAGCGATTGGGCGTGGGAGTAGATACGGCTGATGCTGTCGGTCTTGGTGTTCTCGCCCACCAGCAGGTGGTGGTGGATACGCAGTTCGACTTCACCGCAGATCACCATGTCGTGCTCAAGGAAGCTGTCCAGCGTGTGATTGACCGCGCCTTCGGTGGAGTTTTCCACCGGCACCACGCCAAAATTCACCGCACCGGCCGCCACTTCGCGGAACACTTCATCGATGGCCGCCATCGGTTTGCTGATCACCGCGTGGCCAAAATGCTTCATGGCCGCTGCCTGGGTGAAGGTGCCTTCCGGGCCGAGGTACGCCACCTTAAGTGGCTGCTCCAGCGCCAGGCACGACGACATGATTTCACGGAACAACCGCGCCATCTCTTCGTTGCCCAACGGGCCTTTGTTGCGCTCCATCACGCGCTTGAGCACCTGGGCTTCGCGCTCAGGCCGGTAGAACACCGGCACTTCGCCCTCAGCCAGGGACGCCATTTTCACGCGGGCGACTTCCTGGGCGCAACGCGCACGTTCACTGATCAGCTCCAGGACTTTCTCGTCCAGGCTGTCGATGCGTACACGCAGGGCCTTGAGTTCTTGCTCAGACATTAGCCGTGTTCCTTTTCGAACTCTGCCATGTAGGCAACCAGCGCGTTGATCGCGTGGATGTCGACAGCGTTGTAGATGGAGGCGCGCATGCCACCGACCGAACGGTGGCCCTTGAGGTTCAGCAGGCCACGTGCGTCGGCACCGGCCAGGAATGGCTTGTCCAGGCGGTCATCGGCCAGGCGGAACGGCACGTTCATCCACGAGCGGTCGGTGAGGTTGATCGGGTTGCTGTACAGGCCGCTGGCGTCGATGAAGTCGTACAGGGTGCGCTTCTTCTCTTCGTTGAGCTTGCCCATGGCGGCAACACCGCCCTGCTCTTTCAGCCATTCAAACACCAGGCCCGACAGGTACCAGGCGAACGCCGGCGGCGTGTTGTACATCGAGCCATTATCGGCCGCGACCTTGTAGTTGAGCATGGTCGGGCACAGCGAACGCGCGCGACCCAGCAGGTCTTCGCGGACGATGTTGACCAGGATGCCGCTCGGACCGATGTTCTTCTGCGCACCGGCGTAGATCATGCCGTATTTGGACACATCGATCGGGCGCGAGAGGATGTCCGAAGACATGTCGCACACCAACGGCACGTCACCCACTTCCGGCACCCAGTCAAACTCCAGGCCGCCGATGGTTTCGTTGGCGACGTAGTGCACGTAGGCCGCGTCTTTCGACAGCTTCCACTCGTTCTGACCGGGAATGGCGAAGTAATCGTACGGCTTGGCGGTGCCCGCCACGTTGACGTGACCGTAGCGCGAGGCCTCTTCAATCGCCTTCTGACCCCAAATACCCGTGTCGATATAGTCGGCAGTGCCGTCTTCCGGCAGCAGGTTCAATGGGATCTGCGCGAACTGCTGGCTCGCGCCACCTTGCAGGAACAGCACTTTGTAGTTGGAAGGGATGTCCAGCAAGTCGCGCAGATCCTGCTCGGCCTTGGTGGCGATGGACACAAACTCATCGCTGCGATGGCTCATTTCCATCACGGAGAGGCCTTTTCCATGCCAGTCGAGGAGTTCACCCTGCGCACGCTGCAGGACTGCTTCAGGAAGCGCCGCGGGACCGGCACAGAAGTTATAGGCTCTCTTGCTCACATCCAATCTCACTCTGATCTGGTTGGGGCTGCAATCATGTTCGGCAACGGCCTTGCGCTGGCGCGAGCCCTTGTGGGAGCTGGCTTGCCTGCGATACAGGCACCTCGGTAGTTGCAGTGATACCGCGGTGATGCTATCGCAGGCAAGCCAGCTCCCACAGGGATCGAAGCCAGACCAAGGACATGTGTTTCAAAGGGGACACAAACAACAAGGGGGCGAATCTTCATCCGCCCCCTGTGTGTCCGCTTATTCCTGCGGTTCTTCTTCGTCTGCGGCAGCATCGAGGGTTGGCTCGTCGACGTTGTCATCGCCGGTTGCGATCACCTCGCCATCGAATACCGCACCGTCTTCGCCTTCCAGCTCTTCGCCTTCGACTTCCGATGGCTCCTGAACGCGCTCCAGGCCTACCAGCGTTTCGTCGCTGGCCAGCTTGATCAGCGTCACGCCCTGGGTGTTACGGCCCAGGCTCGACACTTCAGCCACACGGGTACGCACCAGAGTGCCCTGGTCAGAAATCAGCATGATCTCCTCACCATCAAGCACCTGCACCGCGCCAACCAGACGGCCGTTGCGGTCGTTGCTGACCATGGCGATTACGCCCTGGCCGCCACGCTTGTACTCCGGGAACTCGCTGATGGCGGTCCGCTTGCCATAACCACGCGCCGAAGCGGTGAGGATCTGGCTGCCTTCTTCCGGGATCAGCATCGAAATCAGCTTCTGCCCTTCCGGCAGACGCATACCGCGCACACCGCGAGCGGTACGGCCCATGGCGCGAACGTCGGATTCCTTGAAGCGTGTCACTTTGCCGCCATCGGAGAACAGCATGACTTCACGCTCGCCATCGGTGATGGCCGCAGAGATCAATACGTCGCCTTCGTCCAGCTCCAGGGCGATCAGGCCCACGCTGCGCTGGCGGCTGAAGGATTCCAGCGGGGTCTTCTTCACAGTACCTTTGGCGGTGGCCATGAAGATGAAGTGACCTTCGGTGTATTCCTCGACTGGCAGCATGGTGGTGATGTATTCATCACTGTCCAGCGGCAGCAGGTTGACCAACGGACGACCACGGGCAGCGCGGGAGGCTTCCGGAATCTCGTAGGTCTTGAGCCAGTACACCTTGCCTTTACTGGAGAACAGCAACAGCGTGGTGTGGCTGTTGGCAACCAGCAGGTGAGCGATGTAGTCCTCATCCTTCACGCCGGTAGCCGATTTACCTTTACCGCCACGACGCTGAGCCTGGTACGCAGCCAATGGCTGGGTCTTGGCGTAGCCACCGTGGGAAATGGTCACCACACGTTCTTCTTCCGGGATCATGTCACCCAGGGTCAGGTCGAGGCGCGCATCGAGGATTTCGGTGCGGCGCACGTCGCCGTATTCGGCACGGATCACTTCCAGTTCTTCGCGGATCACTTCCATCAGGCGCACAGCGCTGTTGAGGATGCGGATCAGCTCGCCGATCTGGTTGAGAATCTCCTGGTACTCGGCCAGCAGTTTCTCGTGCTCCAGGCCGGTCAGACGGTGCAAACGCAGTTCCAGAATGGCCTGGGCCTGTTCCGGCGACAGGAAGTACTTGCCGTCGCGCAGGCCGTATTGCGGGTCCAGGGTCTCCGGGCGGCACGAATCGGCACCGGCACGTTCAACCATCGCCACGACGGCGCTGGATTCCCATGGCATCTTGATCAGCGCTTCCTTGGCTTCCGACGGCGTCGGCGAAGCCTTGATCAGCGCGATCACCGGGTCGATGTTCGACAGCGCTACCGCCTGGCCTTCCAGGATGTGGCCGCGCTCGCGGGCCTTGCGCAGTTCGAACACGGTGCGGCGGGTGACCACTTCGCGGCGGTGACGCACGAAGGCTTCGAGCAGGTCCTTGAGGTTCAGGATGCGCGGGCGGCCGTCGATCAAGGCCACTACGTTGATACCAAACACGCTTTGCAGCTGGGTCTGGGCGTAGAGGTTGTTGAGGATCACCTCAGGCACTTCGCCACGACGCAGCTCGATCACCACGCGCATACCGTCTTTGTCAGACTCGTCGCGCAGTTCGGTGATGCCTTCGAGCTTCTTCTCTTTAACCAGCTCGGCGATCTTCTCGATCAAACGCGCCTTGTTCAGCTGGTACGGGAGTTCGGTAATGACGATCTGCTGGCGGCCACCGACCTTGTCGATGTCTTCGATCATCGAGCGGGCGCGCATATAAATGCGGCCACGGCCGGTACGATAGGCTTCGATGATGCCGGCACGGCCGTTGATGATCGCGGCAGTCGGGAAGTCCGGACCGGGGATGTATTGCATCAGCTCATCGACGGTCAGCTCAGGGTTGTCGATGAGGGCCAGGCAACCGTCGATGACTTCACCGAGGTTGTGCGGCGGGATGTTGGTGGCCATGCCCACGGCAATACCGCTGGAACCGTTGACCAGCAGGTTGGGAATACGGGTTGGCATGACGGCCGGGATCATTTCGGTGCCGTCGTAGTTCGGCACCCAGTCCACGGTTTCTTTATGCAGGTCAGCCAGCAGCTCGTGCGCCAGCTTGGTCATGCGCACTTCGGTGTATCGCATGGCCGCAGCGTTGTCGCCGTCGACCGAACCGAAGTTGCCCTGGCCGTCTACCAGCAGGTAGCGCAGGGAAAACGGCTGGGCCATCCGAACGATGGTGTCGTACACCGCAGTGTCGCCGTGAGGGTGATACTTACCGATCACGTCACCGACAACACGGGCAGATTTCTTGTACGGCTTGTTCCAGTCGTTACCCAGCTCGCTCATCGCGAACAGCACACGCCGGTGCACGGGCTTCAAGCCATCGCGCGCATCAGGCAGTGCCCGACCGACAATTACGCTCATTGCGTAGTCGAGGTAGGACTGTTTCAGCTCGTCTTCGATATTGACCGGGAGGATTTCTTTGGCCAGTTCGCCCATGAGAAGCCTGATTCCTTTTTCGGGTGAAACCTCGTCACATCCATATGGGACGAACGAAGCTCGCCGTTGCTGGCAAAGTGCCTGACAACGACTTACGACAAATCAACGAGTTATGACACGGATCTGCACGTTATGGGCAACCCCTCGGGGCGGCCCTGGAAACCGCCGGATGTTATCACAATCGCCGCCACGCACCTATCCCCCTGATGCGCATGGAGGCTAGTAATTTGACGGATGACAGGCTTGAGGGGGACGAGAGAGGCTCAGAGCGGGGTGGGTGCTGTTTTTTGAGGCTGGATCCAAGGGTTTTATTGACTTACAGGGCCAATCGCGGGCAAGCCCGCACACACATGTTGGCCTGCGAGCACCGTAAGTGTGAGAGCTGGCTTGCCTGCGATAGCGATCCAACAGCCACCAAAGCCCTCAATGCAGGCGCTTACGGCACATCAACTTGGCCAGCTTGGCGGTATCAGGCCGTTCGACGATGCCTTTTTCGGTCACGATCACATCAATCAGGTCCGCCGGCGTCACATCGAAGACAGGATTAAACGCCGCAACCTCCAACCGCTGACCGTTAACCTCCAGCAACTCCGCCGCATCACGCTCTTCCAGGCTGACATCATCACCGGTGGCCATCATCAAATCGAGCGTCGAACTGGGCGCCACCACCATAAAACGCACGCCGTGGTGCATGGCACACACCGCCAATTGATAAGTGCCGATCGGGCCGATCACATCACCATTGGCCGCAATGCAGTCGGCGCCGACCACGACCCAGGTCACGCCTTTGGTCTTGAGGATATGCGCACCGGCCGAGTCAGCATTGACCGTCGCCGGGATACCCTCACCTGCCAGCTCCCACGCGGTCAGCCGCGAACCTTGCAGCCACGGGCGGGTTTCGTTGACATAGACATGCTCGACCAAACCCTCGAGGAACGCTGCGCGGATTACCCCAAGGGCCGTGCCCACGCCGCCAGTGGCCAGGGCGCCCGCATTGCCGTGGGTGAGGATCGCCTGGGCGTTGCCCTGGTGCTTGCGAATCCGTTCGAGGCCCAATTGGGCCATGACCAGGTTGGCTTCGCGGTCGCTTTCATGGATCGCAATGGCTTCGGCTTCCAGCACCGCCAGCGGGTCGGCGTGTTTTTTGACCCGATCCAGGCGGTCACGCATACGCTTCAAGGCCCAGAACAGGTTAGCGGCGGTCGGACGGCTATCGGCCAGCAATGCGTAGTCTTCTTCCCATGCCGCCTGCCAGTCACCGCCCTCGGCGATCCGCTCGCGGGCGGCCAGCACCAGGCCGTAGGCAGCACTGATGCCGATAGCCGGCGCGCCACGCACAGTCATGCTGCGAATGGCTTGGGCGACTTCAGCCGCCGAAGTGCAGGCCACCCAGGTTTCCCGCGAGGGCAAGGCACGCTGATCGAGCAGGTGCAGTGCGCCATCACGCCAATCGATGGCCTTCACTTTCTCTGCAGCTAACAGTCGGTCGCGCATCCCTTACCCCGCACTCATGAACAAAAGCCGCCGATTATAGCGATCCGCCAGCCAGGACGCTCGGGTATACTTCGCCCTTCTTTTATAGCTGCCTGGGAAGAAGCCTGCGATGACCTCCACTGCCGCCCCGCTCGACTTATTGCTGCTGCCAACCTGGCTGGTACCTGTCGAACCCGCTGGCGTGGTGCTCAAGGAGCACGGCCTGGGCATCCGTGACGGGCGCATTGCGTTTATCGGGCCACGGGCGGCGGCCTTGAAGCTGACAGCCAGCGAAGTGCGCGAGCTGCCGGGCATGCTGCTCAGCCCCGGTTTGATCAACGCCCACGGCCACGCGGCGATGAGCCTGTTTCGCGGCCTGGCCGACGATCTGCCGCTGATGACCTGGCTGGAAAAACACATCTGGCCCGCCGAAGCCAAATGGGTCGATGAAGCTTTCGTGCGCGACGGCACCGACCTGGCCATCGCCGAACAGCTCAAGGGCGGCATCACCTGCTTCTCGGACATGTACTTCTACCCCAAGGTCGCCAGCGACTGCGTACACAACAGCGGCATGCGCGCGCAGATCGCGCTGCCGATCCTCGACTTCCCGATCCCAGGCGCCAGCAGCGCCGATGAGGCGATTCGCCAGGGCGTGGAGCTGTTCGGCGACCTCAAGCACCACCCGCGTATCAAGATCACCTTCGGCCCTCACGCGCCCTACACCGTGAGCGACGCCAACCTGGAAAAAATCCGGGTGATTGCCGAAGAACTGGACGCCGCCATCCATATGCATGTGCACGAAACCGCCTTCGAAGTGCAACAAGCCGTGGACAAGACCGGCGAACGCCCACTGGCGCGCCTGGGCCGTCTGGGCCTGCTCGGCCCACGCTTCCAGGCCGTTCATATGACCCAAATCAGCGAGGACGACCTGGCTTTGCTGGTAGAAAGCAACACCAGCGTCATTCATTGCCCGGAATCGAACCTGAAACTGGCCAGCGGCTTTTGCCCGGTGGAGCGTCTGTGGCAGGCTGGCGTGAACGTGGCCATCGGCACCGACGGCGCGGCCAGCAACAATGACCTCGACCTGCTGGGCGAAACCCGCACGGCAGCGATGCTGGCCAAGGCCGTCGCCGGCTCGGCCACCGCCCTGGACGCCCATCGCGCCCTGCGCATGGCTACGCTCAATGGGGCGCGTGCCATGGGCCTGGACAGCGAGATTGGCTCGCTCGAAGTCGGCAAGGCGGCGGATATCGTCGCATTCGATCTTTCGGGGCTGGCGCAACAACCGATCTACGACCCGGTCTCAACGCTTATATATGCCACCGGACGCGAGTGTGTGAAACACCTTTGGGTCGCCGGCAAGCAGTTGCTCGACGACCGGCGATTGACCCGCATGGATGAACAGCAGTTGACCGCCACGGCCATCGCCTGGGGCCAACGGATCAGCGGGCACAGCGAATAACGAAGGTCTTGAACCGCGCCGTTCAGGACTGAATAACCGATTTATCAGATTTAGAGGATTCACCATGAGCAACGTCGACCACGCCGAAATCGCCAAGTTTGAAGCCCTGGCCCACCGCTGGTGGGACCGCGAAAGCGAGTTCAAACCGCTGCACGACATCAACCCGCTGCGCGTCAACTGGATTGACGAGCGCGTCAACCTGGCCGGCAAGAAGGTGCTGGACGTCGGTTGCGGCGGCGGCATCCTCAGCGAAGCCATGGCCCAGCGCGGCGCCACCGTGATGGGCATCGACATGGGCGAAGCGCCGCTGGCCGTGGCCCAACTGCACCAGCTGGAATCCGGCGTGAGCGTCGAATACCGCCAGATCACCGCCGAAGCCCTGGCCGAAGAGATGCCCGAGCAGTTCGACGTGGTTACTTGCCTTGAGATGCTCGAGCACGTGCCTGACCCGTCCTCGGTGATCCGCGCCTGCTTCCGTATGGTCAAGCCGGGCGGCCAGGTGTTCTTCTCCACCATCAACCGCAACCCCAAGGCCTACCTGTTCGCGATCATCGGCGCCGAATACATCATGAAGCTGCTGCCGCGTGGCACCCACGACTTCAAGAAATTCATCCGCCCAAGCGAGCTGGGCGCCTGGAGCCGTCAGGCCGGGCTGACCGTCAAGGACATCATCGGCCTGACCTACAACCCGCTGACCAAGCACTACAAGCTGGCGAGCGACGTGGACGTCAACTACATGATCCAGACCCTGCGCGAGGAGTAAGCCTGTGAAGTTGCGAGCAGTTCTCTTCGACATGGACGGCACCTTGCTGGACACCGCGCCGGACTTTATCGCGATCTGCCAGGCCATGCGCACCGACCGCGGCCTGGAGCCGATCAACCCCCAGCACATCCGCGATGAAATTTCCGGCGGGGCACGGGCGATGGTCGCCGTGACCTTCTCGATGGACCCCGAATCCCCTGGCTTTGAAGCGTTGCGCCTGGAGTTTCTGGAGCGCTATCTCAAGGGCTGCGCAATCCACAGCAAACTGTTCGACGGCATGGCCGAGTTACTGGAAGACATCGAGAAATCCAAACTGGTCTGGGGCGTGGTCACCAACAAACCGTTGCGCTTTGCCGAACCGATCATGCAGCAACTGGGCCTGGCCGAGCGTTCGGCACTGCTGATCTGCCCGGACCACGTGAAGAACAGCAAGCCCGACCCCGAGCCGCTGATCCTGGCGTGCAAGATGCTCGACCTGGACCCGGCCAGCGTGCTGTTCGTGGGCGATGACCTGCGCGATATCGAGTCTGGCCGCGACGCTGGCACCCGCACTGCGGCGGTCACCTTCGGCTACATCCACCCGGACGACAACCCACGCAACTGGGGCGCCGACGTGGTAGTGGACCACCCGCTGGAGCTGCGCAAAGTGCTGGATAACGCGCTGTGCAGTTGCTGATTGTGCGAGATACCCACTAGCACTGAGATCACTGTGGGAGCTGGCTTGCCTGCGATAGCGGCCTGCCAGCTAGCACTTGCGGTGACTGATACTCCGCCATCGCAGGCAAGCCAGCTCCCACATGAAATGGATTCCACTTCAAGGCCTGTATCAGCTTGAATTCTGTCGAGGTTTTTTATGTTTGATTACTCCGCACGTCCAGAACTGCTCAAAGACCGGGTGATCCTGGTGACCGGTGCCGGTCGCGGGATCGGCGCGGCGGCGGCAAAAACCTATGCCGCCCACGGTGCCACCGTATTGCTGCTGGGCAAGACCGAAGCCAACCTGGCCCAGGTGTATGACGAGATCGAAGCGGCCGGCCAGCCGCAGCCGGTGGTGATCCCGTTCAACCTGGAAACCGCCCTGCCCCATCAATACGATGAGCTGGCAGCGATGATCGAAAAAGAATTCGGTCGCCTCGACGGCCTGCTGCACAACGCCTCGATCATTGGCCCACGCACGCCGATCGAGCAGTTGTCCGGTGAGAATTTCATGCGCGTGATGCACGTAAACGTCAACGCGATGTTCATGCTGACCAGCACATTATTGCCACTGCTCAAGCTGTCCCAGGATGCGTCGGTGGTGTTCACCTCCAGCAGCGTCGGGCGCAAGGGCCGGGCGTACTGGGGCGCTTATGGGGTGTCGAAGTTTGCCACCGAAGGCTTGATGCAAACCCTGGCAGACGAGCTGGAAGATGTGGCTTCGGTACGCTCAAACAGCATCAACCCGGGCGGCACACGCACCAGCATGCGTGCCCAGGCGTATCCGGGCGAAAACCCGATGGAAAGGCCTGCACCGGAAGACATCATGCCGGTGTACCTGTACCTGATGGGGCCGGACAGTGCCGGGATCAATGGGCAGGCGTTTGATGCGCAGTAAGCACTGACACTGTTCACCTGAAACCCCAATGTGAAACTGGGTTCATGTGGGAGCTGGCTTGTGTGGGAGCTGGCTTGCCTGCGATGCGGGCAACTCGGTCTATCTGTTAAACCGAGTTGATACCATCGCAGGCAAGCCAGCTCCCACATTTGCTTAGCGGTGACCGTTAGTTCTTCACCACTTCCTCAAGGGTAAAACGCCCCAGCGGGTTCTGCAGGAAGTTGCTCACGTTCTTGCGTGAGATGTTGATGTACGGGCTGTAGTACAGGTCAATCCAGTTCACATCCTGCTTCGCCAGCTTCTGCAACTCCACATACATCTGCTCACGCTTGGCCGGGTCGGCCTCGATCCGCGCCTGCGCTACCAGTTCCTTGACCTTGTCGTTCTTGTAGCGGGTCATGTAGTTCTGGTTGGTGTCATGGCCGAGCACGAAGGTGGTCTTCTGGTCCGGGTCGAGGATGTCGTTGGTCCAGTACATCACCGAAATATCGTACTCACCGTCCACCAGCATCTGCCAGCTTTGGGTCGGGTCGACCTTTTGCAGGTTGGCGGTCACGCCGACCTTGGCCAACTGGTCCTTGATGATCACCGCAATCTGCTCGTCAGCTTCGTTGCCGGCGTTGACCACGTAGTTGAGTTTCAAGTCCTTGGCACCAGCCTCTTCCAGCAGTTTCTTGGCGGCGGCTGGGTCATACGGGCGTTGCAGGTTGTTGGCGTAGTGGTACAGCGAGCCTTTGGGGATGTAGGAATAGGCCACGGTGCCTTGGCCGTACGTGGCGCTCTTGACCAGCGACTGCTTGTCGATGGCCATGTCCAGCGCCTCGCGCACCTGCGGCTTGGCCAGCAGGCCGTGGGCGTGGTTGATCAGCAGGTGATCTTCGCGGGTCGACGGGTCGGCGTGGATCACCACGCTTTTGTCTTTCTTCAGCTCTTCCACGCGGGAGAACGGCACGAAGATCGCCGTGTCCAGCTCGTTGTTCTGCACCATGCGCATGCGCGTGTTGTCGTCGGTGACCGAAACCCACTCCACGCCATCCAGGCTCACGTTCCTGGCCTGCCAGAAGTTCGGGTTCTTTTTGAGGATCACGCGGTCGCCCTTGCGCCACTCCTCCACGGTAAACGCGCCGGAGGTCACTGGGTTTTCCGAGTAGGCGTCTTCGCCCATCGTGGTCATGGCTTTTTGCGACAGGATCGATACCGTCGGCGAGGCCAGTTGCGAGAGGAAGGCCACAGCCGGGGTTTTCAGCGTGACCACCAGGGTCTGCGGGTCGCTGGCCTTGGCCGTGCTGATCAGGCTGAACGGATCTGCCCACAGCGACGCTTTGTTGTCGCGGATGCGCAACAGGCTGAACGCCGCGTCATCGGCGGTGATCGCCGAGCCATCAGAGAACTTGGCGTCACGCAGCTTGAAGGTGTAGGTCAGGCCGTCCTTGGAAATCTCCCAGCTTTCGGCCAGGCCCGGTTCCATCTTGGTGCCCAAATTATCCACGCGCACCAGGGTGTCGTAGACGTTGGCGAACACCCACGTGTCGCGGTTCTGTGCGCTTTTGATCGGGTCGAACGTGGTGCTGTCTTCACGGCAGCCGATGGTCAGCACGCCGGCGGCGTGGGCCAGCCCGGCAGTGAGGGACCAGGCGGTCAGTGTCGCGGCGGCGAGCAACTTCAAGTGGCGCGATTGCATGTCATAACTCCTTGTTCATGAATGGCAGAAGTGGGTCAAAACAGAGGTTCTTCAAGCACGCAACTGTACCGATGCTCGTGCAGGTAATGGGTCGGCGGCAACACCACGGAACACATCGTCCGGGCATGCCGGCAGCGCGGGTGAAAGGCGCAGCCGGTGGGCAACTTCAGCGGGCTCGGGGGCTCACCGGGCAACGGTTCTGCGGGCAACGGCCGGTGCGGATCGATCTCGGGAATCGCCTCGATCAACGCCGCCGTATACGGATGGCGTGGCGCAGTAAACACTGCTTCCACTGGCCCTTCTTCGACGATTTTGCCCAGGTACATCACCGCCACGCGGTCGCACAGGCGCCGCACGATGGCCAGGTCATGGGCGATAAACAGAATCGCCAGGTTCATGCGCTGTTGCAGCGCCAGCAACAGGTTGATGATCTGGCCCTGAATCGACACATCCAGTGCCGCCACGCATTCATCGGCAATGATCAGACGCGGCTCCACCGCCAGGGCGCGGGCGATGCCGACGCGCTGGCACTGGCCACCGCTGAGGGAGCCGGGTTTACGGCTGGCGAGTTCAGGGCGCAGGCCCACCAGGTCAAGCAGCTCGACCACGCGAGCCGGTATCTGCTCCGGGGCGACCTTGCGCTGCACCCGCAGCACTTCGGCAAGGGTTTCGCCAATGCTGTGCCGCGGGTTCAGGGCAGCGTAGGGGTCTTGGAAAATCATTGCGGTTTCATGCCGCAGGCGGGCGATGTCGATAGCACTGCCCCGGGCCATGTCGACGCCATCGAACAACACCTGCCCGGCGCTGATCGGGGTGAGGTGCAGAATTGCCCGCCCCAGCGTGCTTTTGCCACTGCCGGACTCGCCCACCAACCCCAGGGTTTGACCTGCGGCCAGGTTGAGCGACACACCATTGACCGCCCTCACCCACTGTTTATTAAGGCCCAACACACCCGTGCCGGACGCGGCAAACCGCACCTCCAGGTCCTTGATCTGCAACAGGCTCATGGGCGCTCTCCCAGCGGATAGTGGCAGGCTACGCGCGCACCTTCGGGCAGCACCTCAGTACACAACGCCGCCACTTGCGGGCAGCGCGGGTTGAAGCGGCAACCGTCGGGCAAGGCATCCAGTAACGGCGGCTGGCCAGGGATGGTGCGCAGCAAGGCGTGGCCGCTGCTGTGGGCGGGTTGGCAATCGATAAGGCCAGCGGTGTACGGGTGTTGTGGATGGGCCAGCACGTCGTATTTGCTCGCGTGCTCGCACAGGCGTCCGGCGTACATCACCGCGATGGAATCACAGGTCTGCGCCACCACGCCCAGGTCATGGGTGATCATGATGATCGCCAGGCCACGCTGGTCACGCAGCTCCAGCAGCAGGCGCAGGATCTGCGCCTGCACCGTCACGTCCAGCGCGGTGGTCGGCTCGTCGGCAATCAGCACTTGTGGGTTGCAGCCCAGGGCCACGGCGATCATCGCGCGCTGGCGCATGCCGCCGGAGAACTCATGAGGGTAGTTGTCGACCCGCGCCTTGGGATCGGGAATACCGACCTGGCGCAGCACCTCGATGGCTTGCAGGCGCGCGTCTTTTTTCGACGCACCCTGATGCAAACGGATGCCTTCGGCGATCTGCTCGCCGATGCGCATCAACGGGTCAAGGTGACTGCTGGGGTTCTGGAAAATCATGCCCAGTTGCCCACCGCGCACGGCGCGCATGCCAGCCTCATCGAGTTGCAACAGATCGCGACCGGCCAGGCGCACAGCGCCGCCTTGCACCCGCAGGTTGGGCGACGGCAACAGGCGCATCAGGCCGCGACAGGCCAGGGTTTTGCCCGAGCCGCTTTCACCCACCAGGCCGAGGATTTCACCTTCGGCCAAATCAAAGGACACACGATCAACCAGCGTGACCTCTCGCCCACCATTGTTGGCGATCACGCTGAGGTCCTGCACCTGAAGCAGGCTCATGAACGATCCCCCAACACTTGCGCCACACCATCGGCGAGCAGGCTGAAACCCATGGCCAGGGTCACAATGGCCAGACCCGGGAAGGTGCAAAGCCACCAGGCGGTGGTGATAAACGCCTGCCCTTCGGCGACCATCGTGCCCCACTCCGCCGTCGGCGGTTGCACGCCCAGGCCCAGGTAGCTCACGGCGGCGCCGTTGAGCAGCACCAGCACGGCGTCGGACATCGAAAACACAATCGAGCCAAACATCGCGTTGGGCAATAAGTGCCGGAACAGAATGCGCCCATGGCCAAAGCCCAGGCTCTTGGCGGCCAGGGCGAAGTCGCTTTCCTTGAGCACCAGGATCTGCGAGCGGATCAACCGCGCATACGACACCCAGCCCACCAACGCCATGGCGATATAAAAACTCTGCAAGCCCGGCCCGAGGATGGCCATGATCGCCAGCATCAACACCAGGAACGGGAACGCCAGCACCACGTCGATCACGCGCATGCACACGCTGTCGAAGCGCCCGCCGATGTAGCCGGAAACAGCGCCGATAAAAGTGCCAATCAGGAACGGGAAGATCACGCCGATAACGGCCAGTTGCAGGTCAATCCGCGCGCCCCATATCACCCTCGAAAGGATGTCTCTGCCGTAGTTATCCGTGCCAAATGGATGGGAAAGGCTGGGCGCCAGCAAACTCAGATCGGTGTTCTGCGCAATCGGGTCATACGGCGCGATCCTCGGCGCGAACAACGCCAGGGCCAGCCACATAAACAGGATCAGCAAGCCCCATGCGGCGGTCAGCCGACCATTGCGAAAACCAAACCGCAGGCGCAAACGCCACGGCGCAATCAGTGGTCGGCTGCTCATTGCATCTTCACCCGTGGGTCGAGGGCCACGGTCGCCACGTCCGCGACGAAGTTGACCACCACCGTCGCACACGCCAGCACCATCGCCACGCCCTGCACCACCATGTAGTCGCGGGTAAAAATGCCGCGCACCAATAATTGGCCGATGCCGGGAATCGCGAACAGGCTTTCGATCACCACCGTGCCGCTGATCAGCCAGCCGATATTCACCGCCAGCAGGTTAACCGCCGGCACCAGGGAGTTGGGTAACACATGCCGACGAAACACCGCCGCCTCCGATAACCCGCGTGCGCGCGCGGCGGTGACATGGTCAGCCTGCAACTCCATCAGCATGCTCGCCCGCAGGTTGCGCACCAGCACCGCCGCCAGCGCCAGCGCAATGGTCAAGCACGGCAGGACCATGTGGTGGGCTTTATCTGTAAACGTGCGACCGTAGCCCGATACCGGGAACAACCCCCACTTCACACTCAGCAACAGAATCAGCATCAAGCCCAGCCAGAAGGCCGGCATGCCCAGGCCGACCGTGGTGAACACGCGGATCAGGTTATCCGCCCAACCGCCTTTGTTGCGCGCCGCCACGGTGGCCAGCGGCACCGCGATCAACAGCGCCAGCAGCACACTGCCGAGCACCAGCACCAGCGTCGGCTCGATGCGGGTGACGATCAGTTTCAACGCGTCGACCTTATAGAGCAGTGACTGGCCGAGATCGCCCTTGAGCAGGTTCTTGAGGAAGTAGAAATATTGCAGCCACAAGGGCTGGTCCAGGCCGTATTGGGCACGGATTTTCAGCAGCGCGTCCGGCGTGCTGCGCGAGCCCAGCAAGGCCCGCGCCGGGTCGCCGGGGATCGAGCGCACCAGCACAAAGGTGATCAGGCTGATGCCAAACAACACCGGCAGCAATTGCAGCGGCCGGGACAGCACAAAACGGTAACGCGCAAGATTCATCCGTCAGCCTCGGTGGCGAGCGAGGAAGTCCAGCAGCACCGGGAAGTACGCGTGGGGTTCCTCATAAAACGGCATATGGCTGCTGTTGGGGAATACATGCAACTCGGCGTGTGTGGCGGCGAGTTTCATGCGATGGGCACAGGCGGGTGTGAGTTCGTCGTGATGGCCGGTGGTGATCAGGATCGGCATCTTGAAATCGGCCATCTCCGGGATGCGGTTCCAGTCCTTGAGGTTGCCGATATAGAGGAACTCGTTGGGGCCTTGCATGGTTTCGTAAGGCCCCATGTTCCAGTCGCCCAGGGAGCGCTTGACCGGCTCCGGCCATTCGTCCAGACGGCAGACGTGGCGGTAGTTGAGCAAGGTGATAGCGGCCTGGTACTGCGGATGGTCGAGTGTGCCCATGGCTTCATGGCGCTGCATCATGGCCACGGTTTCGCTGCCGAGGGCACCGCGCAGGCGTTCGAGCTCCTGGGACAGGTGCGGAATATCGCCGACGGTGTTTTCCAGGATCAGGCTTTTCAGGGCGTCAGGATAGTGGATGGCGTACTCGATGCCCAACCAGCCGCCCCACGAATGCCCAAGCAGATGCACACGGCCCAGGCCCAGTGCCTGGCGCACGGTTTCGACTTCTTCGACATAACGGCCAATTTCCCACAGGGAAACATCTGATGGTCTGGCTGATGCGCCCGTGCCAAGCTGATCGAATGCAACCACTCGCAGGTTATGCTCTTTGAGCCAGCCATGGGCGTCGCGCAAGTAGTCACACGGCAGGCCCGGGCCGCCGTTGAGACACAAGAGCACCTCATCGCCGTCGCCAAAGCTGTAGGCCACGAGGTTATGGCCATCGACCTGCACGTTGTACTGCTGGTCGGGGGCAATTTCACGCCACATGCATACATTCCTTGTGTTGTATCGGCCTGGCAGGTAGCGGCCGTTTACAGGGCCAACACTACCGAGGATGCCGCGCGTCCATAACCTAGTAGTTCTTATAGGTTTGGCCTGGCAGTCCTTCGCCGGGGCGTGGCATTCTACTTGCCGCAAGTCGAGATTCAAATGAATTCGGGAGCAGAACGGATGCTGTCCAAACTTACTGCCTTCAACAACCGCCTCATGCCCGGCAGGAGCCTGGTTGAACAGATGGACAACACGTTTGTCCTCGCCCAGCAGTTGGGCTTTGATGCGTTGGTGTATGACTACACGCCGGTGCCCATCGACCAGGACGGTTCGCTGATCACGCCTTCGGTGCTGGAGTCGCGCAACACGCCGTCGGACTGGCACGCGTTATGGTGCAGCGAAGGTTTTTACCAGATCGACCCGGTGCAGCACCTGGCCTTGAGCACGGTGTCGCCGTTCG
The DNA here is from genome assembly GCF_013385245.1 of Pseudomonas sp. IPO3747. Taxonomy (NCBI): domain Bacteria; kingdom Pseudomonadati; phylum Pseudomonadota; class Gammaproteobacteria; order Pseudomonadales; family Pseudomonadaceae; genus Pseudomonas; species Pseudomonas sp. IPO3747. The sequence continues at coordinate 329,524 of NZ_JACAQL010000002.1, forward strand.
TGTGGTCCTATGAGGCCAAAGCCGACACTGCGCTGCAAAAGATCATCGACCCGTGCCATGCGCCCGTGTCCTCTTACCTGCATGAGCGCCAACTGACCTGCGGCGTCACCGTGCCGATCCACCTGCCCCGTGGCGGCTTCGCGTCGCTGACCGGCCTGCGCACCGGCAAGGCCAGCACGGTGCTGGAAGATGCCCAGCAAACCTTGACGGACTTCAGCCTGATCACCCATGCCTTGCAGGAAGCGGCCTACCCGCTGCTGAGCAAAGAGCTACGCACCTACCCGCACATCCATCTGACCAAGCGCGAGCGCGAGTGCCTCAAATGGGCGGCCGAGGGCCTGACCGCCGCCGAGATCGCCACGCAGTTAAGCCGCTCACTGGCGGTGGTCACCCTACACCTGGCCTCGGCCATGCACAAACTGGGTGCCAAGAACCGCGTACAGGCGGTGGTGCGCGCGACCCATTACCGCCTGCTCGAAGATTGATCCGTCGGTAAAACCTAGCTGTTTTGCTAGTTACTTAAACGCTGCGTGCCGACTATCGTATCCCTGATCCTTTTTTTCAGAGCAGGGTACGAAATGGAATTCATCGAGAAAGTCCGCGAAGGCTACGCGGCCTTCGGCGCCTACCAGACCTGGTACCGCGTCACTGGCGACCTGGGCACCGGCCGCACGCCCTTGGTGATCCTCCATGGCGGCCCCGGTTGCACCCATGACTACGTAGACGCGTTCAAGGACGTCGCCGCCAGCGGCCATGCGGTGATTCACTACGATCAAATCGGCAATGGCCGCTCTACGCACTTGCCGGACAAGGACGCGTCGTTCTGGACCATCGACCTGTTCCTCGACGAGCTGAACAACCTGCTGGACCACCTGCAGATCAGTGACAACTACGCGATCCTGGGGCAATCCTGGGGCGGCATGCTCGGCAGCGAACACGCGATTTTGCGACCCAAGGGCCTGCGCGCGTTTATCCCGGCCAACTCGCCCACCTGCATGCGCACCTGGGTCAGCGAAGCCAACCGCCTGCGCCAACTGTTGCCCGAAGGCGTGCACCAAACCCTGCTCAAACACGAACAGGCCGGCACTTACCAAGACCCGGAATACCTTGCGGCGGCGCGGATCTTCTATGACCAGCATGTGTGCCGAGTAAACCCATGGCCGGAAGAAGTGGCGCGCACCTTTGCAGCCGTAGACGCCGACCCGACGGTGTACCACGCCATGAGCGGCCCGACCGAATTTCACATCATCGGCAGCTTGAAGGATTGGAGCGTGATCGGGCGCCTGTCGGCGATCAATGTGCCGACGCTGGTGATATCAGGACGCCACGACGAGGCCACGCCCTTGGTGGTCAAGCCGTTCCTGGATGAAATCACTGACGTGCGCTGGGCGTTGTTTGAAGACTCCAGCCACATGCCCCACGTGGAAGAACGCCAGGCGTGCATGGGGACGGTGGTGAAGTTTCTGGACGAGGCGTGTTCGCTGCCGCACCGAGCACTCAAGGCCGGCTGAGTTCAACTGTGGGAGCTGGCTTGCCTGCGATAGCGGTACATCAGTTACAGGTGCAGTGACTGGCTCGCCGCCATCGCAGGCAAGCCAGCTCCCACAGTTTTAGACCTCGGTGGTCTCAGGCTTTGCGGCCTTCCTCGGCACTTGCGCCACCACTGGAATCTCCTTCCCTTCAGCATCAAACAATTTACCGCCACTGAAGTAATCGCCATCGCGCAACGCCGCCACGTCGTGGAAGCACAAACTGCGCTCAGTCCCGGCCACAAACACCGACTGCTGGTCCGAGTTACCGGCGGTGAAGTGGTTGAACGCCAGGTTCAGCAGAATCGCCATGATCGCCGACGAACTGATGCCCGAATGGAAAATGGTCGCGAACCAGGTGGGGAAGTGATCATAAAAGTTCGGCGCTGCAATCGGGATCATGCCGAAACCGATGCTCGTTGCCACGATGATCAGGTTCATGTTGTTGCGGTAATCCACCTTGGACAGCGTGCGAATCCCACTGGCCGCCACGGTGCCGAACAACACAATACCGGCGCCGCCAAGCACCGAAGTCGGCACCGCCGCAATCACCCGCCCCATAAACGGCAACAAGCCCAACACCACCAGGAACACGCCGCCGGTGGCCACCACAAACCGGCTTTTCACGCCAGTGACCGCCACCAGGCCGACGTTCTGGGCAAAGGCGCTTTGGGTGAAGGAACCGAAGATCGGCGCAAACATGCTCGACAGCATATCGGCACGCAGGCCATTACCCAGGCGCTTGGAGTCGACTTTGGTGTCGATGATCTCGCCGACCGCGAGGATGTCCGCCGAGGTTTCCACCAACGTCACCATCACCACGATGCACATGGAAATGATCGCCGCCACATGGAAGGTCGGCATGCCGAAATGGAAAGGTGTCGGGAAGCCGAACATCGGCCCTTGGGCGACGCTGGAGAAGTCCGCCATGCCGAGGAATACCGCGATCACGGTGCCAATCACCATGGCCAACAGAATCGACAGGCGCGAGATGGTCGCGCTGCCGATCTTGCTCAGTAGCAACACCAGCACCAGGGTCAGTGCCGCCAGGCCGATGTTGGCCATGCTGCCAAAGTCCGCTGCGCGGCTATTGCCGCCCATGGCCCAGCGCGCTGCCACCGGCATCAGCGTCAGACCGATGGTGGTGATCACGATGCCGGTGACCAGCGGCGGGAAGAACTTGGTGATCCGTGAGAATACCGGCGTGATCAATAAGCCGATAAACGACGCGGCCATCACCGCCCCGAGAATCGCCGGCACCCCGCCCGCGCCATCACTGCCGACAATCGCCACCATGGTTGCCACACCGGCAAACGACACGCCCTGCACCAGCGGCAACTGGCAGCCAAAAAACGGCAGGCCGAGGGTTTGCAGCAACGTGGCCAGGCCACCGGCAAACAGCGAGGCGGCGATCAGCAGGCCGATATCCGCCGGCGACAACCCGGCCGCCTGGCCGACGATCAACGGTACGGCAACGATGCCGCCATACATGGTGAGCACATGCTGCAGGCCGTAAGCCATGTTGGCCGCGACGCCGAGATTCTCGTCTTCTGGCCGCTGCGGTGACGCCTTCGGGATAGTCATGGTGAGGGGTTCTCTGTTTTTGTTGTGCGAACACTGTATGCAATGTTTGGACTGGATGTCCATAGAGTTGTATACAATCAATCGAACAAGATACCCTCCATCGGCGTTACAAAAACAATCCGGCCGTCATGAGCCAGAACGCCAAAGGACCTAGAACAATGAAAAAGGCATTACAGGGCGCCACCGTTGCATTGACCCTTCTCGGCGGTGGGGAGGCCGTCGCGCTGGAATGGATGAACAACAGCGTGGGGTTTCGCTACGGCCAGCACTTCACCAACCCCAACAACCCCGACGACTTCAGCAAGCGCATCTACAGCTTTACCCACGCCAGCGGCTACCAGTACGGCAGCAACTACCTGAACCTCGATGTGTTTCTGTCCGACAGCAGCGACCCACGTAAGGGCACCGACCACGGTGGCAGTGAGGTCTACGCCGTGTACCGACACCAGCTGTACGCCTCACGGGTATTCGATGTGCCGCTGGGCACCGGCCTGGTCAAGGATTACGCCCTGACCCTGGGCTTCGACGCCAACCGCAACAACAACTTCGCCTCAGCTAAAAAACGCGCGCTGGTGATCGGCCCGACGTTGAAGTTCAACACCGTCGGCGTGCTGGATTTGAGCCTGATGTACTACAAGGAAAAGAACCACACCGGCATCCCCGGTGCGAAAGAGTCGAACCACACCTTCGACGACACCTACATGCTCAACCTGACCTGGATGCGCCCGTTCGACATCGCCAACCACGCGGCGAAGTTCCAGGGGTTTATCAATTACGTCGGGGAAAAGGGCGAGGACTACCACGGCCGCGACACCGCGCCGGAAACCCTGATGCGCACCGCGCTGATGGTGGCGGTGCGGCCGGGTAAAAGCGTGAAGCCGAACCTGTACCTGGGGGTGGGTTACGAGTACTGGCATAACAAGTTCGGGGTGGATGGTGGCATGGGCACCCGGACCTCCACGCCTACGCTGAATATGGAAGTGACGTTCTAACTGAAAAAAACCAATCAACTGTGGGAGCTGGCTTGTGTGGGAGCTGGCTTGCCTGCGATGCAGACAACTCGGTACATCAGGTGCGCCCAGTTGATGCCATCGCAGGCAAGCCAGCTCCCACACTAGCCCTCCCCACATTTTTGCTTGGGTTTCAGTTTTAGGCGCTTGCGAGTTCCGACTTATCGGCTTTCGGCCGCGCCAGCCAGTAACCCAACACCGCCAGCGGCGCAGTCGCCAGCATCACGATAACGGTGATCAACAGCGGCTGGTCGATCAACGACGACACCAGCAGGCTGCTCAGAAAGCACAGGCCCAACTGCAGGGTGTTCTGCAGCGCCGCCGCCTTGCCGGAATTTTCCGCAAAGGGCATCAACGCATTCGCCACCACGATGGGGTAACTCGCACCGTTGACCAACGCCATCAGGCAGAACGGAATCAACAAGGTGGTCAGGGTCGGCACGGTCAAGGTCGCAACCAGGTACAACGCCACCATGCTGATGCAATAGGCCACCAGCAACCACGGCAGCAGGGTTTTGCCCTGGTAATGCTGCAAGGCACTGCGACAGCTGTAACCGCCGACCAGAAAGGACAAGGTCGGCAACACATAACTCAAGCCGATGTCATTCGGGCTGTAACCCATGTCGCCAAGGATAAACGGCGACGCGGTGAGCCAGGCGAAGAAGCTGGCTGAACAGGCGGCGAAGATCATCACATTGCCGGTAAACACCCGGGAGGTCAGCAACTGCCCATAGCCCAGGCGCGAAGGTTCGCCCTCCTCGGCCAGACGTTTCGGCATTTTGCGCAGCAGCAACGTCGGCAACAGCAACAGCACTGACACAACCAGCAATACCGCGAAAATCGCCTGCCAGCCAAAGTGGTTCAGCACCATCGCGCCCAACAGCGGCGCCAACGCCGGTGACAGCGACATCAGCGGCATGATGCTGGCGAACACACGGTGGGCCTTGTCGGCCGGGTAACGGTCAATCACCAGCGCCTGCCAACTCACGGCGGCGGAACACACACCAATCGCCTGGATAAAACGCAACGCCAATAACTGCGGCGCCGTCTCGACCCAGAACATCCCGGCGCAGCCCAGCACAAACAGGCTCAGCCCGGCGAGCAGCACCGGCTTGCGCCCCAGGCGATCGGACAATGGCCCCCACAGCAACTGCCCGAGCGCAAAGCCGGCGAGGAAAATACTCAAGCTGGCGCCCACCGCGCCCGCACTGATCTGCAACTGCTCGCCCATGGCGCCAAACGCCGGCAAGTACATGTCCATGGCCAGATAACCGAGCATGCTCAGCCCCGCCAAATACCAGGTGAAACCAAAAGAATTTTTCATTGAAGCCTTGTGGATGCTGCCATCAAACTATTTGCTGACTGGCGCCCATTATGAAGCTGACAGGCTGTGTGTGAAGCGATAATAATTGGACACTTGAATCAAATATTTTGAAGGCAACCGCTATGTGGTCCGAATACTCCCTGGATGTAGTCGATGCCGTGGCACGCCATGGCAGCTTCAGCGCCGCCGCCCAGGAATTGCACCGCGTGCCGTCAGCCATCAGCTATACGGTGCGCCAGTTGGAGGAATGGTTGGCGGTGCCGCTGTTTGTGCGCCGCCATCGCGATGTGGAGCTGACCCCCGCCGGCCGTCTATTTATAGACGAAGCGCGCGGGGTGATGAAAAAAATGCTCGGCACCCGGCGTTTGTGCCAGCAGGTGGCCAATGGCTGGAGCGGCCAGTTGAAGGTCGCGGTGGACTCCATCGTCAAACCCCAGCGCTGCCGGCAACTGGTGCTGGATTTTTATCGGCAATTCCCTGAGGTGGAATTGCTGCTCGAATACGAGGTGTACAACGGCGTGTGGGACGCCCTGGCCGATGAGCGCACCGACATTGTGATCGGCGCCACCAGCGCAGTGCCGGTGGCCAGCCGCTTCACGTTTCGGGACATGGGCCTGCTCAACTGGCTGTGTGTGGTCAGCGCCCAGCACCCGCTGGCAAGCGTCAACGGCTTGCTCAGTGACGACCAACTGCGCCCGTTCGCCTCGCTGTGCATGACCGACACCTCGCGCAACCTGCCCAAGCGTGACACCTGGACCCTGGATAACCAGCGCCGTTTGGTCGTGCCCAACTGGGCCTCGGCACTCGATTGCCTGCGCGATGGGCTGTGCGTGGGCATGGCGCCGGCTCATCAGGTATTGCCGTGGGTCGAGCGTGGCGACCTGGTGGCGCTGCAACTGAGCCGACCGTTTCCGGCCAGCCCGTCGTGTGTGGCGTGGGCGCAGGATAAGGTATCGCCGGCGATGAGTTGGTTATTGGAGTACCTGGGCGATACCGAAACCATGAACCAGGAATGGCTCAATGGCCCGGATCTCTGAATATCACGCCGATCCAATGTGGGAGCTGGCTTGCCTGCGATAGCGGACTGTCTGTGCCAACTACAGTGGCTGACACACCGCTATCGCAGGCAAGCCAGCTCCCACAGTTTGATCCGGTTTCAATCCAGGAGACGGGTGATGGCCCGCACAATCATCTCAACCTCCTTGGCATCCAGTGTCAGCGGCGGCAACAGGCGGATGATCTTGCCCCGGGTCACATTGATCAGCAGCCCATGCTCCTGGGCCGCACGCTGGGCCAGGTCACGATAAGGCCTGGCCAACTCGATGCCGACCATCAAGCCTTGGCCGCGAATCGCCAGCACCTGCGGGTGCTCGCTCAACTCCACCCGCAACCGCGCCAGCAGGCGCTCGCCCTGTAGCGCGGCGTTGTGCAGCAAGCCTTGTTCTTCAATGATGTCCAACACCGTGCAACCCACGCGGCAGGCCAGCGGGTTACCGCCAAACGTGCTGCCGTGGCAGCCTGGCGTGAACAACTGGGCCACGGCGTCCCGGGCCAGGCAGGCACCGATGGGCACGCCGTTGCCGAGGCCTTTGGCCAGGGTTATCACGTCGGGCACGATGCCTTCGTGCTGGAACGCAAACCAGGCGCCAGTGCGGCCGATACCGGTCTGGATTTCATCGAGCATCATCAACCAGCCGTGGCGCGTGCAGTGATCGCGCAGCGCCTTCAGGTAACCGGGCGGCGCGGGCAGCACGCCGCTTTCACCCTGGATCGGCTCGAGCAAGACCGCCGCGATGCGCGTGCCGAATTGCTCGGTAATGGCCGCCAATGCGGCCAAGTCGCCAAAGCGCACCTTGAGAAAGTCCCCCGGCAGGCGCTGGAAACCCAGGCGCACCGAAGGCCCGTCACTGGCGGCCATGGTGCCCAGCGTACGCCCGTGAAACGCGTTCTCCATCACCACCACCAAAGGCTCTTCAATGCCTTTTTTCCAGCCATGCAACCGCGCCAGTTTCAGCGCGGTCTCGTTGGCTTCGGCGCCGGAGTTATTGAAGAACGCACGGTCCAGGCCGGATAACCGCGTCAGGCGCTCGGCCAGGCGCTGCTGCCAGTCGATGCTGTAGAGATTGGAGGTGTGCAGCAACAGGCCCGCCTGCTCGCTGATCGCCGTGACCAATTTGGGGTGGGAGTGCCCGACATTGGTTACCGCCACACCGGCCACGGCGTCGAGGTATTCACGGCCCTGCTGGTCCCACAGGCGCGTACCCAGGCCACGGGTAAAGCTTAGGGCCATGGGTTGATAGGTGGTCATCAGGCAGGCGGCGGTCATGGTGGCAGGCTCCAGTGCATCGTTGTGATGCTGCCAGTATCGTTAGCCACCTGAGCTGGATAAACTGCGCATTCCTGCAATGACTTTAAATCAGGGCTTGATAATGGATCTGTTCCAGTCGATGTCGGTGTACGTGAAAGTGGTCGAGGCCGGCAGCATGACCGCCGCCGCGCAGGAATGCGGGCTGTCGACCACCATGGTCGGTAACCACTTGCGCGCGCTGGAGCAACGGCTGGGGGTCAGCTTGCTGAAGCGCACCACGCGCAAACAGAGCCTCACCGAATTTGGCGGGCAGTATTACCAGCGTTGCCTGGAGGTGCTGGGGCTGGTGGCCGACTCTGAACTATTGGCAGAGCAGATCCACAGCGAAACGCCCAAAGGCAGCCTGCGCATCACCGCGCCACCGGTGTTCGGCACCGAACGCCTCACACCGGCCTTGAGCGAATTTGCCCAGCGCTACCCGCAGATCAATCTGTATGTCGAACTCAGCAATGAGCGCATGGATCTGGTCGACAGCGGCTTCGACGTTGCGATCCGCCTGGGTGAGCTGGAAACCTCAAGCCTGATCGCCAGGCCGATGCAGGCCTATACCCTGACGCTCTGCGCGTCACCGGCGTACCTGGCGCGACGTGGCACTCCGCAGACGCCCGACGACTTGCGACAGCACGACTGCCTGGCATTTGCCTACCCGGCGAACGATAACTGGCGAGACACCAGCAAACTGTGGCGCATGACCGGCGATGCAGGCGAAGTGGAGGTGCCGGTGGCCGGAGCATTGACCATCAACAGCTCCCAAGGCTTGCGCCAGGCAGCCGTGAACGGCATGGGCATCATCATGCTGGCCGATGCCCTGGTGCAACCGGACCTGGAGAGCGGCAAGCTGGTGGCGTTGCTGACCACCTATCAACTGCCCAGCCGCCCCATGCACCTGCTCTACCGACAGGACCGCTACCGCCTGCCCAAGCTGCGCGCTTTTGTGGATTTCGCCATGGAAAAGTGGGCGCGCTAAAAGCTCACGCCCAACGCGCGCAAACGCGCGGCAGTGCGCTCGGCCGACACATGGTGAATGCCCTGCCAGCCGAGGGCTTCAGCGGCCTCGATATTGCCGGCAACGTCGTCGATAAACACCACTTCCCTGGCCTGGATATCCGGCAAGTGAGCGCGAACCTGATCAAGGCTCGCGTGATAGATCGCGGGGTCCGGCTTGATCAACTTCAACTCGCCAGACACGACGATATCGCGCAAGTGCTGCAGAAACGGGTAGTTGGCCCGTGCGTAAGGGAAGGTTTCAGCCGACCAATTGGTGAGCCCGAACAGCGGCATATCGGCCTTATGCAGCGCCTCAAGAATGGCCACGCCATCGGGCAACGCGCCACGCAGCATTTCGTGCCAACGGTCGTAATAGGCCTGGATCAGGGGTTCGTGCTGCGGGTATTGCTCGATAAGGTGGCGGGTGCCTTCGGCCAGGCTGCGGCCGGCGTCTTGCTCGGTGTTCCAGGCTTGGGTGCAGATGGTGTCGAGAAAGTGTTGCCGTTCGGCGTCGTCGGCAATCAGCTTGCGGTAAAGGTGCTGCGGGTTCCAATCGAAGAGGACACCGCCAAAATCAAAAACTACTGCACGAATCGTCATCAGATCCTCCGTTAGCGTGGCTTGATAGCGCAAGGAGTCTGGCAGATTGTGAGGAAGGGTGGGAGCGCGAGGGAATGTAGGAGGGTTCTGAATTAACCCGAAGCAAATGTGGGAGCTGGCTTGTGTGGGAGCTGGCTTGCCTGCGATAGCATCGCCTCGGTGCACCTGATATACCGAGGTGACTGTATCGCAGGCAAGCCAGCTCCCACATAAGCCAGGCTCCCACATTTTTTTCTGACCGTGTTTAGGCTTGGATAAGGCCCTTGATCTTCACAGTCGGATTCACATCAGCTTCATAGTCCACGCCGTCGATTTCAAACCCGAACAAACGCAGGAACTCCGCCTTGTAGCCAGCGAAATCGCTGATCTCGTTGACGTTGTCATCGGTCACCTGATTCCACAGTGCAGCCACGGCGTCCTGAACCTTCGGCTCCAGCTCAGCCAAGTCGGCGCGCAGGCGGCCGTCGGCGTCCAGCTTCGGCTCGCTGCCGTACAGGCTGTCTTTGAACAGGCCGTAAACCTGCTCGATGCAACCTTCGTGGGTGCCCTGCTCTTTCATCACTTTAAACAGCAGCGACAGGTACAGCGGCATGATCGGGATCGCGGAGCTTGCCTGGGTAACCACGGCCTTGAGCACCGACACACGGGCGTCGCCCTTCAGCGCAGCGAGGTTGTCGCGCAGGGTCAGGACTTTTTTGTCGAGGTCTTTCTTGGCTTCGCCGATGGAGCCGTTCCAGTAAATATCCTGGGTCAGCTTCTCGCCGAGGTAGGTGAACGCAGTGGTCTTGGCGCCTTCGGCCAACACGTCGGCGTCACGCAGGGCGTCGATCCACAGCTGCCAGTCTTCGCCGCCCATGACTTTCACGGTGCCGTCGATTTCTTCCTGGGTTGCAGGCTCAAGGGTGGTATCGACCACAACGCCTTTGTCGGTGTTGATACCGCGCAGGGTCACGGCCTTGCCGATCGGCTTGAGGGTGGAGGTGTGCACCACGCCTTGCGGGTCGGTACGGCGCGGCGCGGCCAGGCTGTAAACCACCAGGTCGATTTTGCCCAGGTCTTTCTTGATGGTTTCGATGGTCAGGCGCTTGATCTCGTCAGAGAACGCGTCGCCGTTGATGCTCTTGGCGTACAGGCCTTTTTCCACGGCAAACTTCTCGAACGCCGCGCTGTTGTACCAGCCGGCGGAGCTCAGCTTGCCTTCTTCGCCTTCTTTCTCAAAAAACACGCCCAGGGTGTCGGCGCCGCAGCCAAACGCAGCACTGATGCGCGCGGCCAGGCCATAACCGGTGGAAGCGCCGAGGACCAGCACCTTTTTTGGGCCGCCTTCGATGGCGCCATGCTGGGTTACGTAGTCGATCTGCTCTTTGACGTTCGCTTCACAGCCAACAGGGTGAGCGGTCACACAGATAAAGCCACGAACCCGCGGTTTGATGATCATAAAATTTCTGCCTCTTCCAAGGGGTCGACGGCCAGTGGTGGCCATTCAACTTCAATCGTACCGGTCTATGACGCGCGAAAAACCGAAGCGTCACGATAGACGCAAATCTTCTGTTTACAAAATCCAATCGGCAAAACAGCTGGCGCGCAGCACCGCCTGGTTAAAAACTGTGTTCAACGTTCACAAATTCGCAATATTTAAAACGCCCGGCACCGTGATAACCCACTATTATGGCGGGATTGTTTCGCTTTGTTTCAGGTCCGGAGCCTCGCTTCATGAGTAAAAGTGCTGTGCAAAAAAAATTGGTCTCAGTCGCCTGGGTACTCGGCGTTCTGCTGTTCATCTATTGCTTCCCACGTACCAGCCTGGTGTTTCTGCTGCTGGTGCTGTTCTGCGGCATTTATGACTTCCTGCGCAACGGCCTGTACGACCGCGACAGCATCAAGAAATACTTCGTCGGTAACGGCCGCAACACCTGGATATTGGCGCCGTTCAATACCCTGTTCGACCTGTTGAGCCTGCGCAACCGCCACGTCTACACCATGCGCGACCTGCCGCCCGCCTGGCGCGAAGACCTGCAACAAGTCATCGACGACGCCATGGCCAACAAGGACGAAATCATCAGCTACCTGGACGAGCGCATGGCCGAGAAAAAGCGCGGCATGTTGTTCTTCCAATGGTACGGTCGCCCGATCGAAACCACCCTGGACATCCCGCAACTGCGCAAGAAACTGCCGTTTGTGAAGACCATCGGCGTCTCGGTGTTCAACGAAAACCGCTCCACGTCCTTCCACTTCGGCCCGCTGCGCATGATGTTCCGCGTGCTCTACAACATGGCGCCGGCGCCGCATCACGACGGTGTTTACATCCAGGTGGGCAAGCACAAGCACTACTGGCACGATGACCCGCTGTTCATCTTCGATGACACGCTGATGCATGCCTCCTTCAACAAAAACGACGCAAAGCGTTACTGCCTGTTCATTGACATCGTGCGGCCGACCTTGCTGCCCTCAGTGCTCAACGCCGTGATTTCGGGTTTTGCCGGGTTGGTGTTTACCCTGCGTCGGGTTTTCTACAAAAACTGGAAGCTGATTCAGTAAGTTCTGCGGCATGATGGTGTTGACGGCGTTTGCGCCCTGCCCTTCTGGCGGCCAAACTAACTGTCTAGTGCGACCGAGTTCGGCGCTCACCATTCTCCAGCCATCGCCGCCCCTGGCGGCTGCGATGGCTGTGCTTTCAAGGAATCAGAATGCCCCAACGTCAAGTCATCAATGCCTCCGTCAGCCCCAAGGGCAGCCTCGAAACCCTGTCCCAACGTGAAGTCCAGCAACTGAGTGAAGCCGGTTCCGGCAGCATCTACACGTTGTTCCGCCAGTGCGCCCTGGCCATCCTCAACACCGGCGCGCATATCGACAACGCCAAGACCATCCTCGACGCCTATAAAGACTTTGAAGTGCGTATTCACCAGCAAGACCGTGGCGTGCGCCTGGAACTGTTGAACGCCCCCGCCGATGCCTTCGTCGACGGCGAGATGATCGCCAGCACCCGCGAAATGCTCTTCAGCGCCCTGCGCGATATCGTCTACACCGAGAACGAGCTGGACAGCCAGCGCATCGACCTGAGCAACTCCCAGGGCATCACCGACTACGTGTTCCACCTGCTGCGCAACGCCCGTACATTGCGCCCGGGTGTCGAACCGAAAATCGTGGTGTGCTGGGGCGGGCACTCGATCAATACCGAAGAATACAAATACACCAAGAAAGTCGGCCACGAACTGGGCCTGCGCAGCCTTGACGTGTGCACCGGCTGCGGCCCCGGCGTGATGAAAGGCCCGATGAAAGGCGCGACCATTTCCCACGCCAAGCAACGCATTACCAACGGCCGTTACCTGGGCCTGACCGAGCCGGGCATCATCGCGGCCGAAGCACCGAACCCCATCGTTAACGAGCTGGTGATTCTGCCGGACATCGAAAAACGCCTGGAAGCCTTTGTGCGCGTGGGCCACGGCATCATCATCTTCCCGGGCGGCGCCGGCACGGCCGAAGAGTTCCTGTACCTGCTGGGCATCCTGATGCACCCGGATAACCGCGATGTACCGTTCCCGGTCATCCTCACCGGGCCGAAACAGGCCGCGCCGTACCTGCAACAACTGCACGCGTTCGTCGGCGCCACCCTCGGCGAAGCGGCGCAGGCGCACTACCAGATCATCATCGACGACCCGGCCGAAGTGGCCCGCCAGATGACCATCGGGCTCAAGGCCGTGAAGCAGTTCCGCCGTGAGCGCAACGACGCGTTCCACTTCAACTGGCTGCTGAAGATCGACGAAGGCTTCCAGCGCCCGTTCGACCCCACCCACGAAAACATGGCCAGCCTGCAACTGAGCCACGCGCTGCCGCCCCATGAGCTGGCGGCCAACCTGCGCCGCGCGTTCTCGGGGATTGTGGCCGGTAACGTCAAGGACAAGGGTATTCGCCTGATCGAGCAGCATGGCCCGTATGAGATTCACGGTGACCCGGCGATCATGAAACCCTTGGACGAGCTGTTGCAGGCATTTGTCGCCCAGCACCGTATGAAGTTGCCGGGCGGCGCAGCCTATGTGCCGTGCTATCGCGTGGTGCAGTAACTAGCGCTGCACCGCCACGCATTTGATTTCCACCAATAGGCCGGGGTGTGCCAGTTCGGACACCCCGATCGTGGTCCAGGCGCAATGCCCGCGCGGGAACAGGCGGTTTTTCACCGCACGGAAAACCGCCATGTGCTGGCGCATGTTCACGTGATAAGTGGTCATGTCCACCACGTCATCGAAGCTGCAACCGCCCTCTTCCAATACTTCCCTCAGGTTTTCCCAGGCCGCGATAAATTGCGCCTCGGGGTCTTCGATCACGGCCAGCTGCGGTGTACGGCCGACCTGGCCTGCGCAGTAAAGAGTGTTGCCAACTTTTACCGCAGGCACGTAGCCGGCGCGCTCGACAATGGGTTGCATGGCGGCAGGAATGATGAGCTGACGTTCGGTCATAGCTTGTATCTCTTTGGGTCGCAGGCGGGCGTGTGAGCGCGCAGAGTTCGAGCTAGGGTTTTACCTGTTCCCACTCACTCACACCAGCAGAGCACCCTATGGACCAACGGATCTTGTCCTTCATCAATCCTTACCTTAACGTAAGGAATATCACGATGGAGATTTTCACTATGGCCACCGCCACACTCACCTCGAAAGGGCAAATCACTATCCCCGTGCAAGTGCGCACCGCGCTTGGTCTGGAAACAGGCGACCGGGTTGAATTTGTCGAAACGGAAGACGGCAAGTTTTCCATTATCGCCGCGAGCAAAACCGTGCAGGACCTCAAGGGGCTGATCCGCAAGCCTGCGCAGGCCGTGTCGATCGAAGACATGAACCGCGCCATCGCCGCGCAAGGAGCAAACGCCGGATGATCGGGCTCGATACCAATGTGCTGGTGCGCTATGTCACCCAGGATGACCCCGTGCAATCGCCCAAGGCCTCGGCGCTGATCGAGTCGCTCACCAGCGTGTCACCAGGCTTTGTCAGCCTGGTGTCGGTGGTGGAATTGGTCTGGGTGCTGCAAAGCTGCTACCAATCGGCCAAAAGCGACGTGGTGACCGTGCTGGAAACCCTGCTGCGCACCCGTGAACTGACCGTCGAGCACGCCGAGATTATCTGGCAGGCACTGCGACGATTCACAGGCGGCAAAGCCGACTTCGCCGACTACCTGATCGAACGCTGCGCCCATGCCGCCGGCTGTGAATACACCGCCACCTTCGACCTTAATGCGGCAAAAGCCACGGGAATGAAGCGCCTGGCTTGAGCCGCAGCATTGCGACGCATGCCGGGCTTTGGTAAAAAACGCCACTGCCCTTGATCAAGAGAACTCCCCACGTGCGCATGCTGCTTCTTGTTGCCATGGCCCTGGCGCCGACCCTCGCCCTGGCCGAGACCATCACCTGGCCCGACCTGCCGACAACCTGCTTCGTCAGCGGCCGCTCCGCGACCAGCGTGGATATCGACAGCGGCTGCGCGGCGTTTACGCTGAATGTGCAAGGCAAGCCCGCGGGTTCACCGATCAAGGTGGATGTGCCGCAGTACGCCCTGCATGTGGATGAAGCCACCGGCAAGGAAACACCGGTGATCATCATCCAGGCCGAAGAACACGGCGACACCCAGATAGTTGGCTATCAGGAGTTGGGCAGCGATCAACTCGGTGCCGCGCTGCTGCGCGAGGTCAAGCTGTTAGGCACCCAAAAACCGAGCTAGCCGTTTTGTCAGGTGCCAGGTTCAGCGAACCCAGCCACCGCCCTGCCAGTGATAACCGTCATTACGCTGCACCCAGTGCGGATGCACATAACGATAACCTTCGCGCACCTGCTCCCAATGGCCGTGCACCGCCACATAGCGCCCACCTTCCCAACGCCAGTAGCCGCGTGACCACACATAACCGTAGCGAGCCGCTGGCTCGACTTCGATCACCTGCACCGGCGGCGGCTGCGGCGCCACCACCTCGACATACTCTCGTTGCACCGGCCCGCGCTCGTGCACCACGCGCTCTTGTACACACCCGGACGCCGCGACGACAAACGCCGCCAATGCCGCATAACGTAGCAACATACACACCCCTCGGGCGCCAGCGCCCAACGAATACACCGGTAAAAAATGCCCCCTTGCTGCAGCCTCGCTCCTGCTTGGCTCTGGGTTATTTTTAACAGGTGGTGTCTGTCAGGTTGCTGAACCTGAGGTATTCGCGCCACAGGGCCGGTATTTGAGCGCTCAAGCGGGTCCGAAACGCCCCAGCACCGCCTCGACAAAGCGCCGCAACTTGGCCGTGCGCTGGCGGTTCGCCGTGTAGACCAGGTGCATCGAGCGGCTCGGCGCCTCGAAGCCTGGCAGCACCCGCACCAACTCGCCCTTGGCCAGTGCCGTGCGCAAGAAGTCTTCAGGGCCAAGCACGATGCCGAAACCATCCAGTGCCGCCGTCATCAACGCCCGGCTTTCGTTGACCTGCAAACGGCTGGCAACCTGCACCTTGTGCACAGTGGTGCCTTGGTAAAAGACCCATTCACGCTCTGCCGGGCGTGACCAGAACGCATAACCCAGGCATTCGTGATGCTCAAGGTCTGCCGGCACCAAAGGCACGCCCCGTGCGGCCAGGTAGGCAGGCGCGGCGCAGGCCACCAGGCGATAAGGTGCCAGCGGCCGAGCCGTAAGGCCCGTCGTTGCAAGCGGGCCGATGCGAAAAGCCGCTTCATAACCCTCCTCCACCAGGTCGACAAAACGGTCGGTCAGGTGCAAGTCGATTTCCACATCCGGGTTGTCACGCAAAAACCCGGTAATCAGCGGCATCAGGCTGTAGGAGCCGAACGTGACCGGGGCGGTGACCTTCAACTTGCCGCGCGGGGTGTCATTCATGATCTGCGCCAGCGAATCGGCCGCCTCGGCTTCCGTGAGAATATGTTTGCAGCGCTCGTAGTACGCGCTACCCAGCTCCGTCAGGCTTTGCCGGCGCGTGGTGCGGTTGAGCAAGCGGGCGCCCAGGTGTTGCTCCAGCGCGGTGACATGCTTGGCCACCATCTGCGGCGACAGGTTCAAGCGCTCGGCGGCGCGGGCATAAGAGCCCAGCTCGGCGGCCGTTACAAACGCACTCATGCTGGTTAGACGGTCCACAATTAACTACTCCCAGTAACTACACTGACTCCAAACCACACATTTATCACCCAATGGTTGCCAATCATCATAGCCACTCCCCCACTTCGCAGGAGCAAGGCCATGAAGATTGGCGTGATTGGAGCAGGTTTTATCGGGCGCGCCGTGGCCCAACTGGCCCTGGCTGCCGGGCACGCGGTGATGCTGAGCAACTCCCGTGGCCCGCAGACCATGAGCAGCGTGCGCAGCGGCATACCCGGTGTGCAAGTGGGCAGCGCGCAGGATGCCGCCCAGTTTGGCGACGTGGTGCTGGTGGCGATCCCGCTTGAACACTACCGCAGCGTGCCCGCGCAGTGGCTGGCAGGCAAAACGGTGCTGGACGCCAACAATTACTACCCTGACCGCGATGGGCATATCCCGGTGCTGGACCGTTTTGAAACCACCACCAGCCGCCTGTTGGCCGAGCATTTTGCCGACTCAAAGGTCGTCAAAGTGTTTAATGCGATCTTTGACTCAGACATCAACCGCGATGCACGCCCCCACGGCGCGCCTGACCGTCGCGCCCTGCCGGTGGCCGCCGATGATGCGACGGCAAAGGCGCATGTGATCACGCTGCTCGACGAGCTGGGTTTCGACGCCGTGGACGCGGGAACGCTGGATGAAAGCTGGCGCTTTGAACGGGCCAAGCCTGCGTACTGCGTGCCGCTGGATAAAGCCGGTTTAAAGGCCGCATTGGCCGCCGCCGAACGTACGGTGGAACTGCCGCCAGCCGAACGCTCCCGCACCTGAACCCACGCCCACAAAAAAGCCCGCTGACCGTTACCGGTTCAGCGGGCTTTTTAACATCAGGCTTGGCTTACAGCGCCAGGTCAGACGTCGGCTTGCTCGGCTCAGCCGCAGGCTTGGCAGCCTCGGTGGCCTGGGTTGCCTTTGGTGCGCTCAACTGCGGGATCGCAGGCGGAGGCGTCAGTTGCAGGATACCGGCGGTGTAGGCCCATTCCTTGGCAACCGCTTCCGGGCTGTCGTTCAGCTTGGTGCCGTAGCTCGGTACGATCTGGTGCAGTTTGGCTTGCCACTCAGGGGTCGCGACCTTGTCCTTGAACACTTTTTGCAGCACGGTCAGCATGATCGGAGCCGCGGTGGACGCGCCTGGCGATGCACCCAACAGGCCGGCGATGGTGTTGTCGGCGGAGCTGACCACTTCGGTGCCGAGTTTCAGGACGCCGCCCTGCTCTTCGTCACGCTTGATGATCTGCACGCGCTGACCGGCTTGCCACAGGCGCCAGTCGGACTGCTTGGCGTTCGGGAAGTACTCTTGCAGCGCCTTGAAGCGGTCGTCATCAGACAGCATCAGTTGGCCGGCGAGATACTCGACCAGTGGGTATTCACGAATACCGACTTTGGTCATAGGCCAGATGTTGTGGGTGGTGGTGCTGGTCAGCAGGTCCAGGTACGAGCCTTCCTTCAGGAACTTGGTCGAGAAGGTTGCGAATGGGCCAAACAGAATCACACGCTTGCCATCCAGCACGCGGGTGTCCAGGTGCGGAACCGACATCGGTGGCGCGCCAACCGAAGCCTTACCGTAGGCCTTGGCCATGTGCTGCTCGGCGATGGCCGGGTTATCGGTCACCAGGAACGAACCGCCAACCGGGAAGCCTGCGTATTCCTTGGCTTCAGGAATGCCCGACTTTTGCAGCAGGTGCAGTGCACCGCCGCCCGCGCCGATGAACACGAACTTGGCGTCGGTTTCGGTCTTGGTGCCGTCTTTCAGGTTTTTGTAGCTCACACGCCACGAACCGTCGGCGTTCTTGGTGATGTCCTGCACTTCGCTCGACAGTTTGAGATCAAACTTCGGCGTGGTTTGCAGGTGAGCGACGAACTGGCGGGTGATCTCGCCGAAGTTCACGTCGGTGCCGATCGGGGTCCAGGTGGCGGCGATCTTCTGCTTCGGATCACGGCCTTCCATCATCAATGGAACCCACTTGGCGATCTGCGCCGGGTCTTCGGAGTACTGCATGCCGGCGAACAGCGGGCTGGCTTGCAGGGCTTCGTAGCGTTTTTTCAGGAACTTGATGTTGTCATCGCCCCACACAAAGCTCATGTGCGGTGTGGAGTTGATGAACGAACGCGGGTTCTTCAGCACGCCCTGCTGAACCTGCCAGGACCAGAACTGACGGGAAATCTGGAACGCTTCGTTGATCTCGACCGCTTTCGGGATCTCAACGGTGCCGTCCTTGTTTTCCGGGGTGTAGTTCAGCTCGGCCAGGGCCGAGTGACCGGTACCGGCGTTGTTCCAGCCGTTGGAGCTTTCTTCGGCCACGCCATCGAGGCGCTCGACCATCTCCATCGACCAGTCCGGCTGCAGCTCATTGAGCCAAACACCCAGGGTCGCACTCATGATGCCGCCGCCGATCAGCAGCACATCGACTTTCTTTGCCTCTTCCGCGTGAACGGACGTGATCCCCATCGACAAAGCCAGCCCCAGCAGGGCAGTGTTTACTTTTTTAAACATCAGTAGCACCTATGATAAAACGCCATCCGCCCCACTGCCCCTGACTCTGCAGGCCGTAGGGTGGGCACACAAGGCCGACGTAGCGACCTCACTGTTTTTGTCCCTTCTGCGCTGACTTCTTATCATTATTGGCTTCAGCTACCTGGGCGACAGCCGACCGCCGGGACGTATACGGGTGTACGCACCGGGGAAAGACTAGACCAAGACGGCGCGCAGAATATCACGCTGAACCGCATTTATGCGCCGTTTGGCCAATTGACAGCTCTAAATCGCGGCTTTTAACGCGCACGTGTCAAGCATCCCAGCCGCGACCTGGGGTCACAGGGCGTTTAATCAAACTGAACGCTCGCGCAAAACGCTGTTCTAGACACCTTCGTGGCGGCTTGCGTAGCATCGCCACTGTCCTTCGTGCACTTTTTTCCTACAGAGTTACCCATGACTATCCAGCAAACACCCGGGCACGTACTGCCCGCGCGCAGCGCCGCCAAAATGGAAGCGGCCATGGCCGTGGGCGCCTTCGCGATCGGCACCGGCGAATTCGCCATCATGGGCCTGATGCCCGACATCGCCCAAAACCTGGGCTTAAGCGAACCCCAAGTCGGCCACGCCATCAGCGCCTACGCTCTGGGCGTGATGGTCGGCGCGCCACTGCTGGCCATCCTCGGCGCCAAGCTGCTGCGCAAACACATGCTCTTACTGCTGATGGGCCTGTACGCCCTGGGCAACCTCGCCACCGCCTTCACCCCGACCTTCGGCTCGCTGGTGGCCTTCCGCTTCATCAGCGGCCTGCCCCACGGCGCCTACTTCGGCATCGCCGCCGTCGTCGCCTCCAGCATGGTGCCCAACGACAAACGCGCCGGCGCCGTGGCCCGCGTGATGATGGGCCTCACCCTCGCCATGCTGCTCGGCAACCCCATCGCCACCTTCCTGGGCCAACACCTGGGCTGGCGCTCGGCGTTCGCACTGGTCAGCGCCATCGCACTGTGCACCATCGCCCTGGTCTGGCAATTCGTCCCCGACCGCCACGACGAACCGCGCAGCGACCCGCGCAAAGAACTGCGCGCCTTCACCAAACCCCAAGTGTGGATGGCCCTGTCCATCGGCGCGATTGGCTTTGCCGGCATGTTCTGCGTGTTCAGCTACCTCGCCCCGACCATGCTCGAAGTGACCAAAGTCTCGCCCCAATGGATCCCCTTCGGCCTCGCCGCGTTTGGCTTGGGCGGCATCATCGGCAACATCGCCGGTGGCAAACTGTTCGACCGTATGCAATTTCGCGCCGTGGGCTGGATTATGGTGTGGTCGATGGCCGTACTGATCTTCTTCACCTTCGCCGCCAGCTCGCTGTGGAGCGTACTGCTGGGCATCGGTTTGGTCGGCACCATGATTGCCATGGCCGCGCCGCTGCAAATCCGCCTGATGGACATTGCCCACGAAGCCCCAAGTTTGGCGGCGGCGTCCAACCACGCAGCGTTCAACCTGGCAAACGCGTTGGGCCCATGGTTAGGTGGAATGGCAATTACAGCGGGATATGGCTGGACCAGCACCGGCTACATTGGCGCCGCCACCGCGCTGGTCGGCCTGGGCATCTACCTCATCGCCCGCCGCATGAAAGACGGCCACTGATACATCACAGGCCACCCCTGTACCAATGTGGGAGCCCTGCACCCATGTGGGAGCGGGCTTGCCCGCGATAACGGTGGGCCAGTCAACAAATCAACGACTGCCCACCCGCCCACTCAATCATCATGCAACAACCCCGACCCATACTCCCCATAACTACTCCCCAACCCACTCCCGCCAAAACTCATCTTGGCCGCCTTGCTCGGGCTATGGTCCCCAAACGCCTGGCATCCGCCAGTAAAGCAAGGATCACCACTCCCGCCCGACGACCCCGTCGAACAAGCGCCCAACAGCAACGCACCAGCAATCAGCGCGACTTTAACCAGGTTCGAGATCATGTTTTCAGTTCTCTATGGGCTGGAGGTGCGGGGGGCCTCTCTTGAAGAGGATCGTAGACCTCAAAGGCGCTGGGGATTATGAAATTTTGCGCGGTGACAGCAGGGGTTCAGGTTGCCGCCTTGGAGTAAGGCGGCGGGGTTGGGGTCAGGCGGTGGCTGGGCTGGCGGCAGGGGCGACTTGCTCTTGGGCGCGGGCGACGAGTAAAGCGCTTAGGTCGATGAGTTGCTGGATGCCGAGGATGATGGCGCGGTGCGGGTCTTCGAGGTCGAAGGCCAGGGTGGCGGTTATTTGGTTGGCGGAATCGAGGTGCTCGGCGGCGTTGGCTAGGAGGGTTTCGGTGTCGATGTTGGGGCTGACGGAGAATAGGTTGCTGGTTGGGTTGTCGGCGGGGGCGGCGGCGTCAGATGGCGGCAGGTAATGGTGGATCGCTCTCTGGGCAGCCTTTTGTAGCTTGGCATCAGCGGGTGCGGTGTTTTGATCGACATAAAGATTGGGTGATTTGTTATGCATGGGCGAAGCTCCAAATATTTTCGGGAGTTAAAACGCCTTAGCAATACGGACTTCCACCTCCGGCCACTGGGTTTGCAGCGGCTTGGGTAGACTAGCCACAGAGGGTCCCACGGGCAAGCCTAAAAGAGTGTGGGAAAGTTCCTGGCAATATCGTGGCCTGCACCCTGTATCCGCCACACATACGGCCGCAAGATCTGCGGCAGCTTGAGGAAGTTAACGATGAGAGCGGTCAACCCCAGAAAAAGCGCACGCCTCCAAAAAATTTTGGATTCCAAAAAATAAATTTTAAATCTCTGCATACAATAATTTATCGGTTTTTCAACTCTATCAGTTCAAAGAGGAAATTTGCCACCGCAGTCGCCTGAACTAGTTCAGAAAAAGCATATTCAATTTCGTCTACTGATACACATACCCACTTAGAATCCGGAGCTTCGAGTACAAATGGATAACCGTGATCCCGATCAATTATAAAATATGCAATCCGCCG
Source organism: Pseudomonas sp. IPO3747 (assembly GCF_013385245.1). Taxonomy (NCBI): domain Bacteria; kingdom Pseudomonadati; phylum Pseudomonadota; class Gammaproteobacteria; order Pseudomonadales; family Pseudomonadaceae; genus Pseudomonas; species Pseudomonas sp. IPO3747. The sequence goes on from NZ_JACAQL010000002.1 coordinate 351,482, forward strand.
CCCCTTCGTCGTATCATGCGTTGATACTGCATAAAGAGAGAAGACAGAATGCCCCAGAATCGCCATATTATGGTTCGCATACGGTTCGAATTGGAGCTCAGCAGCACCAAAAGTCCCTTGTAACACCAGAGCCTGGAGCGAATTTAATTTTTCATCAATTTCACGTCTTTGCCTATCAGTATTTTTCGCAGATTCAAGGCCCGCAGCTAACGCACTCATAAAGTCAGTCATAATATCTAGTCACTCGTCCATACACAGGTAAATGATCGAATTTTTTAAAAAAACTACCATCAAGATACTCATCCTCTTGATAGTTAAACACAGATGTGAACTCCTCATCAAGATGCCAAGCGGTATGCCCCATGAATGCAGACGACACTATAATCTGATCAAATGTAAACCACTTAGTCACATGCCCACTTGCCTTATAATAATAAGTCCCATAGCAGGGCGACATAATATTTTTTCGTTTATACGGTTTAATCCCACCTAAAGTTCTCCAAAAAGGATTGTAAAGTATAAAAGGCTTATTAAACACTACATCCCTATCGCGAGTAGCAATTAGCTTATCATATATAGGCTTGTCAAATGGCTCATCATTATAATCTCCCATTAGAATAATTTTTGCAGCGTACCCTTCCTCCTCAAATACCTCATCGATTTCAGATCTCAACTTATATCCAAGCTCATCTCGCCCCAGGTCTGGCCGAGACATACGACTAGGCCAATGAGAAACATAAAAATAAAAAACCTCACCTGTAGATTTGTTTTTAAACTCCAGCTTAACTGCCACTCGCAACGCACCCGAATAATGTGGATGCACTATATTCTGACTCCTTACAAACTCCAACTTGTCAACCCGATAGAAAATAGCAATATCAAATATTATTCGCCCTTCCTTACCAGTTATACTAACCGACTCAAACCCCATCCTTAAAAACGAAATCGCCAATGTTTGAACAAACAAATCAGAAACTTCCCCAAAAGCCATAACATCAAGCTTTAACGTCTCTTCCAAATGGCAAAATAAAAACCAGGGGCGCAATACACTAGATATAGCTGGTTCTTTAGCTGATGCCACTGGTGGCTTCAACCCGACATTCCACCACGCAAAGGTTATATCCACACAAAACTCCTCTTAGTCGAGAACCGCTTCCATCAAGCAACGCTCCTTAAAATCAAAAGCTAAAAACAGAAAATCTTACAAATCAAACTTAACATACTTCGTAGAAATAAAAGAACTATTGGACGCCCCCATCTATTTTCCTCAACGATCACTTTCTGCGCAAATAGCAATGGCTATTCCGTAGCTATATTAGAGACAAAGAAAAAGTGGGACAGATTTATTTAACACTGGGTCGCGCGTGGCACAATCAACACCCAGCCCCCTTAGGTCCGTTCCTGATAAACTCCCCACCCCTCGTAGTCTCCATCCCAGATCCCAATGCTCTCAGATATAGCTCCACCTCAAACCCTCTCCCGCGCTTCTCCGTCGCCCCCATGATGGATTGGACCGACCGCCACTGCCGGTACTTCCTGGGCCTGCTCTCCAAGCACGCCCTGCTCTACACCGAGATGGTCACCACGCAGTAGAAATAGGGTCAGACCATATTTAGATAATGGTGGTCTGACCCTATTTTTCCATAAGCAATCATACAGGCGTAAAAAACGTAGGTAGGTGTTTATGGGCGATTAAACGCCTTTAGCTTGGTCGGACTTCCACATCCAGCCGCTGGGTTTGCAGCGGCTGGAGGGGTTAGCCAGAAGATGTCTGAGCGGCAAGCTGAGTAGACTGTGAGAATTTTCTCAAGCCCCTAGCTACTCAACCTGAACATTCGACTCGCTATATGGCAACTTCAGTTACGCAATAAAAACTCCGCCAAATTTTGATAACCTTTATCGAGCATACCCGCGTCCTCTTTTGTATCCATAACTCGCCGTACAAACTTCTTCACATCATCAACAGGCATTTTCGCGACCAACTCTACTAGCTTAGGGACTGCGTCTTTTCTTGACTTCCCAGCATAAAAGCTTTTCTCCAAAGAAAGCCCAAATTTCCTGATGCTATCTAAACTCGATAGGTACTTCCCGCTCTCCAGACCTGCCACGAATACCGACAGAACTTCAAGTTTTTCAGGATCATCCACCTGAAAACTTGAAAGATCAATCACTCTTTCACCACCAGCCGATTTGGCCGAAACTCTCCTCGTACCTGCGTCCTGACCAGTACCAGTCTTCTGGTTCGCCCTCACGTTATCAAAGATAGTATCTATCCGAGACTTCCTAATAAATTCAAAGGCTTCAATCAGCTCACCTTTAGTAAACTCATTTTGAAGCGAAAGTATTTTTATCACTGCTTGCTTTACTTTCGATCTCACTTCAACCCTACCTTTCTGAGAAACTCATCAGATACATTATTGAACTCCGAAACAACGTAATCTCGCGCATAGTTAGTCTGAAATATGGGTGTGCCATCTCTAGAACCCGCAGGATATGAGTCTGAATGATGGGCGGCATTTTTCAACACAGACCAGCCTTGTTTTTTGGCGATTTCAGCAACATCGGCCATTGAGCGAATTTGCTCATTTGGCGTATTCGTCCTACGCAATCCGTTGAATATAATTCCACCCATATCTATGACTTGACCTGGATGCTGCAATTTAAATTCATTCAGGGAGCGAGCAAGTAAAGGTAGCCCGATTGTAGCTAAAAACTCCGGCCTTACAGGAACAAAAACATATCTACTAGACCGATAAGCCGCAACAGTTAAAATAGACTCAGTCGGAGCACAGTCAATAATAATCAGATCATATTGATCTTGAACTCTAGACAAAAACTGAGGCAAAAGATGTGCTTTCTCAGTAGGATTTTTTAAAGTCCATGAAAGCTCCAATCTGGACGGAACGAGGTGTAACAGACTCCCATCCGTCCATTCTCTTAATTTATGGATTACTTCGTGAGGCTGAACTAATGTTGGTGCGCCGTGTGCGGCATTAGGCGCAGAAAACTGTTCAAACACATCTACAATTGTTTTAGATTTCTGGAGGAGCTCTAGATATGCCTGCGCCCCCAAAAAATACTGACTTAAGTTCGCTTGCGGATCTAAATCCACAGCCAGTACACGAAGATTTTCTTTCCACGCTGACCTCCAAGCTAAATTAAAAGTCAGAGTAGACTTTCCAACACCGCCCTTCATATTTATCATAGAAACTACAGTCGCCATATCCTTCCCCACTTGTGCAGTGCCAAAAAAGGCATCCCAACACGCAATATTCCGTTATTAGAAATAAGTACCAGCTACAACTGAATAAAAAACCAGCTCAGTCTGGTTTTTTATAAATATAGTTTATTACTGCTCAGTGAAAAACCAAAAAGAGCATCAAGCGCGGATAAAATTGCTCCATTTCTTCACCAAGATCAAGCCCCAGGCGAACCCATTATGCCGAATGGCGTCCAGCTCTCTTAAAATCTTATTCAGCTACATATCGACATTTACGCAGTTTCCGCCCTCAGGCAGTCGGAAAGACCGTCCTTACGAAAAGGTGAAGCGCACAGACCACGCCTCCCCCACACCTAATACCCATCCCTGATAAACTGCGCCCCATTCACCCCGCTGACTCAGATCCCCCCATGCCCCTACAATCCGCCCCACTCTCCCGCCGCTTCTCCGTCGCCCCGATGATGGATTGGACTGACCGCCACTGCCGGTACTTCCTGCGCCTGCTCTCCAAGCACGCCCTGCTCTACACCGAGATGGTCACCACTGGCGCGATCCTGCATGGCGACCACGACCGTTTCCTACGCCACAACGAAACCGAGCACCCGCTTGCTTTGCAGCTGGGTGGCAGTGTCCCCGCCGACCTCGCCGCCTGTGCGCGTATGGCTGAGGCTGCCGGTTACGATGAAGTGAACTTGAACGTCGGTTGCCCGAGTGATCGGGTGCAGAACAATATGATCGGCGCGATCCTGATGGCACACCCTGCCCTGGTGGCGGAGTGTGTGAATGCGATGCGGGATGCGGTGTCGATTCCGGTGACGGTGAAGCATCGTATCGGGATCAATGGGCGGGACAGTTATGCCGAGCTGTGTGATTTCGTTGGCACGGTGAGGGACGCGGGGTGTACCAGTTTTACGGTGCATGCGCGGATTGCGATTCTGGAGGGGTTGTCGCCGAAGGAGAATCGGGATATTCCGCCGTTGCGGTATGACGTGGCGGCGCAGTTGAAGCAGGATTTCCCGGCGTTGGAGATTGTGTTGAATGGCGGGATCAAGACGCTGGAGCAGTGCCAGGCGCATTTGCAGGTGTTTGATGGGGTGATGTTGGGGCGGGAGGCTTATCACAATCCGTATGTGTTGGCGGAGGTGGATCAGCGGTTGTTTGGCAGTGAGGCGCCGGTGGTGAGTCGGGCGCAGGTGTTGGCGCAGTTGCGGCCTTATATTGCGGAGCATTTGGCCAGTGGTGGTGCGATGCATCACATTACTCGGCATGTGTTGGGGTTGGGGACTGGGTTTCCGGGGGCTCGTCGGTTCAGGCAGTTGTTGTCGGTGGATATTCATAAGGCGAGTGATCCGTTGGCGTTGTTGGATCAGGCTGGGGAGTTGTTGGAGGGGCGGTGAGGGGTTGGGTGTCAGTTGGTTTATTTGGAGGCTGACAGGCCGCTTTCGCGAGCAAGCCCGCTCCCACAGGCTTGAGTGCAGGGTGTCAGGGGGTTGGTTGGTGGCTGGGCTGGCGTTATCGCAGGCAAGCCAGCTCCCACAGTTTGAGTGCGGGGTGTCAGGGAGTTGGTTGGTGGCTGGGCTGGCGTCATTGCAGGCAAGCCAGCTCCCACAGTTTGAGTGCAGGGTGTCAGGGGGTGGTTGGTGGCTGGGCTGGCGTTATTGCAGGCAAGCCAGCTCCCACCGTTTTGGGTGATGGGTGTCAGGGTTGGTCGGTGGCTGGGCTGTTGTGGCGAGCAGGCTTGCCCTGCGTTGGGGTGCGTAGCGGCCCTGATGACTATGACGGCGTTCTGAATGAAAAACTCGATCGCCTTACTGGGGCTGCTTCGCAGCCCAACGCAGGGCAAGCCTGCTCGCCACAGGAAGCCAGCTCTCACACGGGGCCGCGTGGGCTGGGGGAACTTGGGTTGAACCTGTTGGGGGTTTTGGTCTCCTATTTAGCACCAAGACGGGGCATTCAAACGGCTGTTTTCAGGTTGTTGCCCTCGCAAAGGACTGAATGTATTTGCGCCCTTGAGCGCTTGTCGGCGCTCGGGTAATGTCATCAGACCCACAGGACAGAGCACGCCCATGACTTCCAAGCTGGAACAACTCAAGCAATTCACCACCGTTGTAGCCGATACCGGCGATTTCTCCACCCTCGCCAAGCTCAAGCCGCAAGACGCCACCACTAACCCTTCCCTGCTGCTCAAGGCGGCGTCGATTCCAGGCTATGCCACGCTGCTGGATGAAGCTGTGAAGGACTGCAACGGTGACGTCGGCCTGGCCAGCGACCGTTTTGCGGTGGCGGTAGGTCAAGAGATTCTCAAAGTCGTGCCGGGGCGTATTTCCACCGAGGTGGATGCGCGTTTGTCGTTCGATGAAGCCGCGATTCTCAAGCGTGCGCACCGTCTGATCGACCTGTACGACAAAGCCGGCGTAGGCCGTGACCGCGTGCTGATCAAGATCGCCTCCACCTGGGAAGGCATCCGCGCAGCGGAGAAGCTGGAAAAAGAAGGCATTCAAACCAACCTGACGCTGCTGTTTTCGTTTGCTCAGGCCGTGGCCTGCGCCGAAGCCGGTGTGTTCCTGATTTCGCCTTTCGTGGGCCGTATCTACGACTGGTACAAGAAGGCTAACGGCAACGACTACACCGGTTCCGATGACCCGGGCGTGCAGTCGGTGACGCGCATCTACAACTACTACAAGGCCAATGGCTATAAAACTGTAGTGATGGGTGCGAGCTTCCGTAACCTCAGCCAGATTGAAGAGCTGGCCGGCTGTGACCGCCTGACCATCAGCCCGGACCTGCTGGAGAAGCTGGCGGCGGATGAAGGCAAGCTGGAGCGCAAGCTGTCGCCAGGCCATGCCGGTGAAGCGCGGGTGCATTTGACTGAAGCGCAGTTCCGTTGGGAGTCCAACGAGGACGCAATGGCGACTGAGAAGCTGGCAGAGGGGATTCGTCAGTTTGCTCGGGACCAGGAGAAGCTGGAGGCGTTGTTGACTGCCAAGTTGTAAGGCAGGCGGCGACAAAAAGGGCGGCACCTGTGAGGGTGCCGCCCTTTTTCATGTTTGCTGATCTCAAACCAAACCCCATTCAAACTGTGGGAGCTGGCTTGCCTGCGATAGCGGTAGGTCAGCAATGAATAGGTGGCTGACATACCGCTATCGCAGGCAAGCCAGCTCCCACATTGGATTGGGTTTCAACTGAAGGTCAGTGGCGCTCTAGGGCATTGACCAGGTCGTGGAAGGCTTCGCGGTTGGACTCGTTCAGGCCCATCAGGATCTTGTGCGCTTCCAGCACCTTGACCCGTACCACTTCTTCGGACTGGTCTTGCGAAGGCAGGTCGGTCAGGCATTCCGGGCAGGGGATCGGGCGGTCAACGATGTTGAACACCTGGTCAAAACCCATGGACTGCAACAGACGGGTGATGTCTTCGTGGGTGGTGACGACGGTCGGCAACAGGCCAACCTTCTGCCGAGACAGAATGGACAACTTGGCCAGCAGGCCAAGGGTGGTGCTATCGATGCTGCGGGTTTCGGTCAGATCGATCACGATCGCTGAGAAGTTCAGCGCGGTGAAGATCCGCTCAATCGTCGCATCCAGCGCCGAACACAAGGTCAGGCGCACTTCACCGACAAACTTCAGGACGAAGGTCCCGTCTTGCTCGGCGAATTGGATTCTTCCGGTACTCATCAAAGATTCCTGCTCAACACCAATAGGGCGATATCATCCGGCATCTCCCCTAGCGTGGACAATCCAAAAACCTGCCGCAGGCCATCCAGGCTGCCGCCCGCCGACTTGACCTTTTGGGGCAAGGCGGCTTCTTTCTCTTTGAGTGTAGGCTCTGGAAGAAGGTCCAGTATGCCGTCGGACATCAGCGTAAGGCTGAAAGTCGGCGGCAATTCCAGAATGTGGTCTTCGTAGGTGGCTTCGTTAAACAAGCCCACCGGCAGACCACGGCCTTCCAGGTAACGCACACTGTCGGGAGTGTATAAAACCGGCATCGGCAGGTGACCGCCGATGCTGTAGGTCAAAAGACCGGTTTCTTCATCAATAACGCCGCCAACCATCGTCACGTGCTTGCCCAGCTTGCAGCTGATCAGGCCTCGGTTGATGTGGCCCAGCACCTCGGAGGGGGTGAACTCCGGCAAGGTGCCATTGCGCTTGGATTCGAACAACAGCCGTGTGGTCATGAATTTCAACAACACGGTAACAAACGCAGAAGAAGCGCCGTGGCCGGACACGTCGGCCAGGTAGAACGCCACACGTCGCTCATCGACGCGGAAGTAGTCGACAAAATCACCCGACAGGTACAGCGACGGGATGATCTGGTGCGCAAACTTGAATTCGTCGATGGTCCACGGGCTCACCGGCAGCATGTTCATCTGCACCTGGCGACCGGCGTTCTGGTCTTCCTGGAGCAAATTGAGGCTGGCTTCGAGTTCGCGGTTGGCGGTTTCGAGCTTTTCGCGGTAGCGCTGGTTTTCCAGCAGCAGGCGAGCACGGTCCAGCGCGCGGCGCACCGAATGCTCCAGCACCGCCAGGTCTTCCAGGGGCTTGATCAGGTAGTCGGCAGCGCCCAGGCGCAGGGCCTCGACAGCATCGTTCATCACGCCGGCACCGGACACAACAATCACTGGCGTCTGCGGCGCACGCTCGGTTACCTGGCGAATCAGCTCGAGGCCGCCCATTTGGGGCATGCGCAGGTCGCAGATCACGAGGTCGGGCTTGTCGCGCTCGAACACCTGGAGACCCTGTTGGCCATTGCTGGCCTGCAGGACGCTGAAGCCACTGTCTTCCAAATAGGCCGCGAGGCTCGCGCGCACTACTTCGTCGTCATCGATTATCAGCAGCGTGGCACTGGTTTTTTGCATGTGGGCAAACGGCGCCAGAATTAGGTTGGCGTAGGCGGCTCGGCAATGGCCGGGCTCACGTACTGGATTCGCTTTCTAGCCTCTCTGTCCTACAAAGTACTGGGATTTCTCCCATGCACAACGGTAAAGCAGAGGTGCCCTTCTAAGGCGCAGACGGTACTCCCATCCGTCAGGGGTTTCAAGCTCATGCCGATGGTCGCCGGGCGTCTTTACACCGCAAATCACCGGGAGTTATAAGAACAGTCACCACCACAACACAAAGTAAGGATGGAACCCGTGAGCGAACATGAGCGCGGCTACGACGAAAAACGCGATTTCATCCGCATGCGCGTGGATGCCGATGTGGCGCTGATCCACGCGGGGCAAGAGATTGCCGGGGTTTGTGTGGACCTTTCCAGCTCCGGCATGCAGGTTGAGGCACCTCGCCAGTTTCAGGTGGGAGACCAACTGACCGTGCGCATCGATTCGGAACATGCCGCCCTCACGGGCCTGGAGGCGGACACCGAGGTGGTGTGGGCCAAAAACGAAGGCGAGCGCCAGCACCTGGGCCTCAGGATCTTGAAAATGCGCTGAAAAACGCGCACAAAAAAGGCGACCTATAGAGGTCGCCTTTTTTCATTTCAAAACGTCACGGCTTAAAAGTCGTCGACGACCTTGCCGTCTTTTACCTTGAACTCACGGTTCTGCAGGTAAGCGTTACGGATAAAGGTGTACTTGTCGCCCGTGATCAGCTTCTCGCTGTCGAGCAGGCTGGCACGGGTATCAACGATGTTCAGGCCGAAGGTGCTGTTGCGCCAGCCGATATCGTTCATGTAGCGGTACGGTTGGGTGTAGCTGTCGACGTATTTGGACGGCGCATCACGCAGGGTGCTTGGGCCGAGCAGCGGCAGCATCACGTAAGGACCGCTGCCGACGCCCCAGTAGCCGAGGGTCTGGCCGAAGTCTTCATCGCTGCGTTGCAGCCCCATTTTGGTGCCCACATCAACAAAGCCAAGCACGCCGAAGGTGGTGTTCATCAACAGGCGGGCGGTGTCTACACCAGCGGCGTGCGGCTTGAGCTGCAGCACGTTGTTGGCCAGGTTGCCGACATCGCCGATGTTGCGGAAGAAGTTGTGGATGCCGTCTTGCACAAATTGCGGGGTTACAAATTGATAACCCTGGGCAATCGGCTTGAGCGCGTAGGTATCAACGGTGTCGTTGAAGGTGAAGATCGGGCGGTTGACGCTTTCCCATGGATCGTCTTCCGACGCAGCCTGGGCCGCGAAGGGGGCGAGCAGGATAGTTGCACACACAGATAGCTGAGCGAAGTACTGGCTCCAGCGCATAGCTTTGGCTCCTTGAATGATCTGTCATGGGCGCTATGCCCTGAATAAGACCGTCAGTATATGACGGATGTGTGGATTTAGGCAGTAACGAGGAATCGACATACGCAAAATGCACAAAATTCCTACAAACAGGTTAAGTGTCATCCGCTTGTCATGCAGCCCGGATAGCGTCGTAGCTATTTCAGGATAGTTATTTCAGGGAAGTCGAAATGCCTCACGCCGAAATTGCCATAGCCAGCGCCCCCACCTTGACTGCCGTGCTGTTTGGCCTGAGTGGCTGCCTGGTGGATTTCGGTTCCCAGGCCCGCACAGACTCGCCCTGCCCCGACTCCCAGGCCACGCCCGGCGCGCTGAAGATTCTGCGCAGCCTCAAGGACCAAGGCGTGCCCTGCGCCTGGCTGGATGAGCTGCCCGCCTCGGTGACCACACCCCTGTCGGCCGCATTGCCCGACTGGGTGAAGGCAACACCGCCCTCCTCCCTCCGCTGGCCGGCGCCACATGCCTGCTGGCAAGCCTTGATGGCACTGAATATCGAACGCCTCGAAGGCTGTGTGCTGGTCAGCGGCGAGCCGCGTTTGCTGCAATCAGGCCTGAATGCCGGGTTATGGACCATCGGCCTGGCGTCCTGCGGCTCGCTGTGCGGCCTATCACCTGAGCAATGGCAGGCGTTGACCGAACAACAGCGCGAGCACAAGCGCGGCAAAGCCACGGTGGCGCTGTATGGGCTGGGCGTGCATTCGGTGATCGATCACCTTGGCGAGCTGGGCACCTGCCTGGCGGATATCAGCCTGCGCCAGCTTAAAGGCGAGAAGCCCTGATAGAGATCATGCACTCAAGGCGCCGGTGGATTAATCTACAGGTCAGCCCGTAGACCTTTCACGGCGTGCCGCGGTCTATGCCAGTGCCTATCGATAAAAGGAAGAACGTCATGCCTGACCGCATAAAGCTTGAAGAACAGGTCAACATCCTGCGCGGGCAGTTGGAACAGCAACCGCCGCTGTCTGAAGAAAAACGTGAAGCACTGGAAGCCTTGATTGCCAAGTTCGAATTACAACTCGAACTTGAACCGGCCACCCAAACGCCCAGTATTTCCGACGATGTGAATCAAGCAGCCATAGAGTTCGATGCCGAACACCCGGTCATTTCCGGGACATTGCGCAATATCATGATCACCTTGGGCAACATGGGGATCTAACCCGGCCCCAAGCCAAACACAGAACCAAAATGTGGGAGCTGGCAAGCCAGCTCCCACATTTGTTTTGTGTGACGGCTACTGACGCGCCAGGCGCACGTTCTGGAACTGCACATTCTCAGTGCTGCGATACGGGTTGATATCCAACCCACCGCGCCGCACATAGCGCGCATACACCGTCAACTTCTCTGGCTTGAGCAACCGCTGCAAGTCCAAAAAGATGCGCTCCACGCACTGTTCATGAAAGTCCGAGTGCTGGCGAAAGCTCACGATATATTCCAGCAAACTGGCGTGGTCCAGCGCGTGACCACGGTACTCCACCACCACGCTGCCCCAATCCGGCTGACTGGTGACCGGGCAGTTGGATTTGAGCAGGTGGCTGTGCACGCTCTCCTCAACCATGCGCGAGTCGTCGCAACGCAGCAGCTCCGGGCGCGGGTGCTCGTAGTTGCTGACACTGATGTCCAGGTCGTCGATGCACGCCCCCGGCAACGCCATCATGCCTTCGGCCTCAACCTCGGCCAGGCTGCGGATGCGCACACTCACAGGCAGGCCGGCGGCAGCGCTGAGGTCGGTGCGCAAGGTGGCTTCCAGGCTTTGCGTGTCGGCAAACGCGGTCTGGTTCAGCGAGTTGAGGTACAACTTGAAAGATTTGGACTCGATGATGTTCGGCGACTCGGCCGGGATGCTGAATTCACCGATGGCCACCACCGGCTTGCCGGATGGCAGCAACCACGACAGCTCGAAGCAGTTCCAGAAATCCACGCCCTTATAAGGCAGGGTTTCGGCAGTCAGGCCCAGCTCGGCCCATTTGGCGGCGCGAGGGATCGGAAACAGCAACGACGGCGTGTAGGTAGAGATGTATTCACTGGACTTGCCCAGCGGCGAATGTTCGGCTGCGGGATGCATGGCGGAAACCTGGCTAAATAAATCGCGCCAGTCTACCAGCCTTTGCTCCCGCCCTTAAGAATCGCCTCACTCAACGGTCAGCTTGCCGACCATGCCCGCCTGATAATGCCCCGCAATGTTGCAGGCAAACTCAAGACCGGTGGCCTTGTTGAAGGTCCAGGTCAGCTCGGCGGTCTTGCCCGGTTCCACCAGCACGCTGTTGGGATCGTCATGCTTCATGCAACCCATCTCGCCCATATCGCCATGCCCCATGGCGGCGTGGTCCATCTTGCCCATGCCGGTGGCCGTGAGCATGCCGCTGGCCTGCATCTTGAGCATTTCTTTTTGGTGTTCGGCGTGCATCGCCGCATCACCCAGGTTGAACTCGTGCAGCAACTGGCCTTTGTTGACCAGCACAAAGCGCACGGTCTCACCGGCTTTTACATCTAGAGCCTTGGGCGAAAAGGAAATGTCCTGCAGGGTTACTTCCACGGTGCGCGTGGCTTTATCGGCCGGTGCCGGGTGACCAAACGCGTAGGTGTGAGCCTCATCAGCCATTGCATCAACGCTCAATGCCAACAAACAGCCCGCCAATAACAGAGGTGTACGCAACGCCATGACGCTTCTCCAAAAAAGTGTGTCCAGCTTGGTCAGCACTTTAAGACGACTCTGCTGCCAGCCAGCTGACTGCTAGATTACAACTTTGTCAGGTTACGCCCTGACGCTGCCGCCCACGGTATAAAGCCCATCGCCACCTGTTGCCACGAGTTGCCCATGAAACTGCTGATCGTTGAAGACCAACCGAAAACCGGCCACTACCTGCGCCAGGGCCTGACCGAGGCTGGCTTTACCACCGAGTTGGTGGCCGACGGCACGAGTGGGCAGCATTTGGCCCTGACCGGCGATTACGATCTGCTGATCCTCGACGTGATGCTGCCCGGCCGCGACGGCTGGCAAATTCTGCACGCCGTGCGCAGTGCCGGCCTGGAAATCCCGGTGTTGTTCCTCACCGCCCGCGACGCCGTGGAAGACCGTGTGCACGGCCTGGAGCTGGGCGCCGATGATTATCTGGTCAAGCCTTTCGCCTTTTCCGAATTGCTGGCGCGGGTGCGCAGCCTGTTGCGCCGTGGCAGCAGCACCCCGCAGGAAACCACGCTGCAACTGGCCGACCTGCGCCTGGACCTGATCCGCCGCCGCGTCGAGCGCGGCGGCCAGCGTATCGACCTCACCGCCAAGGAGTTCGCCTTGCTGGAGCTGCTGCTGCGCCGCCAGGGCGAAGTGCTGCCCAAGAGCCTGATTGCCTCCCAGGTGTGGGACATGAATTTCGACAGTGACACCAATATCATCGAAGTGGCGATCCGCCGCTTGCGCCTTAAAGTCGATGACAACTTCCCCACCAAGCTGATCCACACCGTGCGCGGCATGGGCTATGTGCTGGAGGAACGGTGCAATTGATTGCGCGCCTGTCCCTGGCCAGCCGTCTGGCCCTGTTATTTGCCGGCTGTACGGCGGTGGTCTCGCTCATCGCTGGCGTGTTGTTCAACCAAGCCAGCGAAGCGCACTTTATCGAGCTGGACCAGCAGCAACTCGACGGCAAACTGATCGCGCTGCGCAGCACCTTGCAGGGTGTCGACTCACTGGCGGCCTTTACTCAGCGAGAAGCGCAACTGCGTGCCGAACTCAGCCGCCAGCCGGACCTTGCCTTGCGCATCAGTGCCGCCGGCCAACGCTGGTTTGATGGCGCGCCGAGTGTCACGCTGCCCGCAGCGCCCGGCCTGCACAGCCTGCAAAACGCGGGCACCGACTACCGCGTGTACAACGCGCCGTTGCTGGAGGGCCAACCCGGCTCGCCGCAAGTGACGCTGATCCTCGACATCACGCACCACCAGCACTTTCTGCAACGCATGCAGCGGTTGATCTGGCTCACGGTCGGCTTGTCCGCCCTGGCCACCGCGCTGCTCGGCGCATGGGCAGCGCGCAGCGGGCTGCGGCCGTTACGGCGCATGAGTGAAGTGGCCGCCGGCGTGTCGGCCCACTCCCTGACCCAACGATTGCCCCAGGCGCAAATGCCGGTGGAACTGGCCGAACTCGCCCAAGCGTTTAACGCGATGCTGGGACGGCTCGACGACGCGTTCCAGCGCCTCTCGTCTTTCTCCGCCGATATCGCCCATGAACTGCGCACGCCCCTGTCGAACCTGCTGACTCAAACCCAGGTGATCCTCACCCAGCCGCGCCCGCTGGAGGACTACCGCGAGGCGCTGCACAGCAACCTGGAGGAGTTGCAGTGGATGGCGCAATTGGTGAATGACATGTTGTACCTGGCCAAAGCCGACCATGGCCTGCTGATGCCCAAGCGCGAAGCGCTGGCGCTGCACGATGAAGTGGAGGCGTTGCTGGAGTTTTTTGCGCTGTTGGCCGAAGACGCGCAGGTCAATCTGGTGTGCGAAGGCACGGCTCAAACGGCGGGCGATCGCGGTATGTTGCGCCGGGCCGTGTCGAACTTGCTGGATAACGCGCTGCGGTTTACCCCGGTGGGTGGCGAGGTGCGGGTGCGGATTATGGAAAGCGCACAGGCTGTGACGCTGACTGTGGCCAATACCGGGGAAGGTATTCCAGCGGCTTTGTTACCTAAATTGTTTGATCGGTTCTATCGGGCAGACCCCGCGCGCCGTGAAGGCAGCAGTGAACATGCGGGGCTGGGGTTGGCGATTACCCAGTCGATTGTGCGGGCGCATGGAGGGAGGATTTATTGTGAATCTGAAGCCGGGTGGACCAGGTTTGTGATTGAGTTGCCCAAGGGGGATTGATGCAAGCTGGGCCGGCCCTATCGCAGGCAAGCCAGCTCCCACATTCGAATGTATTCACACATCAAAATGTGGGAGCTGGCTTGCCTGCGATAGCGGTCTTAGCGTTTACGAATACCTGAGGGCATGCGCCGGCTCAATCTTCGCCGCCCGATACGCCGGGTAAATCGTCGCCATAAAGCTCAACACAAACCCGGCCGTGCAAATCAGCAGCACATCGCCGCCTTGCAGCTCGGAAGGCAGGTTGCTGACGAAGTACACGTCCGAACTGAAGATATGCTGCCCGGTCACGCGCTCCAGCCAGCCCACCAGTTCACTCACGTTCAGCGCCGCAATCACGCCCAGCACGCCGCCGATCAAGGTGCCGACGATACCGATCACCGTGCCCTGCACCATGAAGATCGCCATGATCTGCCGTGGCGTGGCGCCGATGGTGCGCAAAATCGCGATGTCCGCGCCTTTGTCGTTCACCACCATGATCAGGGTGGCGATGATGTTGAACGCAGCGACGGCGACGATCATCAGCAACAGCAGGCCGATCATGGTCTTTTCCATCTTCATGGCGCTGAACAGGCTGCCCTGGGTGTGGGTCCAGTCATCCGGCTTGTAGCCGGCGCCCAGGCTCGCGGCAATGTCGGCCGAAACCTTGGGGGCCGCGTACAAGTCTTTCACCGCCAGGCGCACGCTTTGCACCTGGTTCGGCTGCCAATGCTGGATCTCGGCGGCGTCGGCCATGTTGATCAGGGCCATGGAGCCATCCAGCTCGGCGCCGACCTTGAAGATACCGACCACGTTCAGGCGCTGCATGCGCGGGGTGATGCCACCCGGTGCGGCCGTGCTGATTTCCGGCACGATCAGGGTCAGCTTGTCGCCCACATTCAGGCGAAAGCGCCGTGCGGTGATGTCGCCGATCACTACGCCGAACTCGCCGGCCTTCAGGTCTTCGAGTTTGCCGCGCACGATATGCTGGGCAACGATCGACACCTTGCCTTCCTGGGCCGGGTCAACGCCGCTGATCTCGATCGGCTGCATCGCGCCCTTGTAGGAGAACATGCCGTCCATCTGTGTGAACGGCACCGCAGCGGTGACCTCGGGGTTCTTCAGCGCGGCGGCGGCCACGGGCTGCCAGTTATCAATCGGGTTTACACCGACGATAGTGGCGTGGGGCACCATGCCGAGGATGCGCGTGCTCATTTCACGCTGGAAGCCGTTCATTACCGACAGCACCACGATCATCGCCAGCACGCCCAGGGCGAGGCCGATCATCGAGGTCATCGAGATAAACGAGACAAAACGGTTGCGGCGCTTGGCGCGGGTATAGCGCGTGCCGATAAAAATCGATAACGGTCTGAACATTCGCGGGCACCGTTTAAAAAAATGAAAAAGCCTGGCTTAAAAAAGCCAGGCTTGAAACGGGTCAGATGGCGACCAGATGACCTTCCTGCAGGTGCAACACGCGGTCCATCTGGCGGGCCATGCTCATGTCATGGGTGACCACCAGGAACGCGGTGCGCATCTGGGTGCTCAGTTCCAGCATCAAGTCCTTGATGCCTTGCGCGGTATGCGAGTCGAGGTTGCCGGTCGGCTCATCGAGCATCACCAGGCCTGGGTTGTTCACCAGGGCACGGGCGATGGCCACACGCTGGCGCTCGCCGCCGGACAGTTCCGCCGGTTTGTGCTCCAGGCGATGGCCAAGGCCGACGCGCTCCAGCAGTGCCTTGGCGCGCTGGCGGGCTTCCGGGATCGCGGTCTTGCCGATCAGCAGCGGCATGCACACGTTTTCCAGTGCGGTGAATTCCGGCAGCAGGTGGTGGAACTGGTACACAAAACCGAGCGAACGGTTGCGCAGTTGGCCACGGGCTTTTTCACCCAGTGCCGACAGTTCTTCGCCGGCCAGCCACACGCTGCCCTCGGAAGGCGTATCCAGGCCGCCCAACAGGTTGAGCAAGGTACTTTTGCCGGAACCGGAACTGCCGACGATCGCCACGCGCTCGCCCGGGTGCAGTTCCAGCTGCAGGTTGGACAACACCACTACCGACTCCGGGCCTTCCTCGTAGGATTTGCCCAGGTTGCGGCAGCTCAAGATAGCTTTTTCACTCATGCCCGATTCACTCATAACGTAAGGCCTGTGCTGGCTGGGTGCGTGCCGCGCGCCAGGCTGGATACAGGGTGGCAAGGAAACTCAATAGCAACGCGGCGCCGCCCACCATCAACACGTCCTGGGCCTGAACCTGGGACGGCAAGTAGTCGATGAAGTAGACGTCAGCGTTGAGAAACTTGTGGCCGATGACTTTTTCCAGCGCGGCAATGGCGGCGCTGACGTTCAGCGCGGCCAGAATGCCGACGGCGGTACCGATCAAGGTGCCGACTACGCCGATCACGGTGCCCTGCACCATGAAGATCGCCATGATCTGGCCCGGCGTGGCGCCAAGGGTACGCAGGATGGCGATATCGCCCTTCTTGTCGTTCACCACCATCACGAGCGTGGAGATGATGTTGAACGCAGCCACGGCGACGATCAGCAGCAACAGCAGGCCAATCATGGCTTTTTCCATGCGGATGGCCTGGTAGAGGTTGCCGTGGGTGCGGGTCCAGTCGCGGGCGTAGTACTGCGAGTCGCCCAGGTGCTGGGCGATTTCCCACGCGCCGCGCGGTGCATCGAACAGGTCGTTGAACTTGAGGCGCAGGCCCTGCACCTGATCCGGCTGCCAGCGATGCAGGCGGGCCAGGTCGGTAAGGTTGGTGAGGCCCAGGTAGCCGTCGATTTCGCCGGCGCCGACGTGGAAGGTGCCGACCACGGTAAAGCGCTTCATGCGCGGGAACATGCCGGCCGGGGTCACGGTGACTTCCGGCGCGACGAAGGTCAGCTTGTCGCCGATGCCCACGCCGAGCTTGGCCGCCGCCTTGTCGCCGATCACGATGCCGAAGCTGCCGGGTGCCAAGTCGTCGAGTTTGCCCTGCAACATGAACTTGTCGATGATCGACACGTTACGTTCCTGGGCCGGGTCAACGCCATTGAGCAGGATCTTCTGCACCTTGCCGTCGTTGGTCAGCAGCCCCTGCATCTGGGTAAACGGCGCAACGGCCACCACCTTGGGGTTCTGCTTGACCTTGGAGGCCAGGCTTTGCCAGTCGTTGATGGGTTCATCGGACTCGATGGTCGCGTGGGGCACCATGCCCAGCACGCGGGTGCGCATCTCATGATCGAAGCCGTTCATCACCGACAGCACCACGATCATCACGACCACGCCCAAGGCGAGCCCGATCATCGAGGTCAGGGAAATGAACGACACAAAATGATTGCGGCGCTTTGCACGGGTATAACGCGTGCCGATAAATACGAAGAGAGGTCTGAACATGTCGGGGCTTGTTCGGAGGAAAAGAAGACGTCCCGGTGGCGGGGTCTGGTAAGCAGCTTTACACTCTGACCATTACCGTTACCTGGGGTTCGCCATGTCGACATTAGATGAAGAAGAACGCCGCGAATACTACCGTATCGACGACATGATCGCACTTCAAATCAGCACACTGTCTGCCCCGGAAGCGGCGAGCAAGGAAGTGTTGCTGGATGATTCCCCGCTGTTCAATCTGCTCAGCGAACTGCACCTCAGCGAATTCGAAGCCCAGCACCTGCTGCGCCAGATCAGCGAGAAGGACCGCAGCCTGGCGGCCTTTCTCAAAGTCCAGAACAAACGCGTGGACCTGCTCAGCCAGATCATGGCCCGTGGTCTGTTGGACGAAGTCGGCGCACCGCAGCCGGTGATCATCTCCGAAGGCGGCATCGACTTCCAGCACCCCACGCCGCTGGCGCCCGGCGCGCACCTGGCGGTCAAGCTGGTGCTGATGCCCCAGGCGCTCGGCCTGCTGTTGCGCGCACGCGTGACGCATTGCGAGCCCAAAGGCGATGGTTTTGACGTGGGCACGGAGTTCGAATCCATGACCGACGCCCAACGCCAGTTGCTGGCGCGCTATATCCTGCAGAAACAGGCACAGGAACGCCGTCTGGCGCGGGAACAAAGCGACGACCTCTGAATACGTATTGAACACGCCAGCCTATCTGGCGCAAAGGAGCAACTGTGACCCTGATTTACGGCCACCGCGGTGCCAAAGGCGAAGCACCGGAAAACACCCTGACCAGCTTTCAGGAGTGCCTCAAGCACGGTGTACGCCGTTGCGAACTGGACTTGCACCTGTCCATGGACGGCGAGTTGATGGTGATCCACGACCCGACCCTCAAGCGCACCGCCGACCGGCGCGGCAAGGTCGTCGAGTATTCGGCGGCAGACCTGGTAAAGATGGACGCGCGCAAAGGTGGCCCAGGCTGGGTCAAACCGTGCCCGATTCCGCGCCTGGAAGAACTGTTCGAACAGTGCGACTTCGATCACTGGCAGCTGGAAGTCAAAAGTGCCTCGCGCACCCGCGCCGCGACCACTGTGCTGGCGATCCGCGAGATGGCCGTGCGGCATGGCCTGATGGACAAGGTCACCGTGACCTCAAGTTCTCGGGAAGTATTAAAAGCGGCGGTTGAGCTCACCCCGGACCTGTCACGCGGCCTGGTGGCCGAATACGCCTGGCTCGACCCGTTGAAGGTCGCGCAGAACTACGGCTGTGAGTACTTGGCGTTGAACTGGACGTTGTGCACCCCCGAGCGCCTGGAAAAAGCCCAGCGTCAGGGTTTGCACGTGTCCGTGTGGACGGTCAACGAACCTGCGCTGATGCGCAGGCTCGCCGACTTCGGCGTAGATAGCCTGATTACAGACTTTCCCGGTTTGGCCACTGCCACCCTCGAGAATTACTGAAATCGGTCTCCCCGGCCGGCTCAGGCCACCGGCCGGAGCCGCTCAAAAAAGCCGGTTGAGGCCGTCGTAGGCCGCTACCCGATAGGCTTCGGCCATGGTCGGGTAGTTGAACGTGGTGTTTACAAAATACTTGAGGGTATTTTGCTCACCCGGTTGGCTCATGATCGCCTGGCCGATGTGCACGATCTCCGAGGCCTGGTAGCCGAAGCAATGCACGCCGAGAACCTCAAGGGTTTCACGGTGGAACAGGATCTTCAGCATGCCTTGCGGCTCACCGGCGATCTGCGCACGCGCCATGCTCTTGAAGAATGCCTTGCCGACTTCATAAGGCACCTTGGCCTTGGTCAGTTCGTGTTCGTTCTTGCCGATCGAGCTGATCTCGGGAATCGTGTAGATCCCGGTCGGCACGTCGTTCACATAACGCCAGCTGCCATTGTCGACGATGCTGCCAGCGGCCGAACGGCCCTGGTCATGCGCAGCACTGGCCAGGCTCGGCCAGCCGATCACGTCACCGGCACCGTAGATGTTCGGTACGCAGGTGCGGTAATTCTCATCCACTTCGATCTGGCCACGGCTGTTGACCTTGACCCCGATGTTTTCCATGCCCAGCTTGTCGGTGTTGCCGGTACGGCCGTTGCACCACAGCAAGGCGTCGGCCTTGATCTTCTTGCCGGACTTGAGGTGCAAAATCACCCCGTTATCCAGGCCTTCGACCCGCTCGTACTCTTCGTTGTGGCGCACGGTGATGTTGTTGTTGCTGAAGTGGTAGCTCAACGCCTGGGAGATTTCCGAGTCGAGGAAGCTCAGCAACTGGTCGCGGTTGTCGACCAGCTCCACCAACACACCCAGGCCACTGAAGATCGAGGCGTATTCACAGCCGATAACGCCGGCGCCATAGATGATCAGTTTGCGCGGGGTGTGGCCCAGGCTCAGGATGGTGTCGCTATCGTAGATACGCGGGTGGTGGAAATCGATATCGGCTGGGCGATACGGGCGCGAACCGGTGGCGATGATGATGTGCTTGGCCACCAGCTTCTCGACCACGCCATTGGCGCAGACCACTTCGACGGTTTGCTCGTCGGCGAAACTGCCGGTGCCAAAAAACAGGTCGACGCGGTTACGGGCGTAGTAACCCGTGCGAGACGCAACTTGCTTGGAGATGACTTTCTCGGCGCTTTTAAGCACGTCCGGGAACGAGAACCAGCGCGGCTCACCAATGGCCCGGAACATCGGGTTGGTGTTGAACTGCATGATCTGGCGCACCGAGTGACGCAAGGCCTTGGACGGGATGGTACCCAGGTGGGTGCAGTTACCGCCGACCTGGCGACGGCTATCGACCATCGCCACCTTGCGCCCCGCTTTGGCGGCGTTCATTGCCGCACCTTCTCCAGCCGGGCCGGAACCCAGTACCACCACGTCGTAGTTGTAGACAGCCATGCGTACTCCTCAGAACAGGCCAGGCGTACGGTTGGACGCCTGGCTAAATCATGCCGCGGCCAGCGGGCATGAAGGAAATTTTTGGCTCAAGTGTGTGAGCCGGGGCACAGTCTATATAAGGCTCAACGCCGCGCACATTAACCCTTGGTCGCGTCGTAGGCCAGTCTTGCCTTTACTACAGGAACTGCAAACTGGCATTACACTGCTGACACGCACCTTCGCAGGCGGGGCCATTATGCGGCATGTGGTTTTCTGTTTAATGATGATTTTTTCGCTGACAGCGCACGCCAGTGAAGCGAGTCGGCTTAAGCAAGCCGGTTTTGCTGCGCAAACGCATGAGCTGGCGCTGAAAAACCAGGCGGTGCTGGTGTATCTCTGGGCGGATGTGTATGCGGCCGCGCTGTACGCTCCAGCTGATATCAGCGCCAAACAGGCCTGGGACCAGCAAAAGGCTGTGCGCCTGGCGCTGTATTACTTTCGCGACATCGACCGCAATGATGTGATCAAGGCCGCTACGGCTACCCTTGAACGTCAGCAATCCGCTGCAACCCTCGCCCGCCTGAAGCCTGAGCTGGACCAACTGCACGCCAGTTTCCGCAACATTCGCAGCGGTGACCGTTACGCCCTGGATTTTCGTCCTGGGCGTGGGCTGAGCCTGGAGATCAATGAGCAAGTGGTGTTCAGCAGTCGCGATGATGAATTGGCAAAGGCCTACCTCGGTATCTGGCTCGCGCCGAAAGGCCTGTCGGACAGCCTGCGCAACGCCCTCCTGAACTAACCAACGCCCCCAAAAACACCAAAGAACCCTGTGGGAGCTGGCTTGCCTGCGATAGCGGTGGGTCAGCCATTCATTTGCGGACTGACACACCGCTATCGCAGGCAAGCCAGCTCCCACATTTGATTTTCATCGCCCCCGATAACTGCGCATTTAGTCAGCTTGCTACCGGTTTCTATTGCCCGTAGTGGCTAATACACATATGGTTACAAAACTGTAGCAAGGACGAGTAATGACCAGGGATCACTAATAAGACAGCCAACATGAGTGCATGACATGTCCACTACCACGGGCAAAGGCAAAGCGATTTTTCGCGTTGTCAGCGGCAACTTCCTCGAGATGTTCGACTTCATGGTCTATGGCTTCTATGCCACGGCCATTGCCAAGACCTTCTTTCCCAGCGACAGCGCGTTTGCCTCGTTGATGCTGTCGCTTGCGACCTTCGGCGCCGGTTTCCTGATGCGGCCACTGGGCGCAATCTTCCTTGGCGCCTATATCGACCGCCACGGCCGCAAAAAGGGCCTGGTCATCACGCTGGCCTTGATGGCCGCCGGCACCATCCTGATTGCCTGTGTGCCCGGCTACGCCACATTGGGTGTGGCCGCGCCGCTGATCGTGCTGTTCGGTCGACTGCTTCAGGGTTTCTCTGCCGGCGTCGAGCTGGGCGGTGTGTCGGTGTACCTGGCAGAAATCGCCACACCGGGCCGCAAGGGCTTTTTCGTCAGTTGGCAGTCCGCCAGCCAGCAGGCTGCGGTGGTGTTCGCCGGTTTGCTCGGCGTGGGCCTCAACCACTGGCTCAGCCCGGAAGAGATGGGCGACTGGGGCTGGCGCGTGCCGTTCCTGATCGGCTGCCTGATCGTGCCGGTGATCTTCGTGATTCGCCGTTCGCTGGAGGAAACCCCAGAGTTCCAGGCACGTAAACACCGCCCTACCCTGCAGGAAATCGTGCGTTCGATCGGCCAGAACTTTGGCATCGTCATCGCCGGCATGGCGCTGGTGGTGATGACCACCGTGTCGTTCTACCTCATTACCGCTTACACCCCGACCTTCGGCAAGGCCGAACTGCACCTGTCTGACTTCGACGCATTGCTGGTGACGGTGTGCGTGGGCATCTCCAACTTTATCTGGCTGCCGGTGATGGGCGCGGTGTCCGACAAGATCGGGCGCAAACCCTTGCTGCTGGGTGCGACGATTCTGGCAATTCTCACAGCGTATCCGGCGCTGTCGTGGCTGGTGGCGAATCCGAGTTTCAGCCATCTGCTGATCGTGCTGTTGTGGTTGTCGTTCCTGTATGGCTCGTACAACGGGGCGATGGTGGTGGCGCTTACCGAGATCATGCCGATTGAAGTGCGCACCACTGGATTCTCGCTGGCTTATAGCCTGGCAACGGCGACCTTTGGTGGGTTTACGCCGGCGGCCTGTACTTACCTGATCCATGTGCTGGATAACAAGGCGGCGCCAGGGATTTGGCTCAGTGGTGCGGCGGTGTTGGGGCTGATTGCGACGTTGGTGCTGTTTAAAGGCAATCGGCATGAACTGCGGACTGCGCAGGCTTCGGTGGTTGGCGGCGCCTGATAGACCGCTATCGCAGGCAAGCCAGCCCCCACATTTGACGGTGCTCACAAGTCGAAATGTGGGAGCTGGCTTGCCTGCGATGAGGCCCTGATATTCACCACAAAACCAACAGCCACAAAAAAGCCCCGAACCAGTCGGGGCTTTTTCATTTACCGCAAAGGCTTAGCGCGGGAATGCTGGCGGGTTAACCCCGGCCATGTCTTCCATCACACGAACCACCTGGCAGCTGTAGCCGAACTCGTTGTCGTACCACACGTACAGAACAACGCGGTTGTCCTGGGTAATGGTCGCTTCAGCGTCGACCACACCGGCGTGACGCGAGCCCACGAAGTCGGTGGACACCACTTCCTGCGAGTTAACGAAGTCGATCTGCTTATGCAGGTCGGAGTGCAGCGCCATGTAGCGCAGGTACTCGTTCATCTCTTCGCGGGTGGCGGCTTTCTCAAGGTTCAGGTTGAGAATGGCCATCGACACGTTCGGCGTCGGTACGCGGATCGCGTTACCGGTCAGCTTGCCGGCCAGCTCAGGCAGGGCCTTGGCAGCAGCGGTGGCGGCACCGGTCTCGGTGATCACCATGTTCAACGCGGCGCTACGGCCACGGCGATCGCCTTTGTGGAAGTTGTCGATCAGGTTCTGGTCGTTGGTGTACGAGTGAACCGTTTCAACGTGACCATTCACGATGCCGAACTTGTCATTCACAGCCTTCAGCACCGGCACGATGGCGTTGGTGGTGCAGGAAGCAGCGGACACGATCTTGTCGTCAGCGGTGATTTCGCCGTGGTTGATACCGTGCACGATGTTCTTGAGCTTGCCCTTGCCAGGCGCAGTCAGCACAACGCGGTCGATACCTGGGCAGGCCAGGTGCTGGCCCAGGCCTTCGGCATCACGCCATACACCGGTGTTGTCCACCAGCAGTGCGTCCTTGATGCCGTATTGGGTGTAATCCACCTCGGCCGGGTTCTTCGCGTAGATCACCTGGATCAGGTTACCGTTGGCGGTGATGGTGTTGTTTTCTTCGTCGATGACGATGGTGCCGTTGAACGGGCCATGTACCGAGTCGCGGCGCAGCAGGCTGGCACGCTTGGTCAGGTCGTTCTCGGCGCCTTTACGCACCACGATGGCACGCAGGCGCAGGCCGTCGCCGCCACCGGTTTTTTCGATCAGGATGCGCGCCAGCAGGCGGCCGATACGACCGAAGCCGTACAACACCACGTCGGTGCCTTTGCGGGCTGCAGCGTTTTGCTGGCCAACCACATCGGCCATTTCTTCACGCACGAACTGCTCGGCGCTGCGGCCGGCACCTTCTTTGCGGAACTTGTAAGCCAACTTGCCCAGGTCTACCGAAGCCGCGCCGAGCTTGAGCTCGCTCATGGCTTTAAGCAGAGGGAATGTTTCGTGGACGGAGAGTTCGCTGTCGTCGGCAGAACGATGGCGAGCAAAGCGATGGGCTTTGAGAATCGCGATGACTGACTGGTTGATCAGGCTGCGGCCATAGATCGAGCTCACCACATTGTTATTGCGGTACAGCTGACCGATAAGCGGAATCATCGCTTCAGCGAGTGCTTCACGGTCGATCCATTCACCAAGACACTGGTCGGGCTTCTGAGTCACGGGAACCTTCCACATGTAGGGGCAGAAAAAAGGGGCTACATTATGCCGCCCGACCGGCCTCGGAGCAATGCGCGTCGGGCAACAAAAAGTGCTTGCGAAAAAATCACACCCCGCTGCAGCCCAGTAAATACGCGGCTTCCAGAAGGCCGCTGGTTGAGCGCCAACGTCGACTTGTCCGTAACCCTCCGAAACATCCACGCAAAATAGCACTACATATTGAGTCAAAACCCGCCATTGTTTGTCTTAGCCACTACATTTCCTGCAAACCGTAATAGGCTCAGTCAGCAACTGACAGGCGGCACCTTGGACCGCTACAATTACCGACTTTGTCGCAACGCTTGGAGCTCAACCTTCCGTGCCCGTTCTGCGTCTACCGCTTCTCCCTGCCGCGGCAGGTAAACAGCACTGGGGCAACCTGCCCGGTGCCGCCCTGAGCCTGGCCATTGCCGAGGCTGCCAGCGCAGCCAAGCGCTTTACCCTGCTACTCACCGCCGACAGCCAAAGCGCCGAGCGGCTGGAGCAGGAGCTGAGCTTCTTCGCCCCCGATTTGCCGGTGCTGCATTTCCCCGACTGGGAAACCCTGCCCTACGACCTGTTCTCGCCGCACCAGGACATCATTTCCCAGCGCATCGCCAGCCTGTACCGCCTGCCGGAACTGGCGCACGGCGTGCTGGTGGTGCCGATCACCACCGCCCTGCACCGCCTGGCGCCGACCAAGTTCCTGCTCGGCAGCAGCCTGGTGCTGGATGTCGGCCAGAAACTCGATGTAGAGCAGATGCGCACGCGCCTGGAAGCCAGCGGCTACCGCTGCGTCGACACGGTGTACGAACACGGCGAATTCGCGGTGCGTGGTGCGTTGATCGACCTGTTCCCGATGGGCAGCAAACTGCCGTACCGCATCGACCTGTTCGATGACGAAATCGAGACGTTGCGCACCTTCGACCCGGACAACCAGCGCTCCATCGACAAAGTAGAGTCGATCAAGCTGCTGCCGGCGCGCGAATTCCCGCTGCAAAAAGACGCGGTCACGCGCTTCAAGGCGCGCTTTCGCGAACGCTTCGACGTCGACTTCCGCCGCTGCCCGATCTTTCAGGATTTAAGCAGCGGGATTACACCGGCCGGTATCGAGTACTACCTGCCGCTGTTCTTCGACGAAACCTCCACCCTGTTCGATTACCTGCCCGCAGACACCCAAGTGTTCTCGCTGCCGGGCATCGAGCAGGCGGCGGAAAACTTCTGGAACGACGTGCGCAACCGCTACGAAGAGCGCCGCGTCGACCCGTCGCGACCTTTATTGCCGCCCGCCGAGCTGTTCCTGCCGGTGGAAGACTGCTTCGCCCGCCTGAAAAACTGGCCGCGCGTGGTCGCCAGCCAGCAGGACGTGGACACCGGCAGTGGTCGCGAGCGTTTCCCGGCGAGCACGTTGCCGGACTTGGCGATCCAGGCCAAAGCCACCCAGCCACTGGAAGCGCTGTCGAATTTCCTTGGCGACTTCCCTGGCCGCGTGCTGTTTACCGCCGAATCCGCCGGCCGTCGCGAAGTGCTGCTGGAATTACTGGAACGCCTGAAGCTGCGCCCGAAAACCGTCGACAGCTGGCCGGATTTCGTCGCCAGCAAAGAGCGCCTGGCGATCACCATTGCGCCGCTGGACGAAGGCTTGTTGCTGGACGACCCGGCGCTGGCACTCATCGCCGAGAGCCCGCTGTTCGGTCAGCGCGTGATGCAGCGCCGGCGCCGTGAAAAACGCGCCGACGCCAACAACGACGCGGTGATCAAGAACCTCACCGAGCTGCGCGAAGGCGCGCCGGTGGTGCATATCGACCACGGCGTGGGCCGCTACCTGGGCCTGCAGACCCTGGAGATCGACAACCAGGCCGCCGAATTCCTCACCATGGAATACGCCGAAGGCGCCAAGCTCTATGTGCCGGTGGCCAGCCTGCACCTGATCGCCCGCTATACCGGCAGCGACGACGCGCTGGCGCCGTTGCATCGCCTGGGCTCCGAGACCTGGCAGAAAGCCAAGCGCAAGGCCGCCGAACAGGTGCGCGACGTAGCGGCCGAGTTGCTCGACATTTATGCCCGCCGTGCCGCGCGCGAAGGCTATGCGTTTGCCGACCCGAAAGCCGACTACGCCACCTTCAGCGCCGGTTTCGCCTTCGAAGAAACCCCCGACCAGCAAACCACCATCGAAGCGGTGCGCGCCGATATGCTGGCGCCCAAGCCGATGGACCGCCTGGTGTGCGGCGACGTGGGCTTCGGCAAAACCGAAGTGGCCATGCGCGCAGCTTTTATTGCCGTGCACGGTGGCCGCCAGGTGGCGATCCTGGTACCCACCACCCTGCTCGCCCAACAGCACTACAACAGCTTCCGTGATCGCTTTGCCGACTGGCCGGTGACCGTGGAAGTGATGAGCCGGTTCAAATCCGCCAAGGAAGTCAACGCCGCCGTCGCTGACCTGGCCGAGGGCAAGATCGATATCGTGATCGGCACGCACAAGCTGCTGTCGGACGATGTGAAGATCAAGAACCTGGGCCTGGTGATCATCGACGAAGAGCACCGCTTTGGTGTGCGTCAAAAAGAACAGCTCAAGGCCCTGCGCAGCGAAGTCGACATTCTTACGCTCACTGCGACGCCGATCCCACGCACGCTGAACATGGCCGTGTCGGGCATGCGCGACTTGTCGATCATTGCCACGCCGCCGGCGCGCCGGTTGTCGGTGCGCACCTTTGTGATGGAGCAGAACAAAAGCACGGTCAAGGAAGCACTGCTGCGCGAATTGCTGCGTGGCGGCCAGGTGTATTACCTGCACAACGACGTGAAGACCATCGAGAAATGCGCCGCCGACCTCGCCGAACTGGTGCCGGAAGCCCGTATTGCCATCGGCCACGGGCAGATGCGCGAGCGCGAACTCGAACAAGTCATGAGCGACTTCTATCACAAGCGCTTCAATGTGCTGATTGCCTCGACCATCATCGAGACCGGCATCGACGTGCCAAGCGCCAACACCATCATCATCGAGCGCGCCGACAAGTTCGGCCTGGCGCAATTGCACCAGCTGCGTGGCCGTGTGGGCCGTAGTCACCACCAGGCCTATGCCTACCTGCTGACTCCGCCGCGCCAACAGATCACCTCCGATGCCGAAAAGCGCCTGGAAGCGATCGCCAATACCCAGGACCTCGGTGCCGGTTTTGTGCTGGCCACCAACGACCTGGAAATCCGTGGCGCCGGCGAACTGCTCGGCGACGGCCAGAGCGGGCAGATCCAGGCCGTGGGTTTCACCTTGTATATGGAGATGCTCGAGCGCGCAGTGAAAGCCATCCGCAAGGGCGAACAACCGAACCTCGACCAACCCTTGGGCGGCGGCCCGGAAATCAACCTGCGTTTGCCGGCGCTGATTCCCGAGGACTACCTGCCCGACGTGCATGCGCGGCTGATTCTGTACAAGCGCATCGCCTCGGCCACCGACGAAGAAGGCCTCAAGGACTTGCAAGTCGAGATGATCGACCGCTTCGGCCTGCTGCCCGAGCCAACCAAGAACCTGGTGCGCCTGACGCTGCTGAAATTGCAGGCCGAACAGCTGGGCATCAAGAAAGTCGACGCCGGGCCGCAGGGTGGGCGCATCGAGTTCGAGGCGCAAACGCCGGTGGACCCATTGGTGCTGATCAAACTGATTCAGGGCCAACCCAACCGCTACAAGTTCGAAGGGGCTACGCTGTTCAAATTCATGGTGCCGATGGAGCGTGCCGAAGAACGCTTCAATACCCTGGAGGCGCTGTTTGAGCGCCTCATCCCGAAATCTGCTTGAAGGACGCCCCCATGCGCCTGTTCCGCATTCTGAGCTTAGTGTTGGTGGTGGTCGCACCTTCGGCGTTTGCCGACAGCCCGTACCTGGTTGAAATGATCCTGGTGCGCCAGAACGCCGAACCGGTGATCAACAGCCGCGCCGCGCCGGAAAACTGGGATGCCGGCGCTGCGCGGTTGCCGACCGACAAGCTGAGCCCACCGCGGCTGGGCAACATCGTCGACAAGCTCAGTGCGGACAATAGTTACACCGTATTGCTGCACCGGGCCTGGGATCAGAACCTGGGCGAGCAACCCGTGAAGCTGGCCATTACCGACGGCCAAGAGCAGTTCGGCCAGTTCCCCATCGAAGGCACGCTGAACCTGCAACTGGGGCGCTTTACCGATATCGACGCGGATTTCTGGATCAACCGGTTCGACGCCAATGGCAGCGTGATTGCCAGCGAACACTTGAGCCAGCAAGACGTGCGCACCAAGAACAACCAACTCAATTACCTGGATGGCGGCCACTTGGCGCTGCTGATCAAGATCACTTCGCTGACCGCCAAACCACCCAGTGCGCCACCGCCCGACATTCAGGACTGATCCAGCGCCATGCCCCTGACGTCGTCGTTGACCAAACCCCTGGCCCCTTCGTGGGCCAATCGCTTTAAAGAGCAAAGCCTTGAGCGCGGGCGGCGCTACGCCCTGGAAAACCGCGTGCGCATCGTCGAGTCCGGCGACAGCACCATCATCGCCAGCTGCGAAGGCTCGGGCGGCAATGTTTACCGACAAACCATCTCGCTGCGCGAATCGGCCAAGGGCACGCTGATCCTGGTGGACAGCCGCTGCACCTGCCCGGTACACACCAACTGCAAACACATCGCGGCCGTGCTGCTCAAGGTCCAGGAAACCCTGGCTTACCCGGCCGCCGCGCAAGATGCCGAGTTGTTGGAAAAACTCCAGGCCGTGCTGGATAACCGCGTGGTGCTGCCACAGGTGGTGATGGAAGATGTGCGGCCAGTGCCGCGCCTGTGGCTGGCCAGCGTGGAGTTCAGCGCGTTTGAACCGCGTAATGGCAAGATGCAGCGCTATATCCAGCACCGTGCGGCGCTGTCGTTCAATTACCTGGGCAACTATGTCAGCGGGCAAAAAAACGCCGACATCATCGTGCGCCAGGAAACCCAGAGCCTGCGCATCAAGCGCCATCCGGAACTGGAGCAACCCTATCGCGAACAACTGCGCCTGCTGGGCTTCAAGATCGCTACACGCCAGAGCAAGGCCTTGCCGGAGAGTGCCGGTGAATTGTTCGAAATGGTCAATGACAGCGCCTGGTTGAACTTCACCCTCAACGCCTCGCCGACCTTGCGCGCCGAGGGTTGGGAGTTGCAGATCGATGAGGATTTCGGTTTCGACTTGAGCACCGTCGATGACTGGTACGCCACCGTCGACGAAGGCCCGGAACGCGACTGGTTCGACCTGGAGCTGGGGATTATCGTCAATGGCGAGCGCCTGAGCCTGTTGCCGATTTTGCTCAACTTGATGCGTTCGCATACCGAAATCCTCAACCCGGAAAAACTTGCCCGGCGCCGTGACGACGAGCTGATCCTGGTGAATATTCCCGGCCTGCCCAACGGCCACGGCCCGCTGCAAGTGGCGTTGCCGTACGGCAGGCTCAAGCCGGTGCTGGCAACCCTTGGCGAGTTTTACCTACAGGAAACCGGCACCACCAGCTTGCGCCTGGCCAAAGCCGATGCCATACGCCTGAACCCGCTGGAAGACCTACCGCTGCAATGGGAAGGCGGTGAGAAGATCCGCAATTTCGCCCAGCGCCTGCGCGACATCAAGGACTTCACCTGCGTGGCGCCCGAGGGCTTGAACGCGACCTTGCGCCCGTATCAGCTGGAAGGCTTGAGCTGGATGCAGTCGCTGCGTCAGCTCGATGTCGGCGGGATCCTTGCCGATGACATGGGCCTGGGCAAAACCCTGCAGACCCTGGCGCATATTCTCAGCGAAAAGGCTGCCGGACGCCTCGACCGACCGTGCATGGTGGTGATGCCCACCAGCCTGATTCCCAACTGGCTGGATGAGGCGGCGCACTTCACACCGCAACTGCGGGTGCAGGCGCTATACGGCGCCGGTCGCAAGAAACATTTCCCCCATTTGCAGGACTATGACCTGCTGCTGACCACCTACGCGCTGCTGCCCAAGGACATCGACACGCTCGCCGCCCTGCCCTTGCATGTGCTGATCCTCGATGAAGCCCAATACATCAAGAACCCCAACAGCAAGGCTGCCCAGGCCGCGCGCGAGCTCACTGCTCGCCAGCGCCTGTGCCTGAGCGGCACGCCGCTGGAAAACCACCTGGGCGAGCTGTGGTCGCTGTTCCACTTCCTGCTGCCGGGCTGGCTGGGTGACGTAAAAAGCTTCAACCGCGATTACCGCGTGCCCATCGAAAAGCGCGCCAGTGAGGTGCGCTTGCAGCACCTCAACGGTCGGATCAAACCCTTCCTGCTGCGCCGCACCAAAGAGCAGGTGGCCACCGAGCTGCCGCCCAAGACCGAGATCATCCACTGGGTCGACCTCAACGAGGCCCAGCGCGACGTGTACGAAACCATGCGCCTGGCCATGGACAAAAAGGTGCGCGACGAAATCACCCGTAAAGGCGTGGCGCGCAGCCAGATCATCATTCTTGAAGCACTGCTCAAGTTGCGCCAGGTGTGCTGCGACCTGCGCCTGGTCAACGATGCCACCCTGCCCGCCCGTGGCAGCAGCTCGGGCAAACTCGACAGCCTGCTGGAGATGCTCGAAGAGCTGTTTGCCGAAGGGCGCCGGATATTGTTGTTCTCGCAGTTCACCTCGATGCTGAGCCTGATCGAAGCCGAGCTG
The DNA here is from genome assembly GCF_013385245.1 of Pseudomonas sp. IPO3747. Classification (NCBI taxonomy): domain Bacteria; kingdom Pseudomonadati; phylum Pseudomonadota; class Gammaproteobacteria; order Pseudomonadales; family Pseudomonadaceae; genus Pseudomonas; species Pseudomonas sp. IPO3747. Next base: position 382,630 of record NZ_JACAQL010000002.1, read on the forward strand.
AAAAAACGCGGCGTGCCCTACGCATTACTCACCGGCCAGACCCGCGACCGGCGCACGCCGGTGAAGGATTTCCAGAGCGGCAAGCTGCAGATTTTTCTGATCAGCCTGAAGGCCGGCGGCGTCGGTTTGAACCTGACCGAGGCCGACACGGTGATCCACTATGACCCGTGGTGGAACCCGGCGACGGAAAACCAGGCGACCGACCGTGCGTACCGCATCGGGCAGGAGAAGCCGGTGTTCGTGTACAAGATGATTGCGCGAGGCACGGTGGAGGAGAAGATCCAACACCTGCAGAAGGAAAAGTCTGATCTGGCAGCAGGCGTGCTGGATGGGCGCACGACCGGGGATTGGCAGTTGGGTAATGAGGATATCGAGGCGTTGTTTGCGCCGCTGCCCAACAAGCAAGAGAAGCGCTGACGGTTAGATCGCTATCGCAGGCAAGCCAGCTCCCACCCTTGAATGTATTCACAAATCGAGAGTGGGAGCTGGCTTGCCTGCGATGGCAGCGATGCGGTGTTCAGTCGATCAACTGAGCATCGCGCAACGCGGTAAGCGCCACCAGCCAACGCGGATCCTGCTTGTACTCCGTAGAGGCAATCGCCTGCCCACGCATCCGCGCAATCCGCGCCGACGGCGTGACCTTCATGCGCTGCGCCGCAGTCAGTGCCAGCTCAGCAGCAGCACGGTCATTACACACCAACCCCATATCACAACCGGCCGTCAGCGCCGCCTCAATTCGACTGGCCGCATCACCGACCACATGAGCGCCGGCCATGGACAGGTCATCGCTGAAAATCACCCCATCAAATTGCAGCTCGCCGCGCAGAATGTCCTGCAACCAGCGACGCGAGAAGCCGGCGGGTTGGGCGTCCACTTGCGGATAAATGACGTGGGCCGGCATCACTGCAGCCAATTGCCTGCTCAGGCGTGCGAAAGGCACCAGGTCATTTGCGCGAATCTGTTCCAGGCTGCGCTCGTCGTTTGGAATCGCGACGTGGGAATCCGCCTCGGCCCAGCCATGGCCCGGGAAGTGTTTGCCGGTGGCCGCCATGCCGGCGCTGTTCATGCCGCGAATGAATGCACCCGCGAGCACGGCAGCTCGCTCCGGATCGCCTTCGAAGGAACGGGTGCCGACAACGGCGCTGCGTTGGTAGTCGAGGTCAAGCACCGGGGCGAAGCTCAGGTCGAGGCCGACCGCCAGCACTTCAGTGGCCATGATCCAGCCGCACTGCTCGGCCAGGTATTCGGCGTTGGGTTTATCCGCCAGCAGGCGCATGGCCGGCAGGCGCACAAAGCCCTGGCGCAGGCGCTGCACACGCCCGCCTTCCTGATCGACCGCCAGCAGCAGGTCTGGGCGCACCGCGCGAATGGCCGCGCTCAATTCGCGCACTTGCTGCGGGTGCTCGATATTGCGCGCAAAAATGATCAACCCGCCCACTTCAGGCTGGCGCAACAACTGGCGATCCTCGGCCGTCAGCCAAGTACCGGCCACATCGACCATTAACGAACCTTGCAGGGCAGCAGTCATAAACTTTCCTTAAATAACGCACACAACCCGTTGCCCTCACCTGGCGCAATAAGCGCAGCGAGCACAACGGGTTGCGAGTAAATAGCTGAAATCGGCATGGCGGCTAGCTTAGCCGCCGCGCACACCTGGGGCAATCACGCCTTGGCGACGGCCGGCGTAGATTTGCTGCGCGCACGCAACTGGGCGGCGGCCATGACCGGGTCGGTCACGCCGGTTTCGGCGCGCATGCCGGCGGCAAGGAATGGCACCATCAGGCGCATCACTTGCTCGATGGAGGTGTTGACGCCGAAATCGGTCTCAGCAATCGCGCGCAAGGCCTTGATACCGGACATGCTGAACGCGGCGGCGCCGAGCATGAAGTGCACACGCCAGAACAGTTCGATCGGCGGAATACGCGGCGCAGCTTCGTTGACCAGCAGCATGTAGCGACGGAACACCTTGCCGTACATGTCTTCCAGGTAACGGCGCAAGTGGCCCTGGCTCTGGCTGAAGGCCAGCCCTAACAGGCGCATGAAGATCGACAGGTCATTGCCGCTGCGCGGTTGAACCACCAAGGCTTGCTCAACCAGGATTTCCAGCAGGTCTTCCAGGCTTGGCTTGTTTTCGGGCTTGGTCTGGCGACGCTCCAGCTCACGGTCGAGGCTGGCGCAGAACGGCCCCAGGAAGCGCGAGAACACCGCCTGGATCAGGGCTTTTTTCGAGCCGAAATGATAGTTCACAGCGGCGAGGTTAACCCCAGCCTTGCTGGTAATCAGCCGCAATGAAGTTTCAGCAAATCCTTTTTCCGCGAACAATTGCTCGGCAGCATCGAGAATGCGTTCAACGGTTTCCGACTGGGCCATGGCTACTCCGCCTGACAAACACTTGTTTGAAACATACGTTTCAGGGTGTGTCTTGTCAAGCCTGCGAGGCCGTTTTCCGGCCGGGCAGTCATCTATTTCATCGCTATTTAATCACATCCTTCGCGCCCTGTAGGCAGCGCTGTCTATGCCTTGCAGGAAGAGTGACAGACGACCGTCCAGCGGAGTGCCAAAAAAGGATGATTGCCAAGCGCAGTTCACTGTATATAATCCCAGTCACTGTATAAAAAGACAGAGCGATCAACATGCTAAAACTGACGCCACGCCAAGCTGAGATTCTGGCTTTTATCAAGCGCTGCCTCGACGACAACGGCTACCCGCCGACGCGAGCGGAAATTGCGCTGGAACTGGGGTTCAAGTCCCCCAACGCCGCCGAAGAACACCTCAAGGCCCTCGCCCGCAAAGGCGCGATCGAGATGACCCCAGGTGCTTCACGCGGTATTCGCATCCCTGGCTTTGAAGCCAAGGCCGACGAATCGACCCTGCCGATCATCGGTCGCGTCGCCGCCGGTGCGCCGATCCTGGCGCAGCAGCACGTCGAAGAGTCCTGCAACATCAACCCGACTTTCTTCCATCCGCGTGCCGACTACCTGTTGCGCGTACACGGCATGAGCATGAAGGACGTGGGCATTTTCGACGGTGACCTGCTGGCTGTCCACACCACTCGCGAAGCCCGTAATGGTCAGATCGTCGTCGCCCGTATCGGCGACGAAGTCACCGTCAAACGCTTCAAGCGCGAAGGCAGCAAGGTCTGGCTTATGGCCGAGAACCCTGAGTTCGCCCCGATTGAAGTGAACCTGAAAGATCAGGACCTGGTGATCGAAGGCTTGAGCGTCGGCGTTATTCGCCGCTAAAGGAGGCACCATGCAACTCGTGCACACCCCACAACACACACAACTGTCGCTGTTCGAGGCCTTTATGGCCCAACCCCTTGCGCCCATTCTCAAGGAAGCGGTCGAGGCCCCTTGGGGCTCCGAACCTGAGGCGTTCAGTGAACTGTCGTTGCGCGGTGCTGCCGGGAGCTGCCTGAGCCTGCTGGCGCCGATCCTTCGAGAATTGAGCGAGGAGCAGGACGCACGCTGGCTGACGCTGATTGCCCCACCCGCCAGCCTGACCCAGGCCTGGCTGCGGGACGCCGGGCTCAACCGTGAGCGCATCCTGCTGCTGCAACCGCGCGGTGCGCAAAGTGCTCAGCAACTGACGTGCGAAGCCTTGCGCCTGGGGCGCAGCCACACGGTGGTGAGCTGGTTGAACCCACTGAATGCAACAGCCAAGCAGCAGCTGATCAGCGCCGCGCGCACGGGCGATGCGCAGAGTTTGAATATTCGATTGGGGTAATGGGATCTGCTGCAGGCCAGCCGTATGGATGGGCTTGTTATGGCAGGCGAGCCTGTTGTGGCAGGTGAGCTTGTTGTGGCGAGCGAGCTTGCTCGCGCTGGGCTGCGCAGCAGCCCCAAAACCAGGCACCGTGGAATACCTGATACAGCGCATTAAATCTATTCAGGGCCGCTTCGCAGCCCAGCGGGAGCAAGCTCCCTCGCCACAGAAGCCCGGTCGTCAGAACACTTCCGAGAGCGCGTCATTGCTACTCAGTGAAGCACCCGCGGCCCATCTTCCTTCTCCGGCTCGCCTTCGGCCAGGCGACCAGCCATCTGCACACCAACGCTCAACATGGCTTTTGCCACTTCTACATGTTGGCCCTGCAGGAACACTTTTGCATCTTCGGAAAAATCCAAAATAACCAGAGAACCCTCGTCCTCGGCCCTGCGCAGCTCGATTCGGCCGTCAGGCAACTCTACAATTTCCAGAAAGGACGTTGGCATATAAGTCTGTTCTCCACGAAAGGCCGGGATTATATCAGTCATCCACCCAGCCTCGCTGAGGATCTGAACAGGTTTCTTAACGGCTTGATGAATGGTGCTCTTCGGCAAGACTGCTCTCAATGTGGGAGCTGGCTTGCCTGCGATTACGGTGCATCAGCAAATGGCCGGCAAGCTGACCCAGCCTATCGCAGGCAAGCCAGCTCCCACCTTTGTTCAGCGCAAACCTCTTAACACTCGTTCAAGCCTTCACGAAACCGCAACGCCATCTTCTTCAGCTCCTGGCGCCAGCTTTCCAGCTCTTCGCGGCTCAAGGGCTTGGGCTCATCCTCTCCCAGCGCAACGGCCACGATCAGCGGCTGTGTCACATCACCCTTGGGCACATGGGGAACACGCGGCGGCTGGAACATATCCGCATGCGCTTTGAGCAATCGAGCAACCCAACTGTCGGGGCTCTGCGCCATTTCCACCAGTTCGGCCAGTTCAGGAATCGCCATGCTGTCCAGCACTTCGCGGTTCATGAGCATTTCTGCGCGTGGTGCGCCCGCCTGGGGCAAGCGGTAGAACCCGGCAATTTCATGGCACAGGCCCAGCAAAGCGCCATAGAGGTGGAACAACGCCGCCTCACGCCCGGCCTGGACCAGCGCGATGGCATTCATCTCCTTCCCTTCCTCGGCGCGGCCAAGGGCTTCCAGGGACAAACCCGCGAAGTAAATTTTCTGATTGGTACGGGTATAGAGTTCGTTGGCCATAACGGCAATCTCCACAACGAAATAAGCGTGATGCTGGCTGAACAGTGTCACGGATCAGCCAAGTTTCCTGCAAGCGTAAAAAAAGGCCGCCTTTTCAGGCGGCCTTTGTAGCTGGCAGATCAGCCGATCAAGCGCCCTGGCGCTTGTCCTCGACCTTCCACTTGCCGCCGTCGTAGAAGGCTTTCCAGCCGGTAGGCTTGCCGTCCACTTCGGTCTGCACGTACTGCTCCTTGGTTTTGCGGCTGTAGCGGATCACGGACGGGCGACCGTCGGGATCCTTCTTCGGCGCTTCACACAGGAAGTGGTACTTCGGATCGATCTCGTCCTTGTGCGGCACGATCTCCATCACCAAGGGTGCACGGGTCTCGCGGTTTTTCGGAAACTGACTGGCCGCCAGGAACAGGCCCGAAGCGCCGTCACGCAGGATGTAGGTGTCGTTGACCTTCTCGCACTTGAGTTCAGGCATCTTCACCGGGTCCATCTTCGGCGGCGCCGCGTCACCGCTTTTGAGCAGTTTGCGCGTGTTCTTGCAAGTCGGGTTGGTGCAGCCGAAGAACTTGCCGAAACGACCGGTCTTGAGCTGCATCTCGCTGCCGCACTTGTCGCATTCCAGGCTCGGACCTTCGTAGCCTTTGATGCGGTAGGTGCCCTCTTCGATCTCGTAGCCATTGCAATCCGGGTTGTTACCGCAGATGTGCAACTTATGCTTCTCGTCGAGCAGGTAGGCGTCCATCGCCGTGCTGCAGATCGGGCAACGGTGCTTGCCGCGCAGTACCAGCGACTCGGATTCACCCTCGTCGTCGGCGGCAATCTCATCGCCTGGCACCAGGTTAACGGTGGCCTTGCAGCGCTCTTTCGGCGGCAGGCTGTAGCCCGAGCAACCGAGGAACACACCGGTGGATGCGGTACGAATCTGCATCGGGCGGCCGCACGTCAGGCACGGGATGTCGGTCATCACCGGTTGGTTGGCGCGCATGCCGCTTTCAGGGCTTTCGGCTACTTCGAGTTTCTTTTTGAAGTCGCCGTAGAACTCATCCAGCACGTTTTTCCAGTCGCGTTCGCCCTGCGCCACGTCATCAAGGTTCTCTTCCATGCCGGCGGTGAAGCCGTAATCCATGAGGTTGGAGAAGCTCTCGGACAGGCGTTCGGTGACGATGTCGCCCATCTTTTCCGAGTAGAAACGACGGTTGTGCAGCGCTACGTAGCCACGGTCCTGGATGGTCGAGATGATTGCCGCATAGGTCGAAGGACGACCAATACCGCGTTTTTCCATCTCTTTTACCAGGCTGGCTTCAGAGTAACGCGCCGGCGGCTTGGTGAAGTGCTGGGACGGGTCGAGCTTGATCAGCTTCAACGTGTCGCCCTGGGCCATGTCCGGCAGCACGTCGTCATCGCCTGGCTTGGCGATTTGCGGCATCACGCGGGTATAGCCGTCGAACTTGAGGATACGGCCCTTGGCACGCAGCTCGAAGTCGCCTGCGCCCACGCTGACGGTGGTGGACAGGTATTGCGCCGGCAGCATCTGGCAGGCCAGGAACTGGCGCCAGATCAGCTCGTAGAGGCGCTCAGCATCACGCTCCATGCCGCTCAGCTTGCTTGGCTCGGTGTTGGCGTCGGAAGGACGAATCGCTTCGTGAGCCTCTTGTGCGCCTTCCTTGCTGCTGTAGACGTTCGGCTTTTCCGGCAGGTACTTCTTGCCGAACTCGCTTTCAATATAAGTGCGCGCCATCGCCACCGCGTCTTGCGACAGGTTGGTGGAGTCGGTACGCATATAAGTGATGTAGCCGGCTTCGTACAAGCGCTGGGCCATCATCATGGTCTTCTTCACGCCAAAGCCCAGGCGGTTGCTCGCGGCTTGTTGCAAGGTGGACGTGATGAACGGCGCCGACGGCTTGCTGCTGGTTGGCTTGTCTTCGCGCTTGACGATGCTATAGCTGGAAGCCTTGAGCTTCTCCAGCGCGGCCATGGCCTGGGCTTCGTTCAGCGGCTTGAAGGCCTCGCCTTTCTCACGGGCCACTTCAAAGCGCACGTTGGCGCCCTTGGCAGTACCCAGGTCAGCGTGGACTTCCCAGTATTCTTCGGGGTTGAACGCACGAATCTCGCGCTCACGCTCCACCACCAGCTTGACCGCTACCGATTGCACACGGCCGGCGGACAGGCCACGGGCGATTTTCGCCCACAGCAGTGGCGAGACCATGTAACCCACCACGCGGTCGAGGAAACGACGCGCCTGCTGGGCGTTAACACGGTCGATATCCAGCTCACCCGGCTTGGAGAAGGCTTCCTGGATGGCTTTCTTGGTGATTTCGTTGAACACCACACGCTTGTAGCGGCTGTCATCACCGCCGATGGCTTCGCGCAGGTGCCAGGCAATGGCTTCCCCTTCGCGGTCCAAGTCCGTCGCGAGATAGATGGTGTCGGCATCTTTGGCGAGCCGGCGCAGCTCTTCGATGACCTTTTCCTTGCCCGGAAGGATTTCGTACTTGGCCTTCCAGCCGTGATCCGGGTCCACACCCATGCGTGAGACCAGCTGCTTGCGCGCTTTCTCTTTAGGGCTGAGCACCGGACCTTCGCCCGCAGCGGCCTTGCCGCGCTTGGCGGCAGGCTCCTTGCTGGCGCTAGCCGAACCGCTGGTGGGCAGGTCTCGGATATGGCCGATACTCGACTTCACCACGTACTCGTTGCCCAAGTACTTGTTGATGGTCTTGGCCTTAGCCGGGGATTCCACAATGACCAGCGATTTGCCCATGGATCGGAAAATTCCTGAATTCGAGAAGTGAAAGGCAGTTGGCGCCTGTCGCGGCAACGCTATATATAGTGGCAACAAGGTGAGGTCAAGCGCAGCATTCTGCGCGGCCTGCCGTTATTGCCCTGAAAAAAGACTGGGTTCGACCTGCACCAAAGCAAAGCGCGGGACCTGCTCGCCGTCAACTTCGACGGTCTCCAGGAACATGCTCAATGGGCGCACCCAAAAGCCGTAATCGCCATACAGTGCTTGGTAAAACACCACTTCTTCTTCGGTCTCGGAGTGCCGCGCCACATTAAAAACGCGGTACTGCGGGCCCTTATAATGTTGGTAGAGCCCTGGTTCGACTTTCATGCTTTGGCCCTCGTGCAAAATTTGTTGAAAAAAAATATTAAAAATTCCAAAAAACAAAAACCGGGGCACTGGGCCCCGGCTTCCATCAGCGAAACGTTTAGATACGTTCGAAGACGGTGGAAATGCCTTGGCCGAGACCAATGCACATGGTTGCAACCCCAAGGTTGCCGCCATTTTGCTTCATCACGTTAAGCAAAGTGCCGGAGATACGTGCACCGGAGCAACCGAATGGGTGGCCCAGGGCAATCGCGCCGCCGTGCAGGTTAACCTTCTCGTTCATCTTGTCGAGTACTTTCAAATCTTTCAGCACTGGCAGGGCCTGTGCGGCGAAAGCTTCGTTGAGCTCGAAGAAGTCGATATCGGAGATGGTCAGGCCCGCGCGCTTCAAGGCTTTTTGTGTGGCCGGTACTGGACCATAGCCCATGATTGCCGGGTCCACACCTGCCACTGCCATCGAACGGATCACCGCCATCGGCTGAATGCCCAGGTCCTGGGCACGTTGCGCCGACATCACGATCATGCACGAAGCACCGTCGGTGATTTGCGACGACGTACCGGCTGTCACGGTGCCGCCCTTGGGATTGAAGGCGGGTTTCAAGGCCGCCAGGCTTTCCAGGGTGGTATCCGGACGAATGGTTTCGTCGTAGTCGAACAGTTTGAGGAAACCGTTCTCGTCGTAACCGTTCATCGGGATGATTTCATCCTTGAACTTGCCTTCCACGGTCGCCTTGTGGGCCAACTGGTGGGAACGCACGCCGAATGCGTCCTGGGCTTCGCGGGTAATGCCGTGCATTTTGCCGAGCATTTCTGCGGTGAGGCCCATCATGCCCGAGGCTTTTGCCGCGTACAGCGACATGTGCGGGTTAGGGTCGACGCCGTGCATCATGCTGACGTGGCCCATGTGCTCCACGCCGCCGACCACGAACACATCGCCGTTGCCGGTCATGATCGCTTGCGCAGCGGTGTGCAGCGCGCTCATCGACGAACCACACAGGCGGCTGACGGTCTGGCCAGCTGCGGTGTGCGGGATCTGGGTCATCAACGACGCCATGCGCGCGATGTTCCAGCCCTGCTCCAGGGTCTGGTTGACGCAGCCCCAGATCACGTCTTCGACTTCGTTAGGGTCGACCTTGACGTTACGCTCCAGCAATTTGCTGATCAGGTGCGCCGACATGTCTTCGGCGCGGGTGTTGCGGTGCATGCCGCCCTTGGAGCGGCCCATTGGCGTGCGACCGAAGTCGACAATCACCACGTCTCTTGGATTCAAGCTCATAAATATTCTCGCTCTAGTCGTCTGGGCGCTTAACCGAAGAAGCTCTGGCCGTTTTTGGCCATTTCACGCAGCTTCGCGGTCGGGTGGTACAGCGGGCCCAAATCAGCGTATTTGTCAGCCAGGGCAACGAACTCAGCCACACCGATCGAGTCGATGTAACGCAGCGCACCACCACGGAATGGAGGGAAACCAATACCGTACACCAGGCCCATATCGGCTTCGGCGGCGGTTTCAACGATGCCGTCTTCCAGGCAACGCACGGTTTCCAGGCACAGGGCGATCATCATCCAGTTGATGATGTCCTCATCGGACACCTCACGCTGCTCGTAGATGACTGGCGCGAGTACTTCGTGAACCGACGGGTCGGCCACTTTCTTCTGCTTGCCCTTCTTGTCAGCCTCGTAGGCGTAGAAGCCTTTGCCGTTTTTCTGGCCCAGGCGCTTGGCCTCGTAGAGCGCGTCGATCGCCGAGCGGCGGTCGTCTTTCATGCGGTCCGGGAAGCCTTCAGCCATCACGTCACGACCGTGGTGGCCCGTGTCGATACCGACCACGTCCATCAGGTACGCCGGGCCCATTGGCCAGCCGAATTTTTCCATAACCTTGTCGATGCGTACGAAGTCGACACCGGCGCTGACCAGCTTGGCGAAACCGCCGAAGTACGGGAACAGTACGCGGTTGACCAGGAAGCCCGGGCAGTCATTGACCACGATCGGGTTCTTGCCCATTTTCTTGGCGTAGGCAACGGTGGTGGCAACCGCCAACTCGCTGGACTTCTCGCCACGGATCACTTCCACCAGCGGCATCATGTGTACCGGGTTGAAGAAGTGCATGCCGACGAAGTTTTCCGGACGCTTGAGGGCTTTGGCCAGCAGCGAGATGGAAATGGTCGAAGTGTTCGAGGCCAGGATAGTGTCGTCTTTAACCTGGGCTTCCACTTCAGCCAGTACGGCTTGCTTGACCTTCGGGTTTTCGACTACGGCTTCGACCACCAGGTCGACGTGACCGAAATCGCCGTAGGACAGCGTAGGACGAATGCCGTTAAGCACTTCAGCCATCTTCGCGGCGGTCATGCGACCTTTATCAACGCGGCCCACCAGCAGCTTGGCGGCTTCTGCCAGGCCTTGCTCGATGCCGTGCTCGTTGATGTCCTTCATCAGGATCGGCGTGCCTTTGGACGCCGACTGATAGGCGATACCGCCGCCCATGATACCGGCGCCCAGTACGGCAGCCTGTTTCACGTCGCGGGCGATTTCGTCGTAGGCCTTGGCCTTTTTCTTCAGTTCCTGATCGTTCAGGAACAGGCCGATCAAGCTTTGTGCTGCCGAGGTTTTCGCCAGTTTGACGAAACCTGCCGCTTCCACTTCCAGGGCTTTGTCGCGACCGAAGTTCGCAGCTTTCTGGATGGTCTTGATCGCTTCAACCGGCGCCGGGTAGTTCGGGCCGGCCTGGCCGGCCACAAAACCTTTGGCGGTTTCGAACGACATCATTTGTTCGATGGCGTTGAGCTTGAGTTTTTCCAGCTTCGGCTGACGTTTGGCCTTGTAGTCAAATTCGCCGCTGATGGCGCCTTTGATCAGGTTCAGGGCGGCTTCAGCCAGTTTGTCCGGGGCAACCACGGCATCGACTGCACCGACTTTCAGCGCGTCTTCGGCACGGTTTTCTTTACCGGCGGCGATCCACTCGATCGCGTTGTCAGCACCGATCAGGCGCGGCAGACGCACAGTGCCGCCGAAACCTGGGTAGATGCCCAGTTTGACTTCAGGCAGGCCGATTTTGGCGGTGGCCGACATGACGCGGAAGTCTGCAGCCAGGCACATTTCCAGGCCGCCGCCCAACGCGATGCCATTGATGGCAGCCACGGTTGGCACGTTGAGGTCTTCGAAATCGCTGAAAATCTTGTTGGCTTCGAGGTTGCCGGCCACAAGCTCTGCATCGGGCAGCTTGAAGTTGTCGACGAATTCGGTGATGTCAGCGCCGACGATAAACACGTCCTTGCCGCTGGAGACGATCACGCCCTTGACCGAAGCATCTGCTTTGATGGTGTCTACGGCCTGACGCAGTTCGTTCAGGGTTAGACGGTTGAACTTGTTGACGGACTCACCCTTGAGGTCGAATTTCAGTTCGACGATGCCACTTTCAAGAGCCTTAACCGTGATGGCTTTACCTTCGTAAATCATCAACTGATCTCCACGATATGGAAGCTGAACAGTACACACTGGACGCTGGCCTATTGGTTGGACATTGATAGTTGCCTCAATGCTCATGCCAATCCGCCAGGCACACCCGCCAATGCGCTAGTCGGGGTTCTGTATGAGTCGTCTGACAGACAAACGCTCAATTCATACGCCCGTTTGATTTGGGTACGTCACCTTCATCCAATTCAGGGCAATTGTCAATCGCTCGAAAGGCCAGGAAAAACGCGACTTTCCAGTCAGTTCAGAACTCCACGCCCACGCCTGAGCCCTGTCAATATTCAAATATTCACAGAATCAATAATAAAAAAGATGTGGGAAAAGGCTGTACAGAATCGGATATGCCGCTAGGCTTGCGACAACCGCAAAGCGCCCCGTGATGAACACCCGGCGCGAGGAACACAGAATTACCGGCCTGCCTGGCCAACTCCAGCCCGATGATGATGTCGGGCTTTTTAATGCCTGTCTTTTAACGCTAATGGCGTCATGCCAGGGCCTTGAGCAGCGTATCGATGTCCTTCAGCACACTGGCCTCACCCTTCTCGCCCCAATACAGGGCGATCATTTGCTTGTCGGCCTCGACCTTGTAGACGTTGGCCGGCAACGTCGCAAAATGCGGCAACAACTTTTCATCCTCACACACTTCACGCCATTGATTGACCCATACGCCTGGCGACATTTGCCAATAACTCCACAGGGCCGGCGTGCTGCCCCGCCGTGGTCTGCAGTACTGCGCGCAGGGGCTCGGCGGCTCTTGCGCAAGCCAGTGCGGCCACTCCTGTGGCGCCAATTGCATGGCTAAACCGATGCGGCGCGCCTCCATGCGCAGGGCCATGCGCCCGCTCTGATGGCGCGACGGGCGCAGCCAGGCCAGGGGGCTAAGAACCACCAGAAGGATTGACACCACTATCCAGACCGTCATATGTGTACTCCCGAATTTCTAGATGCGCGGATTTGAGCTGACGCAACCCATCCGCTTGAAACCAGCCATACTGAACTTATTGCAGTCTCCTGGAGGAACGCGCCATGCCCAACGAACATTCCTACAAACATATCCTGGTCGCGGTCGATCTGACCGAAGAGTGCGACCCGGTTATCAAGCGCGCTCAGGCTTCAGCAATCGCCAACGGCGCCAAGCTGTCACTCGTGCATATCGTCGAGCCCATGGCCATGGCCTTTGGTGGCGACGTACCCATGGACCTTTCCCAGTTGCAGCAACAGCAGTTTGACCAGGCCAAAGAGCGCCTGGACCGTTTGATTCTCAAGTACCCGCACTTGAAAAAGGAAGACTGCCACCTCACCTACGGCCAACCGCGCCAGGAAATCCATCACCTGGCCAAAGAGCAGAACTGCGACCTGATCGTGGTCGGCAGCCATGGTCGTCATGGCCTGGCGTTGTTGCTGGGTTCTACCGCCAATGACGTGCTGCACGGCGCGCCGTGTGATGTGCTGGCGGTCAAGCTGGTCAAAAGCGCGTAAGGCCGATGAAGATCTAATGTGGGAGCTGGCTTGCCTGCGATGCAGGCACCTCGGTGCTTCAGGCAGACCGAGGTGAGGCTATCGCAGGCAAGCCAGCTCCCACATTTCGAATCGCATTTCATATAAAAAGCCCGGCGATCATACCGATGAGCGCCGGGCTTTTTTATGGCGTGCGAATCAATCAGGCATCCAGCTCAGCCCAACGCTCCATCAGCACTTCCAGCTCCTGGTTCAACGTTTCCAGGGAAGCAATCACCTTGGCGGTTTCCGCCGCCGGGCGCAGGTAGAAACCCGCGTCAGCCATGTCTGCTTCTACCGCAGCGATCTGCTGTTCCTTGGCGTCGATATCACCCGGCAAGGCTTCCAGCTCGCGTTGCAGCTTGTAGCTGAGCTTCTTCTTGGCCGCCGGTGCAGCTTCCGCAACCGGTGCAGCAGCAGCGGCCACAGGCGCCACGACTGCCGAGGTCAGGTCGGCCTTGCCGGACTTGCTCTCGGTCACGCCCAGCAGGCGCGGCGAGCCGCCCTGACGGATCCAGTCCTGGTAACCACCGACGTATTCACGCACCTTGCCTTCACCTTCGAAGACCAGGGTGCTGGTCACCACGTTGTCGAGGAATGCCCGGTCGTGGCTGACCATCAGCACGGTGCCGTTGAAGGTCAGCAAAACCTCTTCCAGCAGCTCGAGGGTTTCCACGTCGAGGTCGTTGGTCGGTTCGTCGAGTACCAGCAGGTTGGACGGCTTGCTGAACAGCTTGGCCAGCAGCAGGCGCGCACGCTCACCACCGGACAGGGCTTTGACTGGCGTACGCGCACGCTGCGGGCTGAACAGGAAGTCGCCCAGGTAGCTCAGCACGTGGCGGCTCTGACCGTCGATGTCGATAAAGTCGCGGCCTTCGGCAACGTTGTCGATCACGGTCTTTTCCAGGTCCAACTGATGGCGCAACTGGTCGAAGTAGGCCACGTCGATGCGCGTGCCTTCTTCCACGGTGCCGCTGGTCGGTTGCAGGCCATTGAGCATCAGTTTGAGCAAGGTGGTCTTGCCGGTGCCGTTGGCGCCCAGCAGGCCGATACGGTCGCCGCGCTGCAGGACCATCGAGAAGTCCTTGATCAGGAACGGGCCATCCGGGTGGTGGAAGCTGACATTCTCCAGCACCATCACCTGCTTGCCCGACTTGTCGGCGGTGTCCAGCTGGATATTGGCCTTGCCGGTGCGCTCGCGGCGCTCACTGCGCTCAACACGCAGGGCTTTGAGGGCGCGTACACGGCCTTCGTTACGGGTGCGACGGGCCTTGATGCCCTGGCGGATCCAGACTTCTTCCTGGGCCAGCTTCTTGTCGAACAGCGCGTTGGCGGTTTCTTCAGCGGCCAGCGAGGCTTCTTTGTGTACCAGGAAGCTGGCGTAGTCGCCGTTCCAGTCGATCAGGCCGCCACGGTCCAGTTCGAGGATGCGCGTGGCCAGGTTTTGCAGGAAGGAGCGGTCGTGCGTGATGAACAGCACGGCGCCCTGGAAATCCTTGAGGGCTTCTTCGAGCCAGGCGATAGCGCCGATGTCCAGGTGGTTGGTTGGTTCGTCGAGCAGCAGCAGGTCGGGCTCGGACACCAGCGCCTGGGCCAGCAACACGCGACGGCGCCAGCCACCGGACAACTCGGCGAGGGTCTTGTCGGCCGGCAGTTGCAGGCGGCTCAGGGTGCTGTCGACCAGTTGCTGCAAGCGCCAGCCGTCACGGGCTTCGAGGTCTTGCTGGACGTGCATGAGCTTGTCCAGGTCGGCTTCGGTGACGCAGTTCTGCGCCAGGTGATGGTACTGCGCGAGCAACTCGCCAACGCCGTCGAGGCCTTCGGCAACCACGTCGAACACTGTCCGTCCGTCGGCCACCGGCAATTCCTGCGGCAATTCGCCGATCTTGAGGCCCGGCGCGCGCCATACAGAGCCGTCATCGGGCTTCTGGTCGCCTTTTACCAGCTTCATCATGCTGGACTTGCCGGTGCCGTTGCGGCCGATGATGCACACCCGCTCACCACGGGCGATCTGCCAGGACACCTTGTCCAACAACGGCATAGCGCCGAAAGCAAGGGACACATCGCTGAATTTGAGCAGGGTCATACGCTTCTCCAAAAACTGGGCGCGCATTCTACCTGACTTGAGGGTGGGATGCGGCCGGCATTTTTGCCACAGACACGTTCTGTAGGACATTTACGGTGAACTGCTGCCAGCCGGCCGGCAAAGCTTTCGCCAGCCGCTGGCAAAAGGCTAAGCTAGGGGCAATCAGTGTCGGCGGTGCCGGTGCTAGTCGTGATTTCTCTGCACGGACGTCTCATGCGCAGTCGCCTTTTCAACTTTTTATCTTGTCTGCTTCTTTCCGCCACCGCCGTTCAATCCGCCCAGGCCGTGGACCTCACCACCCAACGTCAGTATTACGATGAAGCCAAACGCGCCCTCGCCAAAGGCGACAGCGGCCCGTATATGCAATACAGCCAGGCCCTGGCCGACTACCCGCTCACGCCGTACCTGGCCTACGACGAGCTGACCGCGCGCCTCAAAACCGCGAGCAACGAGGAAATCGAACAGTTCCTCGCCAAAAACGGCGACCTGCCCCAGGCCAACTGGATGAAACTGCGTTGGTTGCGCTGGCTGGCCGACCGTGGTGACTGGCAAACCTTCGAAAAGTACTACGACGCCAAGCTCAATTTCGTCGAACTGGACTGCCTGCATGGCCAGTACCAGCTGACGCACAACCTCAAAGCCGAAGGCTACAAGACCACCGAAAAACTCTGGATGACCGGCAAATCCCAGCCGGCCGCCTGTGACGCCACCTTTGGCCAGTGGGCCGCCGATGGCCAACTCACCGAACAGAAAATCTGGGACCGCGCCAAGCTCGCCGCCGAAGCCCGCAACTACGCATTGGCCAACAGCCTGGTGAAAACCCTGCCAACCCTTGGCGCCCAAGGCCGCTTGATGATCGACGTGGCGCAAAAGCCCGACATGCTCAGCGACCCGTCGCGCTTCCTGCCGGCCAACGAGGCCATGTCTGACGCTGTGGGCCTGGGCCTGCGCCGCCTGGCACGCCAGGACCCGGACAAGGCCATGGCCCTGCTCGACGGCTATGCCAGCAGCATGCACTTCTCCCGTGACGAAAAAGTGTCGATCGCCCGCGAAATCGGCCTGACCCTCGCGCGCCGCTACGACCCACGCGCCCTGGACGTGATGACCAAGTACGACCCCGAACTGCGTGACAACACCGTCTCCGAATGGCGCCTGCGCCTGCTGTTGCGCCTGGCTCGCTGGGAAGATGCCTACCAGTTGACCCGCAAACTCCCGCAAGACCTGGCCACCACCAACCGCTGGCGCTACTGGCAGGCGCGTAGCCTGGAACTGGCCGAGCCGAAGAACCCGCAGCCGCTGGTGCTGTACAAGAACCTTGCGCAGGAACGTGATTTCTACGGGTTCCTCGCGGCTGATCGCTCCAAAGCGCCCTACCAGTTGAAAAACAAACCCTTGGTGATGAGCCAGGCGCTGATCAACAAAGTGCGCAACACCCCCGGTGTGCGCCGCGCGATGGAGTTCTATGCACGCGGCCAGATTGTTGATGGCCGCCGCGAGTGGTACCACGTCAGCCGTCACTTCAACCGCGATGAAATGGTCGCCCAGGCCAAGCTGGCCTACGACATGAAGTGGTACTTCCCGGCGATCCGCACCATCAGCCAGGCGCAGTACTGGGATGACCTGGATATTCGTTTCCCGATGGCACACCGCGACACGCTGGTACGCGAAGCCAAGGTGCGTGGCCTGCATTCAAGCTGGGTGTTCGCCATCACCCGCCAGGAAAGTGCCTTCATGGACGACGCGCGCTCCGGCGTCGGCGCCAGTGGCCTGATGCAACTGATGCCCGGCACTGCCAAAGAAACCGCACGTAAATTCAGCATCCCACTCGCCTCCCCGGCCCAGGTGCTGGACCCGGACAAAAACATCCAGCTCGGCGCCGCCTACCTGAGCCAGGTACACAGCCAGTTCAACGGCAACCGCGTACTCGCCTCCGCCGCCTACAACGCCGGCCCCGGCCGTGTGCGCCAGTGGCTGCGCGGTGCCGACCACCTGAGTTTCGATGTGTGGGTGGAAAGCATCCCGTTCGACGAAACCCGCCAGTATGTGCAGAACGTGCTGTCTTATTCAGTGATCTACGGGCAGAAACTCAATTCACCGCAGCCGCTGGTGGATTGGCATGAGCGGTATTTTGATGATCAGTAAGACTGACTGAAGTCCGATCAGCAGGCTTGCTGTGGCCAACAGGTTTCATTTGGGCACCAGGCTTTATGTGGCAAGTAGGCTTGTTGTGGCGAGCAGGCTTGCCCTGCGCTGGAGTGCGAAGCGCTCCCCATTCAGCCCCGCCGCGGTGTAACTGATAGACCGAGTCGGCAGGTTTTGGGGCTGCTACGCAGCCCAACGCGGGGCAAGCCCGCTCGCCACATAGATCGCGCTAGCCTTCGTTTTTC
Source organism: Pseudomonas sp. IPO3747 (assembly GCF_013385245.1). NCBI lineage: Bacteria > Pseudomonadati > Pseudomonadota > Gammaproteobacteria > Pseudomonadales > Pseudomonadaceae > Pseudomonas > Pseudomonas sp. IPO3747. The sequence goes on from NZ_JACAQL010000002.1 coordinate 400,125, forward strand.
ACAACCTCACCGCCATCACTGAACTGCAACGCCGCTAACCGTGCATACAACGGATTACTCGCAATCAACTGTTGATGCGTACCCACTGCCACCAGCTTGCCCTGGTCCATCACCGCAATCCGGTCGGCGTTCTTCACTGTGGCCAACCGATGCGCAATCACCAGCGTGGTGCGGCCCTGCATCAGTTGCGGCAAGGCTTGCTGTATCAAATGCTCACTCTGCGCATCCAGGGCGCTGGTGGCTTCGTCCAGCAGTAGGATCGGCGCATCCACCAGCAACGCGCGGGCGATGGCCAGGCGTTGGCGTTGGCCGCCGGACAGGCCCATACCGCCGTCGCCCAGATGGGTCTGGTAGCCGTCGGGCATTTGCAGGATGAAGTCATGGGCGTGGGCGATGCGTGCCGCGGCTTCGACCTGTTCGCGGGTGGCGGACGGGTTGCCATAACGGATGTTTTCTTCAACGCTGCCGAAGAACAGCGCCGGGCTCTGGGAAACCAGCGCGAAATGACGGCGCAGGTCCATTGGCTCGAGTTCGGTCAGCGGGTGGCCCTCAAGCAGGATGCGGCCGTGCTGCGGATCGTAAAAGCGCAGCAGCAAATCAAAGATCGTCGATTTACCCGCGCCGGATGGGCCGACCAACGCCAGGGTTTCACCGGGGTTGATGCTCAGGCTCAAACCGTCGATGGCGTAGCTGTCCGGCCGCGACGGGTAGGAAAAACGCAAGTCTTGCAGTTCCATACGACCGCTGACCCGCTCCGGCAACTGCACGCTGCCTTCGGCGGGTGCCTGGATGTCATTGCTCGACTGCAACAGTTCGCCAATCCGCTCAGCGGCACCGGCGGCACGTTGCAGCTCACCGAGCACTTCGCTCAGAGTGCCAACCGCACTGCCGACGATCAGGCTGTAAAACACGAACGCCGCCAGTTCACCGCCGGAAATCCGCCCACTGATCACATCCATACCGCCCACCCACAGCATCACCCCCACGGCGCCGAGCACCAGCATGATCACCAGTGTAATCAGCCAGGCGCGCTGCGCGATGCGTTTACGCGCCGTGGCAAACGCCTCTTCCACGGTGATGGCAAAGCGCTGTTCGTCCTGCACCTGGTGGTTATAGGCCTGCACGGTCTTGATCTGGCCAAGCGTCTCCGACACGTAACTGCCCACATCGGCAATACGGTCCTGGCTCAGCCGCGACAGGCTGCGCACGCGGCGACCGAAGATCAGGATCGGCGCCAGCACCAGCGGCAGCGCCACCACCACGATGCTGGTGAGCTTGGGATTGGTGACAAACAACAGCACGATGCCGCCGATCACCATCAAGGAATTGCGCAGGAACAGCGACAGCGACGAGCCGATCACCGATTGCAGCAACGTGGTGTCGGTGGTCAGCCGCGACTGGATTTCCGAACTGCGGTTGTTCTCGTAAAAGCCTGGGTGCAGGTAGATCAGATGATTGAAGACTTGCCGACGAATGTCCGCCACCACCCGTTCGCCGATCCACGACACCAGGTAAAACCGCGCAAACGTACCCACGGCCAGGCCCAGCACCAGCACCATAAACAGGCCAATAGACTGGTTGAGCAGGTGCGGCGACTGGGTCATGAACCCCTGGTCCACCAGCAGGCGAATGCCCTGCCCCATGGACAAGGTGATGCCCGCAGTGACGATGAGTGCCAACAAAGCACCCAGTGCCTGCCAGCGGTACGGCGCGATAAAGCGGCTGGCCAGGCGAATGGCACGGCGTTGACGGACTGAGAACATGGCGGGCATACCGATGAGGAACCTGTACACCAACATTGGGGGAACTTAGCTAAATAACAATGCGTCAGGTTAATTATGCCCGCCGATGTTGATGCCTAGAGGCTATCGGTCTAACGCCTGGGTGGAAATTTGTATCGGTTTCTGCTGGACTGGGCGTTCGAAGCGGTGATCGTGTAAGCAGTTGTAATAGCGCGGTCACGCGCAGGTATTAGATTAGGCACACAACCTGATGAGGAGACAGGCCATGACCTTGCAAAACAGCAGTGACGCCAAAATTGAAGTGATTCGCCAGCCGCAGCACCTGCCTTGCTCGTATATCGACGCCAAGGGCCGCGAAGTGCAGATTACCGAAGAAATGATCCAGCAAGCGTGCAGCGACCTGGAACAGCGACTGGTCAAACCTGCCAAGCAAGGCTGACGCGCCCACGCTCTTTCAGACCCGGCCTTGATGGCCGGGTTTTTTATGCCTGTTTTTTGTGGTCCGCCTTTTGTGGCGAGGGAGCTTGCTCCCGCTGGGCCGGGCTGGCGCTCCAGTGCGCAGCGCCCCTGAAAGCCTGCGACTGCTGCGCAGTCGAACGGGAGCAAGCTCCCTCGCCACAGGCGTAACCGTCCTATAAAGGCATGGCGCCCAATGCAGTGACGATGTTCGACAACACTGCCGACTCGCCATTGATCCGCACCTTCAAGCCATCTATCTCGCGACGCTCCGGGTAATGCTTGCGCAGCAGGTCGAACGCCTTGCGTTGCTCTTCCACGGTTCCCACAAGGCTGCGGCGCAAATCCGCATCATCGCGGCGCGGGTCGTACACACTGCGGCACAAGGTCGCCAGCGCCCAGGCCGGGTCTGTCGATGCATTCAAGTGCACCTCGGCCAGCCATGGCTGCGGCAACAAATCACTCAACTGGATACTGGGTTCCTGGCCCATATGGGCGCACAAAGCCTGGTAGATCTGCGCGGTGCCACGCTGTTTGCCGTCGAGGCTGTAGCCGGCGATATGCGGTGTGGCCAGCACGCACAGGTCGGCCAGGTCGACGTCCACTTCGGGCTCGCCTTCCCACACGTCCAGCACGGCTTGCAGGTCTTCGCGCTCCAGCAGTACTTCGCGTAAGGCCGCGTTATCGACGACAGGGCCGCGACTGGCGTTGATCAGCCAGGTGCCGGGCTTGAGGCGACCAAGGCGTTCACGATCAAACAGGTGCCAGGTGGAGCCGTTACCAGACTTGGTCAGCGGCGTGTGCAGGCTGATCACATCGCACTGCTCGATAATCTGCTGCAGGCTGACGTAATCACCGTCTTCGGCAATCTGGCGCGGCGGGTCGCACACCAGCACGTTCCAACCCAGACCTTTAAGCACCTTGACCAGGCGCCCGCCCACTTCACCGGCACCGACGATGCCATAAGTGCGCTGGTTCAGGTCGGCGCCTTCGATCTCGGCCAGGGTCTGCAAGCTGCCCAGCACATAGTCCACCACGCCTCGGGCATTGCAGCCCGGGGCGCTGGACCAGGTGATACCGGCCTGTTTGAAGTAATCCAGGTCCAGGTGATCGGTGCCAATGGTGCAGGTGCCCACAAAGCGCACTTGAGTGCCGTCCAACAAGGCACGATTGACGTTGGTTACCGAGCGCACCAGCAGCATATCGGCCTGCTCGACCATGGCGCGGTCGATGGAACGGCCGGGCACCCGGCGAATTTCGCCAAACCCTTCAAAAAAGGCATCGAGCAGCGGGATATTTTCGTCGGCAACAATCAGCATGGCAGGCTCCTTTCGCGGACCAGCAGTGTACAGGGATGCGTAGTTCGAGTGTGGGAGCTGGCCAGCTCCCACATGGGCCAGTTCCCACAGGGGTTTATCCTCTACCGGGAAAGCGCATTACAAATCAGCAACACAGGTTTTTTCCTGACCACTGCGTCAAGGCGTAGACTTCGCCGTCCTTTGCAACTCTTTTACTGGACAACCGCACGTGAACACCGCCACCGCCACCCTCTCCCGCCCCGCCCGCGTCAGTCGCGAGGTGCGCAGCCTGCTGACCCTGGCCCTGCCGATCATGATCGGCCAACTCGCCACCACGGCCATGGGCTTTGTCGATGCGGTGATGGCCGGGCGCGTGAGCCCGCGAGACCTGGCGGCGGTGGCCTTGGGCAACTCGATCTGGATTCCGGTATACCTGCTGATGACCGGCACGCTGCTGGCCACCACGCCCAAAGTCGCCCAGCGCTTCGGCGCCGGTCACCACACCGAGATTGGCCCGCTGGTGCGCCAATCCCTGTGGCTGGCAGTGGTGGTGGGCATCACTGCCCTGCTGATGCTGATCAGCGCCGAGCCGATCCTGCACGCGATGAATGTCGACCCCGAGCTGATCAAACCCTGCATGGCCTACCTGCACGGCATCGCGTCCGGCATGCCCGCCATCGCCCTGTATTACGTGTTGCGTTGCTTCAGTGATGGCCTGGGCCGTACGCGCCCCAGCATGGTCATGGGCCTGTGCGGGCTGGCATTGAATATTCCACTGAACTACGTGTTCATTTATGGCCACTTCGGTGTGCCGGCCATGGGCGGCGTGGGCTGTGGCTGGGCTACAGCCATTGTGATGTGGGTGATGATGCTCGGCCTCGCCGCCTGGACCCGCTGGGCACCGGCATACCAGAGCAGCGAGTTGTTCAAGCGTTTCGACTGGCCGCAATGGGCCGTGATCAAGCGCGTGCTGGGCATCGGCCTGCCGATCGGGATCGCGGTGTTTGCCGAATCGAGCATCTTTGCGGTGATCGCCCTGCTGATCGGCAGCCTGGGCGCCAACGTGGTGGCCGGGCACCAGATCGCGCTGAACTTCAGCTCGCTGGTGTTTATGATCCCCTATTCGCTGAGCATGGCGGTCACGGTGCGGGTCGGCCAGGCATTGGGCCGTGGCGAGCCGCGTGAAGCACGCTTTGCCGCCGGGGTCGGCATGGGCACGGCACTGACCTACGCGTGCCTGTCCTGCAGCCTGATGCTGCTGTTTCGCGAACAGATTGCCACGATTTACACGCCTGACCCGCGGGTGATCCACGTGGCATCGATGCTGATCGTGTTTGCGGCGCTGTTCCAGTTCTCCGACGCGATCCAGGTCACCGCGGCCGGCGCGCTGCGTGGCTACCAGGACACACGGGTGACCATGGTGCTGACCTTGTTTGCTTACTGGGGTGTGGGGTTGCCGGTGGGTTATGCCCTGGGGCTGACCGATTGGCTGGGCGCAGCAAGTGGGCCGAGTGGGCTGTGGCAAGGGCTGATCGTGGGCTTGAGCTGCGCCGCGGCGATGCTGGTGATCCGCCTGGCACGCAGCGCGCGCCGGCGGATTCGCCTGGTTTAAGCAGACTTCTTGCGAATCCAGTACAGGTATTTGCCGGCCTGTTCCTGCTGATCCACCAGTTCGTGGTCAAGGAACACACAGAACTTGGGAATATCGCGGCGGGTCGACGGGTCGGTGGCGATCACCTTGAGCAAGCCGCCCGGCGGCAGGTCGCGGATGTGCTGGTGCAACATCATCACTGGCTCCGGGCAGTTGAGGCCGGTGGCGTCGAGGGTGCCGTCGACAGGCAATTCAATACTCATAATCACTCCTGAAACTGGCCCGCTCCAGTGTGGGAGCGGGCTTGCCCGCGATGACCGGGGCACATTCAACATAGATTTCAACCGTTATACCGCTATCGCAGGCAAGCCAGCTCCCACATTGGGTTTCAGCGACCTTTAGGTTTTTTTGCATCAACCAGCCGACGCAGGTGGCAAGTCACTTCCTCTCGGTCGTGATACAGCTGCTTGCAGCCGATTTCCACCCGAATACCACGAGCCTTGAAGCCGTCTTCGATGCGCTCAAGCAAACGCTTTACCTCAGCATAACGCTGCTTCATCGGCAGTTTGAGGTTCACCACCGCTTCGCGGCAATGCCCTTCGCCAATCCAGGTTTCCAGCAGCGCGGCGTTACGTGCCGGTTTCTCGACGATATCGCAGACCATCCAGTCCACGGGCTGCTTGGGCACGAAGGTAAAACCGTCGGCCATCAAATGCTGCACCAGGCCGGTGTCCATCAGGCTTTCGGCCATGGGGCCGTTGTCGATGGCGGTCACCAGCATGCCACGGTTGACCAGTTGCCAGGTCCAGCCGCCCGGCGCGGCGCCGAGGTCGACGCCGGTCATGTCGCCATGCAGGCGCTCGTCCCACTGATCGCGGGGGATGAAGTGGTGCCAGGCCTCTTCAAGCTTCAAGGTCGAACGGCTTGGCGCGTCACGCGGGAACTTGAGGCGTGGGATGCCCATCGGCCACATCGCCGAGTTGTTCGACTCGGCCAGGCCCATGAACACTTCGCGACCGCTTTTGAAGGTCAACAGCAGGCGCGGCTTGCTCGGGTCGTCCACCAGCTTGCCGGCGTTGAGCAAGGCTTTGCGCAGATGCACTTCAAATTTCTTGCAGAAGTTCGACAGCTCTTTGCCGTCGTTGGTGTCGACCATCTCCAGCCACAGGCTGCCGCACACCGGGAATTCGCGCAGGTGGGCGAGGATCACGCTGATGCGGTCGGTTTCCGGCAGGTCGATGAATACCCCGCGCGCCCACTGCCTTGGGAAGATCAGCTCGGCAAAGCGCTGGCCGTGCATGAGGCGCTGGGCGCCGTCTTCTTCGGTGCAGACAAATTCGGCGCAGGCGCTGCCGGTCTTGGCCTTGGCGTAGCCGGAAACGTTCAGGCGCGCGGCGTGTTCCGCGATCTCGGAACAGACTTCGCCTTCAAAACCCGGGCGGCAGTGCATAAAAAGGGTGTTCATCAACTCTCCTGGTGACTCAACCGGCCTTGCGCTATCGCAATACCTGTCATGAAAACGCGCGCATGATAGCCGAGTTCGGAACCTTGGACTTAACGATAGAGTCCAGTTATTAGCCTGCTAATGAAAACAGGGCTAAGTTGAAAGCTCTGTTCGTCCCGTCAGGTCCGTAGCCGTGCGGACCATAAGGAGTCATGTAATGTCATCGCTAGATAGCCTGAGAACCCTCAAAACCCTGCAAATCGACGACAAGACTTACCACTACTTCAGCTTGCCCGAAGCCGCCAAGAGCCTGGGTGACCTGGACAAGCTGCCGATGTCCCTCAAGGTGCTGCTGGAAAACCTGCTGCGCTGGGAAGACAACAAGACCGTCACCGGCGCCGACCTCAAGGCCATCGCCGCCTGGCTCAAAGAGCGCCAGTCCGACCGCGAGATCCAGTACCGCCCGGCCCGCGTATTGATGCAAGACTTTACCGGCGTACCCGCCGTGGTCGACCTGGCCGCCATGCGCGCCGCCGTGGCCAAGGCCGGTGGCGACCCGCAGCGCATCAACCCGCTCTCCCCCGTGGACCTGGTGATTGACCACTCGGTGATGGTCGACAAGTTCGGCAGCACCAGCGCCTTTGAACAGAACGTCGACATCGAGATGCAGCGCAACGGCGAACGCTACGCCTTCCTGCGCTGGGGCCAAAGTGCGTTCGACAACTTCAGCGTGGTGCCACCGGGCACCGGCATCTGCCACCAGGTCAACCTTGAGTACCTGGGGCGCACGGTGTGGACCAAGGACGAAGACGGCCGCACTTACGCCTTCCCCGACACGTTGGTGGGCACCGACTCCCACACCACCATGATCAACGGCCTGGGTGTACTGGGCTGGGGCGTGGGCGGTATCGAAGCGGAAGCGGCGATGCTCGGCCAGCCGGTGTCGATGCTGATTCCGGAAGTGATCGGCTTCAAGCTGACCGGCAAATTGAAAGAAGGTATTACTGCCACCGACCTGGTGCTGACCGTCACCCAGATGCTGCGTAAAAAAGGCGTAGTGGGCAAATTCGTCGAGTTCTACGGCGACGGCTTGGCCGACCTGCCCCTGGCCGACCGCGCTACCATCGCCAACATGGCCCCGGAATACGGCGCCACATGTGGCTTTTTCCCGGTGGACGAGGTGACGCTGGACTACCTGCGCCTGTCCGGCCGCCCGGCAGAAACCGTCAAGTTGGTGGAGGCCTACACCAAGGCCCAGGGCCTGTGGCGTAACGCCGGCCAGGAACCGGTGTTCACCGACACCCTGGCGCTGGACATGGGCAGTGTCGAAGCCAGCCTGGCTGGGCCGAAACGCCCGCAGGACCGTGTGTCACTGCCCAATGTAGGCCAGGCGTTCACGGACTTTCTCGACCTGCAGTTCAAACCCGCCAGCAAAGAAGAAGGCCGCCTGGAAAGTGAAGGCGGCGGCGGGGTTGCCGTGGGCAATGCGGATTTGGTCGGCGAGACCGATTACGAGTACGACGGCCACACCTATCGCCTCAAAAACGGCGCGGTGGTGATCGCCGCGATTACCTCCTGCACCAACACTTCCAACCCCAGCGTGATGATGGCCGCAGGCCTGGTGGCGAAAAAGGCCGTGGAAAAAGGCCTGACCAGCAAGCCGTGGGTGAAAACCTCCCTGGCGCCCGGCTCCAAAGTGGTGACCGATTACTACAAGGCGGCCGGCCTTACCCAATACCTCGACAAGCTGGGCTTTGATCTGGTCGGCTACGGTTGCACCACCTGCATCGGCAACTCCGGGCCATTGCCTGAGCCGATCGAAAAAGCCATCCAGAAGGCCGACCTGGCGGTGGCTTCGGTGCTGTCGGGCAACCGCAACTTCGAAGGCCGTGTGCATCCATTGGTGAAAACCAACTGGCTGGCCTCGCCGCCGCTGGTGGTCGCCTATGCCTTGGCCGGCACCGTGCGCATCGACATCAGCAGCGAGCCGCTGGGCGAAGGCAAAGACGGCAAGCCGGTGTACCTCAAAGACATCTGGCCGAGCAGCAAAGAGATTGCCGACGCGGTCGCGCAGGTCAGCACCGGCATGTTCCACAAGGAATACGCCGAAGTGTTTGCCGGTGACGAGCAATGGCAGGCGATTGAAGTGCCACAGGCCGCGACCTATGTGTGGCAGAAAGACTCCACCTACATCCAGCATCCGCCGTTCTTCGACGATATTTCCGGGCCATTGCCGGTGATCGAGGACGTCAAGGGCGCCAACGTGCTGGCCCTGCTGGGCGATTCGGTGACCACCGACCACATCTCCCCCGCCGGCAATATCAAGACCGACAGCCCCGCCGGGCGCTACCTGCGCGAACAAGGCGTGGAGCCACGTGACTTCAACTCCTACGGCTCACGCCGTGGCAACCATGAAGTGATGATGCGCGGCACCTTTGCCAACATCCGCATCCGCAACGAAATGCTCGGCGGCGAAGAAGGCGGCAACACGCTGTACATCCCCACCGGCGAGAAAATGCCGATCTATGACGCGGCCATGAAGTACCAGGCCTCGGGTACACCGTTGGTGGTGATCGCAGGCCAGGAATACGGCACCGGTTCAAGCCGCGACTGGGCGGCCAAAGGTACTAATCTGCTGGGGGTAAAGGCAGTGATCGCCGAGAGTTTCGAGCGGATTCACCGTTCCAACCTGGTGGGCATGGGCGTGTTGCCGTTGCAGTTCAAGCTGGATCAGAACCGCAAATCGCTCAAGCTGACCGGCAAGGAGAAGATCGACATTCTTGGGCTTACCGATGCCGAGATCGAGCCACGGATGAACCTGACGCTGGTGATTACCCGCGAAGACGGCAGCAGCGAGAAGGTTGAGGTGCTGTGCCGGATTGATACGCTTAATGAGGTGGAATACTTCAAGGCCGGTGGCATCTTGCACTATGTGCTGCGCCAGTTGATCGCGTCCTAAGCAACACGGGAGATCAAATGTGGGAGCTGGCTTGCCTGCTCCCACAGTTTTGACCGTGTTCAGATCAGCCGAACAGCCACTTCCACAGCAGCACCAGCACAACCACAGCCAGCACCGGCCGCGCAATGCGGTAGGCCTTGGGATGCTTGCGTTTCCACTGCTTGACCACACCACTGAATTTGTCACTGAACGTCTTGCTCCAGGCATACGCCTGGTTGATCCCGCCCACACGCTCGTCATCCAGGTTCTGCGGCGCAGTCGCGCGACCCAGCTGCTTGCTGACCCAGCGGTTGATGCCGGTCATGAGGCGGTTGCTCAGCGGGCGTTCGATATCGCAGAACAGAATCACACGGGTCTTTTCAGTTTCGTTCTTCACCCAATGCACGTAGGTTTCATCGAACATCACGTCTTCACCGTCGCGCCACGCGTAGACCTGGCCGTCGACGAAGATGCGGCAGTCGTCGGAGTTCGGCGTGGACAGGCCCAAGTGATAACGCAAGGAGCCTGCAAACGGGTCACGGTGCGGGTTGAGGTGGCTGCCACCCGGCAGCAGCGCGAACATCGCGCCCTTGACGTTAGGGATGCTGCTCACCAAGGCCACGGTTTTCGGGCACAGCGCCTCGGCCGATGGCAGGGGTTTGTCGTACCACTTGAGGTAGAAACGCTTCCAGCCCTTCTTGAAGAACGAGCCGAAACCGGCGTCGTTGTTTTTTTCGGCGGCGCGGATATAACCCTCGTCGAACAGGTGCATAGCCTCTTCGCGGATCACTTCCCAGTTGTCCTTGAGCACATCCAGTTCCGGGAACTTGCTGCGGTCCAGGTACGGCTTGGACGGCACGGCCGAGAACAAGTACATCAAGGCGTTATACGGGGCGAACAGCGCCGAATGGTTGACGAACTGGCGCAACACCGGCAAACGCGCCTTGCCGCGCAAGTGCACATACAGAATGCTGCCGATAAACAACGCCAGCACCGACAGTTTGGCGGCCAAAGAAAAGGTCATGCAGCAACTCCTGAAAATAATCGCCTGGCCAGCAACCTCCCGTCAACGGGAAACCAGACGTAGCAGCCGGCCATGATAAACACTTGGGCCATTATGCAGAAGGCCCAGGCCGACCGGCTGATATACATCAACTCCGATGATGAGCGGAGCCGTTGTGGCAAGCAGGCTTGTTGTGGCGAGCAGGCTTGCCCTGCGTTGGAGTGCGAAGCACTCCCAATTCAGACTACGCGGTGTACCTGATAGACCGATTCGTCGGGTTTAGGGCTGCTTCGCAGCCCAGCGCAGGGCAAGCCTGCTCGCCACAGGAGATCATCACGCCTGGGTTTCTTGATCGGTAAACAGATCGCTGAACAACATGCTCGACAGGTAACGCTCGCCGGAGTCCGGCAGGATCACCACGATGGTCTTGCCCTGCATTTCCGGCTTCTCGGCCAGACGCACGGCCACCGCCATGGCGGCGCCGCAGGAGATACCGCACAAAATCCCCTCTTCCTGCATCAGGCGCAGGGCCATGGCCTTGGATTCGTCGTCGGTCACCAGCTCCACGCGGTCAACCATCGACAGGTCGAGGTTTTTCGGCACAAACCCGGCGCCGATGCCCTGGATCTTGTGCGGGCTCGGCTTGATCTCCTCACCGGCCAGCGCCTGGGTGATCACCGGCGATACCCTCGGCTCAACCGCCACCGACAGAATCGGCTTGCCCGCAATGTTCTTGATATAGCGCGAAACGCCAGTAATGGTGCCGCCAGTGCCCACGCCCGCCACCAGCACGTCCACGGCGCCATCGGTGTCGTTCCAGATTTCCGGGCCGGTGGTTTTCTCGTGAATAGCCGGGTTGGCCGGGTTTTCGAACTGGGCCGGCATAAAGTAGGTGGCCGGGTCGCTGGCGACAATCTCGCCAGCCTTGTCGATAGCGCCTTTCATGCCCTTGGCCGGCTCAGTCAGCACCAACTCGGCGCCCAGGGCCTTGAGCACTTTGCGTCGCTCGATGCTCATGGAGGCCGGCATGGTCAGCAGCAGCTTGTAGCCACGGGCGGCGGCGACAAATGCCAGGCCGATGCCGGTGTTGCCGGAGGTCGGTTCGACAATGGTCATGCCCGGCTTGAGTTTGCCGGTGCTTTCGGCGTCCCAGATCATGTTGGCGCCAATGCGGCACTTCACCGAGTAACCCGGGTTACGCCCCTCGATCTTGGCCAGGATGGTCACGCCACGCGGCGCAATGCGGTTGATCTGCACCAGGGGCGTGTTACCGATGGAGTGCGCGTTGTCGGCAAAGATACGGCTCATGACGGGTCCTTAAGGCAATTTCAAGAAGGCCCCAAGGGTATGCCTCAGGCCTTTGGGCGTCCAGTCAGAGGAACGTTGCGCCCGCGCGTGCGGTCCATCGCCTATACCGTTGGAGAGCATTGACATGAAACGTCGCTACAGTGGGCTGCTATGGATCGTCGCCGTACTGGTGGTAGCACTGATCGCCCTGGACCTGGCCCTGCCCTATCTGGTGCGCAATTACCTGAACGACAAGCTGGCCGACATGGGCGATTACCGTGGCCAGGTCACTGACGTGGACCTGGCCTTGTGGCGTGGCGCCTACCGCATTAATGGCCTGAAAATCGTCAAGGTCGACGGTAAAGTACCTGTGCCGTTCGTCAACGCGCCGCTGATTGAATTTGCCGTCAGCTGGCACTCGCTGTGGTACGACCATGCCGTCGTCGCCGAGGGCCATTTCGTAAAGCCTGAAATCAACTTCGTCGACGGCGGTGCCAACAAACAGGCGTCCCAAACCGGTAAAGGCACCGACTGGCAGCAACAGTTGAAAAAACTGCTGCCGATCACGCTGAATGAAGTGCGCATTGAAGATGGCAAGATCGCCTTTCATAATTTCAGCTCCAAGCCCCAGGTGAACATCAAGGCCACCGAGGTCAATGCCAGTCTGTACAACCTGACCAACGTGGTAGACCTCAAAGGCAAACGCGACGCGCGATTCGAAGGCAAGGCCCTGCTGCAGGGCCAGGCCCCTATGGAGGCCAACGCAACCTTTGATCCTTTAAATAATTTTGAAGACTTCGAATTCCGCTTCCGCGCCCGCGACTTGCAACTTAAACGCATGAACGACTTCGCCTCGGCCTATGGCAAATTCGACTTCAAGGCTGGCACCGGCGACGTGGTGATTGAAGCCCAAGCGGAAAAAGGCCAGCTCACTGGCTATATCAAGCCGCTGCTGCGCGATGTAGAAGTGTTCGACTGGAAACAGGACGTGGAGAACAAGGACAAAAACATCTTCCGCTCGATCTGGGAAGCCGTGGTAGGCACCAGCGAAACCGTGCTCAAGAACCAGAACAAAAACCAGTTTGCCACCCGCGTGGAACTCAGTGGCAGCGTGCATCAGCAAGATATCAGCGCGTTCTCCGCATTTTTGGCGATTTTGCGTAATGGCTTCATCCAGGCGTTCAATGCGCGCTACGAACAACCCAAGCCTTCCGCCAACTAACCCTGGGAGCTGGCTTGTGTGGGAGCTGGCTTGCCTGCGATAGCATCAACTCAGTCTGCCTGAATCACCGAGGTGCTCGCATCGCAGGCAAGCCAGCTCCCACATAAGCATCAGCATAACCCCCGCCCGTTGGCCTGCGATGTGACCGGCCATTCAGAGACTGAATAACCCGTCTGCGTTCACAGTCGCCGGGGCTGCGCGGTATAGTCCGGGCATTGATGAATTCGAGGAATGACCGATGAAGTTCGAAGGCACCCAGGCCTATGTGGCTACCGATGACCTGAAACTGGCCGTCAACGCCGCCATCACCCTGGAGCGGCCGCTGCTGGTCAAGGGCGAACCGGGCACCGGCAAGACCATGCTCGCCGAGCAATTGGCCGAGTCCTTTGGTGCCAAGCTCATCACCTGGCACATCAAGTCGACCACCAAGGCGCATCAGGGCCTGTATGAGTACGATGCGGTCAGCCGCCTGCGCGACTCGCAACTGGGCAACGAGAAAGTCCACGATGTGCGCAATTACCTGAAAAAGGGCAAGCTCTGGGAAGCCTTCGAGTCCGAGGAGCGCGTGATCCTGCTGATCGATGAAATCGACAAGGCCGACATCGAGTTCCCCAACGACCTGCTGCAAGAACTCGACAAGATGGAGTTCTACGTCTACGAAATCGACGAGACCATCAAGGCCAAGAAACGCCCGATCATCATCATTACCTCCAACAACGAAAAAGAGCTGCCGGACGCGTTCCTGCGCCGCTGCTTCTTCCATTACATTGCGTTCCCCGACCGCAGCACCCTGCAAAAGATCGTCGACGTGCACTACCCCGATATCAAGAAGGATTTGGTCAGCGAAGCGCTGGACGTGTTCTTCGACGTGCGCAAAGTGCCGGGCCTGAAGAAAAAGCCGTCCACCTCCGAACTGGTCGACTGGCTCAAGCTGCTGATGGCCGACAACATCGGCGAAGCGGTGCTGCGCGAGCGCGACCCGACCAAGGCTATTCCGCCGCTGGCCGGTGCCCTGGTCAAGAACGAGCAAGACGTGCAGTTGCTGGAGCGTCTGGCGTTCATGAGCCGTCGCGGTAATCGCTGATGCTGCTCAACCTGTTCAACGAGATGCGCGCCGCCAAGGTGCCGGTGTCGGTGCGCGAGCTGCTCGACCTGATCAGCGCGCTTAAACAGCGCGTGGTCTTCGCTGACATGGACGAGTTTTATTACTTGGCCCGGGCGATCCTGGTCAAGGACGAACGGCACTTCGACAAATTCGACCGTGCGTTCGGCGCCTATTTCAATGGGCTGGAAAAGCTCGACGACCACCTGCAGGCGTTGATCCCTGAAGAATGGCTGCGCAAGGAATTCGAACGCTCGCTGACCGATGAGGAACGCGCGCAGATCCAGTCCCTTGGCGGCCTGGACAAGTTGATCGAAGAATTCAAGAAACGCCTGGAAGAACAGAAAGAACGCCACGCCGGCGGCAACAAGTGGATCGGCACCGGCGGCACCAGCCCGTTTGGCTCCGGCGGCTATAACCCGGAAGGTATCCGGGTTGGTGATGCCGGCAAACGCCAGGGCAAAGCCGTAAAGGTCTGGGACCAGCGCGAATACAAGAATCTCGACGATCAGGTCGAGCTGGGCACGCGCAATATCAAGATCGCCCTGCGCCGCCTGCGCAAGTTTGCGCGTCAGGGTGCGGCTGAAGAGCTGGATATCGACGGCACCATCGACCACACGGCGCGGGATGCCGGCTTGCTGAATATCCAGATGCGCCCGGAGCGGCGCAACACCATCAAGCTGTTGCTGCTGTTCGATATCGGCGGCTCGATGGACGCTCACGTGAAGATCTGCGAAGAGCTGTTTTCGGCGTGCAAAACCGAGTTCAAGCACCTGGAGTACTTCTACTTCCACAACTTCGTGTACGAGTCGGTGTGGAAGAACAACCAGCGCCGCACTTCAGAGCGCACCTCTACCCAGGACCTGCTGCACAAGTACGGCGCCGACTACAAAGTGATCTTTATCGGCGATGCGTCGATGGCGCCGTATGAAATCACCCAGGCCGGCGGCAGTGTCGAGCACTGGAACGAGGAGCCTGGGTATGTGTGGATGCAGCGCTTCATGGCCAAGTACAAGAAGCTGATCTGGATTAACCCGTACCCGAAAGACACTTGGGGCTATACGGCGTCGACGGGGATTGTGCGCGAGTTGGTGGAGGATCAGATGTATCCGCTGACGTTGCGTGGGCTGGAAGAAGGCATGCGTTTTCTGTCTAAGTAGGTGGTGTATTCACTGACGCTATCGCAGGCAAGCCAGCTCCCACAGGGGAGTGCATTCCAAAGTTGAAATGCATTCCCCTGTGGGAGCTGGCTTGCCTGCGATGCTTTTAGCGATTCAAAAACCGCTGCAAAAACTCGATGTGCTGCCGATGCGCAGTCTCCTGCACCACTGGCGCCAGCCTCACCTTCTCCCCCGGCAAACACTGCGCCAGCCGCGCCAATGCCAACGGCGTCAGTGCGCCCAAACGCGGATAGCCGCCAATGGTCTGCCGATCATTGAGCAACACAATCGGCTGCCCATCCGGCGGCACCTGGATCGCGCCCAACGGGATGCCTTCAGAGATCAACGACGGCCCCTGGTACTGCAACGGCGTGCCCAGCAGGCGCATGCCCATGCGGTCGGCGCGGCTGTCCAGCGACCAGTCGGTATTGAATGCATCGAACAGGCTCTGCCCACTGAACTGGCCGATCTGCGCGCCGACAATCACGTCCAGCGGCGCTTTTGCCGGCAGATCAGGCGTGCTCAGCACGTTCATCGCGCCGCCCGTACCGGAATAAACCAACCGCCCGCCTTCGGCCAAGGCCTTGCCGAAACCGTCCAGCCCACCTAATGCCTCACGTACCACCGTGGAACAACTGCCCAGCACAGCCGGCGCATCAAACCCGCCGGGCGCCGCCAGGTAAGCCCGCGCACCACTGAATGGCTGGGTAAAGCGCAGACGCTGACCCTTTTGCAGGATAAAACTGCGCCCGGGACTGATGGCGCGTTCGTCGATATAGGCGCCCAAATCCGCCCCGGCCAATGCCAGCAAACAATAGTCTTCGGCCTGCACGGTAAACCCGCCCAGGGTGATTTCCACCACCGGCGCATCCAGCGTATTACCCAGCAGCCAATTGGCCCAAGACATCGACACCCAGTCCAGCGCACCGCCCTGGGTCACGCCCAGGTGGCGCACGCCAAAGCGTCCGGCGTCCTGTAACAGGCACAGCGGCGTGCTGGCCTCGATCAACAAGCGGCTCATGCCTGCGCCTCCAACGGCGTGTCATCGCCACCCAAATGGATGAATTCGGCGTGGCCGACCGCTTCGAAACGCACGGTATCGCCCGGCTGCATCAGGCTGTAGCCGTCACGCTCGCGGTCGAACAGTTTGGCCGGGGTGCGACCGATCAGGTTCCAGCCGCCCGGCGACACCACCGGGTAGGCGGCGGTTTGCCGCTCGGCAATGCCGACACTGCCGGCCGCCACGCGTTTACGCGGCGTGTTGAGGCGTGGTGTGGCGAGGATTTCGTCGACCAAGCCCATAAAGGCAAAACCGGGCGCGAAGCCGAGGGCAAAAACTTGGTATTCGTGGGCACTGTGGCGATGGATCACCTGCTCGATCGACAACCCGCTGCGCTGGCTGAGCAACGTCAGTTCCGGGCCGACACTCAGGTCGTACCACACCGGCAACACGTGGCACTGGCCGCTGCCCTGCGCCTGGGGTTGCAAGTCAGTCAGCGCGCGGTCGATCAGTTCCCGCGCCTGGGCCGGGCTTAACGCTGTGAGGTCGTAATGCACCATCAAGGTGGTGTAGGACGGCACCAGATCCACCAGCGCGTCACCAAAACCTTCACGCAGACGTTGGGTGGCGGCGAGCATCCACGGCATGTTGGCTTCCGCAATCACCTCAAACAGACGCACCATCAGGCAGTCGATGGCCACCACTTCAATGCGTGGCTTCATGCTGGTTTCAACGCCTCGCGGATGCGCTGCACAGCGGCGATCGAGCTGGCGTTGTCGCCGTGTACGCACAGGGTGTTGGCCTGCAACACCAGAGCGCTGCCGTCGCTGGCCGTCAGGGCTTGCCCACGGGAAATGGTCAGGGCTTGCTGCACGATGGTGTCGGCGTCGTGATGGACCGCGCCCGGCAACTGACGCGAAACCAGATGGCCCTTAGGGTCATAGGCGCGATCAGCGAAGGCTTCGAACCACAGTGTCAGGCCGAATTCATCGCCCATCGCCTGGGCCTCGCTGTTGTCGCTTTTGGCCAGCAACATCAAGGGCAAATCGCCATACGCGGCCACAGCCTGCATCACCGCTCGCAGTTGCGCCGGTTTGGCCATCATGTCGTTGTACAGCGCACCATGGGGTTTGACGTAGCTGACGCGGGTACCCTGCGCACGGCAGATGCCCTCAAGGGCGCCGATCTGGTAGTGCATGAGGTCCTGGATTTCCTGCGGCGTATAGGCCATGGAACGGCGGCCGAACCCTTGCAGGTCCTGGTAGGCCGGGTGCGCACCTATTTGCACGCCATGCTTGAGTGCCAGGCTGACGGTCTGGCGCATGATGCTCGGGTCGCCGGCATGAAAACCACAGGCCACGTTGGCGCAATCGATGAACGGCATGACCTCGGCGTCCAGACCCAGGGTCCAGTTACCAAAGCTTTCGCCGATGTCGCAATTCAAAAGCAGACGGCTCACGGTGGTTGCTCCTGTAGGCTTTGTATTTTTTGTAGTGTGGGATTTTTTACGCAGAACTCGCAACTTGTCCTGACACCCTAACGGCGCTTATCGTGGAATGCCTCGATTTTTGGCGTTTGCCGGGTGCGGCGTCCAACTAATAAAAACCGATCCAAGCATAAGAAAAGTTGATCCCATGAATTTGAAGTTCCTCGAAACTTTCGTCTGGGTGGCCAAGCTCAAGAGCTTTCGCCTGACCGCCGAAAAGCTGTTCACCACCCAGGCCTCGATTTCCAGCCGCATCGCCGTGCTCGAAAGCGAACTGGGTGTGAAGCTGTTTCTGCGCGATTCACGCGGCGTCAGCCTGACCCCGGAAGGCTTGAAGGTGCTCGATTATGCCGAGCAGATGATGGTCACAATGCAGGGCTTGAAGCAGTCCCTGGAGACCACCAGCAGCAAGGTGGGGCGCATCCGCATCGGTGCCATGGACACGGTGATCCACACCTGGCTGAGCCCATTGGTGGCGCAATTGATGGATCACTTCCCGCGGGTAGAAATCGAACTGGTCGCCGATACGGCGCTTAACCTCAGCGATCAGCTGCAAAAAGGCTTCCTCGACCTGATCCTGCAAACCGACCTGCTGCGCCTGGAAACCGTGCGCAGCCTGGAGCTGGCCAGCCACCCCATGGCCTGGATAGTCGCCAGCCACTCCATCTACAACCGTGACTACGCCTCCCTCGCCGAACTGGCCCAGGAGCGCATCATCACCTACTCGAAAAATTCCCACCCACACCAGGATGTGCTGAGCCTGATGCAGGCCAACGGGGTGGCCTCGCCACGCATGAACTGTGTGAACTCGGTGTCGGCGATTACCCGCTTGCTACGCGATGGCTTCGGGATTGGCGCGTTACCGCCGGTGCTGGTGATGGAGGAATTGGCCAGTGGGGAGTTGGTGATGCTGCCAATGGCGCAACGCTTGCCGAACTTGCAGGTGGTGGTGTCGTGGCGTGTGGGGGTGGAGTTGGTGGAGGAGATTGTGGGGTTGTGCCAGAAGGTGGTGGCGCGGTATGCCGAGGAAGTGGGCGAAGAAAGGATGGTACTAAGCCAATGATCTTTCCCACGCTCCGCGTGGGAACGCAGCCCGGGACGCTCTGCGTCCCAAAGCCTGACGCAGAGCGTCACAAGAGGCATTCCCACGCAGAGCGTGGGAACGATCATCTTTAGAGGCCTTTAAGGTCGCGCTCTTCAATCGGCCGGCTCTGGCGCAGGCGCTTGCCGCCCAACACCACCCAGTCGATCAGGCGAAACAGGCATTCGATGCCGAACGACAACAGCATCGCCCCGCCCAAACCCCAGCCCATCGCCTCAGGCGTCAGCAAAATCTGGTAGCTGTAGCCATTCCAGGTTTCCAGGCGGATATCCGGGTCGGCAGCCACCGCCACTTGCAGCGCGCGGATGTACCACGGGCCTTGCATGGCCTGGAACTGCTTGTCCAACGCCACCTGACGATCGAGCAAAGTGCCCAGGCTGTTGGCATCGCTGCGAAACACCGGGTCATCACTGGCGCGGTAATGGGCCACCAACGCCTGCAAGTCCCCATTGAAGAACTGCTGCGCCGTGGCATCAAAGCCGCGCAGGCCGGTCTGGGCTTCGATCAAATGGGCTTCAACGCGCTTGGCGTAGTCGTTGATAAACCCCGGCACTTGCACGCCGACCAACAAGCCAATGGCAAACAGCACCAACCGCAGATAACTGAGCAACATGGTCGATATCCTTACTCGGTAACGCCTTGGCTGACGCATTCACCGCGTCGCCACAGGCTCCATTGGCCCGGTTCGTAGCGGGTCCAGTTTTCATTGTCGGTCAAGGGCTCGGTGGCGATCACCGTGACTACGTCATCAGGCGTGGTTTCGGCCTGAAAATCGACGATCACGTCGACATCTTTCAAACGCGCCGGGCCAAACGGGGCGCGCCGGGTAATCTGCGCCAGTTTGGTCGAGCAGTAGCAAAACAGCCAGTCGCCGTCGCTGAGCAGGCAGTTGAACACGCCTTTGCTGCGGTATTCGGCGCACGCGGCGATCAGGTCCGGCAGCACCTGCTCGATCTCCACCGGCTCCGGAAAGGCTTCGCGAACGCGATTGAGCAGGTCGCAGAACGCCGCTTCGCTGTCGGTGTCGCCCACCGGCCGGTAGAACGTGGCGCGCGGGTTGAAGTCGGCCAATTGGCCGTTATGCGCAAAGCACCAGTTACGGCCCCAGAGTTCACGCACGAACGGGTGCGTGTTGGCCAGGCTCACCTTGCCCACATTGGCCTGGCGGATATGGCCGATCACCACTTCACTTTTGATTGGATAACGCTGCACCAGCAGGGCGACTTCCGACTCGCTGCTCGCGGCCGGGTCCTGGAACAGCCGCAGGCCACGGCCTTCGTAAAACGCGATACCCCAACCGTCGCGGTGGGGGCCGGTACGCCCGCCCCGCTGCATCAGCCCGGTAAAGCTGAACACGATATCGGTGGGGACGTTGGCACTCATGCCCAATAATTCACACATGCCAGGGCTCTCGCTGCAGGGCTTACAACGTTAAAGACGCGGCTCAACCCGCAGATTGCCGGCAGGCGGCGGGCGACGGAAAGGTTCGTCGTCTTCGTCTACCGGCTCGGCGGCCAGTGCGGCGTCGGCGGCGGCCTTGCGCTCACGGCGGGCGTTGGCGGCACGCTCGATGGGCCAGCGGATCAACACGAACACGATATACACGCCAAACGCGATCATCGTGTACATGAACAGGTCGGAGATGGCCCGCCAGGCGTTATTGCCCACGTGCAGCACCAGGTCCAGGGCGGTAATGGCCACGGCTGGCGCAAACTGGGTCTTGACCGGGTCGACGATGGTCGGGCTGAACAGCAACACCGCCATCAACAATTGCAGCGGCTCACGCAGCCAGCGCCAGATCCAGCGGGTCATGCGCCACCACACCAACAGGCAGCCCAAAGCGGCGAAGGCGTAAAGGCCCCAAGCGGTCAGATAGTCGTTCTCGGTCATGGTGTCCATGGCAAGGCTGGCAAAGAGGCGGCTATGATAACGGCTTTTGCGTGTCTCGGCTGCAATGCCTGCCACCATCCGCCAGACAGAGAGTGATCCATGCCTATATCGACTGCCCCGATCGCCCGCAAGGCCCAAGGCCCGGACCCGTATGCCTGGCTGCAGGAACGTGACACACCTGAAGTCCTCGATTACCTCAAAGCCGAAAACGCCTGGCAGGAAGACCAGCTCGCCGGCCAGCAAGCCCTGCGTCAAAGCCTGTTCGAAGAAATCAAGGGCCGCATCCTGGAAACCGACCTGTCGTTGCCTTCGCCGTGGGGCCCGTACCTGTATTACACACGCACCACCGCCGGTGATGAATACGCCCGCCACTACCGCTGCCGTCGCCCGGCGGATGACAGCAACACGGTGGACGAAAGCAGCGAAGAATTGCTGCTGGACCCGAATGTGCTGGCAAACGGCGGCTTTTTCTCCCTGGGCGCGTTCAGCATCAGCCCCGACCACCTGCGCCTGGCCTACAGCCTCGACACCAGCGGTGAAGAGATTTACACCCTGTACGTGAAGGAATTGGCCACCGGCAAGGTCAGCGAACTGGAGTTTGAAGACTGCGACGGCAGCATGACCTGGGCCAACGACAGCCTGACGCTGTTCTTCGGCGAACTGGACGACACCCATCGCCCGCACAAGCTTTACCGCTACCGCCTGGATGGCACGGCAGCGCAGGAAGTGTTCCACGAGCCCGACGGGCGGTTCTTCCTGCATTGCTACCGCTCCAGCTCCGAGCGCCAATTGCTGCTGGCCCTGGGCAGCAAGACCACCAGCGAAATCTGGGCGCTGGACGCCGACCAGCCACAGCAGGCTTTCACCTGCCTGGCGCCACGGGTCGAAGACCATGAATACGATGTCGACCACGGCATGCTGGATGACCAATGGACCTGGTTTATCCGCAGCAACCGTGACGGCATCAACTATGCGCTGTTCATCGCCGCCGACACTGGCAGTGTGCCAAGCGAGGATCAATGGCAGAACCTGGTCCCCCACAGCGATGACGTGATGCTCGACGGCGTGACCCTCAATGCCAGCGCCATGACCTTGAGTCTGCGTATCGGCGGCCTGCCGGTGATCGAAGTGCACCCGCAGGGTTCGAGCGCCTACCGCGTGGAATTGCCTGACGCCGCCTACAGCCTTTACGTGCAGAACAGCCTGGAATTTGCCAGCGACAAGATCCGCCTGCGTTATGAAGCCCTGAACCGTCCGGCCCAGGTGCGCCAGCTTGAACTGGCCAGCGGCGCGCAGGTGGTGCTCAAGGAAACCCCGGTACTCGGTGTGTTCAACGCCGACGATTATGTCAGCCAACGGCTGTGGGCGACTTCTGCAGATGGCACTCAGGTGCCGATCAGCCTGGTGGTCAAGCGTGATCAGCTTGGCCAACCCACGCCGCTGTACCTCTATGGCTACGGCGCCTACGGCTCAAGCCTCGACCCTTGGTTTTCCCATGCGCGCCTGAGTTTGCTGGAGCGTGGCGTGGCATTTGCCATCGCGCATGTACGCGGCGGCGGTGAGCTGGGTGAAGCCTGGTACCGCAATGGCAAGCAGGAACACAAACAGAACACGTTCAGCGACTTTATCGCCTGCGCCGAGCACTTGATCGCCGAAGGGCTGACCACCTCCAAGCAGCTGGCTATCAGCGGCGGCAGTGCCGGCGGCCTGTTGATCGGCGCGGTGCTCAATCAACGCCCGGAGCTGTTCCAGGCGGCGATTGCCGAAGTGCCGTTCGTCGACGTGCTCAACACCATGCTCGACCCGGAACTGCCGCTGACCATTACCGAGTACGACGAGTGGGGCAACCCGCAAGAGCCCGAGGTGTATGAACGCATCAAGGCCTACGCGCCCTATGAAAACGTCCAGGCCCAGGCTTACCCGCACATGCTGGTGATTGCCGGCTACAACGACAGCCGCGTGCAGTATTGGGAAGCGGCCAAGTGGGTGGCCAAATTGCGCGACACCAAAACCGACCACAACCTGTTGCTGCTCAAGACTGAACTCGGTGCCGGCCATGGCGGGATGAGCGGGCGTTACCAGGGATTACGTGACGTAGCGCTCGAATATGGATTTGTCTTCAAGGCCCTGGGGCTCGTTTAAGGAACTTAGCAAGGCGGTCCTGTCTGAACACAAGACCGCCCGACTTGATTGATGGACCAAGATTGCAGCTATGCCACTACCGACTCTGATGAACAACGAAATCCGCGACATGCTCATGGATTGCGGCCTGTTCGACCCGCTGTTACCGGAAGATTTTCACGTGGCCGCCGGCTACTTCAATATCAGCAGCATTGCCCGCGATGAGGTGATTTTCCTCGAGGGCGATGCGGGCACCTTCATGTGCATCCTGCACAGCGGCCAGGTGGCCGTGCAAAAAACCAATCACACCGGCCAGCGCCTGACCATCGCCACCCTGCGCAGTGGCCGGGCTTTTGGCGAGATGGCCGTGCTTGACGGCGAGCGGCGCTCCGCCAGTTGCGTGGCCGCCAGTGATTGCGTGCTGTTGAACCTGGGCAAAGATGCGCTGGAAAAAATGCTCAACGAAGCCCCCAGGGTAGCGGCCAAGATCATTCGCGCGATTGCGATTGCCTTGTCCAAGCGCCTGCGCATGGCCGACGGGCAATTACTGTCCCAGCAATTTTAACCGCCGGGCGTCTTCGGCTTGCTGTCATTTTGCAGCAGGCCAGGCACCGTCTGATCCTTGGGCGGCGTTGGCAACACAATCGGCACCAGCGCCGGTGAGCCGTTCGCGGTGGTTTTGGGCGCCACGGGCGGAGTGACTTGCGGGTACAAGGTGGGCGTCGGCGTGCCCGGCGCACCGGGGGTTGGCGTAGGCGCCACGGGCACGGTTTGCGCCTCTTGCGCCTGCGCCGCACCCAATGTGAGCGCGCTCAACGCAATGACCGTTAGAATGCTGCACTTCATCGATGGCTCCATGGCCTGACCGGAATGTCGTAAGGCTACTCCCAACCGCGCAAGAATGCCCTTCCCAATGAGATTTCCATGAAACGTTTCGTTCTGCTCGACACCACCCCAATCCCCGACAACGGCGGTGCCTTGTGCCTGTTCGAATACGGCGAGGATTTTGTCATCAAGATCCAGGGCGGTGACGGCGGCCAGTTGATGAACACGCGCATGCATGGTTCCGAAGACGCGCTGGCGGAGATTCCTTGCCGTAAAGTCGCCGGTCGGCCGGGTTCGCGGGTGCTGATCGGCGGCCTGGGCATGGGCTTTACCCTGGCCTCGGCACTCAAGCATTTGGGCAAGGGCGCTGAAGTGGTGGTAGCGGAATTGGTGCCTGGCGTAGTGGAATGGAACCGTGGCCCACTGGGGGAAAAATCCGGCCGCCCGCTGCTGGACCCACGCACGGTGATCCGCATGGAAGACGTGGCCAAGGTGCTGCAGGCCGAGCCGCAAGGCTTTGACGCGATCATGCTGGATGTGGACAACGGCCCCGAAGGCCTGACGCAAAAAGCCAACAGTTGGCTGTATTCGGCCGGTGGCCTGGCCGCGTGTGCCAAAGCGCTGCGGCCTAAAGGCGTGCTGGCGGTGTGGTCAGCCAGCGCCGACAAGCTGTTCAGCGACAAACTGCGCAAGGCCGGGTTCAAGGCCGAGGAAGTGCAGGTGTTCGCCCATGGCAACAAGGGCACCCGGCATACCATCTGGATTGCCGAGAAGCTCAAGGGCTGAGGCCCCCAGACACCACAAATTCCCTGTGGGAACTGGCTTGTGTGGGAGCTGGCTTGCCTGCGATGCCGGCACCTCGGTGATTCAGGTAGAACGAGGTGATGCAATCGCAGGCAAGCCAGCTCCCACATTTTGGTTCTGCGTCAGTTTCGGGATTTTCGGTAATCGATCACATACGGCACTTTTTTCTCGAAGGTCTTGTCCAGCTCGCCCTGGTCCAGTTGGGTCATACCGCCCAGTTGCCTGGCAGTAAAACCGCTGCTGCCCACCTGCGAACCCGGCGCCAGGCTGACCATGCGCTTGGCAACCGCCTCAATCGCATCCTTGTAGCCGCCCTTCTTGTTCAGGTTGTACGCCTTCAAATCAATCTGCGTACGCAGCCAGTTGCCCCAGTAGAACTCCAGGAATTCCGGCGCAATCGCGCCATCGTCCGGCTTGCCATAGGCGGCCTTGCGGGTGAAATACACCAGGCTGCGAAACGTGTCGTCCTGCAGGTTCTTGAAGCCCAGGTGCGCAGGCAGCTGTTGCGGCGGCAGGGTCTGGCCTTGATTGTCCTTGAGCCAGACCTTGCGGGCCGCTTCCATGCGCTGCCAGAAGGTGTTCATGTCGGCACTGTTGCTGAAGTCATCGGTTACCTTGACCCACATTTTCAGCTGCGGGCCGCCGCCGGGCACTTCCCACAAGGTGGTAAAACTATGGTGACCGTCGGTCAGGTACAACTGGCCACCGGGGCCGACCACCACGGTTTTCATGTCGTCGGGGTGGGTGCCCACCGGGTCTTTGCAGGTGAAGCTGTCGGGTTGGTGCAGGTCGGCTTTCTTCGGCACGTTGTCGGCGGCGCCCTGGCCGTTGGTTTCGCAGTATTCGTCGAACACCTTGGCCGGTTTGTCGGCGAACAGCCCCAGGCTGTAGTAGATCTGGTCAAAGCCCACCACGGCCTGGGTCGGGTGCAGTTGCTCAAGGGCCACCTCGATCACCTGGCCGGGCTTGGGTGTGGAGAACGCCTGGGCTTGAGCGGCCAGCACGCTGAGCAGCAGGGCTGCGGTCCATGTGTACACACGCATAGGTTTCAGATCCTTGTGAAGTGAATGTGCCGATACTACAAACGTTCGCTCAAGCGCAGCTGTACCGCGGCTGAAAAAGCCAGCGGTCATTTGCCTCGCGAGCGGCTAGAATCAACCCTATCCGTGAACCCCCAAATAGCCAGGAGCCATGATGAGCTCGACCAACCCGCCCTCCCACACCGCCAAGCTGGACCGCATCCTCGCCGATGCCCAGCGCGACCGGGAAATGGGCTACCGCGACAAAGCCTTGAAGATGTACCCGCACGTGTGCGGCCGCTGTGCCCGTGAGTTTGCCGGCAAACGCTTGAGCGAACTGACCGTACACCATCGCAACCACAATCATGATGACAACCCCCAGGACGGTTCCAACTGGGAGTTGCTGTGCCTGTACTGCCACGACAACGAACACTCGCGCTACACCGACCAGCAGTATTTCGGCGAAGGCTCCACCAGCAGCCCGACGATTGCCAAGGCGACGCACAACCCGTTTGCGGCGTTGGCGGGGTTGATGAAAAAGGACGACTGAAGCCCTTCTTTGTCTGTGCGGGCCTCATCGCAGGCAAGCCAGCTCCCACAGGGGAATGCATTCCAAGTGTGGGAGCCGGGCTTGCCCGCGATAGCGATCGCCCAAGCAACACATGCCTCCAAGGCCGTATAATCGCGGTTTTCCTCCAAGGCACCCTTCCCCGTGGGCAATAAACGCTACAGCTGCATCGGTCTGTATAACCCCAAATCCCCCGAAAACGTCGGCTCGGTGATGCGCGCCGCCGGCTGCTACGGCGTGGCCTCGGTGTTTTACACCGGCGTGCGTTACGAGCGCGCCCGGGACTTCATCACCGACACCAAGAAGGTCCACCACGACATTCCGTTGATCGGCATCGATGACTTGAAAAAGATCCTGCCGCTGGGCTGTATCCCGGTCGCCGTGGAGCTGGTGGAAGGCGCCCGCCCGCTGCCCGAATACACGCACCCGGACCGCGCGCTGTACATCTTCGGCCCCGAAGACGGCTCGCTGGACAAAGAGATCCGCGACTGGTGTGAAGACGTGGTGTACATCCCGACCACCGGCTGCATGAACCTTGCAGCCACCGTCAATGTGGTGCTGTACGACCGTCTGGCCAAGGGCAACAACACCCGCTCAGGCCCCAAGTACTGATATTTCGGGAACATCCGGCGCCTGCAAACAGTCAGCTACTTACACTTGCCTTTGTTGGAGACAAACCATGAGCGACAGCAAAACCCTGCGACCTATCATCGAACACCTGCAGCCAGCCCCCAAAAGCGAGCAAAACGTACACGGGTCGGAACGCATTCTTTCGGTGGCCGGCGGTGTGATGATGGTCGGCAAAGGCCTGCGCCGTGGCGGCATCTTCGGGCTGATCCAGGTGGCGATTGGTGGCGTGGCGCTGGTGCGCGGCGTGACCGGGCACAGCTCGCTCAAGGACAAGCTGGAGCAAGGCCGCCAGGAAATGAACAGTGTGCGCACCAAGATCGAACGCGCGGGCGAAGAGTTGAAGAACTTGAAGACCAAGGCTGAAGTGGCGGCAGAGAAAGCCACTAAATAGCCCGGCCAACCCCAATCAACTGTGGGAGCCAGCTCCCACAGTTGTTTTGGGTCAACGCAATAATTTGTTGTCCAGCACCACCGACGACTCGCCGATCACACTTTCAGCCAACTGCACAAACTGCGCCGTATTAACACTGTTCGCCCGCATCACCGCCTGCGCCAGATCATCCAGCGAACGTTTGTTGTGGGTCTTTACGCGGATCTCGCGGTCCAGCTCCTGCAACACCAGCACCGCCCGCGCCACGGTCGCAGCGTTGACTTGATTGCCGCGCAGGCTGATCACGCCCTTGCCTTCCTTGTCCAACCGCGTCTGTATCGCCGCATACCGCTCATCGGTAATGCCGCCGGCACGCCGCAGCAGTTCAATGGCGTAATACTCGCCCAACCCTTCGCTGATCCAGTCACTTGTATCGTGGTCGTTAAAACGGCCAATGGCTTGCACCACTTCGCGCAGCAATGGGCTGCTGCCGTTTTCGCTGATCAGCGGCGTGCGGCTGTTAAGGTAAATCGAATCGCGCGATGAGAAAGCGCCACGGCGCATCGGGTCGCTGGCGCCGACGATCAACAGCTTGGCAGGATGGCGTGGCAGTGCGGCTTCGACTTGCGGCCAGACGAACGTCAGCAGCGTCAGCACGTCCATCCGGCGCATAGCCTGCCCCTTGGGCGAGGCCACGGTGACGTCGGTTTCACCCAGGCGCACGCGACGACTGCCGAGGCTGCCAGCGAGCATCCAGCCGGTAGGCCGGTCGAACAGGCGGGACACATTGTCGATACGGAATTTGTGCTTGCCGATACGCGGCCAGGCGGTTTCGACGCTCTTCCAGCCGGCCGGCAATTCAAACATCAGGCGCGACACCAACTCGGTACCGTCCTGCTGGTCCAGCCGCGCAACCGGCACCAGGTCTTCGCCGCGAAACAGCGCCCAGCTCGGCGTCATCCGCGCCTCATACACGCCCGCCTTGCGCGCATGGGCGAGGCGCACGCGGTAAGTCAGGCTGGCTTTGTCGGCGCTGGGTTGCCACAGGCCACGGCTGCCGGTGACCTGCCATTGGCCGTCGGCCTTGAAGTCACTGTAGTCGCCGTCACGGCCCAGGTCGAAGTTCAGGCTGCGCACAGCCGAGCCCTGGGACAGGCTCACGCGGACCTCGGCCTGATCACTCTGGGGCAGCAGCTTGACGTGATAATCGAGGTCGACTTTCTTCGCGCACCACGCAGGCAGGCTCAGTGCCAGCAGCACCAAGGATGCCGCCAGCCGGGTTGCCACCCTCATACACACTCCTTTTCAGCCTGCGCGGAAGATCAGGTAATCCTCCCAGTCATCTTCGGGCACGCTGCCTTCGGCGAGCATGCGCCCGGACTGGGAAATGCGTTCATGGTGCACAGCATCGCGGTCGCCACACACCAGGTGATGCCACAGCGGCAAGTCCTTGCGTTCGCTGACCAGGCGGTAGCCGCAGGTCGGCGGCAGCCATTTGAACTGGTCGGCCTGGCCCGGCGTGAGCTGGATGCAATCGGGCACCGAGGCGCGGCGGTTGGTGTAGTCGCTGCACTGACAGGTTTTCAGGTCGAGCAATTTGCAGGCGATGCGCGTGTAATAGACGCTGTTGTCTTCTTCATCCTCAAGCTTTTGCAGGCAGCACAGGCCACAGCCGTCGCACAACGACTCCCACTCCTCCTGGTCGAGGTGTTCAAGGGTTTTGCGTATCCAGAAAGGTTCGACTTTGGCGGCCATGGCTCTACATCAGTATCGGAAGGTGAAAAGGCCGCCAGTCTAGTGCCCAAGGCGCCTGGGGCCAAGCGCTTACGACTGGCGGTGTAACAACACTTGTCAGTCTAGTGGGCGCGCAGTAGCTTTGAAGGCCGAATTGACGATCAGGAACTGCCCATGACACGCGTTGCCGATTACCCGATCCACACCCAATTCACCGAGCGCTGGTCGCCCCGCGCCTTTACCGGCGAAAGCATCCCGCAGGAGACGCTGCTGAGCTTCTTCGAAGCCGCACGCTGGGCGCCGTCGGCCTACAACTCGCAGCCATGGCGCTTTCTCTACGCGCGCCGCGACACGCCGAACTGGGAGCGTTTCCTGGGGTTGCTCAATGAATTCAACCGTGGTTGGGCGCAACACGCGTCGGCCCTGGTGATCATCGCTTCAAAAACCGACTTTACCGCCCCCGGCGCCAGCGAAGAAACCCCGGCGCTGTGGCACACCTTCGACACCGGTTCGGCGTGGGGCCACCTGGCGCTGCAAGCCAGCCTCAGCGGCTGGCACACCCACGGCATGGCCGGTTTCGATCAGGAGCTGACCCGCAAAGAGCTGAAGATTCCAGAAGGTTATGCCCTGCACGCGGCTGTGGCCGTGGGCAAGCTGGGGGACAAGTCGAGCTTGCCGGAGTACCTGCAAGGTCGTGAAGCGCCAAGCCCGCGTCGGCCGCTGAGCGAACTGGTGTCCGAGGGTGATTTCAGCCTGTAAGCCTTGCATAGATCCAATATGTGCGGGCTTGTGTGGGAGCTGGTTTGTATGGGAGCTGGCTTGCCTGCGATGAAGGCACCTCGGTGAATCAGGTAGACCGAGGTGATGCTATCGCAGGCAAGCCAGCTCCCACATAAGCCCAGCTCACACGTTTAATAGCCGCGTTCGAAGCTGACTTCCCCGCGCAGTGCATCCTTGGCCTGATAAGCCCGCAGGTTCTGCACAAACAATTCCACCATCATCCCCGGCGACGTAGGCGCGGAACTGTGCCCGGTCAACAGCAAGCCCCAGGCGGTCCAGAACGGATGGCGTTGCGGCAAAGGCTCCTGACGGCACACGTCGATCACCGCACCGGCCAAGTGCCCCTCTTTAAGCGCCTCGACCAAATCGGCATCGACCACCGCCACGCCGCGCCCGACGTTGATAAACAACCCCGTCGGCTTGAATTGCTTGAACAGCGCCGCGTTGTACAAATCATGGGTATCAGGCGTGTTCGGCAGCAGGTTGATCACGTAGTCCACCTCGCCCACCAGCCGGCTCAGTTGGTCCAACCCGGCCACTTCGATAAACGGTGCCTGTTCTCGCGCGCTGCTGGCAATCCCGTAGAGCTTGACGCCAAACGGCAGCAAAAAATCAGCAACGCTCTGGCCGATATCGCCGGTGCCAACCACCAGCACCTTGCGTCCCGCCAGGCTTTGGCCCATGCGGTTGTCCCACTTGCGCTCGACCTGGCTGACCAGTCGCGCCAGCACTTCGCGCTCATGGCCGAGCATATAGGTGAGCACGAACTCGGCCATGACCTGGCCAAAGATGCCGACCGCGCGGGTCAGGCGATAGTCGCGCGGCAAGCCATCGGCCAGCAGCGGCGTGATACCCGCCCAGGTCGATTGCAGCCATTGCGGCTTATGGCCCTGGCGCAGCAAGGTGGCGAGCAGGTCCGGCTGGCCCAGCCAAACCGGGCAATCGGCGGCCAGGCGCGACAGTTCGGCCGAGTCGCCGCTGGTCAGCACCTCAAGGTCCGGGGCCGCTTCGCTCAGCAATTGGGCGTAGAGCGGGTGATCCTGTTCAGCAATCAGAACACGCATGGTTCAAACCTTTCAAAAACAGTGCAGACGGCCGCCCGCTTCCTTACGGCCACCGCCAAACGAATACGAGTCCATAAAAGAATGTGCCCGGGACAGGGCACTGACCGGTTACATCGGGTCGTTGCGGCGCAGCAGCTCTTCGGGCAAGTGCTCGATGTACTCGTCCTCGGCCGGTGGCATTTGCAGGTGGTAGCCCTGCTTGTCGAGGTTTTCCAGGACCACGGTAATGTCCTCGCGCGACAACTTGCGCTCCGGCGTGAGTATCATCTCGAATGCAAGATGGGCTTTGCCGAAGGCAGTCATCAAGGGTTCCGGCACACGCTCCAGCGCATCGCTTTTGAGCACGTAGAGGTACATCCCGTCTTTTTTCAAGCTGCGATAAATGGAGCAAATACGTTTCAAGGCTGTTCTCCGGCAGTGGCCAGGCTGTCGAGCAGCGCCTGGCCCATCAACTCGCGGCGCCAGCCACGCAGCGAGTCTGGCAATGTATAAGGCCCATCGGGGTAGCCGCTCTTGACCAGGGCTTCGAGGGTTTTCTTGCGCAGCATCAGTTCCGGCGCCATCTCCAGGCGCTCGGCCTCGGCCTGGCCGAGGGCGCGCAGTTGCTTGATCAGCACAGCAGCGTCCACCGGCAGCGGCTCAGCCACGGCGGGCGGCCACTGGTCCATCGACACGCTGCCGGCGCGCTTGATCAGGTCCAGCAGAAACTGGCCGTCCTGACGCACAGTGCGCGGGTGCATGTCTTCGATCTTGCCCAGCGCAGCGAGGTTATCCGGCTGGGATTTGGCCAAGGGCCACAATGAGTGTTCGCGAATGATGCGGTTGCGCGGCAGGTCACGGGCACGGGCCTGCTGCTCGCGCCAGGCGCACAGCTCACGCAATACGGCGAGCTGCGCACGCGAGAGTTTCCACGCCAGCTTGGCGTCACGGTACACCTCATACGGGTCGACTTCGCGGCGCAGGTTGGCCACCAGTTCGGCGCCGTCTTCCAGTACCCAGACATATTTGTCATCCGACAGCTGCGGGCGCAAGCGCACATAGACTTCGGCCAGGTGCACCGCGTCTTCGGCGGCGTAGCTCACCTGGGTCTCGGACAACGGCCGCTGCAGCCAGTCCGAGCGGGTTTCGCCCTTTGGCAGCTCGATGTCGAGTACAGCCTGCACCAGGCGCGAGTAGCCCATGGAGAAACCGAGGTTCAGGTAAGCCGCTGCCAATTGAGTGTCGAACAACGGCACCGGCAGGCTGCCGGTCAGGCGCAACAACACTTCCAGGTCTTCGCTGCAGGCGTGCACCACCTTGATCACCGCCGGGTTCTCCAGCAAGGCGGCCAAGGGTTGCCAGTTATCGATGGTCAGGGGGTCGATCAGGTAAGCGCGAACGCCATCACCGATCTGGATCAGCCCGGCAATGGGATAAAAGGTGTCGACCCGCATGAATTCGGTGTCGAGGGCGACGAATGGCAACTGCTGCCATTCGGCGCAATGCTGGCCGAGGCTATCGTTGTCGCAGATCCAGTGAATATCGATGGCCACACGGCTCTCCCTTGAAGAATGGCGCGCAGTATATATCGCGAAAGGGACTTGCGAGCATCCGCAGTGCACACACCATCATGAAAACTCTGACAAGAGAGGAAGAATAGTCCGACAGGCGGGACTTAGCCTCTCTTACGCAAAACGTAGACACGCCACAGCTTGGAGCCCGGCAGGAACTCCTGCTGATGGAGAACCTTGAAACCGGCCTGGCGGAATTCGTCCTCCACCGGTGTGCGCGAGCTCACCGCGACAATCACTGTGTCGCGACTGACACGGTGGAATTCGCGCAACAGCGCCATGCGTACGTCGCTGCTGGGCACATGACGAAACAGTTCCAAACAGAAAATACAGTCCACGGCGTTGGCCGACAGACCGATGGAAAACGCCGAACCCTGGAACGTTTTGACCCGCTTGAGCAACGCCGCCGGGTGATGGGTGCGCGCATGGTCGAGCATGTCCTGGGAGTTGTCGGATGCCAGGATCACCCGGTTGACGTGTTCGGCCAACACGGGCCAAAACCGGCCGGAGCCACACGCCAGGTCGAGGATCAACCCAGGCTCACCGGCCACTTTCAACGCTTGGCGCACCAGCCGTTCATCGCGCCAGGCCGCCAGACGCTTGAGCAGCGCGGGCGGACGCGTGTCGCCGCAGACCTGCGCATGCTCGCGGTCACAGCGCTCGGTGAATTCGATCTCGATAGAGGATGGAGGTTGTGGCGACATCGCGGGCTCATGTGGGTGGAACGGTGGTGAACGACCTTGATCCGCAGCTTAACCACTGCAACGTGAAAAAAAGGTTGAAACCGTGACGCCTGTAAAACACCGACGTTCGACTGTGGGAGCTGGCTTGCCTGCGATGCTGGCACCTCGGTACATCGGGTACACCGAGTTGATGCCTTCGCAGGCAAGCCAGCGCCCACAGAAAAGCAGCTCTTCGGTGTATCCAAATCTGCTGCCAGCGGATCACGCCTGATGCAGATACCAGCGCCAATCCTGCTCGCCCACCTCCCCCATGAACTGACGATATTCCTCACGTTTCACCGCCAAATAGACGCCGAGGAATTCACTGCCGAACGCCTCCCGTGCCCAGCTTGAACCCTCCAGCGCACGCAAGGTGGTCAGCCAGTCAGTGGGCAGCAACTCCTTGGCCTGGGCGTATCCGTTACCTTCCACCGGCGCACCGGGGTCGCGCTGCTCGCGAATGCCTCGGTGAATACCCGCCAGGATGGCAGCAGCCGCCAGGTATGGGTTGGCGTCGGCCCCGCAAATCCGGTGTTCGATATGCCGCGAATGAGCCGGCCCGCCCGGTACGCGCAAGCTGACGGTACGGTTATCCACGCCCCAGGTGGCCGCCAGCGGCGCATAGCTGTTGGTCTGGAAGCGCCGATAAGAGTTGGCATTCGGGCAAAACATCAGCAGCGAATCGAGCAAGGTGCTGAGCATGCCGCCCACCGCCTGGCGCAGCAGCGGCGTGCCATCGGCGGCCTCGCTGGCGAACAGGTTATTGCCCTGGGCATCCGCCAGGCTCACATGCATGTGCATGCCGGTGCCCGCCAGGTCATCGAACGGCTTGGCCATAAAGCAGGCGGTCATTGCGTGCTTATGCGCCACGCCCTTGACCAGACGCTTATAGCGCACCGCTTCGTCCATGGCTTGCAGGGCATCCGCGCGATGTTCCAGGGTGATTTCCACCTGGCCCGGCGCATACTCGGAAATCGCCGTGCGCGCCGGAATGCCTTGCAGCTTGCAAGCGCTGTAGAGGTCGGCCAGGAACGGCTCGATTTGCTCCAGCTCACGCAGGCCGTACACCTGGGTCGAGCGCGGGCGATTGCCGTCCACATCCCGTGCCGGTTGTGGGCGGCCGTTGCTGTCGGGTTTCTGGTCGAGCAGGTAAAACTCCAACTCCGCCGCCATCACCGGGTAATAACCGTCGGCCTTGAGGTCGTCGATCACCTTGGCCAGCAAATGCCGAGGGTCAGCCACGGTGGCCGGCAAGCCTTCGGTGGGGTGCATGCTGACTTGCACGGCGGCTGTGGGGATCAGGCGCCACGGCATACGCTGCAAGCTGCCGCTGACCGGGTAGGCGCGGCAGTCGATATCGCCGACTTCCCACACCAGCCCGGAGTTTTCCACGTCGTCGCCGTTAATCGTCAGGCCCAGGATGGTGCTGGGCAACGGGCGGCCATTTTCATACACCGCCAGCAGCTCATCGCGGTGCAGCAACTTGCCGCGTGGCACGCCGTTGTTGTCGAGGATAAACAGCTCGAACATTTCGATGTCCGGGTGCTGTTCAAGAAAAGACTGGGCTTCTTGCAGGCTGGCAAAAACACTCATGGGAACTCTCATACGTTTGCGTCAGGCAGGCGCACAGGTGCGCGTCATTCATGGGGCAGATCAACGTAAGAGAAAGGTATCCGGTGGGCGCGCGTGTCGGCAGTGGAACAAGGCCCAGAAGGCCAGCGCGGACGGCAGTGTCGCGAGGTGAGTGTCAGGGGAGCCGTCCATGCGAGATTCACAGTGAGGTAGATGCCCGGCAGCGTCACACGCCCACAAAGGTTGTTCAATTCAGGGTTGACGGAGTTTGGTTGCAGCCTGGCTAAACAATTGCCATCCCTGCGTATAGCTGGAAATAATGGCAACCCGAGCATGCCCCAAGGATTCGACCGCATGAAAGCTCCCCTGGTCTTCTGTTTACTGGCAAGCGTGGCCACCCACGCCCTGGCCGATTCACGCCTGGACGAGGTACTGCAAAACGGCACCCTCACCGTCTGCACCACCGGCGACTACAAGCCCTACACCTCGCTGCGTGCCGATGGGCGCTACGAAGGCATTGATATCGCCATGGCCGAGTCCCTGGCCAAGAGCCTCAACGCCAACATCAAATGGGTGCCCACTACCTGGAAAACCCTGATGCCGGACTTCCTCGCCCAGCGCTGCGACATCGCGGTGGGCGGTATTTCGGTGTCGTTGGAACGCCAGAAAAAAGCCTTCTTCAGCCAGCCTCTCGGCGTCGATGGCAAGATCCCGCTGGTGCGCTGCGCCGATGTACAGCGCTACCAGAGCGTCGAGCAGATCAACCAGCCGCAGGTGCGTGTGATCGAGCCGGCGGGCGGCACCAACGAGGTGTTTGCCCGCGCCCACCTGGCCAAGGCGCAAATCCGCCTGCATGACAACGTGACGATTTTCGACGAACTGCTGGCGGGCAAAGCCGACGTGATGATCACCGACGCCAGCGAAGCGCGCTTCCAGCAAAAACAGAAACCTGGGCTGTGTGCGGTCAACCCCGAGCGGCAGATGCAATACAGCGAAAAGGCCTTCCTGCTGCCCCGCGATGATGTGGCGTGGAAAAGCTACGTCGACCAGTGGCTGCACCTGAGCATGGCCACCGGGGTGTATGAAGGCATCGTCAATCAGTGGCTGGCGGCGCCCTGAGCAGGAGCCGTCTACGCTGTGCTCACATCAACCATAACGAGGGATCGGTAATGAAGGGATTGCTCCGACTCACCTGCCTGCTGCTGTTGGGGTTCAGCCAGGTGCACGCGACCACTCAGGATGAGGACGCTCGGGCCGCCAAGGCTCTGCTGGAAAAGGCTGTGACTTACTTCCAAAGCAACGGCGACAAAGCCTTCGCCGCGTTCAGCCGCCAGGGTGAGTTTATCGACCATGACCGCTATGTGTTCGTGGTCGACACCAAGGGCGTGTTGTTAGCCAGCGGCGGGCCTTCCTCTGCATTGATCGGCCGTGATGTGTCCGAGGTGCTCGGGCCAGACCTGCAAGCTTCGTTCAAACAGGCGCTGACCGTGCCCGAAGGCCAGGGCATCCAACAAGCCGACTACCGCTGGCAGAACTGGAACGACGGCAAGGTTGAGCACAAGCACGTGTTTTATCAGCGCGTGGGTGAACGCATCCTGGCGGTGGGTTACTACCTGCCACGGGCCACACCGGAACAGGCCCGAGCGTTGCGCAACAAGGCTGTGAAGGCGCTGGTCAAGGATGAGGCAGGCACGCTCAAGGCGATCAACTCATTGCAGGGCGGGTTTCTGCAGGATGATTTGTATGTGTTTGTGGTCGATCTGAACACCGGGCGGTATGTGGCGCATGGCACCAACTTGCGACTGGTCAATACCGACTTTCGCAAGATCAAAGACCCGGATGGCAAGCCGGTGGGTGAACCCATTCTGAAGCTGATGGCCGAGCAGGATCAGGGTGAATACAAGTACCGCTGGAAGAACCCGGTGACCGACAAGGTTGAGAACAAGCATGCGTACGTGCGCAAGGCCGGGCATTTTATGGTGGCGGTTGGGTACTACAGCCCCTGATCTGAGTTGGAATGCAATCCATTGTGGGAGCTGGCTTGCCTGCTCCCACAGTTTGATCATCGTTGTGTCAGTTAACGTGCTTTGTCTTCACGCCCACGCAGCACACGATTGGGCATCGCAATGGCCGCCGCCAACCCCAGCAACGACACCGCCGCACTCACCATCAGCAAATGCCGGAATGTCACCGCCAGCTCCCCGCGCAAGGCATCCTGCGCAGGCCCCGGCGCGGCGTTGAGGCCGTCGAGTAACACGTTGCCGGAACTGCCTTCAGCCCCCAGCGCGCCGCTGGCCAAATGCGCAAAGCTGGAGTCCTGCAACAACGCCAACAGCAGTGCCGACATGCACGCCACACCGACCGCCCCGCCCAACGAGCGGAACAGGTTAGTCGTGCTGGTGGCCACGCCAATGTCGCGCTGCTCCACCGAGTTCTGCGTGCCCACCAGGGACGTCGGAAACTGCATCCCCGCCGCAATCCCGCACAGCAGCATAAACACCGCCGTAAGCTCCACCGCCTGCGGCGCGCTGTAGGCCATGCCGAGAATCGCCAGCGGGCTCAAGCATGCGCCGGTGAGGATCATCGGTTTATAACGCCCGGTCACCGAGGTCATGCGCCCGGCGAAATAGGCCCCCATCGGCAAGCCCATGGCCAATGGCAGCAAGTGCAAGGCGGCGCTGTCGGCCCCCGAGCCGGTCACCGTCTGATAACGCAACGGCATCAACACCGTCAGGGAAATGGCCTGGAAGCTGGTGAAGAAAATCGTGCACCAGCACAGCACTGCGCTGCGATTGGCGAACAGGTGCATCGGCAACAATGGCTCGCGCGCCCGGCGTTCGTGCCACACGAACACCGTCAAGGCCACCAACGCGCAGGCCAACAGCCCCAGCACTTGCTCGTCACGCCAATGATGGCCCTGGCCGATTTCGGTGATGCCCAGCAGCAAGGCGGTCAGGCCGATGATCATCAGCACGGTGCCGAGGTAATCGATAATCGGCTTGCGCTGCGGCACCGGCAGCCCTACCAGTGTGCGGTGCGCCACATACCAGGCCCCGGCGCCCAGCGGCAGGTTGATCAAAAACACCCAACGCCACGACAGGTATTCGGTCATGTAGCCGCCCAGCACTGGCCCGGCCACACTGGCCACCGCGTACATGCTGCTGAAATAGCCCTGGTAACGCCCACGCTCACGGGGCGCGATGATGTCGCCAATGATCGCCTGGCTGACCGAGATCATCCCGCCGGCACCGATGCCCTGGAGAATCCGCGCCAGCACCAACTGCTCCATGCTTTGCGCCATGCCGCAAAACAGCGAGGCCAGGGTGAACACACCCATGCCGATCAACATCATCGGCCGGCGCCCGTACAGGTCGCCGAGCTTGCCGTAGATCGGTACGGCCACGGTCATCGCCACCATGTAGCCGGAGATCACCCAGGCCAGCAGGTCTACATCGTGAAACTGCGCGGAAATCGCTGGCATGGACACGGCGACAATGGTCTGGTCCAGGGCTCCGAGGAAAATCGCCAGCATCAAGGCGGCGAGCACACTGCGAACGGCAGGAACGGGCTGAGCGGGTTGGTTGAGGCTGGTCACGGCAGAACCTTCGAGCAAGGCCCGCAGGCAAGGAAGAGCCTGCGGGAATGCTGGATACGATAGCAGGCTACTCGATAGCTTCGTAAGGAAGTCCGACGTAATTTTCTGCGATGGTTTTGCGCCCCGCCTGCGAATGGATGAAATACTCAAGCTCGCTCTCGGCAATTCGCTGGCTGAAGCCGTCGGCGTCCGGGAACTGGTGCAACATCGAGGTCATCCACCAGGAAAACCGCTCGGCCTTCCACACCCGGCGCAGGCAGATGGCCGAGTATTTTTCCAGCAGGTCCACGCGGCCCTCGCGGTACACCTTGAGCATGATCCGAAACAGCGTGCTCACATCACTGGCCGCCAGGTTCAAGCCTTTGGCGCCGGTGGGCGGCACGATATGCGCGGCGTCACCGAGTAGGAACAGGCGCCCGTACTGCATCGGCTCCACCACAAAGCTGCGCAGCGGCGCGATGCTTTTTTCGATTGACGGCCCGGTGACCAGTTGCTCGGCCAACTGGCTGGGCAGGCGGGTTTTCAGCTCGGCCCAGAAACGCTCATCCGACCAATCATCCAGAGGCTCATCGACCGGCACCTGCAGGTAATAGCGGCTGCGGGTCGGCGAACGCATGCTGCACAACGCAAAGCCACGCGAATGTTTGGCATACACCAGCTCGTCATGCACCGGCGGTGTATCGGCGAGGATGCCCAGCCAGCCGAACGGATAGACGCGCTCGAACACCTGCAACGCCTCAGGCGGAATCGCCTGGCGCGCCACCCCGTGGAAACCGTCGCACCCGGCGATGTAGTCGCAGTCCAGGCGATAGGTTTCGCCGGCATGTTCGAAGGTGAGCCAGGGCCGATCAGTTTTAAGGTCATGGGGCTGCACGTCGCGCGCTTCGTACAGGGTCACAGCCCCGGCAGCCTCGCGGGCGGCCATCAGGTCGCGGGTGACTTCAGTCTGGCCGTAGATCATCACCGACTGACCGCCGGTCAAGCCTTTGAGGTCGATATGGGTCAGTTGGCCATTGAGTGCCAACTCAAAGCCGTCATGCACCAGGCCTTCGGTGTCCATGCGTCGGCTGACGCCCGCCTCGCGCAGCAGGTCGACCATGCCTTGTTCCAGCACACCGGCGCGGATACGGCCTTGCACGTAATCGGCGCTCTGGCGCTCTAGAATCAGGGTCTGGATACCAGCGTTATGCAGCAGTTGGCCGAGCAGCAATCCGGAGGGACCGGCGCCAATAATGGCGACTTGGGTTTTCAGCGTTTTCATTATTTTTATGGCTCGCAAGCTTCACCCGAACGGATAGGGTGAAAGAGTTGTCATTCATCCTGTTGCTGATCATTTTTCACTTGAGTGGCCGCCATAAGAAGGTGAAAACTGAGACAAAGCCTGCGCTTTTTGCCAATTGGGGCGATTACCGCACCACTATCCTGAGTATCGGATTGAAACCATGACCAAAACTGCCAGTACCGCGATTCCAGTCTTCAAGCTTTACGGAGAAAGTCAGCAATGGCCGACTCCGGATTTGTTGCACTGTGAAACCATTTCCCGACGGAGCCGGGAATACCAGTGGGAAATCCAACCCCACCGGCACGCGGACCTGTGCCAGTTGCTGTACGTACACAGAGGCCAGGCGCAGCTGGAAATCGAAGGCCAGCGTACTACCCTCAGCGAAGCCACCTTGCAGGTGCTGCCGCCGTTGTGTGTACACGGGTTTCGGTTTTCTGAAGATGTGGAAGGTTTTATCCTGACGCTGGCCGCGCCGCTGGTCAGCCATTTGCAGACACAGTTGGGCGCGACGGTGGACGGTTTGCAGGCCCTGGGCAATTACCCCGCCGGCAAGGACAGCGATTACCTCAACAGCCTGTTCGCCCGACTGCAGGATGAGTACGCCGATGAACAACCGGCCCGCGACATGATGATGCACGCCTTGGTCAGCGTGCTGCTGGTGTGGATCAGCCGCCAGGCGATCCAGCGCCGCCATCCGCGCGCGCCGCGTGGGCGTGAATATTTTCGGCGCTTTACGCAGTTGGTCGAGCAGCATTACCGCGAACACCCGAAGATTGAAGACCTGGCGCACAAGCTGGGTATCTCGGTCTCACACCTGAACGGTACGTGTCGGGAATTGGGTGGGCAGCCTGCCTTGCAGATCATGCATGACCGCCAGTTGCTGGAAGCCAAGCGCTTGCTGACCTATACCAGCATGACCATCAATGAGATGTCGGAGGTGTTGGGGTTTTCCGACCCGACCAACTTCTCCCGGCTGTTCCGCCGCCGGGTGGGGTTTTCGCCCAAGGCGTTTCGCGAGCAGCTGAAGGCGGATTGACGCGGGACGCGGAGCGTCCTGGGCTGCATACCACGCGGAGCGTGGGAACGATCACAGCCTACCTGAGCGCGCTGAAACTACCAGTACGCGGCACACACAGATCCTGATGGCAACTGATCGCAAAGGTCGGTTGCATACGGGTCTGTTCAACCCGATAGGCGGCCGTGCCGTACAGCGCGGTAGCCAACGCGCACAGGATGAAAATCATCAGGTACTTTCTAATTTTTAGGGTCATGGCACACCTCTGAATAGATCGACTCGGTGCTGTTTAAAGCATAGGTCAGTCAGGGCGAGTTGCCATTATTGGGCGTCATTCAACATCTTTATGTCGGCTTTACAGACCGATATCCCACACCGGCTCTTCCGGGAACCGCAGCACCAGAAAATCCAGCAGGCTGCGCAACGCCAACGGCATGTGTTTACGCGAGGCATACACGGCGTAGACGTTCATTTGCTGCGGCTCAGCCTCGGGCAGCAGCCGGATCAATTCGCCACTGCGGATGTAGTCCCCCGCCTGATAACTGGGCAGCCGCGCCACCCCGGCGCCCGCCAGCGTCACCCGCAGCAAGGTCGTGGCCTCGTTGGCGGTGATATTGCCCTGCACCGCCACCGAGACTGCTTCGCCGTTCTCGGTGAAGTGCCACAGGCTTTTGCCGAAGTAAGAATGCGTCAGGCAGTTGTGCTCCGCCAAGTCGTGGACTTGCCGAGGCTGCGGGTGTTCCAGCAGGTACGCCGGTGACGCGCAGATCACCGAGCGACACAGCGTGAGCTTGCGCGCGATCAGGTTGGGGTCCAGCTCAAAGCTGGTGCGGATGGCCAGGTCGATACGCTCATCCACCAGGTTTACCGTGCGGTCGAGCATCTGCAGGTCGATGCTGACCAACGGGAAGCGCTTGACGAATTCGGCCACGGCATCCGCCAACTGCGCCTGGCCGAATGAGCTGCTGACACTCAGGCGCAACTGGCCACGCGGCGCTTCATCCGGCTCACTGACGGCCGCCTGCATGTCACTGCACAGCTCCAGCATTTGCCGGCAGCGCGGCAGCGTTTCACTGCCGGCGGCGGTGAGGCTGAGCTTGCGCGTGGTGCGATGCATCAAGCGCGCACCGACCCAATCCTCAAGTTCAGCCAGATAGCGCGAGACCACCGGCCGCGACAGGTCCAACTGATCGGCGGCGGCGGACTGGCTGCCCAGGTCAACTACCGTGACAAACACCCGCATTGCTTGAAGACGATCCATGATTTGCACGCTTTTAGAAACAAACTATGTCCAAGCATCGCATTTTTTGTTGTGTTTGGTGCAACTAAGCTCTGTGCATCACTTACCTGCTGCTGGAGCTGCACATGATCTCGGTACTTAAACGATTTGCCCTGGCTTCGGCCGCCCTGGCGTTCGCTGCCCATGCTGCGGCTGCCGACCTGAAGCTGGATGCCTACAACCCTGGCACCTCGGCCATGATGCCGGTCAGCTCGGTACTGGTCAGCGGTGAAAAAGACCTCATCCTGGTCAACGCCCAGTTCGGCAAGACCCAAGCCGAGCAACTGGTGCAGAAAATCCGCAGCAGCGGCAAACACCTCACCACCATCTACGTCAGCGACGGCGACCCGGACTTCTACTTCGGCCTCGACACCCTGACCGCCGCGTTCCCCGACGCCAAAGTGCTGGCGACCCAGCCGGTGGTGGACCATATCAAGGCCACCGTCGAGCAAAAAATCGCGTTCTGGAGCCCGAAACTCGGCGACGACAAGCCAAGCAAAGCCATCATCCCGCAGGTGTTGCAGGGCCATACCCTGACGCTGGAAGGCAAAAGCCTGGAAGTGATCGGCCTGGACGGTCCGCAACCTGAGCGCACCTTTGTGTGGATCCCCTCGATCAAGGCGGTCGTCGGTGGCGTCGTGGTGTTTGAAAACACCCACGTGTGGATGGCCGACACGCAATCCGCCAAATCCCACACCGACTGGCTGGCCACCCTGCAACGTATCCAGGACCTGAAACCGGCCACCGTGATCCCTGGCCACTACCTGGGCACACCGACCGTGCAGTCCGTGGCCTTTACCGCCGACTACATCAAGGCCTTCGATATCGAGACCGCCAAGGCCAAGGATTCGACTGCGCTGATCGCGGCGATGAAAAAGCGTTACCCGAACCTTAAAGACGAAAGCAGCCTGGAACTGGGTGCCAAAGTCGCCAAGGGCGAAATGAAGTGGTGATTGGTTTTAAACCCTAACGTACTGGAGAACGTCATGAGCAAGATTGCAATCATTGGTGCCACCGGCCGTGCCGGTAGCCAACTGCTGGAAGAAGCGCTGCGTCGTGGGCATACCGTTACTGCCATTGCGCGTAACACCGACACGCTGGCCGCACGCCCAGGCCTTACCGTTAAAAAGGTCGACGCCCTTGATGCAACGGCCTTGCAGCAAGCAGTGAGCGGCAACGACGTGGTGATCAGTGCGGCGCACTTCGCCACCCTGCCCGCCAGCGCCGTGATCGGCCCGGTAAAAAAAGCCGGCGTGAAACGCCTGCTGGTGGTGGGCGGTGCGGGTTCGCTGTTGTTGCCAGGTGGCAGTCGAGTGATCGACAGCGAGGGTTTCCCGGCTGAATACAAAGCCGAAGCCAGCGCCGGGGCTGAGTTTCTCGACGTGCTGCGTCAGGAAAAAGAACTGGATTGGACCTTCCTGTCGCCATCGGCGGAGTTTGTTGAAACCGCGCGCACCGGGAAATTCCGTCTGGGCCAGGATGATCTGCTGGTAAGCGCCGAGGGCCGTAGCTGGATCAGTTTTGCTGACTTTGCCATCGCCCTGATCGACGAAGTGGAATCGCCGAAGCACTCGCGCCAACGCTTCACCGTCGGTTACTGACTCTGAGGGAACTGGCTTGTGTGGGAGCTGGCTTGCCTGCGATGGCATCAGCTCGGTTTAACAGATAGACCGAGTTGCCCGCATCGCAGGCAAGCCAGCTCCCACACAAACCCGGTTCCCACAGTTGGATACTCAGTGTTAAGACTGGTGTGC
Organism: Pseudomonas sp. IPO3747; assembly: GCF_013385245.1. Taxonomy (NCBI): domain Bacteria; kingdom Pseudomonadati; phylum Pseudomonadota; class Gammaproteobacteria; order Pseudomonadales; family Pseudomonadaceae; genus Pseudomonas; species Pseudomonas sp. IPO3747. Next base: position 443,530 of record NZ_JACAQL010000002.1, read on the forward strand.
CTCGCTCACCAGCCACGCCATCAACGCTTGCAGCCCAGCCGACGGCTCAATCCCCGGCGGGTACACCAGGTAATAGCCCATCCCCGTCGGCACCCGCAGTTCAAACGGCGTCGCCAGCCGCCCGGCTTTCACATCCTCACCAATCAGCGCACTGTCGCCAATCGCCACACCTGAGCCTTGTGACGCCACCGTCATGGCCAGGTCCAGCGTCTCGAAATGATGCCCCTGGGCCAGGTTGCTCAACCGCGTATTCGCCGCCTTTAACCACAACGCCCAATCCCGCTCGTCCCGCGTGGGGTGCAGCAGCACTTGTTGCTGCAAGTCTGCCGGGGTATCCAAAGCGCCGAGCAGCGCCGGTGCGCACACTGGCGTAAGTTGCTCATCAAACAGGTGCCGTGCCTCAGCCGACTGCTCGGCGATGGGCGCATAGATCACCGCCGCATCAAATTGCTCACGACGAAAGTCCACGGTATAGGCCACGGTGGTGGTGAGTTCCACCGGCACATCCGGGCGCTCCTTCTGCCATTGCAACAGGCGCGGCAGCAGCCAGCGCATCACGCAGGTGGAGGCCTTGAGTTGCAGGGTCGCGCGGCGGCTGCCGATCTGCTCCACCGCGGAGCCGATCAGGCCGAATACTTGCTGCGCACGCAGTGACCACTCGCGGCCTTCTTCGGTCAGGCTCAAGCCCCGTGCCTGGCGCTGAAACAGGGCGTAACCCAAATGGCTTTCCAGGCCGGCAATCTGGCGGCTCACTGCGCCCTGGGTGATGTGCAGTTGCTCGGCGGCGCGGGTGAAGTTGCAGCACTGGGCAGTGACCCAAAACGTGTGCAGCGCAGGCAGCGGCGGAAGGCGTTTCATCGTGCGTGAGCCATGACGTGGGGACATGGCTAGTATGACTTTTTATCGATTGTTGCCGCTACGGGCCAGCCGCTCCAATAGCGCCTCGAATCCATAACAAGAGCGACATGTATGGCGACCTGCGGCGAAGTATTGGTCAACCTCCTGGAAAGCTACGGCGTGGACCAGGTGTTCGGCATTCCCGGCGTACACACCGTTGAGCTGTATCGCGGCCTGGCGCATTCCGGCATCCGCCATGTCACCCCGCGCCACGAACAGGGCGCCGGCTTCATGGCCGACGGGTATGCACGCACCAGCGGCAAACCCGGCGTGTGCTTCATCATCACCGGCCCGGGCATGACCAATATCACCACTGCCATGGGCCAGGCCTACGCCGACTCGATCCCGATGCTGGTGATTTCCAGCGTGCAGTCGCGCAGCCAATTGGGCGGCGGGCGCGGCAAACTGCATGAGCTGCCGAACCAGAGCGCGATGATCGCGGGCGTGTCGGCGTTCTCCCACACGTTGATGTCGGCGGCGGAGTTGCCTGGTGTGCTGGCACGGGCGTTTGCGTTGTTCCAGGCGGGGCGACCGCGCCCGGTGCATATCGAAATCCCGCTGGATGTGCTGGTGGAGAATGCCGACGCGTTGCTGGGCAGCGAGCCGGTCAGCGTTGCCCGCGCCGGTGCGTCGCCGTCGGCGGTCAAGCAGATGAGCCAATTGCTCGCAGCGGCCAAACGCCCGCTGATCCTGGCCGGTGGCGGTGCCATCGATGCCGCGCCAGAGCTGACACGCCTGGCCGACATCCTCGGCGCGCCGGTGGCGCTGACCATCAATGCCAAAGGCATGCTGGCATCGACCCACCCGCTGCTGATCGGCTCGACGCAAACCCTGGTCGCCACCCGTGCGCTGGTCGCTGAAGCCGACGTAGTGCTGGCCATCGGCACAGAGCTGGCAGAAACCGACTACGACGTGACCTTCGCCGGCGGCTTCGAGATCCCCGGCGCACTGCTGCGTATCGACATCGACCCCGACCAGACTGTGCGCAACTACCCGCCGCACGTGGCACTGGTAGCCGATACACAGATAGCCGCCGACGCCTTGCTCGCCGAATTGGATAAAACCCCATTGCCTGCCCGCAACCGCGATTGGGGCGCTGAACGAGTCGCGCGTTTGTGGGCCGAACTGGCGCCCAACTGGGACGCTGCCACCCGCGCACAAACCCTGTTCCTCAACACCGTGCTGCAAGCGCTGCCCAACGCCGTGCTGGTGGGCGACTCCACCCAGCCGGTGTACAGCGGCAACCTGACGCTGAATCTTGACCACCCACGCCGCTGGTTCAACTCCTCCACCGGCTACGGCACCTTGGGCTACGCCCTGCCCGCTGCAGTCGGTGCCTGGCTGGGCCGAGGTGACGGCCAGCCGGTGGTGTGCCTGATCGGCGACGGCGGCCTGCAATTTTCCCTGCCGGAACTGGCCAGCGCGGTAGAGGCGCAGGTGCCAGTGATTGTGCTGCTGTGGAATAACCAGGGCTATGAAGAGATCAAGAAATACATGCTCAACCGCGCCATCGAGCCGGTCGGTGTGGACATCTACACCCCGGACTTTATCGGCGTAGCCAAGGCCTTGGGTTGCGCAGCGGAAAGTGTCCAGGGCATCGAGCCTTTGCGCAGCGCGTTGCGCACCGCCGCGGATCGCCAGGGGCCGACACTGATTGAAATCAACCAAGGGCTCTGGATGCAGGAGGTGGCGGTATGAGCGCAGTCTTGAACGGTGTGTTTATCAACGGCCAATGGCAGGCGGGCCATGCGGTGCTGGAGGTGATCAACCCGGCTACCGAAGCGACATTGGCCCATGTCAGCGTGGGCGATGCCTCAGCAGTGGAACTGGCGGTCGACGCAGCCAGCGCGGCTTTTGTCGACTGGTCGAAAAGCAGTGGCCGTGATCGCGGCGCCTTGTTGCGCAAGGTCGCCCAAGGTGTGAGCGAGCAACGTGAACAACTGATGCAGTTGCAGTCGAGCAACAACGGCAAGCCGCTGTTTGAAGCGGCTATTGATGTGGATGACGTGATTGCCACCTTCGAATACTACGCGGGCATCTGCGACGCGATGGACGCAGGTCAAGACTGCAAGGTGGCATTGCCCAGCGACGATTTCAGCGCACGCCTGCGCCGCGAACCCTGTGGCGTGGTGGGTTTGATCGTGCCGTGGAACTTCCCGATGGTGACCACCGCCTGGAAGCTTGCCCCCGCGTTAGCGGCCGGTTGCTGCGTGGTGCTTAAGCCGTCGGAAGTCACGCCCCTGGCGGAGTTGCAATTGGCGCGGATTATTGCCGAAGCAGGCTTCCCGGCGGGTGTGTTTAACCTGGTGTGTGGCACGGGGCTGGCGGTCGGTGCACCGCTGGCTGCGGACCGTCGCGTGGCGAAAATGTCCTTTACCGGCAGCAATGCGGTGGGCGTGCAGGTGATGCAGCGCGCCGCCGAAACCATCAAGGGTGTGAGCCTGGAACTGGGTGGCAAATCGTCGTTGCTGGTGCTGGCCGATGCCGACCTCGACCTGGCAGTGGAGCTGGCCTGTGGCGGTGGTTTTTTCAATGCCGGGCAGATCTGTTCGGCCACCAGTCGCGTGCTGGTAGCCGACAACCTGGCGGATGAATTCCTGCAGCGTTTGCAGGCGCGGGCTGAAGGGATTCGCGTGGCCGACCCGTTTGCCGAGGATGTGGAGATGGGCGCGCTGATCAACCGTGCGCAGTATCAGCGGGTGCTGGGGCATATCCAGCGTGGTATCGACCAAGGCGCGCGCTTGTTGTGCGGCGGCGCTCGCCCGGCTGATCTGGAAAAAGGCTTTTTCATTCGCCCGACAGTGTTTACCGACGTGCCATCAGGCAGCGCCTTGTGGAATGAAGAGATCTTCGGCCCGGTGCTGTGTGTACGACGTTTTACCACTGAAGCCGAGGCCATCGCCCTGGCTAACGACAGCGATTTCGGCCTGGTCGCCAGTGTGGTGAGCGCCAATGCCGAAGCCGCCGAACGCGTGGCCAATGCCTTGCAGGCGGGCCTGGTGTGGATCAACGCACCGCAGGTGATCTTCCCGCAGACGGCGTGGGGCGGTTACAAACAAAGCAGCATCGGCCGCGAACTGGGGCCCTGGGGGTTGGCGGCGTTTCAGGAGATCAAGCACGTGATTCGCGCTAGCTGACACCACGGTCCCCTGTGGGAGCTGATGATCGTCACACGCTTGAACCCAAAGCATTACAGCCGACATATTCACTGACGTCGTGTTGCCAACATTTTATGTCCCACACCAAACATAGAAACGCCCTACAGCGCTTTCTATTGGTACGACCGTTCCGTTAAGCTTTTGCCAGTCTTGTACTGAGTTCGGTACAAAGGGTTTACGGACGAAACCGATGCTAAACAGTAACTTGCTCAGAAAGCTTGATATGCAGGACTTGATGGTGTTTATCGCCGTCTATGACCAGAGCAGCGTTACCGAGGTGTCCGAGACGCTGTTCGTCAGTCAGTCAACCGTGAGCTACAGCCTGAAGAAGCTGCGCACCAGTTTTGAGGATGAGCTGTTTATCAACACGCGGGCCGGCATGCGCCCGACGTACAAGGCCACAACCATGTACGAACACGTGCAGAAGATCCTTGAAAGCATCAACCTGTGCCATGCCGGCAGCCAGGCCTTCGACCCGACGCAGCAGGCGGTGACCTTCAATGTCTGTGCCCCGGAATACTTCGAGCAACTGATCCTGCCACGCCTGTTGAAGAACTTCGACCAAGCCGACTTGCCGGTGATCATCAATGTGCAAAAGCTGGAAACCGAGCTGCCCGCCGAGGACCTGCGCGAAGGCCGTCTCGACCTGGTGATTTGCTTCGGCCCGCACTTTCACCGTGCCCACAAAGACTTCAAGACCCAGATGCTGCTGGAAGACGATTTAGTGTGTGTGTTTGATAAACGCGCCACGCCGCGCGAGCCGGCCTTCAGCCTGCAATCGTTTGTCGAACGGCGCCACGTGTTCCCCGCGCCCTGGACCTCCGACACCAACATGATCGACGGCTGGCTGGCACGCCAGGCTCACAAGCGCCAGGTGATTGCCCGTGCCAACAGCTACAGCGCCGCCTTGAAGATGATCAGTGGCACCGACTTTATCGTCACCCTGCCCCGTCGCGTGCAAAAGCTGCTGGCCCCGGCCACCGTGTTCGGCCATTGCGAAGCGCCGAACGGGTTACCGGGGTTTACCCTGGATATGCAGTGGAATGAAACCAGTGGCCAGGACAGCGCCAATACCTGGTTTCGCGAGCAGATCGTCAAGGTGTGCGCCGATCAATGCTTGTTGTAACCCTTAGCCGATAGCGACTTTGCTGTAGGAATCACGATCCATGTCCATCAACTGCACACTGAGTTGAACCTGCAGATCGGCCGGCCACTCAGCCGCGTCATGCAGGGCCGCCAACAAGCTTTCCGACAACTGCTGCTTGACCTGCGGTGACCGCCCGCTGAGCAGCGAGAGCTTTACCGCAATAAAACCGCGCGGGCTGAGGGAAGTGCCCACCTGGAAACTCTCGACCTTGATTGCGCGGCTCTTGATATCGAACTCGGAACCGAACTGCCCGGACGCCATCAGCACGTTGTTCAGGCGCAGCAGGGTTTTCTCGACGGCAAGGCCGGTCAGGTTGGCGGTGTATTCCAGGTGCAGGTGCGGCATGAAAAGCTCCGAGTGGGCTTGAAAAGAAACCTACATATAGCATGCAGTTGAACGAAGGCAGACCGATTTCAATGTGAAACTTCGGTCAGCCCCCGCAGCGAACGATTTTCCCAGAACGCCACGATCACCAACACCGCCGTGGTCAACGCGCCCAGCGCCAGCGCCGAAAACATATGCTGCAACCCCAGCGGCAACAGCACCAGCAACATCAGCAGCCCGCCCAGGTGCGAGAGCGGTGGCAACGGTCGGTCACTCATCACCCACTTGAACAACGCACTGCCGAGCAAAAACAAAAACGGCCCGGCAATCATCGCCAGCACGCCCGCCTGGCTGGCATGCCCTGGATGCACCAGCACCAGTTCGTCGGCCACCGCGCTGACGATGATCCCGGCGACGATCAGCACATGCAGATAGGTGTAGGCGATACGCGCCTGGCGGCCGGGGTCGGCGGAGCTGGCAATCCGGTGATGGGCGCGCTCGGCGCCGCTGTCGAAATAGATCCACCACAGCGCAATACTGCCCACCACGGCCACCAGGAAAGCACCCAGGCCTTCGACGCTCCACGGCAACTCGGCGAACGTGGCGCCGGTCACCAGCAAGGATTCACCCAGGGCGATAATCACAAACAGGCCGCAACGCTCGGCCATGTGGTTGCCTTCGACATTCCAGTCCGCCAGGGTCGAGCGCCCAAGCCCTGGCACCCAGAAAAACACCGACGGCGATATCAGTTCTATCAGCAGCGCCAGCGCCCAGAAAGCCAGGCGTTGCTCGCCTTCGAGCAGGCCGCCGGTGAGCCAGAACACCCCGGAACACAGCATCCACGCCAGGATCCGCTGGAAGTTGCGGGTCATGTTCAGCGACTCGCCGCGAACGGCCCACAACGCAAACAGCGTGCGGCCCACCTGCATGAAGACGTAAGCGCCGGCGAACAACAGGCCGCGATCGGTAAAGGCTTTGGGGATTGATGAAGACAGCAACAGGCCGGCGACCATCAAGCCGAACAGGCCAATGCGGATAGGGATTTTTTCCGGGTCCAGCCAGTTGGTGATCCACGAGGTGAAGATCCACACCCACCACACAGCGACCATCATCAGCGCCACCTGCACCGCGCCGCCGAGGCTCAGGTGGGCCAGCAGCGAGTGGGACAACTGGGTCACGGCGAACACGAACACCAGGTCGAAAAACAGCTCGACCATGCCCACCTTGCCGCTGTCATGACTGCCGCGCCCACGCAGCAAAGAACGGGATGAAGTCATCGGTGGATCTCCCTGAAGGCTTATCTCAAGATTTTTCCGCGATTACCGGCAGCCTGTCGCGTTCACTCATGAACGCTTCCAGCCGTGAACGCATCCAGCGTTCGGCAGGGTCCGTGTCGACGTGGCTGAGCCAGACCATGGACAGGTCCAGGGTCGGGGTTTCGAACGGGAACGGCTCGCAAAACAGGTTGCCGCCGGCGGCCATGGCGTGGGCGGTGTAATCCGGCAGGCTGGCGATCATGTCGGTGCCGGCGAGCAACGCCGGCAATGCGCTGTACTGAGGTACGGACAGCACCACGTGGCGCTTGCGACCAATCTCGGCCAGCCACTCGTCGGCAAACCCCGACACGTTGGCGGTGTGAGAGACCAGCACATGGGGACGGGCGCAATATTCGTCGAGGGTCAGCGGTGTGTCCGAGGCATCGGCGCGCAACAGGCAGGGGCGAATATGCCGCAACAACTTGCGCTTGGCATTGGCCGGCAGGCCGCGGGTCTGGGTGATGCCCACGGTGATATCGCCGGAAGCCAGCAGGTCGGGGATGCGCCAGTAATCGACGTGTTGCACCACGAACACCACCAACGGCGCTTCCTGACGCAAGGCCCGCAGCAGCGGCGGCAGCAGGCCGAACTCGACGTCATCGGACAGGCCGATGCGGAAGGTCATGGTGCTTTGGGTCGGGTCGAAATCGTGGGTCAGGCTCAAGGCCGACGACAAAGAGTCCAGGGCCGGCGACAGGTGCTGGATGATCTCTTCGGCCCGCGCGGTGGGCTCCATGCGGTGACCGACGCGAATAAACAGTGGGTCGTTGAACAAGGTGCGCAAGCGGTTGAGCGCCGAACTGATGGTCGGCTGGCCGAGAAACAGCTTCTCTGCCACCCGCGTCACATTGCGCTCGAGCATCAGTGCTTCGAAGACCACCATCAGGTTGATGTCGGCCTTGCGTAATTCATTGCGATTCATCGGCGCCTGCCCCTTTCCCCAAGACAAGCCGCAGTTTAGAAAGCCCGCGGGGCTGCGTCTATGTGAACACTGTTCATCCAGCGCCTTTGGGACTATAAATCAGCGCTTGAAGGTCAAAGGAACGCCATCGTGCTGCTCATTATTGCCTTGGCCATGGTCGTGGCCGGGCTCTGCCTCTGGGTCGTCCGGCTCATTGCCAACCCTACCGTCAGGACACTGACGCGGGTGTTTATTGGCTTATGCCTGGCCGCGGCAGTGGCCTATTGGGTGCTGGCGTGGGGTTTTCCTATCTCAGTATTGGCTTCATGAACTGTCACTTTTTCTGCAAGGACTGCCTATCTTGAAATTCGCCTACACCATTATCTATGTGCCCGACGTTGCCGCGTCACTGGCATTCTTTGAAGCAGCCTTTGGGTTCAGTCGCCGCTTTTTGCATGAATCCGGCACTTATGGCGAGCTGGAAACGGGGGACACCACGCTGTCGTTTGCCGCGCATGAACTGGGCGAAATGAACTTCGACGGCGGGCACGTCGAGGCGCACGCCTCCCGAAAGCCGCTGGGGATGGAGGTGGGGTTTGTCACCGAGGATGTATTCGTCGCCCATGCCAAGGCGCTGTTACACGGTGCGAAGGAGCTGTCGCCACCGAGCACCAAGCCCTGGGGGCAAGTGGTGTCTTATGTGCGCTGCCCGGATGGCACGCTGGTGGAGTTGTGTACGCCGATAGTGGGCTGAACACAGAAACATTGTGGGAGCTGGCTGGCCTGCGATAGCGGTGTGTCAGGCACAGATGTAGAGACTGACCCGCCGCCATCGCAGGCAAGCCAGCTCCCACAGTTTGATCATCATCGCCTTGGAATTCACGGCTTGAGCGGTCGCTCCTGATCGCGCTCGGACAGCTCGGTGCCGTCGTCCGGATGTTTCCAGGTCTGCGGCTTGTCTTCTTCGCGTTGCCGCCGGGCCTGCTCGTGCTCCGGCTCGTCCTGACGTTTGTGCTCGTCACCCATACGCACCTCCCTTCCATAAGAAATTGGTCACTTCTGAAGCATAGAACAGCAGTGAGATTTTGGCGGACCTGCTGATTGATAGCCAAAACGCATCAATGCATCCAAATTACTCACTTATCATTTCTAAATGTGTCAGCCACTATCCGCGGTCTTAAGCGAAACAAGCACTTTAAAAAGAACGCTGGAGACACAAAACCATGACTAGCCCTTCCCGGCCCGACTCTGCCCGCTCGAAAGTTGGTGCGGTATTCCGCGTTACTTCGGGCAACTTCCTCGAACAGTTCGACTTCTTTCTGTTCGGCTTCTACGCCACCTATATCGCTGCCGCGTTCTTCCCCGCCGCTAATGAGTTTGCGTCATTAATGATGACCTTCGCCGTGTTCGGTGCAGGCTTCCTGATGCGGCCCCTGGGCGCGATTATCCTGGGTGCCTATATCGATGACGTCGGTCGTCGCAAAGGCTTGATCGTGACCCTGTCGATCATGGCCAGCGGTACGTTGCTGATCGTGCTCGTGCCGGGGTACCAGACCATTGGCCTGTGGGCGCCGTTGCTGGTGCTGCTGGGCCGCCTGCTGCAAGGCTTCTCGGCTGGCGCAGAACTGGGCGGTGTGTCGGTTTACCTGTCTGAAATGGCCACGCCGGGCCGCAAAGGCTTCTACACCAGCTGGCAGTCGGGCAGCCAACAGATCTCCATCGTGGTGGCCGCCGCACTGGGCTACGGCCTGAATGTGTGGATGGAACCCTCGGTCGTTGCCGATTGGGGCTGGCGCATTCCGTTCGCCCTCGGCTGCGTGATCATCCCGTTCATCTTCGTGCTGCGTCGCAACTTGCAGGAAACCGAAGAGTTCGCCAACCGCAAGCATCGCCCGACCATGCGCGAAGTGCTGGCGACCCTGGTGAAAAACTGGAGTGTGGTAATCGGCGGCATGCTGATGGTGGCCATGACCACCACCGCGTTCTACTTGATCACGGTATACGCGCCGACCTTCGGCAAGACCGTGCTGCAACTGAGCACCTCCGACGCCCTGCTGGTGACCTTGCTGGTGGCCGTGTCGAACTTTGTCTGGCTGCCGATCGGCGGCACCCTGAGTGACCGCTTTGGCCGCAAGCCGGTGCTGGTCGCAATGACCGCCCTGACCGTGATCACCGCCTACCCGGCACTGTCGTTCGTGGTCAGTGCGCCAAGCTTTGCGCATATGCTCGAAACCCTGCTGTGGTTCTCGTTCCTGTACGGCATGTACAACGGCGCGATGATCCCGGCGCTGACCGAAATCATGCCGGTGGAAGTGCGGGTGGCGGGCTTCTCCCTGGCCTATAGCCTGGCAACGGCGATCTTCGGTGGCTTCACGCCGGCGATCTCCACGTGGTTCATTCACATCACTGGCGACAAAGCCTCGCCGGCCTATTGGATGATGTTTGCCGCGTTGTGCGCGCTGTGCTCGACCCTGGCGCTGTACCGTCGTGCCAACACGCGTGGCCAAGTCATGCAGGGGGCGGTGTAATGAAGACGCTATTGAAAACCCTGACGGCCCTGGCCCTCGGCGCCCTGGCGCTGACGGCCCAGGCCGAACAGCTCAAGGTGATGACCTCCGGCGGTTTCACCGCCGCCTATAAACTGCTCGGCCCGCAATATGCCGAGCACAGCGGCGACACCCTGGACACCATCCTCGGCCCGTCGATGGGCAAGGCGCCGGAGGCGATCCCCAACCGCCTGGCCCGTGGCGAACACGCCGATGTGGTGATCATGGTCGGCTATGCCCTGGATGACTTGATCAAACAAGGCAAGGTCGACCCGGCGTCCCGTGTGGAACTGGCGGATTCGCGCATCGGCCTGGTGGTCAAAGCCGGCGCAGCCAAACCTGCGATCGGCACCGATGCCGAGCTGAAGGCAGTGCTGAGCCAGGCCAAGTCCGTGGCGTATTCGGACAGCGCCAGCGGTGTGTATGTCGAGAAGGAGCTGTTCAAGAAGCTCGGCATGCCCGCCAAGGGCAGCATGATCGAACGCATCCCGGTGGCGTCAGTGGTCGCCAAGGGTGATTACGAGGTGGGCCTGCAGCAAGTGGCGGAATTGTTGCCGGTGCCGGGCGTGACCTACGTGGGCAAGATCCCGGAAGACGTGCAGTCGGTGACGCGCTTTGCGGCGGGCATTCCGGTCAACGCCGAACACCCGGCCCAGGCCAAGGCGTTGCTGCAGTTCCTGGCCTCGCCCGAAGCGCAACCGGTGGTGCAATCCACCGGCCTGGACTCGGTTTCACACTGACCGAAACGGCATCTCGCGCACCAACCGCTCCAACTCCAGCGCCGCTGGCGGCAATGTCCGCCCGCGGCGTTTTATCAAGCCCACATGGCGCATCACCTGCGGCTCGATCAGCGGCACACTCACCAGAATCGGGTGTTCGCACGCCGGCATCGCAATCGACGGTACCATCGCCACGCCCAGCCCCGCCTCCACCAGCCCGATCATGGTGGTCACGTGGTGGGTCTCGCAGATACTCGGCTTTTTCACCCGCACGCCGCGCAAAGCCTGGTCCAGCAGGAAGCGGTTGCCCGACGTTTTGTCGACGGTGATGTAGTCGTGCTCGTAGGCTTCGGCCCAGCTTACGCTGTCGCGTTCGGCCAACTCATGGTCACGGCGGCAGGCCAGCACATAGCGCTCCTGGAACAGCAACTCGAACTCCACTTCATCGGCCAGGCTGCCGCTGAAACTCACGCCGAAATCCGCCTCACCGCTTTCCACCGCATTGCACACCTCACCGGCGCTGGCATCCAGCACACGCAGGCGAATCTTCGGGTATAGCTTGTGAAATTCGGAGATCACGTGGGGCATGAAGTAATACGCGGTGGACGGCACGCAGGCGATGGTCACGTTGCCCATGCGCGTGGAGGCGACGTTACTGATACCCATCAAGGCGATGTCGAGGTCGTCGAGAATGCGCTCCACCTGAGGCAGAAACGCGCGCCCGACCATGGTCAGGCTGACCCGGCGCGTGGTGCGTTCGAACAGCTTGACGTCGAGGGCCGATTCAAGTTTTTCGATACGCCGGCTAAGGGCTGGCTGTGAGATGCGGATGGCCTCGGCGGCGCCGCGAAAACTGCCCTTGTCTACCACGGCGCGGAAGGCTTGGAGGTCGTTGAGGTCGAAGTTGATGATCACGGGGGATGGGCCAGTGTGGTCGATTTGGGGGGCATTATCGTATGGCCGGGGGTAAGGCGCCATGCGTGCCGAGGGCGGTTGGCGTTAATAACCCTGCTACAAATATGAAGTCATACATATCAGTGCGTTATTGGCTGAGTGGCGCCACGCAATCGCTGAAAAGCGTCAATACTTGCAACCTGAGTTACTCAACAGGAGAGAGAAACGCTCATGGAAACCTGCCAGAACCCCTACCTATTTTGGATCGACGATGAGATGCCGGACACCGACATCGGTCAGTTGCTCCTTGCAACACGCCAGTGGTCGAGTAGGATTGAATCCTACCCACTGTCCGCAGGCTTCGACATGCGCTCAACCCAGCAAATGAGCATTACCTTGCCACTCGAGATGGCCGCCCTGGTCAAAGCCAAGGTCACCTCCGGTGAATATGCGAGCGAAAGTGAAGTGATACGCGACGGCCTCAGGGCGCTGATGGCCCGTGATCGCGCCATGGAAGACTGGTTGCGCGACCAGGTGATCTCCGCCGCCGCCGCTCTCGAGGCAGCCCCTGGCCGAGCGCTCTCCACCGAGCAGGTTCGCGAACACATGGCAGCCAAACGCCAGCGAACCGGTACAGAAAAACCGTGAGCTATACGGTAGCCTTTGCGCCTGAGGCGTTAGCCCAACTGGACGCCCTTGAAGACTACATCAGCAAAACCGAAGCCCCCGATGCTGCAGCACGTTTTATCGACAACATCATCGGCTACTGCGACAGCCTCAGTGTGTTTCCATTGCGCGGTAAATGCCGTAACGACCTGCTGCCTGCCTTGCGCATCACCCATTACCGGCACACCACCGCCATCGCATTCAGCGTGGCCGCCGAGACTGAAGCCGTGTCGATCCTGGGCGTGTTTTACGGCGGCCAGGATTACGCCGCCCAATTTCAGAATCATGGGTGAGAGCAAGCATCACGCCCAACGACGGCGCGCCCAAAAACAAGGAAGAAAAAATGACTGACACCCCAAACCCGCGTCGACCTTTGCGCTGGGTGTTAAGCCTGACCGGCTTGCTGGCTGTTGCGACCCTGGGCTTTTTCGCCTGGCAAAGCTTCTACCCCGTCAGCGCGGCGACCGGCTGGAGCGTGCAAACCGTGCACAGTGACGTGCCCAAAGCCGCGTCATTGATGCCCATGCCGGATGGCTCGCTGATGATCAGCCAGGAACTCAATGACGCCAAAGGCAGCATCGTGCGTATCCATCCCGACGGGCGACGTGACGTGGTGGTGGGCAGCCTGTCCAAGCCCGATGGCATGTTCGCCACCCATGGCGGTTGGGTGTTCAGCCAGGAAACCGGCGACGCCCCGGTCAGCTTTCTCAAGGACGGCGTGGTGACCGAGCTGTTTCGCGGCGAAAACGTGCAAGGCCTGTGGGTCGAGGGCGACGACCTCTACGCCATCGAAGACCGCAAAGACAACGGGCGACTTTTGCGTTACCGCTGGAGTGACCAATCGCTGACTGTCATACGCGACAAGCTGCACGAAGGCGAGTCCATCACCCGTTGCACCGACGGCCGAATGCTCTACACCGAAAAGAAAAAAGGCGTGGTGCGCGAACTGACCGACGACGGCAGCGATCCGGTGGTGCTGGCAGGCTTGAACAAACCCACGTTCTTGATGTGCGATGAGCGCGGGCTGTGGGTGAATGAAGATTCGACGCACCGAGCAAGATTGCTGCTCATTGATAAACAGGGGCGGCAACAGACGATTTTGTCGTTCCTGAAGGCGCCGCAGTCAATTGTGCCGACGAATCGAGGCACTTACCTGCTGGCGGAAGGCGGGAGGAATCGGGTGTTGGAGTTGACGCCTGAGACTCGCACGCTGTCGCCTTAAAAAATTTTGCAGTACGGGCCAATTTGAATGCTCGCGAACCTGTCATAAAATCAACAGGACATCTTCTATCGCGACACCACCTCTCGCCAGACGCGCGTCACCGCGACTTTGCTTTGCGGGTCCAGCTCGCAAATTTCAAAGCCCAGGGACAACCCCAGCGCATCCGCCGAAAAGTCCTTCAGCGCCGCAGGGCCAGTTCGAGCTTGTCGAAGAACACGGCTTCACGGGCGCCGTGGATGGACACATACAACACGTCGTCCCGCTCGTAGAAAATCTCCTGGAAACCTTGACCGTGGTGCAGGTCGGTGTCGAGCACGGCGACGCGCTGCGGACGACGACTCACTGAGGTCAGGCCGGCAAGCGGCTCTCGACACCAATGGCCATGTGCTGCAAATCCTCAACCGGGTTTTTCCCAATCAGCATGAAAGCGTGGGCAGGGTTGGCCCAATACACCACGTTCAGGCCTCGGCGCTGTTCGCTGGCCAACGGCTGCATGCCCTTTTTACTGGCGGTGATGCACAGTGCCAAAGGCCCGTGGCGTGGGTCGAGGTAGGTGAGTTGACCGATCAACACGCCGTCATAGTCGAGGATCTGCGCCCGTCGGAATTCGGCGCCAGGCAGGCTCACGGACTCAGGCGATAACGACACGCCCAGTTGTGCGCCCACGGCGGTCAACTGGGCCGTGTGGGAGGCCGGGTCGAGGCTGAGGTTTTCCAGGGTCTGGGGCGTGTACAAGGCCATGTATTCGGCCACCGAGGCCCGCCAGCCTTGGCCGGGTTCAGTACGTTGCCACCCCAAGAACAGGCGATCGGCCGCCACGCCAGCTACTGCGAAACTCGCAGCCACGGCAAGAAAACGCCGACGGCTCCAGGCTTGGGGCGGCGCCGGTGGCAAGGCGTTGAGCATTGCGTGCAGGCGTTCAGTCGGGGCGTGTTCCAGCACCGTGTCGAAGGCGGCCTTGAACGGCAAGTCAGCGCAGCGCAATGCGTCCAGGCGTGCGGCAAGCGCCGGGTCAGCGCTGGCCTGGTCGGCGATCCGTTGATGTTGGTCTGCGCTCAGTTCGCCATCCAGATAAGCCGATAACTGCTCATCGGACGGTGTGTCAGTGTGGCTCATCGCCGTTCTCCGTTGGCTTTATCCTGCCGGGCTGTTGGGGAGGCGGCTTCGGCCAGCTTAATGCGGGCGGCCGCCAACCGGCTCATCACTGTGCCGATAGGTATCTGCAGGATTTCGGCAATTTCCTTGTATGAAAGCCCTTCGACATACGCCAGAAACACCGTTTCGCGCTGCGCTTCGGGCAAACCGTTAACGCGCTTGATCACTTGTGCGGCCAGTATCTGTTCCTGCGCCTGGCGCTCGCCATCAAACGACAGCACCTGCTCGGCATCAACAAACCCCTGCCCTTGCCGCACCCGTTGCGAGCGCAGTTCGTTGAGCCAGATCGAGTGCATGATCGCCAGCAACCAGCGATCCAGGCGCGTGCCGGCCACGAATTGCC
This sequence comes from Pseudomonas sp. IPO3747, assembly GCF_013385245.1. Classification (NCBI taxonomy): domain Bacteria; kingdom Pseudomonadati; phylum Pseudomonadota; class Gammaproteobacteria; order Pseudomonadales; family Pseudomonadaceae; genus Pseudomonas; species Pseudomonas sp. IPO3747. Next base: position 458,818 of record NZ_JACAQL010000002.1, read on the forward strand.
CGGCACGCTCCAAGGCCCTTACGCAGGTGGCTTGCACCAGATCTTCGGCCAGGTGCTTTTGCCGCGACAACACCCAACCGTATCGCCACAAGCGTGGCAACAATTGGCCCAACTCGCGGCGAAACTCAGCGTCCCGAACGATGGCTGCCTCCTGCGGACAGGTTCACGGCGTTCAAGCCTGTGGCGCTGCGGCGATGGCTGCGGCCAGGTCTTCGTATTCTTCGCAGGTGGTACTGCACAAGGCTTTGATTTTCACCAGTTGCTCTTGCGCCAGGTCGACCCGGCCCTTGATCACATAGGCCTCGCCCAGGTACTCGCGAACCTGTGCGTAGTTGGGGTCAAGCGCGACCGACTTCAGGTAATAACCGATGCCTTCATCGGTGCGCCCCAGCTTGCGCGTGGCGTAGCCGCGATAGTTGAGGGCCTTGGCGGTGTTGGGATTTTGCAGAGTGTCGAGCAAGGCCAGCGCCTCATCAAAGCGCCCATCCTTGGCCAGGCGGTAGGCGTAATCGGTGCGGTCGGCGTCGGAGGTGGCCTTGCTGGTTTGCAGCACGCACTTGCCGGTCTTGGTGTCCCAGACCTGGCCCTTGGGGCAGTTGGGCTTGGGCGGGGCCGACTCATCGCCGGAGGCGTGGGCCTGGCCTGCGAGCAAAGCGGCGGCCAGGCAAGCGCCGAAGACCAGCGCGGTGCGGTAGGTGACAGGGTGTTCGTGGCGAGCCTTCATGGTTGTCTTACTCCGTAATGATAGGGAGGAAACATCACTGTTAAAGCGCATTGCGTGCGCCCGGCAACATCCGGCGCAAGGTGCTGTCGCCCAGCACGTAGTGATGCCAGAGCGCAGCTATGGCATGCACGCCCGCCAGCAAGATGATCGCCCAGGCCACATTGTTATGCAGGCCGCCCAAGGTGCCCCGCCAGGCATGATCGATCACAAAAGGCGCGGGCACGGCAAACAGTCCGAAAAAATTGAAGGGTTCACCTTGAGCCCAGCGAAACAGGAAGCCCAACACAATCTGCGACACCAGCAACAGGTACAGGCAACCATGCGCCAATTTCGCCAGCAGGTTAAGCGCCGGGTGACTGTCGGCCTTGGGCCGATTGCCGCCGAACATACGCCACACAATCCGCGCGGCAATCAACAGCGCCATGACGATACCTAAAGAGATATGCACCGCTTGCAGGCCCTTGCGCAGTGGTGTGCCCTTCTCCAGGTTTTCCCAGATATGCGCACTGGCAAACATGAAGATCACCACGGCGGCGGTCAGCCAGTGGAAGCTGCGGGTCAGGCGGTCGTAGCGGTCGGATGCTGTGTTCATGGGCGTTTCCTGGGTGGTCTGTGAAGTGAACACCGCAGTGGCGAAAGTTATTCGGTGGGGGGCAAATAATTTTTGCTGATCGGGAAACCAAGAAGCCCCGTCGCTGATTCAACGACGGGGCGTTTTTATGCGGTTTTTATGACTCAGTTTCCCCGCTCTTTGTTGGCTTGGGACAGGACTGAGGCCGCCAAGGACTTGGTTTCCTCACTGTATTTATCGCTTTGAAGGGCTTTGCCGGCCTTTTCCTCCATGTGTGCACTCGTCTGCTTATCAGTACCGGTCTGGGACAGCGCCGACGCAGCCAGGCTCTTGGCTATGGCCGAGGCGTTTGGATTATTCAAGGTTTCGGCGGCCAACGTCGCCAGGGTGCTGGAGGTCTTTTTGGTGTTTTTGCTCATGGTGCATTTCCTTTGCGTTTGAGGGGAAAGCCTACGAGTGAACGTCTCGTAGTCAGAAGATAGTGAGTTAAATATCCGTTCGCAACGAACTGGCTGTAGCCTTTGTTTTTAAACCACGTAAGAAAGATTCCAGCGTTATGTAGTACCCGCCCAGTTCGAAGTTCAACGCAATGATAATGTTTGAAAAGTCGTCTTGTTTTTATTAGATTTTCGCCCGGCCAGTCACAGCAACTTCGCTGACGCACCGCTCTAATAACCCTTCAAGGATGACCCTGCATGTCCCAACCTGTACTCAACGATAATATCGTCACATGGACGTTTCAAAACTATGCCGCCATCGTCGGGCTGCTCAGTGGCCTGGCAATATGTGCGCTGGTTTTATATATCTACTCGCGCTCAGGCTCGCTGATTTTTCTGCGTGACTTGATGTGGCGGTTCTTCGGTGGCTCGACCACGTTTGAAAACCCAAAATATGAAGCCACCCGCAAAGACCTGCGCGAAGTTGAATATTATCGGTTCGAATTCAATATCCCCGCGCAAAACCTGGAACACGCGCGGCAAGCCGATCAGTGGATCACTGACAACAACTTCAGTTACAACGATGTGGCCAGGATCAGAAAGTACATTGACTGGAAAGACTTCACTCAGTTATCGCTTAAAGAGGCAATGATCACCCCCTTCAAGCGTAATTGGTTTTTGGGGTTGGGCGCCTTTTTCCTGGCGATTATCAGCATCACGCCGCCATTGGCTGACTCCAGCTACCTGATGGTGTCCTTGAAAAAAGCCTCGGATGTGCCGTCTTTCTATCTGTCGGAAAACAACGCCAAATTCCACTTCTGGCCCAGCGAAACGCTGTCTGTGGACGAGTGCAAATCACCAACGGCACTGGAAAAGTTCTATAACGAGGACTTCTCGGAAAGCACCATCAATACCATTTGCACGCTATTTCTTTCGCCCACTTATGGTGAAAATGTAAAAACCGGGTTGAAAGAGCAAAAAGGCTTTTTGCTGTTCATTGCCTGCCTGTCGATATGTGCGGTCTTCTGTATTTTGACCAAGCTCTCGCGTTTGGGCGTTGCCCGCAAACTCCATGACCAGATGACCGCGCAGAGTACAAATACGACCGCAGAGACCGCCGCTCAACCGTAAACACTGTCACTGTGGCAAGCAGGCCTGTTGTCCTTGATGTAGCAAGCAGGCTTGTTGTGGCGAGCAGGCTTGCCCTGCGTTGGGCGGCGAAGCCGCCCCATCCCAGGCGCCGAGTGTCAGGGGGGGATCACGGTGGCAGGTTTTAGGGCCGCTACGCAGCCCAACGCAGGGCAAGCCTGCTCGCCACAAAAAGCCTGCTCGCCACAAGGCTACTTGCCATAGCAGGCTGGCTCACCGACCATCAAGGCCGTCCCAGAGCGTCGAATCGATTGCACTGATGGTTATTATCGAAACGAGCGCCTGTGTGATTGCCAGCACCGGTTCCTATAATCGCCTCCACTTTCCCTCCCCTTCGCCTGGCTTCAGGCGACATTCCTTCTGGAACCGACACTATGCCAAGCCCCAGCCAGGCCCACAGCGGCCGTCCCGAACATAATCAACAAAGTGTCAAACAGCAGTGGCTGGCGATTCTCTCGGTCGCCGTAGGCGCTTTCGCCCTGGTAACCAGTGAGTTTCTGCCGGTGGGCGTGCTCAATGACGTCGCCAGCGACCTGGGCATCAGTGCCGGTCACGCTGGCCTGATGGTCACGCTGCCCGGCATCATGGCCGCCCTCGCCGCGCCGTTGCTGTCGGTGATCATTGGCGGCATGGACCGTCGTTACCTGCTGATCGGCCTGACGCTGATCATGATCATCGCCAACACGGTAGTGGCCTACGCCAGCGACTTCAGCCTGCTGCTGTTCGGCCGTGTCCTGCTCGGCATCAGCATCGGCGGCTTCTGGGCCACGGCCATTGCCCTCAGCGGCCGCTTGGCGCCCAAGGGCGTAGGCGTAGCGAAGGCTACCTCGATCATCATGATGGGCGTGACCCTGGCCACCGTGCTGGGCGTACCCGTCGGCACCTGGCTCAGTGGCCTGATGGGCTGGCGCATGACCTTCCTGGTGACCGCGATTGTCGGCGTGCCGGTGCTGCTGGCGCAGGTGTTCCTGCTGCCGCGACTCACCCCGGAAAAGGCCATCCAGATCCGTGACCTGCCGGCCTTGTTTATCAACCCACAAGCGCGGGTCGGCTTGATCGCCGTGCTGCTGATCGGCCTGGCGCACTTTGCTGCCTACACCTATGTCGCGCCGTTCTTCAAAAACAGTTCCGGCTTCGACGGACCGACCATCGGCTCTCTGTTGCTGCTGTATGGCGTGGCCGGCGTGATGGGCAACGTCTTTGCCGGTTTCGCCGCCAACCGCAGCGTGCGTCACACCCTGCTGCTGGTCGCGCTGATGATCGGCACCAGCACCGCGCTGTTCCCTCACTTCGCCACCGGCATGACCGGCGCCGCGATGCTGATCGCACTCTGGGGCTTCGCCTTCGGCGCCTTCCCGGCCTGCGCGAGTATCTGGATGTTTGTGGTCGCACCTAAAGACGTCGAACGCGGCATGCCGCTGTTCGTTGCCCTGTTCCAAGTGATCATCGCCCTGGGTTCATTCTTTGGCGGCCGGATCGTGGACCAAATGGGCAGCGCAATGCTCTTGAGCCTGGCCACGGCGCTGGTGGGGCTTGGGTTTGTGACCGTGCTGGTGTTGGGGCGTAATGTGAGTAATAGCTTGGCTGCGCAGCCGGGCTGACACGACTCGGTAACCACTAAAAAGCCTGCTGAGCATTGAGCTCGGCAGGCTTTTTTTGTTTCAGGGGTAGAGGGATAGTTGCCTGGTTTATCCGTTGGGCATGACGCTCAAGTGCAGCGTCGACCAATGCCTGAGCATTCTCGATCAATTGCGCGAGGCCCATGATAGCTGCAGAGCCAATGCCACCGGGAGTCACGCTTTTGGAAATGCTCAGTAATGAGTGTTCCCAAAATGAAGCTTGTGTACCCAAGCCCCTGGGCTAGCCTAAAAAAGATCGCTGGTGTGCTGAGGAGCCTCTATGACACATGGACATTGTGACGCGCTAACAAGGGAGTATGCGAACGCCATACATCCCGACAGGCTTGCCAATAAGCCCCTCTTGATCCAATGTAATGACCAACGTCATTACACGAGGATCTTTCCCATGGCGACTATAAGCATCCGTATCGATGACGACCTGAAAGCGCGCGCCTATCTCGAACTGGAAAAGCTCGGCGTTACGCCTTCCGAACTGATGCGCCAGGCCCTGCAATACGTGGCGGATCGCGGCCAGCTACCTTTCAAGCCCGTTCTGATGACTGAGGAAGATGAAGCGTTGATGGCCACCGTCCGGGAACGATTAGCATCGCCTCAACGGGTAAAGGTTTCTATAGATGACCTATAGCCTTGATTTCGATGCGCGTGCATTGAAGGAGTGGCAAAAGCTCGGCGACACCATTCGTCAGCAGCTCAAAAAGAAGCTGGCGGCCATCCTGAACAACCCACGTATTGAAGCCAATCGCCTGCATGACCTGCCCGACTGCTACAAAATCAAGCTACGCAGCAGCGGTTACAGGCTGGTTTATCAGGTGATCGATCAGGAAATCACAGTGGTGGTGGTGGCCATTGATAAACGGGAGCGTGAACAGGCTTATCGTAAAGCGGGCGAGCGTTTGAGCTAGCAGTAGATCTGACATCCTTCGCAATATTGCGCTTGGACAGAAAGCCCAGGGGGACCAAGTCAAGCTCGTTCAAATGAACCCAGTATCTGCGACAACCGCTGACTGCCCTGCATCCTTAGTCAGGATAAATGCGCTAAATGCCAGAAAATCACCTAAATGCTGAGTGATGATTGCAACAGTGATCGGCAACTGAAGCGTTTGATACTCATGCACTGCGATATTGCGGAAACCGACCATGTTTTTCAGGTTGGTCAGCAGAGACGATTGGACCCAACCGCCTCGTGACAGCAACTCAAACACGTCTCGAGCACCCTGAGGAACACCCAGTCGTTCACGTCGAATTAGATGCTGCCCCATATCCAGAGCGGCCTCACACGCACGCTGAATATTAAGAATCGCCGCATCCTGACGGGTGAAATCAGTAGCGAAACTGGTGGGGTTCTTGTCGTATTCCTCGCGAGCGCGAGCGACACAACGCTCAATGCTCGACGCTTTGTTGATGAGCACATCATCGACCATGCACTTTCCCTTCCTTCTGGATATCGGCCAGCAACCCTGCCCTTGCAGTGTCCAGCTCGGTTTTTTCGCTGAGGATGTAACTCTCGAAAATACCTGCTTGGCTGTCCTTGTTCCAGAGCCTGCGCCCTGTTGTTATGACTTGATATTGCATGACGGTGGACGCCGCCCGCAGGTCGAGTAAATCAACGGGCACCGCCACAATGTCAGCAAGCTCTCCAGCTAACCGCCACAACAGCAGCGGATCCACAGAGCCCGCAACAAGCACTGCCAAGTCCAGATCGCTGTCAGCATGTGCCTCGCCTGTCGCCTGACTGCCAAAGACATAAACCGCGATCAGATCAGGAATACCGGCCAATAAGTGAGCCAACACTTGCTCAACGTTCATGTTGCGCTCCACGTGTCATCTGATGAATGACCGTAGCAGAAATCGCCTCGACATTTCTGCCCCAAACAAAAAACCCCCAACAACAATTAAGTTATCGGGGGTTTTTCGTTATTCAATAATGGCGGAGAGATAGGGATTCGAACCCTAGGTACCGGTGAAGGTACAACGGATTTCGAATCCGTCCCATTCGGCCACTCTGGCATCTCTCCAACGGCGCGCATCATAACAGTGTGTTTCGCGAAAGCAAACCAAAAAAGCGATTTTTTTCCGTGCTATCAGATGCTTGCGTCGGTTACAGCGGTACGCCGAGACGGTTGGCGACTTCTTCGTAGGCTTCGATGACGTCACCGAGGCCTTGGCGGAAGCGGTCTTTGTCCATCTTTTTCTTGGTGGCTTTGTCCCACAGGCGGCAGCCGTCCGGGCTGAATTCGTCGCCCAGGACGATGGTGCCGTCGTGGAACACGCCGAATTCGAGTTTGAAGTCGACCAGCAGCAGGCCTGCGTCGTCGAACAGCTTGCTCAGCACGTCGTTGACCTTGAGGGACAACTCCTTCATGCGTACCAGTTGCTCAGCGGTGCCCCAGCCGAATGCCACCACGTGGGATTCGTTGATGAACGGGTCGCCCTTGGCGTCGTCCTTCAGGAACAGTTCGAAGGTGTAAGGGTTGAGCTTGAGGCCCTCTTCCACGCCCAGGCGCTTGACCAGGCTGCCGGCGGCGTAGTTACGCACGACGCATTCGACCGGGATCATGTCGAGCTTCTTGACCAGGCACTCGTTATCGCCCAGCAGTTTGTCGAATTGGGTCGGAATGCCGGCCGCTTCGAGTTTTTGCATGATGAAGGCGTTGAACTTGTTGTTCACCATGCCTTTGCGATCAAGCTGTTCGATGCGCTTGCCGTCGAACGCCGAGGTGTCGTTGCGAAACAGCAGGATCAGGCGGTTGGCGTCGTCGGTCTTGTATACCGACTTGGCTTTGCCGCGGTAGAGTTCTTCACGTTTTTCCATGATGGGCTCCGCTTGCTAAATGGTGGGCTAGGCGATGTGTCGCCAGTCGAGCCCTGAATCTTGATCGGCCAGTTGCAGCCAGTCCGGGTCGCACCCAAGGGTGTCGACAAAACATTGCCGCGCAAGCGCAGGCAGGTTGTTCTTGCTGCTCAGGTGGGCCAGGACCAGGTGTTGCAAGTCTTGCCAGCCCAACTCATACACCAGGTACGCCGCCTGGTGGTTGTTCAAATGTCCCAGTTCGCCGCCTACCCGCTGCTTGAGAAAGTAGGGGTAATGACCACGTGCCAGCAGGTCGCGGCAGTGGTTGGACTCGATCATCAAGGCATCGAGGTCACGGTAACCGTCCAGCACCTTGGAGCAGTAGGAGCCCAGGTCGGTGAGCACGCCGAAACGCCGCTGACCGCCACTGAATACATACTGCGTCGGTTCCTGGGCGTCGTGCGCTACGGCAACTACGTCAATGCTCAACGCACCGATCTGCAGCGTCTCGCCACCGGCCAGGAAGCCTGCGGGTTCTATGGGTTTGCGCATCCCGCGCAAGGTGCCGCGACTCAGGTACACCGGAAGATTGTAGCGCCGAGACAGCAAACCCACGCCATGCACGTGGTCGGCATGTTCGTGGGTCACCACAATTGCGCTCAGCTGCGAGGGGTGAACCCCCAGGCGCAGCAGGCGCCGCTCGGTTTCTTTTAACGAGAAACCACAATCCACCAGCACATACGTGTCGTCATGTGCGACCAGCGTGCCGTTCCCTTGGCTACCGCTGCCGAGAACGGCAAAACGCATCGGGTCAGCCCAGGTTGTCCTGAATCACGCCCAACACTTTGCGCGCTGTTTCAGCCGGCGCAACGGTGTTGATGTTCTTCTCGACGGTCACTTGTACGCTCTCGCCCACCTTGCTCAAACGAACCTGGTAACGCTCGGCACGTGTTTCGATCTCTTCCTTGGTCGGCTTGCTGCCGAACAACTTGCCGAAGAAACCTGGCTCGTCGTCTTTCTTCTCGGCCTTTTCCGCTACGTTGATGTAGTACAGGCCCAGGCTGCGGTTGATGTCTTCAACGCGCCATGGACCTTGCTCCAACGCACGGCCAACACTGGCCCAGGCACGGTCGAGGTCTTCACCCAGGGTGAGCACCACGTTGCCGCTGCCGTCTTCGGTGAGGCTGACGCGGTTAGGCGTGTCGAAGTTACCGGCGGCGAGCAGGGAAACCGAACCGCCCTTCTCGGAGATACGGCTCATGCTGGCCAGCATCTCGTCGACCAACGCGGCGTCTACGCCCATGTTGACCGAACGCGGGGTGAAATCGACGTTGGCAGTGCTGCCGGCAGGACGCTCGGCGCTCACCACGTAGACTTCACTGGTATTGCGCTGCACGCCTGGCTCGATGCGCACACGCACACGGGCTTCGCTGTCGGGCGCTACACCGCTCGCCTGCAGACGCTTGGCCATGCTGGCGGACAGTTCGCTGCCATGCTGCCATGCCGTGGTGAACTCACCGGTTTGCGGGCGTTGTTGATCAATGCTGAAACCGTTGTCCTGGAAGAACTGCACCGCCACTGGCCAGACTTCAGCCGGTGGGCGTTGGGCCATGATCCAGCGGTTGTCGCCGCTCTTTTGCAGGCTGTAGTCGCTGGTGTCCGCCACGGCCGAGATCGGCTGCGGGCGTGGCACTACGTACTCGCCCTTGGTGGTGTCATCGGCGACGTTGCGCGGAATCGGCAACAACGGGTCAAGGCGCTTGGCGACGTTGACGTCCGGCGGCAGTTGCATCGGTTTGGTTGCTTGGGCTTCCAGGTAATCGCTGCCGCGGTCACGGAAGTAGCCTTCCGGGCCCCATACCCAACCGCAGCCACTGGTGCTGGAGATAATCAAGGCAAGTGCGGAAAGTCCGGCCAATCGCTTCATGCGTAGTGCTTCCTCAATTAAACCAGGACGCCGGACTGGCGCAGGGCCTGTCGCAGCGGTTCGTGACAGGCTTCGCTGAGCCGGGTGAGCGGCAGACGGATACCGTCCGGCATCAAGCCCATCTCAAACAGCGCCCATTTCACGGGAATAGGGTTGGATTCAATAAACAGTGTCTTGTTGAGCGGCATCAGTTGCTCATGGATCGCACGGGCTTTTACGGCGTCACCGGCGATGGCGGCGGCGCACATGTCGCTCATGGCGCGTGGCGCGACGTTGGCGGTCACCGAGATGTTGCCTTTGCCGCCCAGCAGGATCAGCTCGACCGCCGTGGCGTCGTCACCGGAATACACCAGGAAGTCGCTGCTCACGCCGGCCAGGATGTCCTTGGCGCGCTGCAGGTCGCCGGTAGCTTCCTTGATGCCGATAATGTTCGGCACGGTGGACAGGCGGATCACGGTCTCGGCCTTCATGTCACAGGCCGTGCGGCCAGGAACGTTGTAGAGGATCTGCGGGATGTCGACGGCTTCGGCGATGGCCTTGAAGTGCTGGTACAAGCCTTCCTGGGTCGGCTTGTTGTAGTACGGGGTTACTAGCAGGCAGGCATCGGCGCCGGCTTTCTTGGCGTTCTTGGTCAGCTCGATCGCTTCACGCGTCGAGTTGGCGCCTGTGCCGGCGATTACGGCAATGCGGCCCGCCACGCGCTTGACCACGAACTCGATGACCTGGATGTGTTCTTCCACATCAAGGGTGGCCGATTCACCTGTGGTGCCGACCGCCACGATGGCGTTGGTGCCTTCTTGCAGGTGGAAGTCCACCAGTTTGCCAAGGCTGTCCCAGTCGAGATGACCTTGTGCATCCATGGGTGTGACCAGTGCCACCATACTGCCCGCAATCATGCAACCGCTCCTGCCGGAAAAAGAGAGCCGTAATGGTACTGGCGCCAAGATGCTTGTACAAGCGAAGTACCGCCTGAGGATGCGTTCTGGGGCAACTAAACGACGGGCAATGCCATCATTGGGCCAAAGCGCGGCTTGAAGCACGCTGAAATCAGACCGATCGCGTAATGAAAACGCCACCTCCTAGCCCTTGGCGATGGTTTTCGCTACCCTTCATCCTTTGATCGATACGGCCCACACAGTATCGACCGCTCATCGCTTTAGGAAGGCTGCATGTCCACCCCCACAGTTCGCGAACAATTCCTTGTTATCAGTGCCCTCGGCGCCAACCCCATGGAGCTGACCAACGTCCTGTGCCGCGCCAGCCATGAGAACCGCTGCGCCGTCGTGACGTCCCGCCTCACCCGCCACGGCGAGTGCAGCGCGTTGGTGCTGCAGATCTCCGGCAGCTGGGACGCCCTGGCGCGCCTCGAAACCGGCCTGCCGGGCCTGGCCAAGAAGCACAACTTCACCGTCAACGTCGTGCGCAGCGCCGCCCTGGAAAACCGCCCGCAGGCCCTGCCTTATGTGGCGTATGTCAGCTCGGCCTACCGCTCGGACATCGTCAATGAGCTGTGCCAGTTTTTCATCGACCACAACGTCGAGCTGGAAAACCTGACCTGCGACACCTACCAGGCCCCGCAAACAGGCGGCACCATGCTCAACGCCACGTTCACCGTGACCTTGCCGGCCGGCGTGCAGATCAGTTGGCTGCGTGACCAATTCCTGGATTTCGCCGATGCCCTGAACCTCGACGCACTGATCGAGCCATGGCGCCCACAGAACCCAATGTAAGGAAGTACCTATGCCGGTAGCCATCGACAAACCCGTGGCCGATTTCGAAGCCCAGGCCACCAGCGGCCAGACGTTCAGCCTTGCAGCCCTCAAGGGCAAGCAAGTGGTGATCTACTTCTACCCAAAGGACAGCACCCCGGGTTGCACCACCGAGGGTCAGGGTTTTCGTGACCAGTACGCCGCGTTCAAGGCTGCCAATACCGAAGTGTTTGGCTTGTCGCGAGACAGCGTGAAGTCCCACGAGAACTTCAAGGCCAAGCAGGAATTCCCCTTCGAGCTGATCTGCGACAAGGACGAAGCGGTTTGCCAGCTGTTTGATGTGATCAAGCTGAAGAAGCTGTATGGCAAGGAATACCTGGGCGTGGACCGCAGCACGTTCCTGATCGACAGGGATGGCGTGCTGCGTCAGGAATGGCGAGGTGTGAAAGTGCCGGGCCATGTGGATGCGGTGTTGGCGGCGGCACAGGCATTGAATAAAGCTTGACCCTGCTGTGGCGAGCGAGCTTGTTGTGGCGAGCGAGCTTGCTCGCGCTGGAGTGCGAAGCGCTCCGGCTTTTACGGGGCCGCTATGCAACCCAAAGGGAGCAAGCCCCCTCGCCACAATAAGGTTGCTGCTACAACAAAGGTGCAACCACCGGCTCTTGCCGCGGCCACGCATCCAGTACGGCCTTGAACAGCGTCGCCAGCGGGATTGCAAAGAACACGCCCCAAAACCCCCACAGCCCTCCAAACAACAGCACCGCGCAGATAATCGCCACCGGGTGCAGGTTGACGGCCTCCGAGAACAGCAGCGGCACCAGCACGTTGCCATCCAGGGTCTGGATAATCCCGTACACCGCCATCAGGTAGATGAACTGGTCGCTCCAGCCCCACTGGAACAACGCGATCAACATCACCGGCACGGTCACCACCACCGCGCCCACATACGGCACTACCACCGATACACCCACCAGCAAGGCGAGCAGCGCCGCGTAGTTCAGCCCGAGCGCGACAAACGCGATGTAGGTGACGCCGCCACAGATCACAATCTCAATGACCTTGCCGCGAATATAGTTGGCAATCTGCCGGTTCATTTCCTCGGCCACTCGGGTGATCAGCGCCCGTTCACGCGGCAGATAGCCGCTGACCCAGCGGCCGATCATTGCGCGGTCTTTGAGGAAGAAGAACACCAGGATCGGCACCAGCACCAGGTAGATCATGATGTTGACCAGGAGCGGCAGGCTGGACAGGGAAAAAGTCAGCGCCCATTGTCCGAACTTTCCGATCTCGCCGCGCGCCACTTCAATGGCCTGCAACACCTGCTCGTCCGATACCAGGTGTGGATAACGCTCCGGCAACAGCAGCAACAGCGATTGCCACTTGGCGAGCATGCCCGGCAACTCGTTGAACAAGGTGATCAACTGATGCCACAGCAATGGCAGCACCACGACGATAAACACCACCAACAGCCCCATGAACAGGGCAAAGACCAGCCCTACCGCCACACCGCCGGGCAAACGCAGACGTTCCAGGGTAGTGACCAAACCTTGCATCAGGTAGGCCAGCACCATACCCGCCAATACTGGCGCCAGCATGCCGCCCAAGGTGAGCACGGCGGTAAAAGCCAGGAATAGCAGGACGGCCAGCACCACCGCTTCTTCATCGGAAAAATAGCGCTGAATCCAGTCTCGTAACACTTTGAACATCAATCAACCTCGGGCGGTGGTGGCGAACAGTTCAGGCCTTGCGCAACCAGTAACGGTACACACCGGCGGCATCTTCTTCGTGCAGCAGGGTGTGCCCGGCCAGCTTGGCAAAGGTGCGAAAATCGCGCTGGGAGCCTGCGTCCGTGGCGATCACCTTGAGCACGGCACCGCTGGCCAAGCGGTTGAGTTCCAGCTTGGCCTTGAGCAGGGGCAGCGGGCAATTGAGGCCACTGGCATCGAGTTCGGCGTCAAAGGCTACAGCGTTGGTCATCGGTTTGCTCCGGGCATGCGTTTGGAGTGCTTAGAATATCTGGTCCGAAGCTCAGTGTCCGGCTACAGTAAGCTCTTTGTCGAAAGGCTTTGTGCATGACTTTTTTGCGCCCTACCCTGCTGACGCTGGCTTGCCTGCTGGCCTCCCCGGCCTTCGCTGACGACCTGCCGTCACTCGGCGACGCCAGTTCTGCCATTGTCTCGCCGCAACAGGAATTCCAACTGGGCCGCGCATGGCTGGCCTACCTGCGAGGCCAGGTCTCGCAACTCAATGACCCGCAGCTCAAGGATTACGTCGAAACCAGCGTGTACAAGCTGGTGGAGACCAGCCAGGTGAATGACCGACGCCTGGAGTTCATCCTCATCGACAGCCCGCAACTCAACGCCTTTGCCGCACCCGGCGGGATTGTAGGGGTTAACGGCGGCTTGTTCCTGAATGCTCAGACTGAAGGCGAATATGCCTCGGTACTCGCTCACGAATTGGCTCACTTGTCCCAACGTCACTTCGCGCGAGGTGTGGAAGCGCAGTCGCGCATGCAGATTCCGATGATGGCCGCCCTGCTCGGCGGCATTATCGCGGCGGCGGCGGGTGCAGGTGATGCTGGCATTGCCGCGATTGCGGGCAGCCAGGCGGCAGCTATCCAGGAACAGCGCAGGTTTTCGCGCCAGAACGAACAAGAGGCCGACCGTATCGGCATCCTTAACCTGGAAAAAGCCGGTTACGACCCACGCTCCATGCCGACGATGTTCGAACGCCTGATGCGCCAATACCGTTTCGATGCCAAGCCACCGGAGTTTTTGCTGACTCACCCGGTGACCGAGTCGCGGATCGCCGACACCCGCAACCGTGCCGAACAAGCCAAGCAGGGCGGCAAGGAAGACAGCTTGCGCTACCAACTGATTCGCGCACGGGTGCAGCTGCAATACGAAGACACGCCGGGGCTGGCCGCCAAGCGCTTCCAGGCGCAATTGGACGAGAACCCGAAAAACGATATAGCGCGTTATGGCCTGGCCATCGCGCAGATCAAGGGTACCCAGTTCAAAGAGGCGCGGGAAAGCTTGCAGCCGCTGCTGGCCAAGGCGCCCAACGACATTACCTACAACCTGGCGCAGATCGAGTTGGATATCGACAGCAACCGCCTGCCGGATGCCCAGCAACGTACTGATCGGATGCTGGCCCAGTACCCCGGCAGCTATCCGCTGAATCAGATTCGCATAGATGTGCTGCTCAAGCAGAACCGTACGGCCGATGCTGAAAAGGCATTGGACGGGTTGCTCAAGTCGCGCCCCGATGATCCGGATGTGTGGTACCAGGTGGCAGAGACTCGCGGCCTGTCCGGCAATATCATTGGTCTGCATCAGGCGCGCGCCGAGTACTTTGCTTTGGTGGGTGACTTCAAGCAGGCCATTCAGCAATTGGACTTTGCCAAGCGCCGGGCCGGCAACAACTTCCCACTGTCCTCGCGTATCGACGCGCGCCAGCGTGAGCTGATCGAACAGGAACGCTTGGTGAAAGGGATGATGAGCTAAAACCATCGCCCACAAAAAAGCCCCGCTTTCGGTAACCGAAAGCGGGGCTTTTTATTGAGCTAGCGGATTACTCGGCCAGCTTGAAGGTGATGAAGCTTGCACGGCCCTGACGCAGCACGCGCATCGACACCGAGCGATTCTTCGGCAACGCTTTGGCGATGTCGGTGAATTCCTTGGTGGAGTTGATCGCCTGGTTGTTCAGGTGGGTGATCACGTCGCCCGGCTGCAGGCCGATCAAGGCGGCTGGGCCGTCCTGGACTTCTTTGATCACAACACCGCTCTTGAGGTCGAAGCTCTTCTTCTGCTCGTCGGTCAACTCAACCACGGCAATGCCCAAGCGATTGCTGCTGCGCTCAACGCCTGGCTTGGCGTTGCCCAGTGCGTCCAGGGTTGCACCCTCTTCCGGGATCGCGCCGACGGTCAGCTCAACGGTCTGGCGCTTGCCGTCACGAATCACTTCCAGCTTGGCTTTGCTGCCGGCTTTCAGAGCGCCTACCAGATGCGGCAGGTCGGCGGACATGACGATCGGCTGGCCATTCATGCTCAGGATCACGTCGCCCACTTGCAGGCCGCCCTTGGCAGCCGGGCCGTCGTCCTGAATCTGCGCGACCAAGGCACCGGCCGGCTTGTCGAGGCCGAACGATTCAGCCAGGTCTTTGTTCACTTCCTGGATCACCACACCCAACCAGCCACGGCTGACTTTGCCGCCGCTTTTGAGCTGGTTGGAAACGTCCATGGCCACGTCGATCGGGATGGCGAAGGACACGCCCATGAAACCACCGGAACGGGTGTAGATCTGCGAGTTGATCCCCACCACTTCGCCCGCCAGGTTGAACAGCGGACCACCGGAGTTACCCGGGTTGATCGGCACGTCGGTCTGGATGAACGGTACGTAGTTTTCATTTGGCAGGCTGCGACCGATGGCGCTGACGATACCCTGGGTCACGGTATGGTCGAAACCAAACGGTGAACCGATCGCAACCACCCATTGCCCGGCTTTAAGGTCCTGGGATTTACCCAGTTTCAGTACGGGCAGGTCTTTACCTTCGATTTTCAGCAAAGCCACGTCGGAACGCGGATCGGTGCCCACCAGCTTGGCTTTCAACTCACTGCGGTCGGCCAGGCGCACGAGAATTTCGTCAGCGTCGGCAATCACATGGTTATTGGTGAGGATGTAGCCGTCTGGCGAAATAATGAAGCCCGAGCCCAGGGACTGCGCCTCACGCTGCCCGCCACCGCCGCCACGCGGGGAGCGTTGTTGCGGCATACCGCGCTCAAAGAACTCGCGCAGCATGGGCGGCAAGCCTTCCAGGTCAGGCATCTGCTGGTTCGAGACTTTGCGATCCGGCAGCTTCTGCGTGGTACTGATATTCACCACGGCAGGCGAAGCCTGCTCCACCAATTGGGTGAAGTCAGGCAGCTCGGCCGCTTGCGCGGACACTGCCTGACCCAGCACCAATACCGTGGCGACTATGGTTAGGTAAGACTTCAAACGTGGTATCGACATACAGCTCCCGTTACGACGAGCAGGGTTGAGCGACAGGGTTCAAGAAACGCCGAAAACTTCGACCGGCATTTTTGTTCCGCGAAGAAAATAAGGTCAGAGCCGACAAGCTCTGACCTATAAAAAACATGGGGATGTTTTGCAAGTGAAAATACTGATCCAGAAATTTCATGCTCTCAGCCCCCAACCGCGCAAAGGCTCACATTGAAAGGTCAGGATGAACATAGGATTAACGACTCATGGCTTGGCGGCGGTCTTTTCGCCGCGCACCGACAGCGCGATGCGTTCGGCGGTGCCGATGGGGATTTCGCCTACAACCGTCACCATGACTTCGCCATCGACCGTGTTCAGACGGCGCGACACGGCCACAGTTGGGCCAAGCTGCGTGCGTGTTTCGCTCACACTCGCACCGTCGGTGGACTCAAGAAACACTGAGAAACGTGCAAGCCCGTCGTCGTACATCAGACTGTCGACAGTGGCGTGGGTCTGAGTATCTTTTCGCGAGACGCTGTTGGTGAGCTGAAAACCTGGAGGCAACCAGTCCAGATGCCATGCGTGGGTGGCGGGCACCTCGGGTGCTTTGGTGCTGGAAACAGCCACAGGTGAGCATTCGCTGCTGGGCAGTAAGTCACGATCTGATGGCGCAACCGAAGTGTTCAGTCGAGTGAACTGGAAGCGCTCCAACAACTGACCCTGCTCATTGAGTAACAGGGACTTTAGCGGCAGCGCGGTTTCACGATCCAGGTGCAACTCAAAGCCATATCGGTATTGATCACGGGGAGTAATTGACACAATCACCGCATTCCGACCGGCCACGCGAGATTTGCCAATAACGGCCAGTTCGTAGAATTGAGTTAGTTTTTGCGGATCCAGAGCGCGCGAAGGCGCATCAGGCGAGTTGCCAAGGCCGGCAACCAAGGTGCCACTGACACACTGCGTGCGTCCATCTACGCGCACCAGTTCCTGGGCAGAGCCGTCGAGTTGCAACAGCCGCTCGCGGACGTGACCGTCCTGGACGCGATGCCAGATGTCATGGGTAGAGAAACTGCCGTTACGCTCGTAGACGAACGTACCTGCAAAGCTTTGCTGCTGTTCTGCACGCCCAAGTCGAGTCAGCCAGTCTTGGGCTTCGTCGGCATGGGCGGATAGTGCAAAACAACCACTGAGCAAAAGCGTAAGGAGCGGTATGGCGCGCATAGTGCCCCTTAGCGGTTTAGCGGTTTTCCAGGCTGGCTGCACGAGCGTATGGCAGAGCGCTTTCAGTGCCTTTCAAGGCCGATTCCTGTGCGTGTTGGCGCAGGTAGCCTGGAAGACGCTGGTCCTGCCAGCCGGATTGCCCTTGAAGTACGCCGTTGGCCATAGGGCCGGTGGCATCAGAGCTTTCCTTGTAGCCGGCCAGTACCGCTGGGCCTTTGACTTGCGGACCGGCCATGACCGGTTGCTGAGTCTGCTGGGCCAGTTCGGCACCGGCAATTTCGTCCTGGTTGTACAGGCGAACACCGGCCAACACGGCAACAGTCACCGAGGCAGCTACTGCCAGGCGACCCAGGCTACGCCATGGACCACGAGCAGCTTTTGCCGGAACGGCTTCATCGGCCAACGCGACAGAAACGGCCGCAGCAATATCCAGACGAGGGATTAAAAGATCCTTGTGCATCACCGCCCGAGCGACTTGGTAACGAGACCAGGTATCACGGGTTTCGGCATCATCAAATGCGTTGAGCACCCGACGAAGTTCCAGTTCATCCGCTTCGTTATCCATCACTGCGGACAGCGATTCCTGCAGGGCATCACGACTCATGGCGGTTCCTCTCTTGGCTGTCGCCGCTGTCTTTAGTTTTCCTGCAACAACGGTTGCAAGGCTTTGTCGATGGCTTCCCGGGCCCGGAAAATCCGTGACCTTACAGTCCCCACCGGACATTGCATGACGCTCGCAATGTCTTCGTAACTGAGACCATCGAATTCACGTAAAGTTAACGCCGTACGCAAATCTTCTGGCAGTTGCTGAATAGTGCGATGAACGGTGCCTTCGATCTCGTCGCGCAGCAAAGCACGTTCCGGCGACTCGAGATCTTTGAGGCCGTGATCACCATCGTAAAATTCTGCATCTTCTGAACTTACATCACTGTCCGGTGGGCGGCGGCCGCGAGACACCAGATAGTTCTTCGCCGTGTTAATGGCGATGCGGTACAGCCACGTGTAAAACGCACTGTCACCGCGAAAATTGCCAAGTGCACGGTACGCCTTGATAAAGGCTTCCTGTGCAACGTCCTGCGCTTCATGGGTGTCGTGCACAAACCGCACGATCAACCCGAGAATTTTGTGCTGGTATTTCAGCACTAGCAGATCAAATGCTCGCTTGTCGCCACGTTGAACGCGCTCGACCAGCTGCTGATCCTCTTCCTGGGTTAGCATGAACACTCCTCGTTGTACTCGCAGGAGGCTTGCATAACTAAACGATCAGGCTTGCAAACATAGACTAGGACTTCTCGCAAAAGTTCTCCCCCTCCAAGCAAGTTTCCGGCATGCACTGATTTGGCACACACGAAAAACGCAGCACGGGCTAGGCCGGCTGCGCGAATAATCTTGTCGCCGGTTTTCTGACGCGTCCAATGCTCCAGACGGGCCAATAAACTCAACGTTTTCCCAGCTTTCGGGCAACCTGCTATTGAGTCGGGGCTCATGCAAAAAGTTCCCATCTCAATAGCCGGCCCATATGACCCAGCTGTGCACCGTAATTTCACATTGCCACGAATGCCCGGCTATTGTGCCGCTCCCCCCCTCTATATACTAGTGGCCCGTGTGACCCTTTGATTCGCCGATCCAGGCGTCCTGTTTGCGCCAGCCCTTTGGATCGCTTTTTGCGGAATCCTTCAAATGAGCCAACAGTTTCAACACGATGTTCTGGTGATCGGTAGCGGTGCGGCCGGCTTGAGCCTGGCGCTCACCCTCCCCAGCCACCTGCGCATTGCGGTCCTGAGCAAGGGCGACCTGGCCAATGGCTCGACATTCTGGGCCCAAGGCGGTGTCGCCGCGGTACTGGACGACACCGACACAGTGCAATCCCACGTCGAAGACACCCTTAACGCCGGCGGCGGCCTGTGCAACGAGGACGCGGTGCGCTTCACCGTCGAGCATAGCCGCGAAGCCATCCAATGGCTGATCGACCAGGGCGTGCCGTTCACCCGCGACGAACACGCGGGCAGCGATGACGGCGGATTCGAGTTCCACCTGACCCGCGAAGGTGGCCACAGCCATCGCCGCATCATCCACGCCGCCGATGCTACTGGCGCCGCCATCTTCAAGACCCTGCTAGAGCAAGCCCGCCAACGCCCCAACATCGAATTGCTGGAGCAACGCGTCGCCGTCGACCTGATCACCGAAAAGCGCCTGGGCCTGGACGGCGAACGCTGCCTCGGCGCCTACGTGCTCAACCGCGCCAGTGGCGAAGTGGACACCTACGGCGCACGCTTCACCATCCTGGCCTCAGGCGGTGCCGCCAAGGTCTACCTCTATACCAGCAACCCCGACGGCGCCTGCGGTGACGGTATCGCCATGGCCTGGCGTTCAGGCTGTCGGGTGGCCAATCTGGAATTCAACCAGTTCCACCCCACCTGCCTGTATCACCCGCAAGCCAAGAGCTTCCTCATCACCGAAGCCCTGCGCGGTGAAGGTGCGCACCTGAAACTTCCCAACGGCGAGCGCTTCATGCAGCGCTTCGACCCCCGCGCCGAACTGGCGCCACGGGATATCGTGGCCCGCGCCATCGACCACGAAATGAAGCGCCTGGGCATCGACTGCGTCTACCTCGACATCAGCCACAAACCCGAAGCCTTCATCAAGACGCACTTTCCCACCGTCTATGAGCGCTGCCTGGCGTTCAACATCGATATCACCAAAGGCCCGATCCCGGTGGTCCCGGCTGCGCACTACACCTGCGGTGGCGTGATGGTCGACCAACACGGTCGCACCGACGTGCCCGGCCTGTATGCGATCGGCGAAACCAGCTTCACCGGCCTGCACGGCGCCAATCGCATGGCCAGCAACTCGCTGCTCGAATGTTTCGTCTACGCACGCTCGGCGGCCACCGACATCCTTGAACAGCTACCCCGCATCCCGGTGCCCGCTGCCCTGCCGCGCTGGGACGCCAGCCAGGTGACCGACTCCGACGAAGACGTGATCATCGCCCACAACTGGGACGAACTGCGGCGCTTCATGTGGGACTACGTAGGCATTGTGCGCACCAATAAGCGCCTGGCACGGGCTCAACACCGCGTGCGTTTGCTACTGGACGAAATCGACGAGTTCTACAGCAACTACAAAGTCAGCCGCGACCTGATCGAGTTGCGCAACCTGGCCCAGGTTGCCGAGTTGATGATCCGCTCAGCCATGGAACGCAAGGAAAGCCGCGGCCTGCATTACACCCTCGACTACCCGCAGATGCTGCCCGAAGCCCGCGACACTATTCTGGTGCCAGCCACCTACGGCGACTGAACTTCAAGCGCACCCGCAGGCGTCGGTGCACATCGGCGACCTGCGAATCCATCGGCACACAGACCGAACGCACCCACCACTCGCCCTGCACCCGATAGCGCAGCACCACGATCAGCGGCAACGCCAGGCTGTCCGGACGCAGCTGTACGCTGTGCCAGCCGCGCTCGGCACTGAACAATTGCCAGCCATCTTCGTCACGGCGCAGGCCACGAATCGACGAACGGTGAGTCAGCAGGATATGACGCGGCAACACCCAGGCGGCATGGGCCAGGCACACCAGAATGCCAAGGCTTGCGAAGGGCAAATCGATAAACAGCAAGGCACCCAGCGCGAACAACTGGGCAAGCAGGTACGCCGCCAGCAACAGCCGAGAGGCCTGCCAGCGGCATTCGAAGCGATTACTTGGGCTGGACACGATCCAGGATCATCCGAACCATGCGCTGCAACTCCGGGTCTTCAGATTCGGCGCGTTCCATGAACCAACCGAACATGTCCTGGTCTTCGCACGTCAGCAGCCGCACATAGAGATCGCGGTCTACCTTATCCAGCGTCGCGTACACTTCTTTAGTGAACGGCACCAGCAACACATCCAACTCCAGCATGCCACGGCGGCTGTGCCAGTAGAGGCGGTTGATTTCTACTTCTTCGACCATGGACTGCTCCTCAAATAGCGCGCAAGTATACAGGCCCGACGGCAGCGGAACACTCGGCTTTGGTCGCCCCATACGGAAACTATCCATTTGCCGGGCGCCCCTCTATGATGCACGCATGACTTTTTGACCTGCGAAGACCCATGGCCGACTCTGCATTTTTCTGCCCCCTGACACACGAAGGCGTCCTTGCCGTCCGCGGCTCCGACGCCGCCAAGTTCCTGCAAGGGCAACTGACCTGCAACCTCAATTACCTGAGCGACACCCAGGCCAGCCTTGGCGCGCGTTGTACGCAAAAAGGCCGCATGCAGTCGAGTTTTCGCATCCTGCTGCAAGGTGACGGCGTGTTGCTGGCCATGGCCACTGAGCTGCTCGAACCGCAACTGGCAGACCTGAAGAAATACGCGGTGTTCTCCAAATCCAAACTCACCGACGAAAGCGCCGCCTGGGCACGCTTTGGCCTGTCGAATGCGGATCAAACCCTGGCCACCCTTGGGCTTGAGCTGCCAACTGAAACCGACAGCGTGGTGCGCACCGACACATTGATTGCCATTCGTGTCTCCCAGAACCGCGCCGAACTCTGGGTGCCTGCCGAACACGCCGAAGGCGTACGCCAGCAATTGGCCAGCCAACTGCAACAAGCTGACTTGAATGACTGGTTGCTCGGCCAGATCCGCGCCGGCATCGGCCAGGTCATGCCGCAGACCCGCGAACTGTTTATCCCGCAGATGCTTAACCTGCAGGCCGTAGGCGGCGTCAGCTTCAAAAAAGGCTGCTACACCGGCCAGGAAATCGTCGCGCGCATGCAGTACCTGGGCAAACTCAAGCGTCGCCTGTATCGCCTGAGCCTCAATGCGGCGCAATTGCCCGAGCCAGGCACTCCGCTGTTCTCGTCCAACCATAACAGCGCGATCGGCGAAGTCGTCATCGCGGCAAAAGCTGACCATTCCATTGAACTTCTGGCCGTGCTGCAAGCCGAAGCTGCCGACAGCGGCGATGTACGCGTCGGCACCCTGGAAGGCCCCGGCTTACAACTGCTCGACCTGCCGTACCTACTGGATCGAGATAAAGAGATCCAGCGTTAATCGACGCACCTTTTTGCAACACCCTAGAGAGCATGAATGAACAAGCTGGCGGAAAAAGTCCAACAGGCTTTGGTAACGGCCATCGACAACGATGACCTGGTTCTGCCGACATTACCGGAAGTGGCCTTGAACATTCGTCAGGCCGCGGAAGACCCGGAGATCAGCATCAGCCACTTGAGCAAAGTGATCGGTCGCGATACCGCGCTGTCGGCGCGCCTGATCAAAGTGGTGAACAGCCCGCTGCTACGCGCAACCCAGGAAGTCACTGATCTGCATACCGCCATCACGCGGCTGGGCACCAACTACAGCAGCAACCTGGCCATCGGTCTGGTCATGGAACAGATCTTCCACGCTCGCTCCGAAGTCGTCGAACTGAAAATGCGCGAAGTGTGGCGCCGCAGCCTGGAAGTGGCGGGCGTGAGTTATGCCCTGTGCCGCAACCACAGCCACCTCAAGCCGGACCAGGCCGCCCTCGGCGGGCTGGTGCATCAGATTGGCGTGCTGCCGATCCTCACCTACGCCGAAGACCGTTACGAGCTGTTGGCCGACCCGGTCAGCCTCAACCATGTCATCGACAGTATTCACCCGTTGCTGGGTGACAAACTGCTGGGTGTGTGGGATTTCCCGGAAATGCTGGCCAAGCTGCCGGGGCAGTACCTGGATTTGGAGCGTGACTCCCCAAGCCTGGACTACATCGACGTGGTGCAAATCGCCGTACTGTATTGCCACCGAGGCACCGCGCATCCATTGGCCAACGTAGACGTTACCAGCCTGCCGGCGCTCAAGAAGCTGCGCATCGACCCCTACAGCGAAACATTGCGTGCCGAGCTGGATGAAGCGCGCTCGATGTTCTATTGACTACCCCGCGATAAAACTCACCCGCACCTTCAACCCCGCCAATTCACCATCATGCAGGCTGATCTGCGCCAAATGCGCCCGGCAGATCTCGCCGACAATCGCCAGCCCCAAGCCCGAGCCCATGCCCTGCTGGCTGCGACGGTAGAAACGTTCGAAAACCCGGTCCCGCTCATCCAGCGGGATGCCTGGGCCGTCATCTTCAACTTCCAGGATCGCCGGCGCGGTCACCCGCAGAATCACGTTCCCGCCCGATGGGGTGTGGGCCAGGGCGTTATCCACCAGGTTGCTCAGCAGTTCATTCAGCAAGGTCGGCTCACCGCGCAGCCACACCGGTTCGTCCGCCTCCAATGCCAGGGCAACGCCCCGCGCGTGGGCCAGCGGCGCCATGGCCATGCCGAGTTCCCGCGCCAGCTGGCTGAGGTCAAGCAATTGCGCACCGCCCTCGGCAATCGCCCGCGCGCCGTTTTCGATGCGTGCCAGGGACAGCAATTGGTTGGCCAAGTGGGTCAGACGGTCGGTGCCTTGGGCTGCGGTTTCCAAGGTACTGCGCCACGTCGCCGGGTCGCTGCTGCGCAGGCCCAGCTCAAGCCGGGCCTTGAGCGCCGCCAGCGGGGTGCGCAATTCGTGGGCGGCGTCGGCGATAAACTGCGCCTGGCGCTCGAACTGGCCGCGCAAGCGCTCGGTGAAATGATTAAGCGAGCGCACTAACGGGCCGAACTCATGCTGCACCTCCACCAGCGGCAGCGGGCGCAAGTCGTCGGGCTGGCGTTCTTCCACGGCGGTGCGCAGGCGTTCCAGCGGGCGCAGTGCCGCACTCACGGCAAACCACACCAGCAATAACGCACCGACCGCCAGCATGCCCAGGCGCAGCAGAGTGTCGGCCATCAGGCTGCGAGCCATGCTCTCGCGAGCTTCGTCAGTTTCGGCCACGCGAATTTCCGCCATGCCGTTCATGTTCGGCTCTGACACCGCCTTGAGCAGGCTGACCACCCGCACATGCTGGCCCTGGTACATGGCGTTGTAGAACCGCGCCAACGCCGGGTAATCATCGGTGCGCGGCGTGCCCGGCGGTGGGCCAGGGAGGTTTTCGTAGCCGGAGATCAATTTTCGGTCGATGTCATTGACCTGATAATAGATCCGCCCGGCACTGTCGTAGGCGAAGGTATCCAGCGCCACATAAGGCACATTGGCACTCAGGGTACCGTCCACCTGGGTCAACCCGGCGGCGATGGTGCGCGCAGAAGCCAGCAAAGTGCGGTCATAGGCGGTGTCGGCGGCTTCGCGGCCATTCCAGTAAGCACTCATGCCGCTGGCGAGCATCAGCACCACCAGCAGCAGCGCCAGGTTCCACAGCAGCCGCCAGCGCAGGCTGCTGGGCTTATGCATCACGGGCTTCCAGCAAGTAGCCAAGGCCACGGAAGGTCACGATGGCGATGGGCTGGCCGTCGAGCTTCTTGCGCAGGCGGTGCACGTAGATTTCAATCGCGTCGGGGCTGGCTTCCTCGTCCAGGCCGAACACCTGGGAGGCCAGTTGCTCCTTGCTCATCACGCGTCCGGGCCGCGCGATCAGCGCCTCAAGCACCGCCTGCTCGCGAGAGGTCAACGTCATCAGCTCGCCGCCTACGGTGAAACGCCGGGTATCCAGGTCGTAGACCAGCACGCCACACGCCTGCTGACGCTCGCCGCCCAGCACACTGCGGCGCAACAGCGCCTTGACCCGCGCTTCCAGCTCGGTCAACTCGAAGGGCTTGGCCAGGTAGTCATCAGCGCCCAGGTTCAGGCCATGCACACGGTCTTTTACATCACTGCGCGCCGTCAACATCAGCACTGGCAGATTTTTCCCACGCGCCCGCAGACGCGCCAACACCTCAAAACCATCCATGCGCGGCAGCCCCACATCGAGGATCACCACCGCATATTCCTCGCTGCTCAAGGCCAGGTCCGCGGCCACGCCGTCGTGCAGTACGTCGACGGTCAAACCCGTGCTCTTGAGCGCTTGGGCAACACTTTCGGCGAGTTGCAGATGGTCTTCAACCAAGAGGACACGCATGGATTTTCACCTCGTTCGGGCATGGTCGACGCCACGCTTTGGCGGGCAGTTTACAGGCGCCGCCTGCCCTGTGAAGCCCGAAAACATTGAAAGGCAGCTGAAAGGTTAGTGAAAGCTTCGCCCTTTAGCATCCAGCAACGGTGGGTAATGCCCGCCGAGCTACCTGATCCGTAGCGATCGAAAAACGCCTCGAAGCGTTTTCGCCAAAATAAGAACAATAACGGAGTACACCACGATGCTGTCGACCCAGCCCCAGGCTTGCCCGCCTGTCCGTTTTTCCCGTCTTGCCAAGACCGCCCTTGCCAGTGCCACCGCCCTTGCCGGCTTTTCGCCGCTTGCCCAGGCTGCCTTCTTTGAAGACAGTAGCGCGACCCTGGAAACCCGCAATATGTACTTCAACCGCGACTTTCGCGACGGCACCAGCGCGCAGCAATCCAAGCGCGACGAATGGGCTCAGGGCTTCATGCTCAACCTGCAATCGGGCTACACCGACGGCACCGTCGGCTTTGGTGTGGACGCGCTGGGCATGCTTGGGGTCAAGCTCGACTCCAGCCCCGACCGCACAGGTTCTGGCTTGCTGCCCACTGACAACGGCCGCGCTGTCGACGACTACGCCAAACTCGGCCTGACCGGCAAAGTAAAGATCTCCGCCACCGAACTCAAGATCGGTGCGCTGATCCCCGAACTGCCGACCCTCAAGCCCAACGACGGCCGCATCCTGCCGCAGACCTTCAACGGTGGCTTGCTGACCTCCAAAGAATTCAAGAACCTGGTGTTTACCGGCGGCCGCCTGGACAAAGCCAAAGACCGCGATTCCACCGACTACGAAGAAATCGCCCTCAATAACAAGAACAGCCGTTTCGTCAGCGGGGCTACCGGCAAGCACTTCAACTTCGGCGGCGTTGACTACAAGCTCGCCGACAAGATCACCGGCAGTTACCACTTCGCCCAACTCGATGACGTGTACCGCCAGCACTTCCTCGGCCTGGTGGCCTCGCGCCCACTCGGCCCCGGCACCTTCGGCACCGACCTGCGCCTGGCCATCAGTGATGACACGGGCGCGGCCCATGGCGGCAAGATCGACAACAGATCCCTCAACGGCCTGTTCAGCTATGCCCTCAATGGCCATAAGCTCAGCGCCGGCTACCAGCACATGTCCGGCGACAGCGCCTTTCCGTATGTGGATGGGGCCGACCCGTACCTGGTCAACTTCGTACAGATCAACGACTTTGCCGGCGCCGAAGAACGCTCCTGGCAAGCGCGCTACGACTACGATTTCGCCAAGCTGGGCATTCCCGGTCTGAGCTTCATGAGCCGTTACCTGTCGGGTGACAACATCAAGCTCAAGAACGGCGAGACCGGCAAGGAGTGGGAGCGCAACAGCGAGATCCGCTACATCGTGCAAAGCGGCACGTTCAAGGATGTCGCGTTTCGCCTGCGTAACGCCACGTACCGCTCCAACTACTCGGCCCGTGATGCGGATGAAGTACGCGTGCTGGTCAGCTATAGCGTCGCACTTTGGTAGTAGCCCCTAAATAACAACAAGACGGAGATTCAAATGACCTATTCACTGCGTAAATTGGCCCTCGCCGCCGGCTGCATGTTGTTCGCCGGCCAACTGCTGGCCGCCGACGAACCCAAACGCCCGGAATGCATCGCCCCAGCCTCCCCCGGCGGTGGTTTTGACCTGACCTGCAAACTGGCGCAAAGCGCGTTGGTCAATGAGAAGCTGCTGAGTAAACCGATGCGTGTGACCTACATGCCCGGCGGCGTGGGCGCGGTGGCCTATAACGCGGTGGTAGCACAGCGCCCAGCGGACGGCGGCACACTGGTGGCCTGGTCCAGCGGTTCGCTGTTGAACCTGGCCCAGGGCAAGTTCGGCCGTTTTGATGAAAGCGCCGTGCGTTGGTTGGCAGCGGTCGGCACCAGCTACGGTGCCATCGCAGTGAAAAGCGATTCGCCCTACAAGACCCTCGACGATCTCGTCAAAGCCTTGAAGAAAGATCCGGGCAGCGTGGTGATCGGTTCCGGCGGCACCGTAGGCAGCCAGGACTGGATGCAAACCGCCCTGATCGCCAAGGCCGCCGGCATCAACCCGCGCGAACTGCGTTATGTCGCCCTCGAAGGCGGCGGTGAAATCGCCACCGCCCTGCTCGGCGGCCACATCCAGGTGGGCAGCACCGACATCTCCGACTCCATGCCGCACATCCTCAGCGGTGACATGCGCCTGCTAGCGGTGTTCGCCGAAGAGCGCCTGGACGAGCCGGAAATGAAGAACATTCCGACCGCCAAAGAGCAAGGCTACGACATCGTCTGGCCAGTGGTCCGCGGTTTCTACCTTGGGCCAAAAGTCAGCGATGCCGACTACGCCTGGTGGAAAGAAGCGTTCGACAAACTGCTGGCCTCCGAAGAGTTCGCCAAGCTGCGTGACCAGCGCGAGCTGTTCCCGTTTGCCATGACCGGCCCGGAGCTGGACACCTACGTGAAGAAACAGGTGGCTGACTACAAAGTGCTGGCCAAAGAGTTCGGCCTGATCCAGTAATCGCCCCTCTTTTGCACGGCTGCGCCCTCTTTAACGGGCGGCGCGGCCCAGGAGTTCCACATGCTCTTACAACGCATTTTCGCCTCGGTGATGCTGCTGGTCTGCGCCGGCCTGGCACTGATGGCCTGGCCGTATCAGGCGGCGTTTTCCTACGAGCCGGTCGGCCCACGTGCCTTTCCGCTGCTGATGCTCGGCCTGATGAGCCTGGGCCTGATCTACATGATCTTTCGCCCGCAGCCAACCAAGCACACCGAAGAAGAACCCGCGCTGGACCGCGAAACCCTGATCAAGATCAGCCTTTGCGTCGCGCTGCTGATCGTGTTCGCCGGCACTTTCGAGCCCTTGGGTTTCATCCTCAGCAGCATGTTGATCGGTATTCCGATGGCACGCCTGTATGGCGGCCGCTGGTTGCCCAGCGTAGTGATCGTCACCCTCATGGCTATCGGCCTGTACCTGCTGTTCGACAAGGCCATGGATGTACCGCTGCCCCTCGGCCTGCTTGAAGTTCTGGAGAACTGATATGGATACGTTCAGCTATTTGGGCCAGGGCTTCGGCGTTGCACTGACCCCTTACAACCTGGTGACCGCGCTGTGTGGCACCTTGATCGGCACCGTGGTCGGCCTGTTGCCAGGCCTGGGCCCGATCAACGGCGTGGCCTTGTTGATCCCCATCGCGTTCGCGTTGGGCCTGCCGCCGGAATCGGCGCTGATCCTGCTCGCGGCCGTGTACCTGGGCTGCGAATACGGCGGCCGTATCAGCTCGATCCTGCTCAACATCCCGGGCGAAGCTTCTACCGTAATGACTACCCTCGACGGCTACCCGATGGCCCGCAAAGGCCTGGCCGGTGTGGCGTTGTCGCTGTCGGCATGGAGTTCGTTCATCGGCGCGTTTATCGCCACCTGCGGCATGGTGCTGTTTGCGCCGCTGCTGGCCAAATGGGCGATTGCCTTCGGCCCGGCGGAATATTTCGTACTGATGGTGTTCGCGATTGTCTGCCTGGGCGGCATGGCCGGTGACAAACCGCTGAAGACGTTTGTTGCAGCGCTGATCGGCCTGTTCCTCTCGGCCGTGGGCATCGATGCCAACAGCGGCGTGTACCGTTTTACCGGCGACAACATCCACCTCACCGACGGCATCCAGTTTGTGGTGTTGGTACTGGGCCTGTTCTCCATCAGCGAAATCCTGTTGCTGCTGGAAAAAACCCACCGTGGCCAGGAAGCCGTGAAAGCCACTGGGCGCATGATGTTCAATGTCAAGGAAGCCGCATCAGTGTTTGTCGTGAACATTCGTTGCGGCGTGCTCGGCTTTATCATGGGTGTCTTGCCGGGTGCCGGCGCGACTTTGGCCAGTGCCGTGGCCTACATGACCGAGAAGCGCATCGCCGGCGCCTCGGGCGAATTCGGTAAAGGTGACAAACGCGGTCTGGCTGCACCGGAAACTGCGATCGGCGCGGCCGCTTGTGGCGCTCTGGTCCCCATGTTGACTCTCGGCGTGCCAGGTTCTGGCACCACCGCAGTGATGATCGGCGCCCTGTCGCTGTACAACATCACCCCCGGCCCGCTGCTGTTCCAACAGCAACCGGACATCGTCTGGGGCCTGATCGCTTCGTTGTTTGTCGCCAACATCATGCTGGTGATCCTCAACATCCCGATGATCCGCATCTTCACGCGCATCCTCGCCGTACCGAACTGGGCGCTGGTGCCGGTGATCGCCATCATCACCGCCATCGGTGTGTACGCGGTTCACGCCACCACCTTCGACCTGTTCCTGATGGTCGGCATCGGCATCTTCGGTTACATCCTGCGCAAGCTGGACTTCCCGCTGTCGCCGGTACTGCTGGGCTTTATCCTCGGTGGCCTGATGGAGCAGAACCTGCGCCGCGCGCTGTCGATCTCCAACGGTGCGCTGGAAATCCTCTGGTCCAGCCCGATCACCTTTGGCGTGTGGGTACTGACGGCGATCATGTTGTTCGTGCCGCTGCTGCGTATCTGGCGTAAACGTGCCCAACAGCGTCGCGCCCTGGCCGATGTCTGAGGTCACCTTTAAACAATGGTGGGCAACACCGCTGGTCGGCCTGGCCGGCGGTTACCTGGCCAGCCTCGTCGGCTGGCCTTTGCCCTATATGGTCGGCTCGTTGCTGGCGATTATCCTGGTGCGCTGCCTCACGCCGTGGCAGTTGGCGGAGATTCCCGGCGGGCGCAAATGTGGCCAATGGGTGGTAGGCATCGGCATCGGCCTGCACTTCACGCCGGTGGTGATCGAGCAAGTGATGAGCCACTTCGGCCTGATTTTCTTCGGTGCGCTGATCACCAGCCTGTCGAGCGTGGTCGGCGTGTGGTTAATGCGCCGCAGCGGCGAAGACCGCGCCACCGCGTTTTTCTCCAGCATGCCGGGCGGTTCCGGTGAAATGGTCAACCTCGGCGCCCGTAATGGCGCAGTGCTCAGCCGTGTCGCAGCGGGGCAAAGTTTGCGTGTGCTGGTGGTGGTGCTGTGTGTGCCGGCGATCTTCAAGTACTTGCTCGAAGGCGGCACGCCGCAGTTTCACCCGGCGCCAGTGAGTTGGGGTTGGCTGGCGCTGCTGTTCCCGCTGGGCGCGCTGGTGGCCTGGGGCTGGCAGCGTTTACGTCAGCCAAACCCGTGGTTGTTCGGGCCACTGTTGGTCAGCGCGACTGCCAGTGTTGTCTGGGACTTGCATTACGGCCTGCCGGACGGCGGCAGCCAGATCGGCCAGTGGCTGATCGGCAGCGGCCTGGGCTGCCACTTCAACCGTCAGTTCTTCCGTCGTGCGCCGTCGTTCATGGGCCGTACCTTGATCGGCACCGCCTTGACCATGGCGCTTGCGACGTTGGCGGCGGTGGGCTTGAGCGCGCTGACGCAGCTGGATTTGCGCTCACTCACCTTGGGCATGATGCCGGGCGGCATTGCCGAAATGAGCCTCACGGCAGAGACTTTGCAGCTATCGGTGCCGCTGGTAACGGCGATGCAAGTGATGCGCTTGTTGTTTGTGCTGTTTTTGGCTGAGCCGTTGTTCAGGCACTGGAATCGTCAGCCGGAAAAAATCTAAGCCTTCACAAAATTCCAATGTGGGAGCTGGCTTGCCTGCGATAGCGGTGGTTCAGTCAATAAATGTATCGGCTGATAGATCGTCATCGCAGGCAAGCCAGCTCCCACAGTAGGTTGCGGTTAACCTTCAGGCTGGCGGCAACCGCCACTCAATCGGCGTCTCGCCATTCTGCTCAAGAAACTTGTTGGTACGACCGAAGTGCCCACACCCCAAAAACCCGCGATACGCCGACAGCGGCGACGGGTGCACCGAGGTCAGCACCAGGTGCTTGGTCGCATCCACCAGCTTTTGCTTGCCTTGCGCATGGGCGCCCCACAACAGGAACACCAGGTGCGGCTGGTGCTCGCTGACCACTTCGATCACACGATCGGTAAAGAACTGCCAGCCCTTGCCCGCGTGGGCATTGGCATTCGCGCGCTCCACGGTCATGGTGGTGTTGAGCATCAGCACGCCCTGGTCGGCCCAGCTTTGCAGGCAGCCGTGGTTGGGAATGTCGATGTTCAGGTCGCGCTTGAGTTCTTTGTAGATATTGACCAGCGACGGCGGCGTTGGCACGCCCGGTTGTACCGAGAAGCACAAGCCATGAGCCTGGCCGGGGCCGTGGTACGGGTCCTGGCCGAGGATCACCACCTTGACCTTGTCCAAAGGCGTTGAGTTAAGCGCGTTGAAAATCAACGGGCCAGGCGGGTAAATCTCTTTGCCGGCGGCATGTTCCTGGCGCAGGAACTCGCGTAGTTCGGCCATGTAGGGCTTGTCGAACTCATCCCGCAGGGCGTGTTTCCAGCTGGGTTCGAGTTTGATGCGGTCGCCTTCGGTCATGGTGTGTTCATCGTGTAAAAAAGAATGGGCGAACCCTAGGAAAGCCGACCCCGCTTGTCAATTGATCTGACACATCATCGGCACTTTCCTTTGAAGCGTTCATACTGAACCTTCACTTTCTCGATTGAGGTCACGATGAACCTGCACTTCGAAGAGCTGACCGGCAGCGACGGTGCCCGCCTCGGCATCGCCAGCCTGGACGCGGAAAAATCCCTCAACGCACTGTCCCTGCCCATGATCCTGGCCTTGGACGAACGCCTGGAGGCCTGGGCCAAAGACCCGAATATCGTGTGTGTACTGCTGCGCGGCAATGGCCCCAAAGCCTTTTGCGCCGGTGGCGAAGTCCGCAGCCTGGCCCAGGCCTGCCGTGAACTCCCCGGCGAAGTGCCCGCCCTGGCCGCGCAGTTCTTCGCCGCTGAATACCGCCTCGACTACCGCCTGCACACCTACCCCAAACCGCTGATCTGCTGGGGACACGGTTATGTGCTCGGCGGTGGTATGGGCCTGCTGCAGAGCGCTTCGGTGCGTATCGTCACACCGAGCAGCCGCCTGGCCATGCCCGAGATCAGCATCGGCCTGTACCCGGATGTTGGGGCCAGTTGGTTCCTGTCGCGGTTACCGGGCAAGCTGGGGTTATTCCTTGGCCTCACCGGCGCCCATATCAACGGCCGCGATGCGTTGGACCTGGGCCTGGCCGACCGTTTCCTGCGCGATGACCAGCAGGAAGCGTTGATAGATGGCCTGCTGCAATTGAACTGGCAGGAACAAACCGCGATGCAGCTCAACAGCCTGCTCAAGGCGCTCGCCCAGGAAGCCGTTGACCAGCAACCCGAAGCGCAATGGCTGCCGCGCCGTGCGCAGATCGACGAATGGCTGGATGTGGCTGATGTGCGCTGTGCCTGGCGCGCCTTGAGCCCGTTACGTGAGCACGCCGACCCGCTGTTCAGCCGCGCCGGCAAAAACCTGAGTGAAGGCTGCCCGCTGACCGCGCACCTGGTGTGGGAGCAGATCCAGCGGGCGCGGCACCTGTCGTTGGCCGAGGTGTTCCAGATGGAATACACACTGAGCCTCAATTGCTGCCGTTACCCGGAGTTTGCCGAAGGCGTGCGGGCACGGTTGATCGATAAGGACCAGACGCCCCATTGGCATTGGCCGGATATCAATACGATCCCGGACGCGGTGGTGCAGGCGCATTTCAACAAGGTGTGGGAAGGCCGGCATCCGCTGGCGGATTTGTCCGATTACTGAAAAGTGTCGCCCACAAAAAACGGCGCTTCCTGCGCCGTTTGCATTCAAGGCCTGTCAGCGGTGACCGCCGCGGCCACCTCCATGATCGCCACCCCGACCGTGCCCGCCTCTGCCGCCGTGATCGCCCCAACCCTGGTTCGGATAAGGCCGGTAACCGCCCCTTGGGCCCGAGGGGTAGTAGCGCGGGGCCGGTTGGTAATAACGCGGCGCCGAGTAGTAACGCGGTGCGGGGGCGTAATAGCGCGGAGCCGGTGCGTAATAACGTGGCGCCGAATAGTACGTGCCACCGCCGTAGTAATACGCCGGCGCCGGCGCGGTGTAGACCTCGGATCGATAGTAGCTACCGCCTCCATCGTAGTAGGGCACACAAGCAGAAAGGGTAAGACCGAGTAAAGCGCTGAGCAGCAGTCGTCGATACATGGCGGCCTCCTGGACCGCGGAAGAGCACCTCCAGCGACGCGGGAGGGCGGCACCCGACTTTCGCCGAATGACACAGTATCGGACATCGAAAACCAGATCTGGTGCGTTTTGGTAACAACTTGATACATGACCGTAGGCGGTCGATACGATCCGTTGCGCATCCCGGTAACTATCAAGTTACTTTATCGATTCAGTAAATTTTGCTGGCCCGGAACCTTGTCGATTGCGATGATGTCACTATGACATCGCACATGGCCAGGGAGGCTCTATCGTGCGCCCCTCGCCAATATCGCCGGATTAGAGTCATGAAAATTTCAACCAAGCTGCTGCTTTCATTCCTACTGTGCGCACTGGTCACCCTCGGGGTTGGCCTGCTGGGTATCAAAAGCGTCGTGCGCCTTTCCAGCGCATTGGAACTCACGTTCTCCAACAACCTGGTTTCCGTCAGCAACACGGCAAGTACGCTCAATGGTCTGGTCGCCCACAACCGTGGTCTGTACCGTTTGCTGGACGCCAGCAAGGGCGACGTCTCCGCCCAGGACCGCGACCGCGTGACCCAGGACATCGCCAACGAACTCAAACGCAGCCAGAGCGCCTACGCCACCTACCGCGCCACGCCGCTGGCAGACGACGAACGGGCAGCCGGTGACAAGCTCGACCAGATCTGGCCCACCTACATCAGCAACTCCGAGCGCATCGTCGCGATGATGAACGGCGGCCAGCTCGAGCAGGCGCGCGCTCAGCTCAACAGCACCAACAATGAGCTGTTCCGTCAGGCGCGCGAGCTGATCCGTGTGATTATCGATTCCAACAACCGCCAGATCCAGGAAGGCGCCGCCGCCGCCGCCGACCTGCGCAGCAGCGCGTTGACCTGGATGATCAGCGGCATCGTGCTGGCCTTCATCATCGCCCTCATCATTGGCGTGCTGATCACCCGCCTGATCACCCGCCCTATCGCCCAGGCCGTCGAGAGCGCCCAACGCATTGCCAAGGGTGACCTGACCCAAGCCATCATCACCGACCGTACTGACGAAGCCGGAAAATTGTTGATGGCATTGGCCGACATGCAGGGCGGGCTGAAAAGCACGCTGGTGGAAATCGCCAACGCCGCCGACCAGCTCGCCTCCGCCGCTGAAGAACTCAGTGCGGTCACCGACGAAAGCAGCCGTGGCCTCACGCGCCAGAATGACGAAATCCAGCAAGCCGCCACTGCCGTCAACCAGATGACGGCGGCGGTGGATGAAGTGGCAAGCAATGCGGTGTCGACCTCCGAAGCCTCGCGCCAGGCCACCACTGAAGCGGAGGAAGGCCGTGAGCAGGTGGCGCAGGCCGTGTCCGGTATGAGTTCGATGGTGGTCGAGATCAACGATTCGACACAATCGGTGGCCGACCTGGCCAGCCAGGTGCGCGAGATCGGCAAGGTGATCGACGTGATCCGCGGTATCGCCGACCAGACCAACCTGCTGGCCCTTAACGCCGCCATCGAAGCCGCACGCGCGGGTGAGCAAGGCCGTGGTTTTGCGGTGGTGGCCGATGAAGTCCGCGCGCTGGCCCATCGCACCCAGACCTCCACCGTCGATATCGAAAAAATGATCGGCGAAGTGCAGGTCGGCGCCGATGACGCCGTGGCAGCCATGAACAAAAGCCTGACCTGGGCCAACAACACCCAAACCCTGGCGCAAAACGCCGGCGAAGCCCTGGAACGCATCACCGCCAGCGTGGCGAAGATCAACGAACGCAACCTGGTGATCGCCTCCGCGTCGGAAGAGCAGGCGCAGGTAGCCCGCGAAGTGGACCGCAACCTCCTCAACATCCAGGACCTGTCGACCCAGACCGCTGCCGGTGCCAACCAGACCAACGCCTCCAGCCAGGACCTGTCCCGCTTGGCCACCTCATTCAACGTGCTGGTCAGCAAGTTCCGGTTGTAACCGCCTCATTGCAGTGCGCCAACGCACCCGAGTGGCGCACGCACACCCCTCTTCCCCGCCACGCCCGGCCGTAAACCGGGCCTCTGGCCCAGTTGGCACGACTCTCGCTTTGCCTCTCCCGTGCAGGATTCATCACAGGTTCGCGGCACCACAATTTGCAATGGCCGACTAGGGTTCCGGCTCGCTTGAAAAGCGAGTGGCTGGTCCGAGAGTTGGCGACCTCCAGTTGAGGTTACACGGCGGGATAAAAGCCCGGGAGACAAGCCACCGTTCACGGTGCCGCGTTGCTCCTGCTCGCCCATGTTCAACTGGAGAAGCCCCATGCCCACAATCCGTTTACCCGCCCTGCTCGCCGCCGCCTTCGCCGCCGTGCTGAGCTTTCAAACCCAAGCCGCGACCAAAGACCACTTCAGTGTGTGCTGGACTATCTATGCCGGCTGGATGCCGTGGGAATACGCCGGCAGCCAAGGCATCCTCGACAAGTGGGCCAAGAAGTACGGCATCAAGATCGACATGGTGCAGCTCAATGACTATGTCGAGTCCATCAACCAATACACCGCTGGCCAGTTCGACGGCTGCACCATGACCAACATGGACGCCCTGACCATTCCCGCCGCCGGTGGTGTGGACAGCACCGCGCTGGTGGTCAGCGACTTTTCCAACGGCAATGATGGCGTGGTGATCAAGGGCACCGGCAAGACCGTGGCCGACCTCAAGGGCATGAACGTCAACCTGGTGGAACTCTCGGTGTCTCACTACCTGCTGGCCCGCGCCCTGGAATCCGCTGATCTCACCGAAAAAGACCTCAAAGTCGTCAACACCTCCGACGCCGACATCGCCGCGGCCTTCAACACCGACCAGGTGCAAGCCGTGACCACCTGGAACCCGATGCTCTCCGAGATCAAGGCTAAACCGGGCGTCACCCAAGTGTTCGACTCCAGCAAAGTGCCCGGCGAAATCATGGACATGATGGTGGTCAACACCCAAACCCTCAAAGACAACCCGGCCCTGGGCAAAGCGCTGACCGGTGCCTGGTTTGAAGTGGTCGCGCTGATGAACGCCAAAAACGCTGCCAGCACCGCGGCGTTTGAACATATGGCCAAGGCCTCCGGCACCGACCTCAAGGGTTTCCAGGCGCAACTGGACACCACCAAGCTGTTCGCCACGCCCAAGGAAGCGCTGGCGTTCGCCACCAGCGCGCAACTGCCCGCCACCCTGCGCAAGGTCGCCGAGTTCTCGTTTAAACACGGCCTGCTCGGCGAAGGGGCCAGGGACGCCAGCGCCGTGGGCATGAGCTTCGCCAATGGCGTAACCAACGGCGACACCGCCAACCTCAAGCTGCATTTCGACCCCAGCTACGTACAGATGGCCGCCGAAGGCACGCTGTAAGAGGACCCGGCCATGCGCCTGATCAACCGTCACCCGGAACGCTCCAGCCGCCTGCTGTTGGTGCTGCTGCCGTTCGCCCTGCTGCTGTTCGCCTACTTTGTAGGCTCGGCCGAGCGCCTGGCGGATAACCCCAACGACAAACTGCTGCCCAGCGCCGCGCAAATGGGCGACGCGGTGAAACGCCTGGCGTTCAGCGCCGATACGCGTACCGGTGAATATGTGCTGTGGCAAGACAGCGCCTCCAGCCTGCGCCGCCTGGCGATCGGCTTGGGCATCAGCGCCCTCGCCGGCCTGTGCCTGGGCATCGCCGCCGGCACATTGCCGCTGTTTGGCGCGCCGCTATCGCCCCTGCTCACGGTGCTGTCGATGGTGCCACCTTTGGCGATATTGCCGATTCTGTTCATCGTATTTGGCCTGGGCGAACTGTCCAAGGTGATGCTGATCGTCATCGGTATCACCCCGGCGCTGGCCCGTGACTTGGAGCAACGCGCGCGGGAAATCCCCGTGGAGCTGCTGGTCAAGGCGCAGACCCTCGGCGCGTCCACCTGGACCTTGATGCTGCGCGTGGTACTGCCGCAACTGCTGCCGCGCTTGCTGATCTCGCTGCGGCTGATGCTCGGCTCGGCGTGGTTGTTCCTGATCGCCGCCGAGGCCATCGCCTCCACCGACGGCCTCGGCTACCGGATCTTCCTGGTGCGCCGCTACCTGGCGATGGACGTGATCTTGCCCTACGTGGTGTGGATCACCCTGCTCGCCTGGCTGATGGACTGGGGCCTCAAAACCCTCACACGGCGTGCGTTCCCCTGGTACGAAGGAGCGCGGCCATGAGTTTTATCAGCGTCAACAATGTGTGGCAGCGCTATGGCGAACAGGTGGTGCTGGAAGGGCTCAACCTGCATGTCGATGAGGGTGAGTTTTGCACCCTGGTCGGCACGTCCGGCTGCGGCAAATCGACCTTCCTGCGCTTGTTGCTGGGCCAGGAAACCGCGAGCAAAGGCCAGATCCTGCTGGACGGCCAACCACTTGCCGGCGAGCCGGATGCCAGCCGTGGCGTGGTGTTCCAGCGTTACTCGGTGTTCCCGCATTTGACGGTGCTGGACAACGTTGCGCTTGGCCTTGAGCTACCGCGCTCGCCGCTGCTGGGACGGCTGTTCGGCAAAGCCAAACAAGACGCACGGGAACAGGCCGCCGCCCTGCTGCAAAAAGTCGGCCTCGGCCACGCACTGGACAAATACCCGGCGCAGCTCTCCGGCGGCATGCAGCAACGCCTGGCCATCGCCCAAGCCCTGATCATGAAACCCCGCGTGTTGCTGCTGGACGAACCCTTCGGCGCCCTCGACCCGGGCATTCGCAAAGACATGCATCAGCTGTTGCTGGCGCTATGGCGCGAAACCCGGCTGACGGTGTTCATGGTCACCCACGACCTCAGCGAAGGTTTCAGCCTCGGCACACGCTTGCTGGTGTTCGACAAAGTCCGTGTCGACCCCCACGCCCCCGGCGCCTATGGCGCGCGCATCACCTACGACATCCCTTTGAACAGCGAGCGCCGCAAAGCGCTGGCCGCCGAACTTGGAGCGACTTGCAAATGACCGATTCCATTCAACTGTTCCCACCCTTCGCCGAAGAAATGCTACCCGGCGGCGGCCACCGCTCCTTTGTGCTCAAGCGCGGCCAACTGCTGCGCCTCACGGATATTCGCGGTGGTGCCAACGTCAGCCTGACCCTGCTCAATGCCAATGAAAAAACCGAGCGTCTGAACCTGCCCGACAGCCTCAAATGCCAACACACCGCCAAACTCACCCGCGGCCACTGCCTGTACTCGGACATGGGCCGCGTGCTGGCCGCCATCACCGCCGACACCTGCGGCTGGAGTGACAGCATCGGCGGCGTGCTGTGCGCCGCCGAGGTCGCTGAAAAGTACGGCCAGGGCCGTTATCAGGAGCTGCGCAACGGCTTCTTTCGCAACGGCACCGACAACCTGCTGGTGGAATTGGGCAAGTGGGGGTTGGGGCTTAGCGACCTGCTGATGACCCTCAACCTGTTCAGCCGGGTCAGCGTTGACGAAGGCGGCGGCCTGCACTTTGTGCCGGGCAATTCCAAAGCCGGCGACTACATCGAACTCTACGCGCCGATGGACACACTCGTGGTGCTGACCGCGCTGCAACACCCGATGGACCCCAACCCGAACTACGCGCCGCAACCGCTGAAACTCAGCTGGATGAACGCCGATTCCAGTGTCGCCGAACACTGCCGCACTTCGCGCCCGGAAAACGAGCGCGGCTTTATCAACACCGACCGCCTGTTCGCCTGAGGAACTGCCATGTCTATCGCACTGAAACAACCCGAGGCAGCCGTGTACCGCGCCACCATTCCTGCTGGCGAGCCATGGCTGATGGAGGTCAAGGCCGGGCAGACCCTGCGCATCCTCGACCTGGAGGGCAACCAGGCCGTCGACACGCTGTTCTACAGCCGCAAAAACCCCAAGGAACGCTACGACGTACAGCGCACATTACGCCGGCAAAACCGCGTGTACCTGAGCACCGGCAGCGTGCTGTATTCCAACCTTGGCCAGCCGATGCTGACCATCGTCGATGACACCTGCGGGCGCCACGACACCCTCGGCGGTGCCTGTGCCCAAGAGAGCAACACCGTGCGCTACGCCCTGGAAAAACGCTACATGCACAGCTGCCGCGACAACTACCTGCGCGCCTGCGCCCACGACGGTCGGCTGGGTAAAGGTGACATCGGGCCGAACATCAATTTCTTCATGAATGTGCCGGTCACCGCCGACGGCGGGCTGACCTTTGAAGACGGCATTTCCGCGCCCGGCAAGTACGTCGACCTGCGTGCGCAGATGGACGTGATCGTGCTGATCTCCAACTGCCCGCAACTGAACAATCCATGCAATGGCTACAACCCGACGGCTGCGGAGTTACTGGTATGGAACTGAAAATAAAACGCCTGCGTAAGTGGTTATTCGCCCTGTGCCAGTCCCGAGCCGGGCAATGCATCCGAAAACACTAGCGATCAACTGTGGGAGCTGGCTTGCCTGCGATAGCGGTCCATCAGCCAACCGATAAGCTGACTGCCCTACCGCCATCGCGGGCAACCCCGGCTCCCACACTGACCACAGGCACTGCGGACGACCGCAGTGCTCCCTCACTTTGCGGGACGGCCCGCAGGGTTTTGCCATGTTCGAAAAACTCTTGATCGCCAACCGTGGCGCCATCGCCTGCCGCATCCTGCGCACCTTGCGCGAGCTGCAGGTCAAAGGCATCGCCGTCTACGCCGAAGCCGACGCAGCCAGCCTGCATATCCAGCAAGCCGACGAGGCCTACAGCCTCGGCGAAGGCGCGGCGGCGGCCACCTACCTGGCAGTGGAAAAAATCCTCGCCACCGCCAAGGCCTGTGGCGCCAAGGCGATTCATCCTGGCTACGGTTTTCTCTCAGAGAACGCCGCCTTTGCCCAAGCCTGCGAAAATGCGGGGATAGCC
The DNA here is from genome assembly GCF_013385245.1 of Pseudomonas sp. IPO3747. Lineage (NCBI taxonomy): Bacteria > Pseudomonadati > Pseudomonadota > Gammaproteobacteria > Pseudomonadales > Pseudomonadaceae > Pseudomonas > Pseudomonas sp. IPO3747. The sequence continues at coordinate 498,818 of NZ_JACAQL010000002.1, forward strand.
TTCGTCGGTCCGACACCCGAACAGCTGCGCGTATTCGGCCTCAAGCACACCGCGCGGGCCTTGGCCAAACACCATCAAATTCCATTATTGGAAGGCACCGAGCTGCTCGACAGCCTCGATACAGCGTTGCTGGCGGCCGAAACCGTGAGCTATCCGGTCATGCTCAAAAGCACCGCAGGCGGCGGTGGCATCGGCATGCGTGTGTGCCACAATGCGACAGAGCTGAGTGAGTCCTTTGAAGCGGTCAAACGCCTGGGGCAAAACAACTTCAGCGATGCCGGTGTGTTTATCGAGAAATACATCGAGCACGCCCGCCACCTGGAAGTGCAGGTGTTCGGCGACGGTTTGGGCGACGTCATCGCCCTTGGCGTGCGCGACTGTTCCGTGCAACGGCGCAACCAGAAAGTCCTCGAAGAAACACCCGCGCCGAACCTGCCCGACGGCATGGCCGAAGCCTTGTGCACGGCGGCCATCACCCTGGCCAGGGCGGTCAATTACCGCAGCGCCGGCACCGTAGAGTTCATCTTTGACAGCGCTGACGGCCGCTTCTACTTCCTCGAAGTGAACACGCGCCTGCAGGTAGAACACGGCGTCACCGAACAAGTCTGGGGCGTCGACCTTGTTCGCTGGATGGTGCAATTGGCGGCGGGTGAACTACCTGCGTTGAGCGAATTGAAGCTGCACCCTCAGGGCCACGCGATTCAGGCGCGGCTGTATGCGGAAGATCCAGGCAAGGATTTCCAGCCGAGCCCAGGCCTGTTAACCCGTGTGGATTTCCCGACGGCTGAAGGTTTGCGGATCGACACCTGGGTGCAAGCCGGTTGCGAGATACCGCCCTACTTCGACCCGATGATCGCCAAGCTCATCACGTGGGCGCCGACCCGCGAACAGGCGCGTCTGAATCTGCATCAGGCATTGAGCGACAGCCAGCTCTACGGCGTGGAAACCAACCGCGACTACCTGCGCCAAATCCTGCTGGCCACGCCGTTTGCCAGCGGCCGCCCGTGGACGCGTTGCCTGGAAGGCCTGGTCTACAGCGCCAGCACCTTCGAAGTGCTCAGCGCCGGCACCCAAACCAGTGTGCAGGACTACCCCGGCCGCCTCGGCTACTGGGCCGTCGGTGTGCCGCCCTCCGGGCCAATGGACAGCCGCGCACTGCGCCTGGGCAATCGCCTGCTGGGTAACGACGACGGCGCGGCGGCGCTGGAAATCACCATGAATGGGCCGCTGTTGCGCTTTAATTGCGCGGCGGTCGTCGCTGTTACCGGCGCAGCCATCACGCTGTTGCTGAACGACCAACCAGTGCCGATGAACACCGCGTTGCGGATTGAAGCAGGCGCGGTGTTGAGCCTTGGCAGCATCATAGGTGCCGGTGCGCGCAGCTATCTGTGCCTGCGCGGCGGGTTGCAAGTGCCAGATTACCTGGGCAGCAAAAGCACCTTCACCCTCGGCCAGTTCGGCGGGCACGCCGGGCGCGCTTTACGCACTGGCGATGTGTTGCATTTGCTGCCACTGACAGACGCCGACGCCGGCCAGCAATTGATCGCGGAACCCCTGCCTGCGGTGCGCACGCTGCGGGTGATTTATGGCCCGCACGGCGCGCCGGAATACTTCAAGCCTGAATACATCGTCACCTTCTTCGCCACCCAATGGGAAGTGCACTTCAACTCCAGCCGCACCGGCGTGCGACTGATCGGGCCAAAACCTTTATGGGCGCGCACGGACGGTGGCGAAGCGGGGCTGCATCCGTCGAATATCCATGACAACCCCTATGCCATCGGCGCGGTGGATTTCACCGGGGACATGCCGGTGATCCTGGGGCCGGATGGGCCGAGCCTTGGCGGGTTTGTGTGCCCGGTGACGGTGATCGAGGCGGACCTTTGGCAGTTGGGGCAACTCAAGGCCGGGGACAAACTGCGGTTCGAACCGGTGAACCTGAAAACCGCCCGCGACCTCGCCCTGAAATGGGATCAATGTGGGAGCTGGCTTGCCTGCGATCCAGACAACTCGGTACCTCAGGCAGACCACATTGATGCCATCGCGGGCAAGCCCGGCTCCCACATCGACCGTGGCCCACTTACGATCGGATCGCCTGTGGTGCTGGAGTTGGGTGAAGGCGACACCCGCCTCGTCGCCCGCCTCGCCGGCGACACTCACCTGCTGCTGGAAATCGGCGCCCCCGAGCTGGACCTGGTGCTGCGCTTTCGTGCTCATGCACTCATGCAAGCCCTGGAAACTCTCGCCCTGCCAGGTGTCATCGACCTGACCCCAGGCATCCGTTCCCTGCAAATCCACTACCAGCCCGAACAACTGCCGCTGGCTGGTTTACTGGCGTTGATCACCACGCAATGGGCCGCTGTGTGCGCCACCCCCAACCTGCAAGTGCCCTCGCGCATCGTGCACTTGCCGCTGTCGTGGGACGACCCGGCGTGCCAGCTGGCGATCGAAAAATACATGACCACCGTGCGCAAGGACGCGCCGTGGTGCCCGAGCAACCTGGAGTTCATTCGCCGCATCAACGACCTCGCCAACCTCGACGAGGTGCGCCACACGGTGTTCGATGCCAGCTACTTGGTGATGGGCTTGGGTGACGTCTACCTCGGCGCTCCGGTGGCCACGCCGCTGGACCCGCGCCACCGTCTGGTGACCACCAAATACAACCCGGCGCGCACCTGGACCGCCGAGAATTCGGTGGGCATTGGCGGCGCTTATTTGTGCGTGTACGGCATGGAAGGCCCGGGCGGTTATCAGTTTGTGGGCCGCACCTTGCAGATGTGGAACCGCTACCGGGAGGTCTCGGCGTTTGATGGCAAGCCGTGGTTATTGCGGTTCTTTGACCAGATCCGTTTTTACCCGGTGACGGCTGATGAGCTGGTGCAGATCCGGCGCGACTTTCCGCTGGGGCGCTTTGAATTGAGCATCGAGCACAGCCAGTTGAACCTCGCGGAGTATCAGGTTTTCCTCGCGCGCGAAGCCGCAAGCATTGGCGCGTTTCGTGAGCATCAGCAGCACGCCTTCAATGCCGAGCGTGAACGCTGGATTGCCAGTGGCCAGGCGCATTTCGACAGTGAAGAACTCGCGGCACCACAAGGTGCAGACACGCCGTTGCAGGCCAACCAAATCAGTGTCGACAGCCCGATCGCCGGCAACCTCTGGCAAGTCCAGGTGGCTAACGGCGAGCGCGTGTCGGCTGGCGATGTGCTGGTGATTCTGGAGTCAATGAAAATGGAAATCCCGGTAGTGGCGCCGTTCGCCGGCACCGTGCGCGAGATCCCCGTGCAACCCGGCAGCGGCATCGGCGCCGGGCAACGGGTGGTGGTGCTCGAACGTGACTGACTCTTCTATTTCTACAGGCGGACAAGCCATGAACCTGCAACTGGACAACCTGCGCAATGCCTACCTGAGCGGCGACACCACGCCCCGTGAAGTGCTGCTGCACCTGCGCGAGAAAGCCGCGCACTTGAACCCCGATTATCACCTGTTTATCCACTTGCTTACCGAAGCGGAGCTGGAGCCGTACCTGGCCGCATTGGACGCGCGTGAACCGGCTGAGTTGCCGTTATTCGGCGTACCGTTTGCGATCAAAGACAACATCGACTTGGCTGGCATTCCCACCACCGCCGCGTGCCCGGCGTTCGCCTATGTGCCGCAGCGCAACGCGAGCATTGTCGAGCAGTTGATCGCCTTGGGCGCGGTGCCAGTGGGCAAGACCAACCTCGACCAGTTCGCCACCGGGCTCAATGGCAGCCGCTCGCCGTATGGCGCGTGCCCCAACAGCGTGTTGCCGGAGTATCCGTCGGGCGGTTCCAGCGCCGGGTCGTCACTGGCCGTCGCGTTGGGTGTCGCGAGTTTTGCCCTGGGCACCGACACGGCCGGTTCCGGGCGGGTGCCGGCGGCGCTGAATAACCTGGTGGGGCTCAAGGCGAGCAAAGGCTTGATCTCCACAGCCGGCGTGGTGCCGGCGTGCCGCACGCTGGATTGCGTCACCACCTTTACCCGCACCGCGCGCGAGGCCAGCCAGTTACTGGCGCTGACTGCCAAACTCGATCCGTTGGATGCGTACAGCCGAGCGAACCCGGCGTGGAATGATGCATCGGCGTTTGGCGCACCCCGCGCGTTTCGTTTTGGCGTACCGCGCGAGCAGGACCTGGAGTACTTCGGCTGCGAGCAAGGCCCGCAGTTGTTTGCGCAGGCCATCGACCGCTTGATTGCACTGGGTGGCGAGCCGGTGACGCTGGACCTGTCGCCCTTCCTGGAAGCCGCGCGCCTGCTCTACGAAGGGCCGTGGGTGGCTGAACGCTACAGCGTGGCCGGTGAACTGATGGAGCAGAACCCCGAGGCCGTGCTGCCGGTGATTCGTGCGGTGCTGGCCAAAGCGCCAGCGGTAAACGGCGTACAGACCTTCCGTGCGCAGTACCGCCTGCAAGCCTTGAAAGCGCAGTGCGATGGCATGCTTGAAGGCCTCGACTGCGTACTGACGCCGACCATAGGCCGCCCGGTGACGCTGGAAGAACTGCGCGCCGAACCGGTGCTGCGCAACGCCGAGCTGGGCTACTACACCAACTTCATGAACCTGCTGGATTACGCCGCCGTCGCCGTGCCCAGCGGCTTTATGCACAACGGTTTGCCTTGGGGTGTGACGCTGTTTGGCCGAGCGTTCACCGACCAATACCTGTTGGGCGTGGCGGATGCGTTGCAGCGCCAGCACGATACGTCGCTGCCTGTGCCTGTCGGCAGCGCAGGTCATGACTTTACCCGGCTGGTGGTGTGCGGCGCGCACCTGCAGGGGCTGGCGCTTAACGGCCAATTAGTGCGGCGTGGCGCGCGCCTGCTGGAGCGCACCCACAGCTCGGCCGACTATCAGTTGTTCGCGCTGGCCGGTGGGCCACCCTGTCGCCCCGGCATGTTGCGGGTGAGTGAAGGCGGCGTGGCCATTGAGGTGGAAGTGTGGGAGCTGCCGAGCCGCGAATTGGGCTCCTTCCTCACCGGTATCCCCGCCCCCTTGGGCCTGGGCAAGGTGCAACTGGCCGACGGGCGTTGGGAAACCGGCTTCATCTGCGAGCCCTACGGCTTGACCGGCGCCGTGGACATCAGCCACTTCGGCGGCTGGCGCGGCTACCTGCGCAGCTTGCAATAGTAGGGCGGGGCTGTATCGTGCAGGGAACTGCGCGATACAGCCCGAACCGACATGACCACACCCACCCTTTGCCCTGCCTGCGGTGCCCGCAACGACTGCACCCTGGCCGACCCACGCACCGCCGACCAAGCCTGTTGGTGCTACAGCGTCACCATCGACCCGGCGGTACTCGAAGCGCTGCCCGATGAACTGCGCAATAAGGCCTGCCTGTGCCCACGCTGTGCGCAGGTAGATGCGCAATTGCGTGGGGCTGAACAGCCGTAATGCGCGTTGATCGTTTCCTCAGCAACCTGCCGCGTTTCAATCGCCAACAAGTGCGTGTGCTGCTGGTTGAGCGACGGGTGACAGTTGATGGCGTGGCCGTCAGCGACCCACACCATGAAGTGCGAGCATTCAGCCGCGTCTGTGTCGATGATGAGGTACTGCAAGCCGGCAAACCGGCGCGTTATTTCATGCTGCACAAACCCCAAGGCTGCGTGAGCGCTACCGCCGACCCGGTGCATCCCACCGTGCTTGATTGGCTGAGTGAACCGGACACGCATGAGCTGCACATCGCCGGCCGTCTGGACTTCAACACCACCGGGCTGATGCTGATCACCAACGACGGCCAATGGTCGCGGCGCCTGACACAGCCCCAGACCAAACTGCCCAAGGTTTACCTCGTTGAAACCGAGCAGGACATTGGTCCTGAGTATGCAGCCACCTTTGCCGCTGGCCTGTATTTCGCCTTTGAAGATCTCACCACTCAACCCGCCGAACTTGAGCTACTCAGCCCCAGGACCGCACGTCTGAGCATCATCGAAGGCCGTTATCACCAGGTGAAGCGCATGTTCGGGCACTTTGATAATAAAGTGATTGGCCTGCACCGTGAGCGGATGGGGCCTTTGGTGCTGGATAACGCCCTTGCGCCGGGCCACTATCGGCCGCTGACTGACGACGAGATCCGACAGGTCTGACGACCGTTCAGCCGGTGATGGCAAAAAACCAGCTTGGCGCCTTGCGAGCTGGCGCCTGTGCTGCTTGAATCAAGACGTCAGCCAAATTATGACTGGCGAGTCGCCCCATAACCTCCAAGAAACACCTTGCCCCGCCCGCGCTTGATCTATGGGCGTTCCAGGCAAACAGCCCGCCATAACAACACCCGTCGGCCAGCCGTTATCGGACCGACATGGGCCTCATCTTCCAGGCGTATGCCTACCTGTCATAAAGCTCGTGCAGAGTGATCTGCGCGCCCTACCCGCTTGCCAGGAGTCTTACGACATGAGGCCAGAAATCGCTGTGTTGGATATACAGGGTCAGTATCGGGTTTACACGGAGTTCTATCGCGCGGACGTTGCTGCAAAGACCATCATCCTGGTCAACGGCTCCATGGCCACCACGGCATCCTTCGCTCAAACCGTGAAAAGCCTGTACCCGCAATTCAATATGGTTTTGTACGACCAGCCCTACGCTGGCCGCTCCAAAATCCATAACCGTCATGAGCACATGCTGACCAAGGAAGTCGAAGGCCAGATCCTGCTGGAACTCATCGAACACTTCGGCGCCGAACACGTGCTGTCGTTCTCCTGGGGCGGCGCCGCTGCCCTGGTCGCCCTCGCCCACCGCCCGCGCCGGGTGGAAAAGGCCGTGATCAGCTCGTTCTCGCCGGTGATCAACACCCCCATGCGCGACTACCTCGAACGCGGTGTCGACTACCTCGGCAACCTCGACCGCCACGGCGTCGGCCACCTGGTCAACAGCACCATCGGCAAACACCTGCCGTCACTGTTCAAGCGCTTCAACTACAAGCATGTGAGCGGCCTGGCCGAGCATGAATACGGGCAGATGCACTTCCACATCAGCCACGTGCTCAACAGCGACCGGCTGTGCTACCTAAAAGCCGCCAGGCAGATCGACATTCCGGTGCTGTTTTTGAATGGCGAATGGGATGAATACACCAGCGCCGAGGATGCCAAGCTGTTTGGCCAGCACGTGGCCAACAGCAGCTTCAGCACCATCCAGGCGACCGGGCATTTTCTGGACATGGAGCACAAGGCGGCCTGCCGGGACAGCCGGGATGCGGTGGTGGGCTTTTTGAAACCAGAACGCCAGGTGAGCCGGTTGCGTTATCACCAGGGCCAGACGCAGCATGCGTTTGCTATCTGAAAGGCGGCTTATGTGGGAGCCGGGCTTGCCCGCGATGCAGGCGCTGCGGTGTGCCAGTCACACTCAGGTGATGCAATCGCAGGCAAGCCAGCTCCCACACAAGCTTGATGAACCCAACTTACACATTTTTCGAAGAAAAACTTCAAATCCCGGCGAACATCTGGTACAAAGTCAGCCGCTTTGAGCGGGTATAGTTTAGTGGCAAAACGAAAGCTTCCCAAGCTTTAGTTGAGGGTTCGATTCCCTCTACCCGCTCCACTCAGATTTTGGTCTTGCGTCAGGTTGGTTCTGGCGGGAGATGCACCAAAAAACCGGCCCTTGGTGGCCGGTTTTTTTATGTTCTAAATTTGGCTTCATGCGTGAGCGACCGGTTCCGATGCAGGGTATCTGGCTCCCCTTCCCCTTGGTATGTGCGGCCTGGGAAGGCAAGCCTGTTGCAGGGCGTGAAAAACCTACGCGGCGCGGTCCACGCGGTCTTGCGCCGCTTCTACCAGCATCAGCCCCAGTTCGATCATTTGCTGAATGGCCAAGGCCAGGTAGCGATGTTGAGAAGGCAGGCTTTCGGCGAACTCGTTGGTCATGGCACCCGCGCCAGCAATGGTTTCGTAGGCGTTGGCGAGCAAGGCTTCGGTGTTGGCTTCAGGGCGAACGCTGAACAGGGTCGCGGTTGGGTTGCAGGAGTCAGTACACATCTGTTGATCCTCGGTAAGGACCACCTTCCAGAGCTACTAAACAATGGGTGGCGGCTGTATGCAGGTTAGTAGACCGGCGGATCAACGAAACCGGCGCACCCGAAAGTGCCCTGCGTACAGCCACCATTGAGGACAGACATCGAGATGCCTGACTGATAGGACAGCCATACGCCGTTGATCAAATCGGGCTACTAAACCCGACCGCTGATGGGCAGCGGCAGACGAACCTTAAAGCGCTCGTCCAAGGCGTACAACTCAGACGATTCTGTGTGTTGTGTAGGCAATAACGCAACATTCGGGACCGCTGTACCGTTCTCTTTCAGACTGTAAATTCTGGCAATAGGAAAACCCTGAAGAACGTTTGAAACCGGCACGCCCTCGCATCACTCTCCCCAGCCTTCGACACTGACGTGTCTCTTGCCAACCCGTATCCAAGTAGATACAGTGAGATTCTGTGAGGCCCCGTGCGTTATTCGATCCAGCAAACCCAAGCCTTCACTCAATGGTGCTCGGCAATTCGCGATCTGCGAGCAAAAATCACCATTGCTCGACGTATCGAGCGAGCCAGTGTGGGCAATCTGGGGGATTTCAAGGTGCTGGGCGGCGGTGTTTCAGAGATGCGGATAGACGTAGGTGCAGGTTATCGCGTTTATTTCACCCTGCGCGGCAGGGAGGTTGTCATCTTGCTGGCAGGTGGCGACAAGTCCTCACAAGAGGCCGATATCCGGCGAGCAAAAAAATTAGCAAAGGAGGTTTGATCATGACTCAAACACTGACGACATTTGATATGGCCGAGCTGCTCGACAGTGATGAGGCCATCAGCGAATACCTTTCTCAGGTGCTGGCTGACGGTGACAACGAAGAGTTCCTTCGCGCCGTAGGCTACGTAGCCAAAGCCCGTGGCATGACAAAGATCGCCACGGATGCGGGCGTAGGGCGCGAGAGCTTGTACAAGGCATTTGCCCCGGGCGCAAAACCTCGTTTTGAAACGGTTCTGAAGGTGCTTCACTCACTGGGCATTGATCTGTTGGCTCGGCCTGGGCATACCAGCAATTATTCGATTGTTTGAGGCGCACACCCCCGCTGCACCACCCACGCCAGCGGCAACGTCACCAACAACATGCCCGCCAATACCATCACCGCCACCGGCACGCCCAGTGCATCGCCCACACCACCAAACAGAACCGGCGCCAGCGCGCCGCCGCCGATCGTACCGGTGTAGAACACAGCAAACGCCTGCTCGCGTTTTCCCGCCGCTGCCAGGTCCGGCACGGCGCCGTACAGCACTGAGGAGGTGCCATTGAGCACCAACCCTAGCAGCGGCAGCATCACCATCAGCCCATTCAGCGGCAGGTACACGGCGGCAATGATCAGCAGCGCCGTGCTGGTTTCCGTCAGCCATACGGTTTTCATCATGCCGATGCGGGCACCGAGGTAGCCGCAGAGCAATTTGCCGAACGCGCCACCGATAAACAGCAGCGTCAACGCCAGGCCGATGCCGGCAGTTCCCGCGCCTTTGGCTTGCAGCAGAAACGGCAGGAAGGTGAGAAAGCCCATGCGCACGGCGCTGTCGAACGTGCCGGTAAGCATCAGGGCGCGCAGGCCGGTAATGGAACCGGTTCCGCTGAGGGGTTTGGCTTTTTTTACAGAAGCGGTTTCGGACATTTGCGCAGGCACTAGCCACCACAACAACCCCGCCGCCGCCACGCCGAGCAAGCCCAACAGTGTGGCACTGGCGCGCCAACTGATGACGGTGAGCAGCAAGCCGACCAACCCCGGGATCAGGGTTTTGCCGATATCGCCGGAAAAGTTGTATTGGGACAGGGCTTGCTTGACCCCGCCGCCGTCCTCATAAGCATCAGCAATCATCGAAGAGGCTAATGGGTGTTGGGTGCTGGCGCCCAAACCGCCTAACAGCAACGCCAATAGCAGCATGATCAGCCCAGTGGCCTGCCCCACCAACAAATAAGCGACGCCAGCAAGCGCCGTGCCGCCCACCAGCATCGGCATGCGCCCCCATCGTCGGGCGGCGCGGCTGGCCATCAGCTGAAACACGGCCATCATCCCGGAATAGGCACCGCGCAACAGCCCGATCTGCGCGTAGGAAAGAGCGAACTGTGCCTGCCAGATCGGCAGCAGCACGTAGATCACATCCGTGAGGCCATCGTGTACGGCATGGGCGCCGCACCCGGCGATCAGCGAGCGGCGGCGGTTTGAGGTTTCGCGGGCAGGCACAGCGCTGGTGTCGGTCATGATGCTTGGATCAACTCAGGTTTAAGGGGCTTCCAGCCCGTCAGGGCGATCAGCAACGTCAGCAGTTGAAAGCCGATAATCAGCGCTACACACCCAGCCCAGCCCCAGCGCTCCCACATCAAGGCGGGGACGATGGCACCACAACTGCCGCCCAGGTAATAACAGGTGAGGTAAACGCCCACGGCGCCTGCCTTGTTGGCCTGCGCGGTGGCACTGATGAACGCGTTGGCGGCGGCCTGGGCGAGAAAGACACCGGTCGAACTGAGCGCCAGGCCCGCCACGATGCACCCCAGCGACGGCGCCAGGGTCAGTGCCGAGCCACTGATGCCCAGCACGGCAGCCACAGCCAGCAGCTCGGCGTGGGGCCGCGCTTTGCTGAGGCGGCCGGCGATAGGGATCACGATCAAGGCCAGCAGAAACACCATGTACAGCGTGCCCAAGGCCGCAGGCCCGAGGTTGAAAGGCGGTAGGCCAAGGTAGAGTCCCGCGTAGGTAAATGCCGCAACCTGGGAGAACAACACACAAAACCCTACGGCGTAGGCAGCTACCAATGGCTTGCGAAAAACGCCTGACGAAGCAGCCTTGACCGGTGCGACTCGCGGCGGGTTATCGGGCAGCAAAAACTGAATGAACCCACCGACCATCAAACTCAATACGGCCAACAATTCAAAGGCCTCGCGCCAGCCGACATATTCGGTCATCACGCCGGTGACGAAGCGCCCGGCGAACCCGCCCAGTACGGTGCCCGCCACATAGAGGCTGGTGACTTCGGTCACCGTGGCGCCGTGCCAGCGGTCGCCGATGTAAGCCACGCTGGTGGCAAACACCACCGGGATCAACATGCCTTCCACAAAGCGCCACACCAACACTTCGGCAAAGCTGCCGGCGTAGGCGGTCATCAGCGCGGGCAAGGCCAGTAACAGCGCGGTCACAGCGATGACCGTACGCTGCTGGAAACGCCCGGTCAGCCGGCCGACAAATGGCGCGGTCACTGCCACCGCCAGGGTGGTGACCGTGATACTCCAGCCCGCCGCCCTGGCGCTGATATGAAACTGCTCGGCGAACGTGGTCAGGATGCTCTGGGTGGCATACAGGTTTAGAAACGCCGCGCAGCCACACAGGAACAGGGCAAGACGGGCACAATGCAGGCGCGGTTTCATGAAACCTCTCGTTTTATTTTGTGAGGTCTTTATAGAATGGCCAGCGGGTCTTAAACCAATACCGAATTCGAACCGATCAATACCCAGGGATCAGGATGCTCGACCTACGCAAGCTGCGTTACTTTCTGACGGTCGCCGAAGAACTGCACTTCGGTCGCGCAGCCCTTCGCCTGCACCTGGCCCAGCCGCCGTTGACCCGGCAGATCTCGGCGCTGGAAACGGAGTTGGGCTTCAAGTTGTTTGATCGCACCAGCCGCACGGTTTCCCTCACCGCTCAGGGCCGTTCGTTCTTGCCCTATGCGCGTAGCGTGTTGGAACAGGTGGAGCTGGCACAGGTAATCGCCGGTAAATTGGCCGCCGGGACCGCTGGGCAGCTGACCTTGGGTTACGTCAGTTCGATCGCGCTGTCGGACCTGTTCAGCCAGGCGATCCAGGCCTTCGCCCAGGGTTTTCCCGATGTGCAGTTGACCTTGGTGGAGTGCGCTTCCGGCAGCCTGGGGGCACAGGTGGCAGATGGGCGCCTGGATGTCGGCCTGAGTCGTCTGCTGCCGCAAAGCCAGGCCGTGCAAGCGCTGTCGCTGGGTGAGGAGCGCTTGTGGGCGGCGGTTTCCAGTGAAAGTCCGTTAGCCGACCAAACGCAGGTGAGCCTGGCGCAGCTCAGTGCTTACCCGCTGATTCTGTTTCCGCCCGATTACGGGTCGGGGTTGAACCAGTCGATCGAGCAGTTGTACCGACATCACGGCGTGCCCCTGCGCGCCGGGCCGACCGGGCGGCAGATCACTTCGATCATTGCGTTGGTGGCCGCCGGGCAAGGCGTGGCATTGGTACCCGAATGCACCCGGAGCTTGATGAACAAGGGTGTCACCTATAAGCCCATGGTCGAGGTGGATGCCTGTGCGCAGCTGTTGGTGCTGACGCCTGCGGCCAGAAAAAGCCTGTTGGCTGACGCATTTCTCGCCGTTCTCGCCCATGTCTTAAACAACGAGTAACACTTCGAAAATCCCCGCAATACCTCTCTAAGACGCCGTTTTCAAAGGCTCATACACTTCATTCAGCACTTACCGAAACGCCGGTCGTCAGCCGTCGGTAGGTAGAGTGTTGATAATTTATTTTCAGTGGTTATAGTCACCACCAACACACACCACAAGGAGGTGCTGTGGATAGCCGATATTTGATAGGTCACATTGTTGCGGATGGCTGGTACCTGGTACGCACCCGAGGCAGTCACCACCACTTCAAACACCCGACCAAACCGGGGCTGGTGACGATTCCTCATCCAAAGAAAGACCTGTTGGACAAGACCGCCAAGAGCATTTTGAAACAGGCGCTGCTGAGCTGAGCGCCCCTGGAGAGCAATAGACATGCTTTACCCCATCGCAATTTCAACCGGTGACGAGGACCACGCCTGGGGTGTGGAAGTGCCGGATATTCCTGGCTGCTACTCCGCCGGCGACGACCTGGACGACGCCATGGCCATGGCCCGCGAAGCGATCGAAGGGCACTTTGAAATCCTTGCAGAGGATGGCGCGCCGATTCCCACCGCTCAAAAAGTCACCCTGCACGCGGCCAACCCGGAATATGCCGGCTGCATTTGGGCCGTGGTTGATATTGATGTCACTAAATATCTGGGCAAAGCGCAGAAGCTCAATATCACCCTGCCGGGTTACCTGCTGAATCGAATTGATGAATACGTGTTGCATCATCCTGAAGAAAAAAGCCGTTCCGGCTTTCTGGCATCGGCAGCACTAAAGGTTCTGCAGCAGGAACATTGACTTAAGCAAATTCCTAAAGCGACGAAGACGACCTTCGTTAAAAATGCGCACATATCTTACCCATGAGCAGAGCCAATGCGCGTGCCTGTACAAAAAACTGAGAGCCAAGTCGTTAGAAAGGTGGTGGGGCTGGTATTGATCATTCCACTGCTGTTACCGCTGACGCCAATCCCTTTCGGCCTGAGGAGCCTGGCGTCGATAGCGGCTCTGGCGGGATCCATCTATGGCGTCTGGTATTCAAGGCAGAACGCCAGCCGAGGCATCACACTCTGCGCAACCGCACTTGCGCTACTTAACCTCGGTTCATGGGTAGCACTGTCGACGCCCTCGATCGTCTGGTTCATCTATTTCGTCGCTTGGGCCTATGGTTCCGGTAACTGGATTCACTGGAGCATTTAGTCCCAGTAGAATTTGACCGCAAGAAACTGGGTTTCCCAACCGCCCACAAGGTGGATAGTGGCCCCCTACATCTTCAAGGAGCCCGCTCATGCCCTACCAATACAAGCTCATGCCTTCCCCCGTCGGCCAGCTCACCCTGGTGGCGCGCAACGGCAAACTCAGCGCCATCCTGTGGGAAAAAGAACGCGCCAATCGCGTGCGTCTGGGCGAGTTGCATCTAGCCGACGACAGCCCGGTGTTACTGGAAGCCGAGCGCCAGCTACGGGAATACTTTACCGGCACCCGCAATCAGTTCGATCTGGCGTTGGACTTCGACGGCACCGATTTCCAAAAACAAGTCTGGCAGGCACTGCTGACCATCCCCTTCGGCGAAACCCGCAGCTACAGCCAGATTGCCCAGCAGATCGGCAACCCCAAGGCCGTGCGCGCGGTAGGCGCAGCCAATGGCCGCAACCCCATCTCGATCGTCGCGCCCTGCCACCGGGTGATCGGTGCTTCGGGCGGGCTGACCGGGTTTGCCGGTGGGCTTGAGGCCAAGCAGTATTTGCTGGCGCTTGAGGATCGCGGCCAGGCAAAGCTGGCCCTCTGATTACGCGTCTGCAAGGGCGTCACGGGTAAAGGCCTGGCACTCGTACAAAGGTTCGAAACCTAGTTGCCGGTACAGCGCGAAGGCACCCTGCGAGGCTTCTAGAAAGCATCGCAGGGCCCCGAGGCTCGACGCGTGCAGCAGAGCGGCATGGATCAATCGAGTGGCGTACCCTCTGCCACGCAAGCCCATGAGTGTGCCGATATCGCTAAGCCGGGCCTCGCCATCACACAGGGACAGCACCAGCGAAGACCTTACCTGCCCCTCATCGGACAAGGTGAAGTGATAAAGCGCCTCACCCGCGTCCAGGGCCCGCTGGTGGCGGACCTGATAACGCGCAACCTCCTCGGGCAGCCTCATGAACGCACTGCCAAAGGGCTCAGCCCAATCGTTCATGTTCCGCGTGAGCTGGACCTGCACACCGCTCTCGCCCACCCATGGCGCCAGGCACGCCAGGTCACCCACCATCGCGGTGGTCTTTTCGACCGGCTTAAAGCCGTGTGCCAAAAACACCTCACCCAACGCTTCGACCTGTTCCTCATGGATCACCACGCGTATTGCCTGCGTGGTACGCCGGATAAGCTCCAGCGGTGCGGCCAAAGCGTTATCCAGCAAAGTGCTGCCAACCCGGATAAACAACAAATTGAACGGGCTGAAATACTCATCCGTGAAGTAAGCATTGATGCCGCCGCTGTATCGACGATGCGTTGGGCACACCGCGGCAAAAAAATGCTCTTCGGTTTTACCGTAGAGCGTGGGCAAATCGCAGGCGGCGTTAGCGTGCATGGGAGAACATCCGGATAAAAAAACCAGTCTTGCTCCCGCCATTCAAAGGCGCAGTAGGCCAATTCCTAAGATAGCCGGAGGAAAAAGCACGGCATTGTTCTAACCCTAAAATGTAAAAAGAAATTTCGAAGCGGGCCTGCGGTCCATAATTTCATCACCCTCCGGTCAAGGAAAAACGGTCATGAAATTCTCTGCAGTCTCCCAATCTCTGTCCCGTTGGGCAGGCAGTGCCCGCACGTTCTACGTGGCTGTCGCACTGATTTTCCTGTGGAGCCTCAGCGGGCCATATTTCCACTACAACGACACCTGGCAACTGATCATCAATACCTCGACCACCATCATCACCTTCCTGATGGTGTTCCTGATCCAGAACACGCAAAACCGCGACAACGACATCCTGCATATCAAGATCGACGAGTTGCTGCGCGTCTCCAAGGATGCGCAAAACGCCGTGCTGAGCCTCGATGGCCTGGACCGTAAGGAACTGGAAAAACTGCGCAGCGAATACCGCAGCATCGGCGCCGCAGGCAATGTCAGCCTCAACAGCAGTTGCGGCGAAGTAGTCGACGATGCGGTGACCAACAAAACCGATCTGAACCAGGCATAAAAAAACGGCGGTTGGAGAAAGTCCAACCGCCGTTTTCTATCTCAAGTGACGGACTCAACCGTCGCCTTGATGACCTTTGCCATAGGTCGACGCCAAGGCACGGGCCTTTTGCAGGCGCTCCTCCAACTTGGGCAGCGTTTCATCCACCAGCGCTTTGATTTCCGGCACATCCGACGCCGCACCTTCCTGTTTGAACAGGGCAATGGCGTCTTCGTTTTCCTTGACCTGTTGCGCGGTGTAGGCCGCGTCGAAGGAGTCGCCGTCCTTGAGTTCGGGCATCAAGGTTTCGGCTTTATCGACGATCTTCTCGCGCGGGGCCACCGGCAAGTCGAGTTTCTTGGCGATGGCTGCCAGGTGCTGGTTGGCCTGGGTGCGTTCGTTGATCACCTCGATGGTGTAGTCCTTGATTTCCTGGGACGAGGTTCTGGCGTGGGCCATGCGACTGGTTTCAATATCGGCCATCCCTTTGGCCGAAGCCTGCTCGATGAATTCAGCAGGCGACTGGGCGAAAGCATTGCTGGCGCCGAGGCCCAGCAGCATCGCGAAACTGGCGGTGCGTAACCGGATAGCCATGCGGCTCATGATGGGTTCCTCCAGGTCAAAAATAGGTGCGGGAACAGACGCCCCGCCCTGAATTCGAATTTTCAGGGCGGCAAAGGTTTAGAAAAAACTCGCCAGTGCGACGAACGGTCGTCGCTGTATCAGGCCGGTTTGCTGCCAAACAGGCCCGGCAACGCATGCGCCAGGGCATTGATGGCGAAGCCGATAAACATCACGCCACAGAGTTTGGTGATAAGGATTTCATGGCGCTGATACACGGTGCGCACACGTTGGGCGCCGACCACGCCGATCAGAATGGCATAGGCCAGCAGGCCACCGATAAAGCTCAGGAAGATCAACGACGGCAGCATCGCCCACGTCAGCAACTCGGCACGGCTGGACAACAACGCGGTGAAGGTCGCCACGGCCACCGGGTAAGCCTTGGGGTTGGTGAGACCGAACACAATGCCGTGCCAGAACGGGTGCCGCGCCGCGTCCTGAGGTGCATCGCTGCTGCGCCGCTGGGTACGGATCGCACGCCAGCCGAGCCAGAACAGGTATAAACCGCTGAGCACGCCCAGTGCATCAAAGGCTGTGCTGCCCACTTCCCGCGCGCCCACGATGGCAATCAGCGCCGTGCTGCACCACACCACGTCACCGAGCAAATGCCCGCACAAAAAACCCGCCCCGGCACGGCGACCACGGGCAGCGCCGATACCGAATACGGCGAGCACGCCCGGACCGGGCGTAATGCCATAGATAAAACCCGAAGCAAGCACGGCGAACAGCAGGGATAGGGTCATGGGCGCGACTCTGATAGACGGTGATGAGGTGGATCGATTCTGCACGTTCCGCCGCTACGGGTAAAACTTCATTCCTGCATAAGGCTTGGCGCGACAGGCCTGCAAACGTGAGGCCAGATCGCCGACGTGGGCTTCGAGCTTGTGGCCATCGGGGTCGAGAAAGTAGAACGACGCGCCTTCACTGCGGTTGTCGCGCCATTCCCGCACCTGCGCAGCGCGCAGGCGCGCCACCAGCGCCGCAAAATCACCGGTATCGGCGGTAAACGCGTAGTGCGTGTATTCAGCCGCAGGCTCTGGCGAGCGCAATGGGTCGAGGGACAAGCACAGCCATAAACCGGGTAGGGACAAATAGGCGCCGCCGTCCCAGGTCGCATCGAGCCGAAGTTGCAACAATTGATAGTAGAAGCCGATGCTGCGGTTCAGGTCGGTGACGGCAAGGGTCAGGTGGTTAAGGCCGCAGAGCATGGAATGTCCTTTTATCTATTCACCCAGTGACGAACGGGGCAAACCGTTTTTGCGATGACGATGTAGTATGTTGCACTACACATCACTACATCGAGGCTCTTATGTCTGTTATGTCTCTACGCATACCGGAAGACGTCGCCGACACGCTTGCCAGTCTCGCCAAGGCGACAGGGCGCAGCAAATCCTTTCTAGCCGTAGATGCATTACGCGAATACCTGACGCGTGAGGCCTGGCAAATAGAGGAAATTCAAAAAGCATTGAAAGAAGCTGATGCGGGCGACTTTGCGACAGCGGCCGAAGTAAAAGCAGTCGCCGATAAATGGCGTAACAATGCAGGTTGATTGGCTGAGGGCTGCCCTCAGGAATCTTGACGATGAAGCGGCCTACATTGCCGAAGAAAACCCGAAAGCTGCCCATGAGTTCGTGCAGGCGATCTTGACCGGGCTTGAACATGTCGCTGAATTTCCGGCAATGGGCAAAGAAGGCAGAGTGCCCGGCACGCGCGAATGGGTAGTGCCCCGATGGCCCTATATCGTTCCCTACCGTATTCGAGATGGCCGGTTACAGGTGATGCGAATTTTTCATACACGCCGCCAGCCACCCGCTTCCTGGTAGCCACGGTTCAGACGGACAATACACCCTGCACCTGCCCAATCAACCACTGCAACCCCGAATCCCCGCCCCGCCGCGCATGCCACGCCAACTCAAACGCAAACGAAGGGATATGAAACGGCGGCGGCACAGCCAGCAGGTGCTGCTGATCGATGTTGAGCAAGCCTCTGGATGACACCGTCAAAACCAGGTCTGTGCCCTGGATCAACTGCGGTGCCACGCCCCAGTGCGGCAGGCTGATCGCCACATGCCGGCGCTCACGAATTGCCGTCAACGCCCGTTCGATCTCCGGGGTGCCGCTGCCGCGCATTTCCAGCAACACATGCGGACGCGACAGGTAAGCGGGCAGGTCGAGCACGCCGTTTTTCGGCAGGCTTTCGCGGTCAATCAGGCAGGTGTAATGCTCCTCGAATAACGGCGTGGTGCGCAGTTCGGCGGGCATGTCGGGGAACACCCCGGCGGCCAGGTCGAGGTCACCATTGAGCACGCCGTCGACCATGCCTTCGCGGCTGGCCTGGACGATTTGCAGGTCGATGCCAGGCGCTTCACGGCGCAAGGTGCGGACCAGCCCCGGCAGGAAAATCGCCGCGCTGTAGTCCGACATCGCCACACGAAACCGGCGCTTGGCCGATGCTGGATCAAACCGGTTGGGCGCCAGCAGCGCCTGCACCTGGGCCAGGGCTTCGGCCAGTGGCGCGGCCAGCTCCAGGGCGCGGGCGGTCGGCACCAAGGCACCGCCCTGGCGCACCAGCAATGGGTCACCAAGCAGATCACGCAAGCGCGCCAGCGCATGGCTGACCGCCGGCTGGCTCAGGTGCAGGCGCTCGGCGGCGCGGGTGACGTGTTGCTCGCTGAGCAAGGCGTCGAGGATCACCAGCAGGTTGAGGTCGATGCGACGCAGGTCATTCATCAGCTGCATGCTCAGCATAAGAACTTGGAATTTAAATTTGCGCGACGAATAGCCTAGAGTCCAGCAAAACCTCTGGGAGAACTGAGATGACGACGTTGCATTGGGTAGGTCTGTTGGCACTGGCGGTGATCGCCGGCGCGGTGGTGCCGTTTCAGAGTGCGATCAACGCAAGCCTCGGGCGCGGGCTGGGGCACCCGTTGTGGGCCACGCTGGCGTCACTGCTGGTGAGCATTATTGTGTTGCTGCCGGTCATCATCGTGCTGCGCCTGCCCTTGCCGAGCCTGGCCTTTATCACCAAGGCGCCGCTGTGGATATGGGCCGGAGGCGCGTTTGGCGTGTGCTTTATTTCGCTGGCGCTGATGTTGCTGCCCAAGCTCGGCGCGTCAGGGTTTATTGCGCTGGCCATGGCCGGGCAGATTCTCGCTTCGCTGCTGCTCGATCACTTTGGCCTGTTCGGCCTGATGGAACGCCAACTGACAACGCCCCGCGTGCTGGGGGCGTTGTTGTTGATTGGCGGGGTGGTGTTGATTCAGTTCAGCGCCACACCGGCTCGCGCCCTTGCCACGGCAGGCTGATCAGCCCTTGTCCAGCGTGCGCAGCTTTTGCGGCAAGCCCCACAACAGCAGCGCCGCCGCCAACAGCGCACACACGCCGATCACATACAGCGCCGGCGTGGTGCTGCCGGTGAGGTCCTTGATGCGCCCCACCATCACCGGGCTGACAATACCGCCGAACTGCCCGAGGGTGTTGATCACCGCAATGCCACCGGCCGCACCCGCACCGGCGCCAGCCAGCAATTTGGGCGGCAGCGTCCAGAAGGTGGGGATCGAGGCAATGATGCCCGCGCCCAACAGGCCCAGGGCGATGATCAGGAAGGTGGTGTGGTCGGCAAAGATCCCGGCGCAGAAGAAGCCAATGGCGCCCAGTACCACCAGGCCGCAGACAAACTTGCGGCGCTCACCGGTGGCGTCCGACAGTCGCCCG
Organism: Pseudomonas sp. IPO3747; assembly: GCF_013385245.1. NCBI lineage: Bacteria > Pseudomonadati > Pseudomonadota > Gammaproteobacteria > Pseudomonadales > Pseudomonadaceae > Pseudomonas > Pseudomonas sp. IPO3747. The sequence goes on from NZ_JACAQL010000002.1 coordinate 518,669, forward strand.
ATCACCACCATGCTGATCGCCCCGCACACATAGGGAATGGCGGTGAGCAGGCCGATCATCACCGGGCTCTGGGTACCGGCACTGCGGATCAACTGTGGCGCCCAGAAGTTGAGACCGTAAGACGCCACCTGGATCAGAAAGTAGATAAACCCAAGCATCAAAAACCCAGGAATACGGATCGCCGAAAGCAGCGAGCCACCATGCTGGTTCGGCTCATGCTTGGCGATGCGACTCGACAGCAGGGTTTTCTCGGCAGGCGTCAGCCAATGCGCATCTTCAATGCGGTCCTTGAGCAAGGTCAGCACCAGAAAACCCAGGCCGATGCAGGGCAAGCCGCCGAGCAGGAACAGCCAGTGCCAGCCGCGCATTTGCAGCACGCCGTCGAGGTGCTCCAGCACCAGCCCGGAAAATGGCGCGCCGACCAAACCGGCGAACGCCGAGGCCAGGAACAGCATCGAGGTGATGCGCCCACGAAAGTGCTGCGGGAACCACAGCGTCAGGTAATACAGCACGCGCAAACCCCGCCTCCATGGCGCCAATGATGAAGCGCAGGCCATAGAACTGCCATTCGGCGGTGACAAACACCATGGCCGCCGTGGCCAGGCCCCACGACATCATGATGCGCGCGATCCAGCGGCGGGCACCGACCTTGTAGAGCATCATGTTGCTCGGCACTTCGAACAGCACATAACCCACCACAAACAAGCCGGCGCCCAGGCCATAGGCGGTGTCGCTCAGGCTCAGGTCGGTTTGCAGCTGGAACTTGGCGAAGCTGATGTTGATACGGTCAAAAAACGCGAACAGGTAGCACACCATGATCAGCGGCATCAGGCGCCAGGCGACCTTGCTGACCAGGGCTTTTTCGGCATCGATTTCAGCGGCCGGGCGCACGCCGGCCTCTAACGTATTAGTGCTCATGGTTTCTCTCCAGCGGGCTGCTCGCAGGCGCCCGATTGTTTTTGTTGTCTGGTAGCGCGTTACAGCGTGGCGATGTAAGCCGGTGGCGGGTGCAGGTCGCCATTGCGCCCGGCCTTGGCCACTTGGCCGGGCAGTTCATGCCCAAGCAAGGCCGGCAAGCGACGGGACATTTGCAACAGGTGCGGCAGGTCGATGCCGGTGTGAATGCCGACCTCTTCGCAGAGGTTGACCAAATCTTCGGTGCAGATATTGCCTGACGCGCCCGGTGCAAACGGGCAACCGCCGAGGCCACCCAATGCCGCGTCAAACCGGCGGGCTCCAGCCTCGTAAGCGGCCAGCACATTGCACAAACCCAGGCCACGGGTATTGTGAAAATGCAGGGTCAGATCGCTGGCCGGCACCTGTTGCAGCACGCGCTTGACCAAACGTTCGACCTGTCGCGGATTGGCCATGCCGGTGGTGTCGGCCAACGTGATGCCCTGAATGCCCAACTCGCGATAGGCGTCGACTATTTGCAGCACGCGGTCTTCATCGATCTTGCCTTCGAACGGGCAGCCAAAGGTGGTGGCAATGCTGCCGTTGAGCCGCACCGGGTGGTCGGCGGCAAAGCTGACGATATCGCCAAACGCCGCCAACGATGCCTCGCAACGCATGCGCATATTCGCCAGGTTGTGGGTCTGGCTGGCGGACATCACCAGGTTCAGCTCATCGGCGCGCGACTCGATGGCGCGCTGGGCGCCCTTGAGGTTGGGGATCAGCGCCACATAAATCACACCGGCCCGGCGCTCAATGCCCTGGAACACCTGCTCGCCATCACGCAACGCGGGAATGGCCTTGGGCGACACGAACGAGCCCGCCTCGATTCGCGAAAAACCGGCCTGCGCCAGCGCGTTGATCAGCGTGATCTTGTCGGCGGTTTCAACCCACGTCGGTTCGATCTGCAAGCCATCGCGCGGGGACACTTCCTGCACGATCAGCGCGTCAGAATAATCAGTGATCATTGCACCACTCCCGCGGTTTTCAAGCGCTGGATATCGGCGCCGGTAAGGCCCAGGCTGCCAAGGATGTCATCGGTGTGCTGGCCCAGGGTCGGGCCTTGCCAGTTCACACCACCGGGGGTTTCAGAAAGTTTGGGCACAATGCCGGGCATCTTCACCGACACGCCGCCGGGCAATTGGGCATTGAGCAGCATGTCACGCGCCTGGTAGTGCGGGTCGCTGACGATATCGGCCACCGAGTAAATGCGCCCGGCCGGCACCTCGGCGGCTTCGAGCGCGCTGAGCACCTGGTCGATAGGCAGGCTGCTGGTCCAGTGGGTAATGGCCGCATCGAGCAGGCCACTTTTGGTGGCGCGGCCGTCGTTGTGGGCAAACTCCGGCGCTTCAGCCAGGTCGGCACGGCCGATGGTGTGCATCAGACGCTTGTAGATCGGGTCACTGTTGCCGGCGATCACCACATAGGCGCCGTCGGCAGTCAGGTAGGTGTTGGACGGCGCAATACCCGGCAAGGCGCCGCCGCTGCGCTCACGCACATGGCCGAGCATGTCGTATTCGGGCACCAGGCTTTCCATCAGGTTGAACACACTTTCGGCCAGTGACACATCGACAACCTGCCCCTCGCCCTGCCCGGTCTTGACCCGCAGCAGCGACATCAGCGCGCCGATCACCGCGTGCAACGAGGCGAGAGAGTCACCCAGGCTGACGCCAACCCGCGCCGGCGGAGAGTCGGGGTTGCCGGTGGTGTAGCGAATGCCGCCCATGGCCTCACCGATCGCACCAAACCCTGGGCGATCGCGGTAAGGCCCGGTCTGGCCGTAGCCGGAGATACGCACCAGAGTCAGCTTGGGGTTCAGCGCATGCAGCACGTCCCAACCCAGGCCGAGTTTCTCCAGGCCGCCAGGGCGCAGGTTTTCGATCAGCACGTCGGCGTCGCCCAGCAATTGCTTGATCAACCCCAGGCCTTCCGGGGACTTGAGGTCCAGGGCGAGCGACTTTTTGTTACGCGATTGCAGGTACCACCACAGCGACGTGCCTTCGTGCAGCTTTCGCCATTTACGAAGCGGGTCGCCCTGGCCCATGGCTTCGATCTTGATCACCTCGGCGCCAAACTCGGCCAGCATCCGCGCGGCGAACGGCGCGGCAATCAGCGTGCCGATTTCAATCACCTTGATACCGCTCAATGGCGCTGTCATGGGATGGTCCTCTTGTTCTTGGAATATGCAGCCAAGGCTAGAGGACAGAGGGAAGATAAATCCAACCGTCAGTTGGCAAGGAGCGTTCGCGAAATGCGAACGGCTATTAGGTGTCGGTGTCAGTCAGATCGCTATCGCGGGCAAGCCCGGCTCCCACAGGAGGAATGCGGCCCCTTGTGGGAGCCGGGCTTGCCCGCGATGAGGCCCACAGGGTTTCCTCACGTCAGTGGCGTGCGCAGGTAGTCAAACAACAACCGGCTCACCGGCGACAACTGCGCTTCATCACGCACCACCACAATCAAGCTGCGATCCGACCACGTGTCGGTCAGCGGCACCGCATGCAACCCCAGCGCGCGACCAAACAGCTCATAGGCTTTTTGCGGCAAAATACCGATGCCCATATTCGCCTGGACCATCCGGCACATCGCATCAAACCCCGGCACATGGATACGCAGGCGCAGCATCTTGCCGGCCTCACGCGCAGCGGCATGGGTACGCATGTTGATCGAACTGGCGGCGTGCAGGCCCACGTAATCGCTGCCCAGGGTTTCCTCGAAGGCCAGGGTTTGGCGTGCGGCCAAGGGATGCTCCGCCGGCATCAACACCACCAGCTTGTCATGGCGATACAGCACACTGGGCAAGCCTTTGGTATCAGTGTCGCTGGAGCAGATGCCCAGGTCTGCCACCCCGTCCAGCACGCCCTGGACCACGCCGTTGCTGGGGCGCTCTTCCAGATCAGTCTTGACCTCGGGGTGCCGTTGGGAAAAGTCGCGCAGGTCTTCCGGAAGGAACTGAATGATCGCCGACAGATTCGCCAGCATGCGCACATAACCGCGCACACCGTGGCTGTGTTCGCCCAGTTCAAGGCCCATTTTCTCGACGTTGAACAGCATCTGCCGCGCATGGTGCAGCAATGTTTCGCCCGCCGCAGTCAGGTCCATGCCCTTGGCACGGCGCACGAACAGGCTCACGCCCAATACCTGCTCCAGCTCCATCAGGCGCTTGCTGGCTGCCGACACGGCGATGGCTTCACGGGCCGCAGCGCGGGTCAGCGTGCCTTCTTCAAACACTGCGACGAACAGTTGCAGAGTGATCAGGTCAAGGCGACGCACCAGGCTTTTGTGCAGCATCAGCGCGGCTCGCTGGCCAGGCGATTGATCTCGGCCTGCTCCACCACGGCTTGCGGCGCGCCATGACGCGCCGCCGCCAACATCGCCAGGCCGACGGTCTCGGTGCTCACCACCCAGCTCGGTTTGACCCGACGAAAAAACGACAACAGCGGCCCGAGCACGGTATAGAACGATTGATACAGCGGCGTTTTCGAGCGCACGCCATGCAACGGCTGAATCACCCCGGGCCGAAACAGGTACACCGCCTTGAACGGCAAGCGCAGCAAGGCGTTTTCGGTCTTGCCCTTGACCCGCGCCCACATCGACTTGCCCGCCTCGGAGCTGTTGGTGCCGGCGCCGGACACATAGATAAAGGTCATCTGCGGATTGAGCCGCGCCAAGGTGCTGGCGGCGACCAGGGTGAGGTCATAGGTGAGGTGGGTGTACTTGGCTTCATTCATGCCCGCCGACGACACGCCGAGGCAGAAGAAGCATGCATCAAAGCCTTGCAGCAGGTTTTCCAGCGGCTGGAAGTCCAGCATGTCGCTGTGCAACACCTGGTGCAGCTTGCCGTGTTCCTGGGTCAGCGGCGTGCGGCCCACGGCGACCACTTCCTGCACGTCAGCGGCCAGCAGGCACTCGCGCAGCACGCCTTGGCCGACCATGCCGGTGGCGCCGAATAATAGAACTCTCATCAGGTGACCTCAGCGGCAAGCCGCAAGCTTCATGCTCAAGTTAAATACCGTTCAACTTGTAGCTTAACGCTTGCGGCGTGCAGCTGCCGCCTTTAGAACGCGCTGCGAAATATCTCCTCAATTTGTCGCTGATCCGCCCGGCGCGGGTTGGTCAGACCGCAGGCATCCTTCAACGCATTGGTGGCCAGCAGCGGAATGTCCTGCAACTTGGCGCCCAATTCGCGCAAACCGGCCGGGATCTCAACGTCATGGGCCAAGGCGCGAATAGCGACGATGGCCGCCTGGGCGCCCTCTTCCGGGGTAATGCCCTTGATATCGGCGCCCAAGGCGCGCGCCACGTCGCTCAAGCGTTTGGCGCACACGCTGGCGTTGAAGCTTTGCACATGGGGCAGCAACACCGCGTTGCACACGCCGTGGGGCAGGTCGTAGAGGCCGCCGAGTTGGTGGGCCATGGCGTGCACAAACCCCAGCGAGGCATTGTTGAAGGCCATCCCGGCGAGGAACTGCGCATACGCCATGTTTTCCCGCGCGGCTTTGTCGCTGCCATCACGTACCGCCAGACGCAGGTTGGCGCTGATCAGTTCCATGGCCTTGATCGCACAGGCATCGGTGATTGGCGTGGCGGCCGTCGACACATAGGCTTCGATCGCATGGGTCAGCGCATCCATGCCAGTGGCCGCCGTCAGCCCCTTGGGCATGCCGACCATCAGCGTCGGGTCGTTGACCGACAGCAGCGGCGTGACATTGCGGTCGACGATGGCCATTTTCACATGGCGGGTTTCATCGGTGATGATGCAAAAACGGGTCATCTCGCTGGCCGTGCCGGCGGTGGTGTTGATCGCCACCAGCGGTAACTGCGGCTTGCTCGACTGATCGACACCTTCATAGTCGCCGATGTGCCCGCCGTTGGTGGCGCACAACGCGATGCCCTTGGCGCAGTCATGGGGCGAACCGCCGCCCAGGGACACCACAAAATCACAGGCGGTGGCCTCCAGCATCGCCAGGCCTTTCTCGACGTTCTCCACATTGGGGTTAGGCTTGGCGCCGTCGTAGATCACCGAGTCAATGTCCTGCATCGCCAGCTTTTCGGCGATCATGCTGGCCACGCCGGCCTTGGCCAGCCCGGCGTCGGTGACGATCAGCGCCTTGCGAAAACCGTAGTTGCGGATGGCCGTCATGGCTTCGTCGAGGCAGTCGGTGCCCATGATGTTGACGGCGGGAATAAAAAAGGTGCTGCTCATGGTCAATCCTCGGAGGCGGTATGCCGACAGAATCAACCGCTAACGCGTGGCGCATCTTGATCAGGATCAACGCCCGCTCATGATAAAGTCACCACCCAGCCGATTTCGAGTAGACCCGCCGCAATGAAGGATTTCCAGGATATTGACGCCCACCTTGAAGACTGGAGCGCACTGCGCAGCGCCATCGACTTCAATGGGATTCTGATCGGCAATGGCGCCAGCCGTGCGATTTGGGAAGACTTTGCCTACGACTCGCTGTTCGAAAACGCCCGCACCGTCGAAGAAAAGCCCCTGAGCCCATCCGAACTCAGCGTGTTCGACGCCCTGCAAACCCGCAGTTTCGAGCAAGCGCTGGGCGCCTTGAAGACCACCAGCCGGGTCAACAAGGCGCTGGCGGTCAGCTCGGCGGCACCGCGCAATCGTTATTACGCGATCAAGGAAGCGCTGATCAACACCATCCACGCCGTACACATTCCGTGGCGCCTGGTGCAGCCGTCGACACTGGCGACGATCAACACTGAACTGAAGCGCTACGCGACGGTGTTCACCAGCAATTACGATTTGCTCAACTACTGGGCGATTTTGCACACGCCGGGCATCGACGACCTGTTCCGCAGCGCCGACGCCAGCTTCGACCTGCGCAACACCCGCACCGACGCCACGCGCATCCTCTACCTGCACGGCGGCCTGCACCTGGTGCGCAACCTCGACGGCACCGCGCGCAAATTGCCGACCACCGAGAGCACCTTGCTCAGCAGCTTTGCAATAAACAACACGATCAAGACGTTGGACGATGTGCCGTTGTTTGTCAGCGAGGGCAAGGTGGAGGAGAAGCTCAAGACCATTCGCAGTTCGGATTACTTGTCGTTCTGCTACGAGCAGTTGCTGAGTCATGAAGGCGCGTTGTGCATCTTCGGCCATGACTTGGGGGCTCAGGACAGCCACTTGGTGGACGCGATCCGCCAGGCCAGACTGACGACACTGGCAATTTCGGTGTCGGGCCGCAGTGACGGGTTTATCCGCCAGCAGAAGCGCCGGTATTCGCAGTTGTTTGACGGCAGTGGCGTGGAGCTGAAGTTCTTTGCGGCGCGCACGCATCCGTTGGGTAATGCCGCACTCTCAGTACCCGTCGAACGCTGATCTACTGAACAACGAAGATCAACTGTGGGAGCTGGCTTGCCTGCGATAGCGGTGTGTCAGTTAAGACAGTACTGACTGGCCCACCGCTATCGCAGGCAAGCCAGCTCCCACAGTGACTGTGTTCCAGCCTGGGAACACAGTCACTCGTCGCTGCTGTGCACCACCACCAGCAACTGCGCCTGCACCTGCCCCACCGAGCGAATTCGGTGAGGTTTCTGTGCATTGAAGTGCAGCGCATCGCCCCGTTCCAGAATCACCCGTTCGTTCATGAAATCCACTTCCACCTGGCCTTCGTGCACAAACAAAAACTCCTCGCCCAGATGCTCCTTGAAGGTCTTGTCGGTGAATTCTGCCGGCGGGTAGATGATGAACGGCAGCAGGCTGCGCTCGCTGACCTGATGGGCCAACACGGCATAACCCGGCGCGGTGTCGGGACGTTCGTGGCTGCGCACCAGGCTGTAGCTGTCGAGGCTGACGTTGTCTTCGCTGAACAGTTCTTCGACCTTCACGTTCAACGCCTTGGCCAGTTTCAGCGCGGCAGCAATCGACGGTGTGTTGAGCCCACGCTCGACCTTGGACAGATAACTCTTGGTCATCCCGGACTTTTCGGCCAGGGACTCCAGGGTTACGCCAAGTTTTTTTCTCAATAATTTCAAACGGATAGACATGTGCTGCGGTTAATCCCTGCAGAAAAGGCAGAATCACGCTTGCCAATGACACAAAGTGTCATATAGCATCTTTAGTGTCATTTGCTCTAACCCAAAGGACACCGATATGGCCAAGACATTAGCACTTCCCAAAGACCAACTGGTCAAGCAAGCACTGATCCAGATGCAAAACAGCCTGGCGGATAATACGTGGACCGACCGGCAAAAGCTGGCGCTCACTTGCCGCATCCTGTTCGAACACGGACACGACTCCGGCCTGGCCGGGCAGATCACCGCACGTGGACCAACGCCTGGCACCTATTACACTCAGCAACTGGGCCTGGGTTTCGATGAAATCACCGCCAGCAATCTGTTACTGGTCAACGAAGACCTTGAAGTACTCGAGGGGCATGGCATTCCCAACCCGGCCAACCGTTTTCACACCTGGGTCTACCGTGGGCGGCCGGATGTGAACTGCATCATCCATACGCATCCCACGCATATTGCCGCGCTGTCGATGCTCGAAGTGCCGCTGCAGGTGTCGCATATGGACCTGTGCCCGCTGTACGAAGATTGCGCCTTCCTGGAAGCCTGGCCGGGCGTGCCGGTGGGCAATGAAGAAGGCGAAATCATCACAGCAGCTTTGGGCGACAAGCGCGCAATTCTGCTCTCGCACCACGGTCAGCTGTCCACCGGCGCAAGCATCGAGGAAGCCTGCGTCATCGCGCAGTTGATCGAGCGCGCGGCCAAGTTGCAGTTGCTGGCAATGTCGGCGGGCACCATCAAGCCGATCCTGCCGGAGTTGGGTCGCGAGGCCCATGACTGGATCTCCAAGCCCAAGCGCCATGGCGCCGCATTCAACTACTACGCCCGGCAGAACCTGCGCAAACACGCCGATTGCCTGAACTGATTGCCCTTTTTCACGCGGAGACCTCCCATGCCCACCCCCACTATTCACGGCATCATCGGCTACACCATTACCCCGTTCAGCGCCGACGGCCAGCGCATTGACCTCGACGCCCTCGGCCGCTCCATCGACCGTCTGATCGACAGCGGCGTACACGCCATCGCGCCTTTGGGCAGTACCGGTGAAGGCGCGTATTTGAGCGATGCGGAGTGGGATGAGGTCAGCGCCTACAGCCTTGCGAAAATCGCCAGGCGCGTACCCACTGTTGTCAGCGTGTCTGACTTGACCACCGCCAAGGCCGTGCGTCGCGCCCGTTATGCCGAAGCCAATGGCGCCGATGTGGTGATGGTGCTGCCGGCCTCATACTGGAAACTCAGCGAAGCGGAAATCCTCGCCCACTACGCCGCGATTGGCGACAGCGTCGGCGTGCCGATCATGCTTTACAACAACCCGGCTACCAGTGGCACGGACATGTCGGTGGACTTGATCCTGCGCATCGTCAAGCAGGTGGCGAACGTGACCATGGTCAAGGAAAGCACCGGCGATATTCAGCGCATGCACCAGTTGCGCCGCCACAGCGACGTGCCGTTTTACAACGGCTGCAACCCGCTGGCGCTGGAAGCCTTCGCGGCGGGTGCCAAGGGGTGGTGCACGGCCGCGCCGAACCTGATCCCGCAGCTGAACCTGGAGTTGTATGACGCGGTGCTGGCCAATGACCTGACACTGGCGCGGGAGCTGTTCTATCGCCAGTTGCCGTTGCTGGAGTTCATCCTCAAAGGCGGTTTGCCGGCGACGATCAAGGCCGGGTTGCGGCTGACCGGCCTGGAGGCGGGCGATCCACGCTTGCCGGTGTTCCCGTTGGGTGAGGCTGGGATCGAACAGCTCAAAGCATTACTGCGCTAAAACCGCGGTCCTCTGTGGGAGCTGGCTTGCATCGCTATCGCAGGCAAGCCAGCTCCCACATTTTTGAACCCATGAACCCGTTACATAGAGACAAATGACAATAGTTCTCGATATCATTCGCGACTTATCTACGTCGTGCTTCCTCAAGAAGGATATCCATGTCTCGTCCCAAGCCCGACCCGTTGTCGGCCGATGCCTTTCGCGGGTTTTATGCAGATATCCTGCATTTCCTGCGCAAGCGCACGGACAACGCCAACGACGCGGCGGACATGACCCAGGATGTCTTCACCCAGTGGCTGGACTACCGCGACCGCGCCAAGGTCGAGCAGCCACGGGCGTTTCTGTTCCAGATGGCGCGCAACCTGTTGCGCGATCACTGGCGTAAACAGAAGGTACGCCAAAGCGCTCACTCCGACCCGGCCGACGCTGACACGGAGCCGGTCACCGACGCACAAAACGACCCCATGGCCGCCGCGCAGCGCCTGCAACGCCTGGAACAGTTGAAAGAAGTCCTTGCCGAACTCTCGCCCCGCAGGCGAGAAGCCCTTATGCTGCACCGCTTCGAAGGCTTGAGCCAGGCGCAGATCGCCGAACGCATGGGCATTTCGACCAGCATGGTCGAAAAGCACATCGCTTTTGCCCTGCTGCATTGCAAGCGACGCCTTCAACCAGAACCCGGCACGGAGCAGCCAGAATGAACCGCCTGAGCGACATCGACGCCCTGGACATCGAAGCGAGCGACTCCATCGATGCCCAAGCCGCCAGCTGGTTTGCCCGCAACCGTAATGGCGCAGCACGGGCCGAGCGCAAAGCCTTTGCCGCCTGGCAGGCAACGCCCGCCCACGCCCGTGCCTATGCCGAATTCGAACAACTGTGGGACGACCTCGCCCAGTTGCAGCAACTGAATAAACCCGTACCGCTGCCCAAGCGTAAACCCTCGATAATGCGCCCGGCTCTGGCCGTGGCCGCCGCACTGGTCTGCGCCGTGCTGACGACAAATATCGGTGCACCCCGCGCGCTGTTCCACAGCCAGATTGCCGGGCACGCCAAAGGCATGCGCACCCTCGCCTTGCCCGACGGCAGCACGCTGTATGTGAATGCCAACACCCACCTACGCGTGGACTTCAATGCGCATCAACGCATCCTGCACCTGGACAAGGGCCAGGTCTTTATCGAAGTTGCCGCCGACAAAGAGCGCCCGCTCTACGTGCAAGCCGGCGAGGCCAATGTGCGGGTGGTCGGCACCGGGTTTGACGTGCGACGCAGCCAGCAACAACTGGTGGTCAGCGTCGCCCACGGCCAGGTCGCCTTCGAGCCGGACGCCAAAAGCCCGGTGGCGTTGCTTAGCGCCCAGCAACGTGCCACGTACAGCTACGCCAAGGGCACCGTGCAGCAACAGACACTCACCACCGAAGAAGTGGCCGACTGGCGCAGTGGGCACCTGTCGTTTCGCAATCGGGAGTTGGCCAGCCTGATCGATGAACTGAGCCTCTACCGGCCTCAAGCGCCCTTGCAGGTCAACAAAGCCGTGGCGCAACTGAAGGTCTCGGGCAATCTGGATGTGAATGACCCGGATGCCCTGCTCAGCGCCCTGCCCGCGCTGCTGCCGGTTAAAACCGTGGCCTCGGCCGATGGCATTGTCCGCATCGAACCACTCAAGTAAGGCCTGCAAGCATCACACTTGAGAATATTTTGCATTCGCATGTGTGGTTTTTTGCAGCTGCCCCGTCTTCCTCCCGACTGTGTTGGATACGCACACCTTTTGGCTATTTAGCCACCCCGGGGGATTTCATGTTTCGCGCGCCTTGCCACGCTCCGCACCTGTTTCTTCGACCGACCCTTATTGCCACCTGCATGGCCTTGAGCCTCAACGCCCAGGCCGAGTCGCTCAGGCTGCAACTGCCTGCCCAATCGCTGGCCACGTCCCTGAGCTTTGTCGCGCAGCAGGCGAAAATCCAGCTGTTGTTCGATGAGACACTGCTCAAACATGTGCAGGCGCCGGCGCTCAACGGTGAATTCAGCCCGGAAGTGGCGATTCGCAGCTTGCTGAAAAACGGCGAGTTCACCCTGATCAAAGTCGGCAACACCTACGTGGTGCGCCCCGACGAGGGCAAGACCACCCACAGCGGCGCCATCCAGCTGGATGCCCTCAGCGTGATCGGCACCGGTAACGAAGTCGACTCCAGCACCGTCAACCGCTCGACCATGACCCAGGCCGACATTGACCGCTACCAGTCCAACAACATCCCCAGCCTGTTGCAGACCTTGCCCGGCGTGAGCCAGGGCGGCTCACTGAAACCTGGTGGCCAGACCATCAATATTCGAGGTTTCGGCGATGCCGAAGACGTGCCGATGACCGTCGACGGCGCCACCAAAACCGGCTTTGAGCGCTACCAGCAAGGCACCGTGTTTATCGAGCCGGAGCTGATCAAGAGCATCGAGGTCGAGAAAGGCCCCAACTCGCCGTTCACCGGCAACGGCGGCTTTGGCGGCACGGTCAACATGACCACCAAGGACGCCCCGGACCTGCTGCAAGACGGTCGCAACAGCGGCGCGATGCTCAAATACGGTTACTCCAGCAATGACCACGAACAGATCTACAGCAGTGCCGTGTACGGCCGCACCGACGACGGGCGTTTCGACGCGCTGGCCTACCTGACCCAGCGCGACGGCGGCGACATGAAGGTGGCCGCCAAACTGCCCAACGACAACAACGAATACCCGGTCAACCCGCAGCGCCTGCCCAACAGTGCCCAGGATGTGGACGGCAAACTCTTCAAGGTCAACGCCCACTTCACCGAGGAGCACAGCGTTGGCCTCTCTTACTCGCGCTCCCACAGCAACCGCTGGACACCATTCTCCGCCGCCAGCTACCCGACGCCGCCGACCCAGGCCAACATCGACCGCTACGGTTACGAAAACGCGCTGAAGCGTTTTTTAGCCCAGCGTGACACCACTGACACCACCTGGTCAGGCAAGTACGAATACACGCCGGTGAATAACCCGCTGATCGACCTGACCGTCAAATATTCCCAGTCCAATACCGACCAGACCGACGAACGCGACGCCACCGCGTTTTTCCAACTGGCCACCGGCGGGCGCAAGATGGACACCGCCTACACCGACAAGAACCTCGACATCCGCAACGTCAGCCTGTTTGACACCGGCCCCTTGCAGCATGCGGTGACCGTCGGCGGGCAAATCCGCAAGCACATCCGCGAAACCGAAATGTGGATGCCCGGCACCACCTACAACACCGCGCGCTACAACTACGGGCACTTCCAGCCGGGTTTCATGCCCCACGGCAAGGTCGACACCAACAGTTTTTTTGTCCAGGACGCAGTCACCGTGGGCGACGTGACCATCACCCCGTCGCTGCGCTACGACCATGTGCGCAACCGTGGCGAAGGCAATGACGCGCCGTACTACAACAACCCGAACCCGTCCTTCGGCCACGATTACAGCGACCGCACTTACACCGGCTGGTCGCCGCGCCTGGCGCTGTTCTGGAACGTCACGCCGAACCTGGGGCTGTTCGCCAACTGGAGCAAGACTTGGCGGGCGCCGGTGATCGACGAGCAATATGAAGTGCAAGGCCTGGGCAGCCGCACCGCCACCAGCGTCGACCTCGACCCGGAGCGCATCACCTCGATTACCCTGGGTGGCGTCACCAGCTTCGACAACCTGATCGCCCAGGACGATAACCTGCAAGTACGCGCCACGCTGTTCCACAACAAAGTCGAAGATGAAATCTTCAAGGCCACCGGCGTTGGTTGCCAAAACCAGGCCATCAACGGCGGCACCATTGCCAACGCTTGCCCGCCTGGGGCGATGTCCAACTACCGCAACATCGGCGGCCTGACCATCAAGGGTTTTGAGCTGGAGTCTTTCTACAACTCCACCTACCTGTTCGGCTCGGTGTCGTTCGCCTACGCCAAGGGTGAACACGAAGGCGCCTACACCAACCCGTGGGGGCCGGATGTACCGGCACGTGACATTCCACCGACCAAATGGGTGCTGGTAGTGGGCACCAACATCCCGGCCTGGGATGCCCAGGTGGGCTGGATGGGCCAGTTCATTGGCGCGACCGATCGCTTGCCGAGTGACAAATATTCCGGCGGCCCGGGCAGCAGTTTGGGCGACCTGTTCTACGACCAGTACGGCAACAAGGCCTACAACACCCAAGGCCTGTTCGCCAAATGGAAACCGCAACAGGCCTACCTCAAAGGCACCGAGGTGAACTTCACCGTGGACAACCTGTTCAACAACAACTTCCGCCCGGCCTTGAGCGGTGATCGTGCCTACACCAAGGGCCGCGATGCGAAGGTCAGCATTACGCGGTTCTTCTAAAGACCAGGGTGACGCCATCGCAGGCAAGCCAGCTCCCACAGAAGATCTCGGTCCATCAGACGATAGAGATCAACTGTGGGAGCCGGGCTTGCCCGCGATGGCGCCGTGCCTGCCAGCTTAAAGATTGAAACTGTACGGATAAATCTGCGACCAGCTGTAGGCCCTTAATCAGCGAGGGTTGTGGCTAGATGGGCTTCCCTTGAAGCCCTCCAGATTCTGGTCCCCACTCATGAGCTCGCGCGAAAACACCGGCATGGCCCTCGGCCTGCTGGGCGTCGTCATCTTCAGCCTGACTTTGCCCTTCACCCGTATCGTGGTGCAGGAAATCCACCCCTTGCTCAATGGCCTCGGGCGCGCCTTGTTCGCGGCGATCCCGGCAGCAGCGCTGTTGTTGTGGCGACGCGAGCGCTGGCCAACCTGGCGCCAGGTGCGCGGTCTGTGCCTGGTGATTGCCGGGGTGATCCTGGGTTTCCCGGTGTTGTCGGCCTGGGCCATGCAAACCTTGCCGGCGTCCCATGGCGCGCTGGTCAACGGTTTGCAACCGCTGTGCGTGGCACTGTATGCGGCGTGGCTGTCACATGAGCGGCCGTCAAAAGCCTTCTGGGCCTGCGCAGCGCTGGGCAGTGCGTTGGTGCTGAGTTATGCGTTGATCACTGGCGCGGGCAGTATCCAGGCCGGCGATTTGCTGATGCTCGGCGCGATTGCCGTGGGCGGCCTGGGGTATGCCGAAGGCGGCCGGTTGGCCAAGGAAATGGGCGGCTGGCAGGTGATCTGCTGGGCGCTGGTGCTGTCGACGCCAGTATTGATCGGCCCGGTGTGGTACTTGGCGGCGCAGCATCAAGGCGCGATTTCCATGCGCACCTGGTGGGCGTTTGGGTATGTATCGCTGTTCTCGCAGTTTTTGGGGTTCTTCGCCTGGTACGCCGGGCTGGCCATGGGCGGCATTGCGCGGGTCAGCCAGATTCAGCTGCTGCAGATATTCTTTACCATCGCGTTTTCGGCGTTGTTCTTTGGTGAACATATCGAGCCGATTACCTGGGTGTTTGCGTGTGGCGTGATCATTACGGTGATGCTCGGGCGCAAGACGGCGGTGCAGCCTGCACCGGCTTGTGTGGGAGCTGGCTTGTCGAATCGTCGCACCGCTGCGATGCAGACACCTCGGTCTATCAGCAAACCCAGGTGATGCCATCGCAGGCAAGCCAGCTCCCACAGGAGACCGCATTCAGTTCAAGAAGCCATCCGCGCGCAGCAGGGTTTCCAGGCAGTGTTCGCTGATGTGGTAGAACGCCTTCAGCTCCTGGATTTTTTCCAACAGTTGCGCATTGTCCACAGGCTCGGTGCGCTTGACCGCCAGAATCATCTTGTTCTTGTTGGTGTGTTCCAACGAAATGAACTCGAACACCTTGGTCTCGTAGCCACAGGCTTCCAGGAACAACGCACGCAAGCTGTCGGTGACCATTTCCGCTTGCTGGCCCAGGTGCAGGCCGTACTGCAGCATCGGCTTGAGCAGCACCGGGCTCTGGATCTGCAGGCGGATCTGTTTGTGGCAGCACGGCGAGCACATGATGATCGACGCACCGGAACGGATGCCGGTGTGGATCGCGTAGTCGGTGGCGATATCGCAGGCATGCAGGGCGATCATCACATCCAGTTCGCTGGGCGCCACACTGCGCACATCACCACACTTGAACACCAGCCCCGGATGCTCCAGGCGTGCGGCGGCGGTGTTGCACAGGGTTACCATGTCTTCACGCAATTCCACACCCGTCACTTCGCCCTCGGCCTTGAGGGTGTTGCGCAGGTAATCGTGAATGGCGAACGTCAGGTAGCCCTTGCCCGAACCGAAATCCGCCACGCGCACCGGCTGGTCAAGCTTCAACGGCGATGAGGTCAGCGCATGGCTGAACACTTCGATGAACTTGTTGATCTGCTTCCATTTGCGCGACATCGATGGGATCAGCGCCTGCTTGGCGTCGGTGACGCCCAGGTCCGCGAGGAAGGGTCGGCTCAAGTCGAGGAAGCGGTTTTTCTCGCGGTTATGCTCAGCCGAAGGCGCCTCGCGCAATTGCTGCGGCTTGCTTTTGAACAGCGAGCTTTTGTTCTTTTTGCTGTATTCCAGCTGGGCTTCGTCGGTCAGCGACAACAGGTGCGCATTCTTGAACGACGCCGGCAGCAGCGCGGCAATTGCCGCCACGCCTTCGGCCAGCGGGAAGTTCTTGGTAATGTCGCGGGTCTTGTAGCGATAAACAAAGGACAGGCACGCCTGCTCCTTGACCACGACCTGCTTGATGATCAGCCGCTGCAACTCGGCTTCTTCGCCGACGTACTTGGCCAGCACCAGCTTGATAAACGCGTTCTGCGCGAGGCTTGCGCTCAGCAGTTCGATGAACTGGGCGTGATGATCCGGCGCAGGGCTGGCAGGTTGAGCGGTGACAGACATGAACAAAAACGCCTCGGGCAAAGAATGCCGGGCATTTTAGGGGGGATGAAGGTTTAGGGCACGGGGTTATTTGATCAACGGTCGCTCAGCCGCCGCAAATCAAATGCGGGAATCACTTTTCTCTGGAAACTGACTTATGTGGAGGGCAAGCCAGCTCCCACACAAGCCCGGCTCCCACAGAAAAGCAGCTATTCCAGCACTATCAGGCGGTTAGGCAGCTCATTACGCGTCTGCGTCACCGGCACATGCACCTTCAGCAATTCACCACACGCCTCGATGCAGGCAATAAACCCCGCCAGCGTCTGCCCCTGCTTCACCTGCTGGGTGAATGCCTTGACGATCTCATCCCAACTGCTGTCATCCAGGTGCCTGGAAATACCATCGTCCACCAGGATCTCCACATACCGCTCCGCCTCGCTGACAAAAATCAGCACGCCGGTGCTGCCCAGCGTGTGGTGCAGGTTTTGCTCCAGGAACTGTCGACGGGCCAGGTTCGATGCACGCCAGTGGCGTACCGAACGCGGAATCAGGCGGGTGGTGACCTTGGGCAGGCGAAACAACAGGCACAGCACAATGAAGGTCGCCCATTGCGCCAACAGCAAGGTGTACATGGTCAGGTAGCCCGACAGGTAGTGCACGATGCCAGGTACCACCAAGGCGACCAGGCTGGCCCACAGCAGCGGGATATAGGCGTAATCATCCGCGCGCGCGGCCAGCACGGTGACCAGCTCGGCGTCGGTGGTTTTTTCGACGCGTGCGATCGCTTCGGCGACTTGGCGCTGCTCGTGTTCAGTCAGTAATGCCATGGTTGTAGATGCTCTGTTCTAGTTATTGTCATTACCAGCCACCTGAGGCACCACCGCCGCCAAAACCACCGCCGCCGCCTCTGAAGCCACCACCGCCGCCCCCGCCACCGCCGCCGCGTCCACTGCTGCTGAGAATCGCCAGCAGGATAGCGCCAACGGGCAGCCCCAGCCGATTACACAGCCACAACACGCCGATCAGCAGGATGAACAAACCGATGGAAAACCCCGGATTATCCTTGGCAAAATTCGCATCCGCCACATGCGCCGGCACGGCCAGCGGCTCGCCGCCCACCACCTGAATCATGGCCGCAACGCCGTCGCTGATGCCCTGGCTGTAATTACCGGCCTTGAACTTGGGCGCGATCACCTGGTTGATGATCACCCACGACTGCGCATCGGTCAGCACGCCTTCGAGGCCATAGCCGACTTCGATGCGCAATTTGCGCTCATCGCGGGCGACGATCAACAGCGCGCCGTTGTCCTTGCCCTTTTGGCCGATGCCCCACTGGCGGCCCAATTGATAACCGTAGTCCTCAATGGGCACGCCCTGCAGGTCAGGCACAGTGACCACCACGATCTGGTCACCCGAAGTTTGCTCCAGCGCCTGCAATTGCTGGGTCAGCTGCGCACGTACCGCCGGGTCGATCATCTGTGCGGTGTCCACCACCCGCCCGGTCAAGGCCGGGAAGGTCAGCGCCGCCTGGGCCACGCCCACGCAGGCCAGCAGCCACAGCGCCAAGCCTATCCGTAATAAACGCATCGACACCTCAGAGAAGCCTTATTTGAACTTCACTTGCGGCGCTTTATCGGCGTCGGCACTGGTGGCTTCAAACGTGGCGCGGATCGGCAAGTCGCTGTACATCACGCTATGCCACAGGCGGCCGGGGAAGGTGCGGATCTCGGTGTTGTAAGCCTGCACCGCCTGGATAAAGTCGCGACGGGCCACGGCAATACGGTTTTCGGTGCCTTCAAGCTGAGACTGCAACGCCAGGAAGTTCTGGTTGGCTTTGAGGTCCGGGTAACGCTCGGACACCACCATCAGACGGCTGAGTGCGCCGCTCAAACCGTCTTGAGCCTGTTGGAACTGCTTGAGCTTCTCGGGGTTGTCGAGGGTGCTGGCATCCACTTGGATCGAGGTGGCCTTGGCCCGCGCCTCAATCACAGCGGTGAGGGTGTCTTGCTCATGGGCCGCATAGCCCTTGACCACTTCCACCAGGTTGGGAATCAGGTCGGCGCGGCGTTGGTATTGGTTCTGCACCTGGCCCCAGGCCGCCTTGGCCTGTTCGTCCAGGGTCGGAATGGTGTTGATGCCGCAACCGCTCAGCACCGTGCTGATCAGTAGCAAAGCCGCGGCCTTGAAGCCCCAGCGGTAATGTTGTGCTGCTTGCATAGTGTTTCTCCTGCCCAATCTGGATGGAATGTGACGACTAACCCTATAAACCGCGCGCTTGGGGCATAATCCGCCACCACTGGATTGCGTCGAGCCAATCAGCTAAAAAGATGCCCAGCGCGAATAAGAGTTCACAAGTGTGGTGCATTTACTGCAATAACACTCGAACAACAACATAGGTTCCCCCACATTTTGGCAGACCAGCGCATTTTCGCTGTGCAGTAGCCGAAAAAGGATATTCATGAAAAAGCTGTGTTTGCTCGGCCTTGTTGCCACTCTGGCCACCCACCCCGTCTGGGCAGAAACAAAGCCTGCTGCGCTTAAAGACAAGGACGCCTTCGTCAGCGACCTGCTCAAGCAGATGACTCTGGATGAAAAGATCGGCCAATTGCGCCTGATCAGCATCGGCCCGGAAATGCCCCGCGAGCTGATCCGCAAGGAAATCGCCGCCGGCCGCATCGGCGGCACGTTCAACTCGATCACCCGCCCGGAAAACCGTCCGATGCAGGACGCGGCCATGCGCAGCCGGTTGAAGATCCCGATGTTCTTCGCCTATGACGTGATCCACGGCCACCGCACCATCTTCCCGATCAGCCTGGCCCTGGCCTCCAGCTGGGACATGGACGCCATCGGCCGCTCCGGGCGCATCGCCGCCCAGGAAGCCGCTGCCGACAGCCTCGACATCACCTTTGCGCCGATGGTCGACATTTCCCGCGACCCGCGCTGGGGCCGCACCTCCGAAGGTTTTGGTGAAGACACCTACCTGGTCTCACGCATTGCCGAAGTGATGGTCAAGGCCTTCCAGGGCGTAAGCCCGGCTAATGCCGACAGCATCATGGCCAGCGTCAAGCACTTCGCCCTGTATGGCGCGGTGGAAGGCGGTCGCGACTACAACGTGGTCGACATGAGCCCGGTCAAGATGTACCAGGACTACCTGCCGCCGTACCACGCGGCGATCAAGGCCGGTTCCGGCGGCGTGATGGTGGCGCTCAACTCGATCAACGGCGTACCGGCCACCGCCAACACCTGGCTGATGAACGACCTGTTGCGCAAGGACTGGGGCTTCAAAGGTTTGGCCGTGAGCGACCATGGCGCGATCTTCGAGCTGATCAAGCACGGCGTGGCCAAGGACGGGCGTGAGGCTGCCAAGCTGGCGATCAAGGCCGGCATCGACATGAGCATGAACGACTCGCTGTACGGCAAGGAATTGCCCGGCCTGCTCAAATCCGGCGAAATCGAGCAAAGCGACATCGACAATGCGGTGCGCGAAGTGCTC
This sequence comes from Pseudomonas sp. IPO3747, assembly GCF_013385245.1. NCBI lineage: Bacteria > Pseudomonadati > Pseudomonadota > Gammaproteobacteria > Pseudomonadales > Pseudomonadaceae > Pseudomonas > Pseudomonas sp. IPO3747. The sequence continues at coordinate 538,682 of NZ_JACAQL010000002.1, forward strand.
GGCGCCAAGTACGACATGGGCCTGTTCAAAGACCCGTACCTGCGCATCGGCAAGGCTGAAGATGACCCGGCCGACACCTATGCCGACAGCCGCCTGCACCGCAGCGATGCGCGCGATATTGCACGCCGCAGCCAGGTCTTGCTGAAAAACCACAACAACACCCTGCCGCTGAAAAAATCCGCGACCATCGCCCTGGTAGGCCCGCTGGCCAAGGCCCCGATCGACATGATGGGCAGTTGGGCCGCCGCCGGTAAGCCTGAACAATCCGTCACGCTGCTGGACGGCATGAACGCTGTAATCGGCGACAAAGGCAAAATCATCTACGCCCGTGGCGCCAACATCACCAATGACAAGGCCGTGGTCGACTACCTCAACTTCCTCAACTTCGATGCGCCGGAAGTGGTCGATGACACCCGCCCAGCCCAGGTGATGATCGACGAAGCGGTCAAGGCCGCCAAGGCAGCCGACGTAGTGGTCGCCGCCGTGGGCGAGTCCCGTGGCATGTCCCACGAGTCTTCCAGCCGCACCGACCTGAACATCCCGCAAAGCCAGCGCGACCTGATCAAGGCGCTCAAAGCCACCGGCAAACCGCTGGTCTTGGTGCTGATGAACGGCCGCCCGCTGTCGATTGTGGATGAAAACAAAGAGGCTGACGCGATCCTGGAAACCTGGTTTGCCGGCACTGAAGGCGGCAACGCCATCGCCGACGTGCTGTTCGGTGACTACAACCCATCGGGCAAGCTGCCGATCACCTTCCCGCGGTCGGTGGGGCAGATTCCAACCTACTACAACCACCTGAGCATCGGCCGGCCGTTCACCCCAGGCAAGCCGGGCAACTACACCTCGCAGTACTTCGATGACGTCACCGGGCCGCTGTTCCCGTTCGGTTATGGCTTGAGCTACACCACGTTCAGCCTGTCGGACATGGCGCTGTCGTCCACCACCCTGAACAAGACCGGCAAGCTCGACGCCAGCGTCACCGTGAAGAACACCGGTAAAGTCGATGGCGAAACCGTAGTGCAGTTGTACATCCAGGACGTGGCCGGCTCGATGATCCGCCCGGTTAAAGAGCTGAAGAACTTCCAGAAAGTCATGCTCAAGGCCGGTGAAGAGCGCACTTTGCACTTCACCATCAGCGAGGAAGACTTGAAGTTCTACAACACTCAACTCAAGTTCGCGGCGGAACCGGGCGAGTTCAATGTGCAGATCGGGTTGGACTCCCAGGATGTGCAGCAGCAGACGTTCGAACTGCTCTGATGATCGTTCCCACGCTCCGCGTGGGAATGCAGCTCGGGACGCTCCGCGTCCCACAGCGTGACGCGGAGCGTCACATGAGGCATTCCCACGCAGAGCGTGGGAATGATCACGTGTCAGCCCCGCCGATCCAGCAGGTTGACCACCAACCGATCAATCCAGCCCCACACCCGCTGCTTCACCCGCCGCCACAGTGGCCGCGCCTTCCAGGCCGCCAGGCTCACCGCCTGGCTCTTGGCAAAATCACCCTCGAAACTGCCCACCACCGCTGCCGTCAATTCTGGGTCGAGCGCTTCCAGGTTGGCCTCCAGGTTGAAGCGCAAATTCCAGTGGTCGAAATTGCACGAGCCAACGCTCACCCAGTCGTCCACCAGCACCATTTTCAGGTGCAAAAAACACGGCTGGTATTCAAAGATCTGCACGCCTGCGCGCAACAACCGTGGGTAATAACGGTGCCCGGCGTAGCGCACTGAAGGGTGATCGGTGCGCGGGCCGGTCAGCAATAAACGCACATCCACGCCACGCCCGGCTGCGCGGCGCAACGCACGGCGCACGCTCCAGGTCGGTAGAAAATACGGGGTGGCCAGCCAGATGCGCGTCTTGCTGCTGTTCAGCGCGCGGATCAGCGACTGCAAAATATCGCGGTGCTGACGAGCATCGGCATACGCCACGCGCCCCAGGCCAGGCCCGGTGGCCGGCACCTTGGGCAAGCGCGGCAAACCGAAATGGGTGGCGGGTTTCCACTCACGGCGCGCCGCGTTGGCATGCCATTGGCGGTCGAACAACGCCTGCCAGTCCAGCACCAACGGGCCGCTGATCTGCACCATCACTTCATGCCAGTCGGCGGTGTCTTGCCCTGGCGTCCAGAACTCATCGGTAACGCCCGTGCCGCCGACCACGGCGATGCCCTGATCAATCAGCAACAGTTTGCGATGGTCGCGGTACAGGTTACGCATCCAACGGCGCCAGCTCAGGCGATTGTAGAAGCGCAGTTGCACGCCCGCGTCGGTGAGGCGCTTACGCAGGCCCAGCGTGAAGGCCAGGCTGCCGTAATCATCAAACAGGCAGCGCACCTGCACGCCGCGCTCGGCGGCTTGCACCAACGCTTGCACCATGGCTTCAGCGCAAGCACCCGCCTCCACCAGGTACAACTCCAGATCGACCTGGCGCTCGGCCCGGGCAATACCCACCAGCATCTGCGGGAAGAAACTCGGGCCGTCGATCAGCAACTCGAAGCGGTTGGCGCTGCGCCACGGGAACACTGCGCCGCTCACGTCAGCGCGCCGTGAAAATCAGCACCGCACCGACCGGCACCGACAAACTGATCGACGCCAAGCCGGCCGCCTTGCGCAGTGCCGCCACACCCGGCACCAAATCGAAATCCTCGGCATGCAGCACCACAGGTTCCAGGGTTACCACCTGGAAGCGTCGATCATCCAGGCGTGTGGCGAGCAGTTCGGCGCTGTAGGTCTGGGTCTTGCCATGCAAAGTCACCGACAGTGGCAGGCGCAACTCAATTTGCGCGCCTGGGGCCAGGTCATTGATCGGTTGCAGATTAATCTGCGCGCTGATCAGCGCTTCGGGGAAGGCCTTGATCTGGAACAGGTCATTGCGCATGCGCTCATCGCGCAGCGGGATGCCGCTGTTGATCGACTCCATCTCGACCTCAAGCTGCGCCGCGCCTTTGCTGTCGACCTTGCCGTGCAACACCAGGAAGCGATGCACCTCGGCAATCTCGGTGTTCTTGGTAGTGACGAACGACAGGCGCGAGGATTCGTTATCCAGGTACCAGTCGGCGTGGGCAGGCAAGGCGGCGCACGTCAACAGCGTGAAGGCCAGGGGTTTGAGATTGAACATAGAAACTCATGGGGCAAAAAACCTGCACGAACCTTAAGCGCAATCTCACAAGCGGCGCAAATCCAATGTGGGAGCTGGCTTGCCTGCGATGACGGCGGCACAGCCAGCAGCAAGGGTGACTGACCTGCCGCTATCGCAGGCAAGCCAGCTCCCACAGAGTTCGGTGGTTGCCTTCAGATCAGCGCCCGCTGCACATCGCGCACCGTCGCTTCGAGGCTGGCCATGTGCAGGTTTAATACGCGTTCCACCGGCGCCTGATGCATCGGCCAGTGCAGCGCCATGCTGCCCACCAGCCGCCCATTGGCCTGCACCGGCAAGGCCACCGCGCGAATCAGAAACGGCAGGCGCACCGGGTATTCCCAATAGCCTTCAGTACGCTGGCCAAACCCCTGGTGCTGGGTTTGCTCGCAGGTATGCACCTGCTCGTCCGCAGCGACATGATCGCGGCCCGCCAGACGCTGCACCTCCTCAACCGGCAATTGCGTCAGGCACGCCTTGCCCATCGCCGAGTGAAACAGGCTGGCGTGCTGGCCGACGATCTGGCAGTTGTTGGGGTACAGCTTGCGCAACACACTGGGGATCGCGCTTTCCATGACTTCCAGGCGCTCGCCATCAAAGCAGGACAGATCCACCACCAGCCCGGTGCGCTCGCTGAGTTCCAGCAGCCAGGGCGCGGCGCTTTCCACCACCTGGCGCTTGAAACGTTGCTGGGTGTCGCCGAACAAGCGCTGGGCGCGCAGGCGGTAACGACGGTCGCTGAGGCCGCGATAGACCCACCCCTGTTCCTGCAAGGTCAGCAACATGCGCGACACCGTCGCCTTGGGCAGTCGTGTGAGGTAGTGCAACTCCTCCAACCCCAAGGCCTGGTGTTCGCCGAGCAGTTCGACGATGGCGAGTGCGCGCTCAACCGACCGTACCGTGCCTGTCTCCATGTTCGATCTCCCTGTTGCCGGTGGATGATCATTTTTCACAGCAAGATACAGGCCCGATCGCAGGTCAACTCGTCGATTCAAGGCACGCAGGCGGGCGGCGTTGTACCCATTGCGTCAGCTGTTCATGGGCATAGGCCAGCTGCAAAACCGCCCGGTCCGCCTGGGCCGGGCCGATAATCTGCAGGCCCATGGGCAAGCCTTGAGGATTGAAGCCCACCGGAATATTCATGCTCGGCAAGCCGGCCAATGTAGGGCCGATCACCACCTCCATCCAGCGGTGATAAGTGTCCATTTCGCGCCCACCCACACGGCGCGGCCACGCTTGTTGTGCATCAAAAGGGAACACTTGGGCAGTGGGCAACAGCAGGAAATCGTAACGTTCAAACAGCTTGGCCAGGGCGCGATACCACTCGCTGCGGTCCACCGACGCCTGGTACACCTGCTGCGCACTCAAGCCCAGCCCGCCCTCCACTTCCCATTGCGCTTCGGGTTTAAGCAACGCGCGTTTTTGCGGGTTGGCGTAGGCCGCACCGAGGTTGCCGTGCACCAACCAATGGCGATGCACCAGCCAGCAGCGCCATAGCCGCGCCAGGGAAAATTCCGGCTGGCAGCTTTCCACCTCGCAGCCCAGCGCAGCAAAATCGCCGAGAGCCGACTCGCACAGGCTCATCACACCCTCGTCCATCGGCAGGTAGCCGTTGTAATCCCCCAGCCAGCCCAGGCGCGCGCCTTTAAAATCGCGCTGCAACGGCAAGCCGAACACCGACGGATCGTCCTTGGATGAGAGCGGCACCCGAGGGTCGTAACCGGCCTGGATGCTCAATAACTTCGCCACATCCGTGACGCTGCGGCCCATTGGGCCTTCGGTGCCCAGTTGCTGCACAAACAATTCCGGCACCGGCCCGTGGGGCACGCGCCCCTGTGAAGGGCGCAAACCAAACACATTATTGAACGCCGCCGGGTTGCGCAGCGAACCCATCATGTCGCTGCCATCGGCCACCGGCAACATGCGCAACGCCAGCGCCACCGCCGCCCCGCCGCTGCTGCCTCCGGCCACCAAACGTGGGTCATAGGCATTGCCGGTGGTGCCGAACAGCGTGTTGTAGGTCTGCGAGCCGAGGCCGAATTCCGGCACGTTGGTCTTGCCGATGATGATCGCGCCGCTGGCCCGTACGCGCGACACGCTGATCGCATCTTCGGCGGGCACATGCTCGGCGAACAACGGCGAGCCCAAGGTGGTGCGCAAGCCCTTGGTGGCCGCCAAATCCTTGATCGCCTGGGGCATGCCGTGCATCCAGCCTCGCGATTGGCCCTGGTCCAACTCACGATCACAGGCACGCGCTTCGGCCAGCACTTCATCGGCATCACGTAATGACACCAGCGCATTCACACGCGGGTTAAAACGCTGGATCTGCGCCAGGTAATCGCCCATCACGTCTTCACACGACACCTGCCGCGCATGGATCGCTTGCGACAGCTGCGTGGCATCCCAATCAACACGGCTCAAGGCTTCACCTCATTGGAAAAGGGCAGCGTTTTTTTCGCCCGTGGGGCTTCGTGCATGCAGTAAGTGCCCATCAACGTCAGCACGCAAGCGAACAGTACATAAAACGACGGCGCCACTGGCGTACCCAGTACTTTGGTCAGCCAGGTCACGATCAACGGTGCAAAACCGCCGAACACCATGACCGCGACGTTATAAGCCACCGACACACCCGTTGACCTCACCTCAATCGGAAACTGCTCGGCCAGGGCCGTCGGTGCCGGGCCGAAAAAGCCGCCGATGACCGTGCACAGCAGCACTTGCATCACCAGCAAGCGCTCGATGGACGGTGCCGCGGCCACCCACACATACAACGGGTAAACCATCACAAAGAATGCCAGGGTGAAAGCCATCAACACCGGCCGCCGCCCCAGCCGGTCCGAGAGCATGCCGGACAGCGGAATCACCACGGTCATCAGCGCCACTGCGAACATCTGCACCATTAGCACTTGGTCCAGCGGCAAACCGAGGCTCTTGTGCGCGAAGGTCGGCATATTCACCAGCACCACGTAGAACGACACCGTCGCGCCGCAGGCCAAGCCCATGGAGACAAGGATGCTGCGCCGATGCTCGCGCAGCACGCCCATCAAGCTCGGCGCCGGGCCGGTGGCCTGTTTGCGTGCCTGGATAAACTCTTCCGGGTCTTCCAGGTGCCGGCGAATCCACAAGCCCACCGGGCCGATCAGCAAGCCCAGCACAAACGGCACGCGCCAGCCCCACAGGTCGAGGGTTTGCGGCGAAAAGAAGTGCGTGACCAACGCCACCATCGCCGCCCCACCAAATACCGCCAGGCATTGCCCCACCAACTGCCAGGAGCCATACAAGCCCTTGCGATGGGCCGGCGCACTTTCCACCAGAAACGCCGTGGCACTCGCGTACTCACCGCCGGTGGCAAAGCCCTGGAGCATGCGCGCCACCACAATCAGCAGCGGCGCGCCCATGCCGATGGCGGCGTAATTGGGCGCGAAGGCGATCAATGCGATAGACACGGTCATCAGCCGGATAATCAACTGCATCGCGGCTTTGCGGCCTTTGCGGTCGGCATAAATGCCGAGCAGGATGCCGCCCACCGGGCGCATGAAAAAGCCCACGCCGAAGGTGGCCAGGGCCATCAGCAGCGAGGCGTATTCATCCTGCGACGGAAAGAATTGCCGGGCAATGATGCTGGCCAGAAAGCCGTAAACGATAAAGTCATACCATTCCAGCGCATTGCCGATCACAGCCGCCACCACCTGGCGGGTGCGCGATACGCCTGTGTTTGAAGTCTGCATGAGGAACACTCCATTCAACCGATAAGGGCAAGGGTCCAGCGGCAGAAAAAAAGAGGTCGTCAGGCAGGCTTGAGCCAGCTCTCGGCCAGCGCGCCCCAGTAGGCGGCGCCGGTCAGCAGGATGTCGTCGTTGAAGTCATAGGCAGGGTTATGCACCATCGGCCGCGACACGCCGTTGCCGATAAACAGGTAACTGCCGGGGCAGCGTTGCAGCATCCAGGCGAAGTCTTCACTGCCCATCAGCGTGCGGGTGTTGCCGTCCACCGCGTCGGCGCCGAGCAAGGCAATGCCGACCTGGCGAGCGAACTCGGTTTCTTCGGCGTGGTTGACCAGCACCGGGTAGGCCGGGCGGTGTTCGACCTGCACCGTGCAGCCGAAGCTCGCGGCCTGGGTCTGGATGATCGCGTTGACCCGTTCGAGCATCTGCTCGCGCACCTTGGGGTTCAGTGCGCGCAGGCTCAGGCGCAACAGCGCTTGCTGAGGAATCACGTTGGCGGCCTGCCCCGCTTGCAGCGCACCGACCGTGACCACGGCGGCTTCCTGGGTGTCGATATTGCGCGCCACCACCGTTTGCAACGCCATGACCATACTCGCCGCCGCCACCAGCGGATCCACCGTCAGATGCGGCATGGAACCGTGGCCACCGACGCCTTCCAGCGTCACCGTGAGCAAGTCCTGCGAGGCCATCATCGGCCCGACCCGCAGGCCCAGATGCCCCGCCGGCAAGCCCGGCATATTGTGCATGCCGAACAGGCCATCGCACGGGAAGCGCTCGAGCAAACCATCGGCCAGCATCGCCTCGGCGCCGCCCTGGCCTTCTTCGGCGGGTTGGAAAATCAGGTTCAAGGTGCCGTCAAATTGCCGCGTCGCCGCCAAGTAACGCGCGGTGCCGAGCAGCATGGTGGTGTGGCCGTCATGCCCGCAGGCGTGCATGCAACCAGCGTGCTGGCTGGTGTAGGCCGCGCCGGTGTTCTCGATGATGGGCAAGGCGTCCATGTCGGCGCGAATCCCCAGCGTGCGCGAGCTGCTGCCATTGCGCAGCACGCCGACCACACCGGTTTTGCCGATGCCGGTGTGCACCTCGTAGCCCCATTCTTTCAAGGACTGCGCAACGAGCGCGCTGGTGCGGTTTTCTTCAAAGCCGAGTTCGGGATGGGCGTGGATATCGTGGCGCACAGCGTGCAAGTCGCTGGCGACGTCGCTGAGCCAATCCATAATGTGCTGGTGTGGGCGCATGGTGATTCTCCTCACAGGCGGGTGGTCCCGTTCTTGTTGGCGGCACATCGACAGCTAAGCGCGATGTGAGCACGAGGACAATCAAAGGTGGTTCCACTGGGTGGAATCTGAGGCCGACACCTAATAACCCTGTGGCGAGCAAGCTTGCTTGCGCCGGGGTGCGAAGCGCGCCCAAAACGCGGGGCCCAACAACTAGAGGTTCCGTTCTCAGAAAGCAGAGGCCGCGCGAACGGGCACTATTTTTTCAGCCACAACCACAGCCCATAGAAGACGCCAAGCGGAATGGCAAAAACGAAATAAAACATCCATAGCAGTGTGTGACCACCATTCGATGCGGCGGTCTGTAGGGGATGTGTCGCCCAAAATTCTTTTCCAGTAAAACGAAAGACAACGTTTTCGACTGCACGCCTGGCCAGCGGGAACAACAGCGCATTAACCCCGCAGATCAAAATATAGATCGCGGCCTTTTCGCTTGATTTGAAACCGTAGACGCTCATGCAAAAAATAAACAACGCAATAACGAAGCTTTTTAAATAATAGTTTTTCTCCAGGCCCATTCGCGTTCTTATCATCCTGAAGTATTTTTCGGCCTTGCGCCCCAGCGTCATAAGTCTCCTTTTATGCCTGTTAACGGCCGACGTGTGTGGGGTCGGCCGCGGGCAAGGTTACTACAGGGGCGCGCGCTGGAAACACAGCACCCGGCAAGTTTCAAGGCAACAACCGACACTTCTGCCGCTGCGCATAACCCTGTGGCGAGCAAGCTTGCTTGCGCTGGGGTGCGAAGCGCCCCCAAAAAGCCGGTGGCTGCTGCGCAGTCAAACGGGACGGTACGGCGATCCGACAAGCGCCCTCGCCACACAACGCAGATTGCGGACAGCTATTGGCCACCGGTTGCGACGCCGCGTACATAGGGTTAACCTCGCCTCCGTCGCTGCTCATCAGCGACCGGGCGTGGAATCCCGAGAAAAGAAGCTCTTTTTGGTTGTACCAAAGGAGCAAGCATATGCCGTACGAAATACCCTCAGCCGAAACCATCGGCGCCGCCACCTTCGCAGACTGCGGAGAAAACAAAAGCCATTTGAAACTGTTCCGCGTCAACGCCGGGGTTCCGCTCGTAGAAGCCCTCGAACACGCATCCCACGTGCTCTATTACGCAAAAATGCTCTCCCTTGAAGCCGCCATGGACCCCAAGGCGGAGAAGTTTGCATTCGCCTCGCATTACCTGGGGGAAATGGGCAAGGCGATCATCGATGACCTGTTGCTGGCCTTGCAGCCTGGCAGCCCAACCCCGCAGTAAGTCGTCCGCGCCCGGTGCAGTGCATCGGGCGCCTGTCCGGACTGCCTCATTTCCCAAGATCAGCACAAATCCATGTGGGAGCTGGCTTGCCTGCGATAGCGGCCGGTCAGTCAACATCACTGTTGCCTGTGCCGCCGTCATCGCAGGCAAGCCAGCTCCCACAGAGAATCTTTGGTGCGTCAGGGGTTGAGGCGGCAGCCCTGGCGATCACCCAACCAGCGCGCCGTGTGCGTGCGTCCTAAACCACTCGCCGTCACTTCACTGCGTTCCGGCGAATCAGTGAACGCACTGGTCGGCACATACTGCTTCACATACCCCAGGCAATAATCCGCCGGGTTGTTCTCCACATACCGGCACGAGCAATATTCCTTGGCCGTGTACGCCGCGATGATGTCGGGGAAGGCTTGCAGGTTGACGCGTTCGTGCCACACCCAGCCCGACAGGGCGAGCAACAGCAGCAAAAACACGCTGATAAACGGATGACGACGGATCATGGTTGCACCGCCGCCAGTACGCGCTTGAGCAGTTCGTTGTGACGGTAAGTGCCGTCACGGTCATCGCCGTAGCGCACGATCACCAGGTGTTCGTCGGGCAGCACATAGAGCGCCTGGCCCCAATGGCCGAGGGCGGCGAAGGTGTCGGCAGGCGCATCGGGCCAGGGTCTTGGGGCACCTTGTACGTCGAGGTTGAGCCACCATTGCCCGCCGGGGACGGCGTCGTCCTGGCCGGCCTTGTATTTATCGAATGGCTGGCGGTTGAAGGCGACCCACTCTTTAGGCAGCAACTGCTGCTCTCCCCAACGACCGTCGCGCGCCATCAGTAGGCCGACCCGCGCCAAATCGCGAGCGGTGAGGTAGGCATAGGACGAGGCGACGAAGGTTTCGTCGGCGTCGGTTTCCCAGGTGGCGTTGTGAATGCCCAGCGGCTTGAACAGCGCGTCCCACGGGTAACTCATATAGGCCTTGTGGCCGAGCATGCCTTTGAGGGCGGCGGACAAAATATTGCTGTCGCCGCTGGAATAACGAAAGGCCTGGCCCGGTGCGGCGGCGGCCTCGGTGCCTGCGGCAAACTCGGCCATATCGCTGCGGCCACGGGTGTAGAGCATCGCCACCACCGAGGAATTGAGTGGGGCGTATTCGTAGTCTTCCTGCCAGTCCAGGCCCGAGGCCCAGTGCAGCAGGTCGGCCATGGTGACTTTGGGGTGCTGTTTCATCGGCGGGTAAAAACGCGCGGCCGGGTCATTCAGTTTGAAGCGATTTTCGCCGTAGGCCACGCCGAGCACAGTGGCCATCAGGCTTTTGCTCACTGACCAGGTCAGGTGCGGCGTGCTGGCGGTGTTAGGCGCGCCGTAGCGTTCATAGATGATCACGCCATCGCGGATCACCAGCAGCGCGTCGGTGCGGATGCCTTTACGAGTGGCGTCGTCACGGGGTGGAAAAGCATAGGCATTCAGTGCATCGACCGCCGGGCCTTCGAGCGGCGCGCCCTTGGCCCATTCCTTGTCCGGCCAGGTGTCGGCGTGGGCGGCAGCGGTGACTAACAGCAGGGCAACGCACAACAGGCCTCGGACCATGGACGCAAACTCAAGGGGGCTTTCAAGCCCGCGAGCCTAGCCCAGGCGCATGACAGATTTGCGACAGGAAGGCCTGTCATCCAAGCGTCACCATAACTTCATGGAGCTGACACCGAGCCTACATAGCCTGAGTTTGGACAAACAAGTCGACCGGCCGGTAAGTGGCCGGCACTCGGAGATTCGCCATGACTCAGATCGCCCGCATCAGCGACACCGGCAATGAACGCCGTCTGCAAGCCGAACGCCTGGTTGGCGCCAAGGCTTTGCAGGAAGCCCAGGCCCTGCGTTTCAACGTGTTCAGCGGCGAGTTCAACGCCAAGCTGAAAGGCGCGGAACAGGGTCTGGACATGGATGACTATGATGTTCACTGCAGCCATATAGGCGTGCGGGATTTGAACAGCGGTCGACTGGTGGCCACCACCCGTTTGCTCGACCACCAGGCCGCCAGCACCTTGGGCCGGTTCTACAGCGAAGAAGAATTCAGCCTGCATGGCTTGCTGCATTTGCAAGGCCCGATCCTGGAGATCGGCCGCACCTGCGTCGACCCGGCCTATCGCAATGGCGGCACCATCGCGGTGTTGTGGGGCGAGTTGGCCGAAGTCCTCAACCAGGGCGGTTACAGCTATCTGATGGGTTGCGCGAGCATCCCGATGCACGACGGCGGCATCCAGGCTCACGCGATCATGCAGCGCCTGCGCGAACGCTACCTGTGCAACGAGCACCTGCGCGCCGAACCGAAAAAACCACTGCCGGCGCTGGACCTGCCGTCCAACGTCATCGCGGAAATGCCGCCGCTGCTCAAAGCCTATATGCGCCTGGGTGCGAAGATCTGCGGCGAGCCGTGCTGGGATGAAGACTTCCAGGTGGCCGATGTGTTCATCCTGCTCAAGCGCGATGAGTTGTGCCCGCGCTACGCCCGCCACTTCAAGGCGGCCATGTGATGAGCCGCCTGCGCGTGTACGGGCGCATTGCCCGGGTGCTGCTGGTGGTGGCGCTGGGGTTGAGCATGGCCAGTGTGTTTGGTGTATTCGAACGCATGGGCATTGCCAACTCGATGGTGCGGCGCCAGCGTTGGTCGCGTTTTTTTATGGCACGGCTGACTAACGCCCTGCCCTTTCGCGTGACGGTACACGGTGAGTTGCCGACGCAGCCGATGCTGTGGGTAAGCAATCACGTGTCCTGGACCGACATTCCGCTGCTCGGCGCGGTGGCGCCGATGTCGTTTTTGTCCAAGGCCGAAGTGCGCACCTGGCCGGTGGCTGGATGGTTGGCGGCCAAGGCCGGCAGCTTGTTTATTCGCCGCGGCTCAGGCGACAGCCAGTTGATCCGCAAGCAGATGACTCGCCATCTGGAGCAACAGCATCCGCTGCTGATGTTCCCCGAAGGCACCACCACTGATGGGCGCAGCCTGCGTACGTTCCACGGGCGTTTGCTGGCCAGTGCGATTGATGCGGATGTGTCGCTGCAACCGGTAGCGATTCGTTATTTGCGTGATGGGCAGGTGGATGCGTTGGCACCTTTTATTGGCGATGACGATTTGCTCTCGCACTTGATGCGTCTGTTCAGTAATGACCAGGGTGATGTGGAGATTCATGTGCTCCAGCCGATCGCCTGTGCCGGGCAGGAACGTGCGGCGCTGGCGTATCAGGCGCAGCAGGCGGTGCAGAAAGCGTTGTTTGGGCCGTTGCCGGAAGTTGAGCAGGTGGCGGCTCGACCTGCATTTGCGGCCTGAGATGAACTGAACACCAGCTCCCACATTTAGATCTCAGTAGTCAGTTGGAGCTGTGCAAACTTCTGTAGCTCTGGATAAAACAACCGAAAATCTTCACTCAACGGCTCATACAAAACCCGCAACTCCTGCATCGCATGGCCCAGCTCCTGAGGCTGGGTCAGCCGCCGCGAAATCCCCCGCAACACCTGCTCCATCACCGCAAACTCGCGGTACGAACCCAGCCAATCATCCGCCGCCATATACGGCGCAATCTGCGCCAGCCGCCCCGGCAGTTGCGGCTCGGCCGCCAGCACGCGGTACACCTTCGCAGTGAAGCGTTCCAGCGGCTGCTCGGCGTACAGCGCCCAATCCCGCGCCAGGCAGTGGTCGAAAAACACATCGAGGACAATCCCGGCGTAGCGCTTGCGGGTCAGGCTGAAGCGTGACAACGCCTCATCCACCAGCGGGTGGCTGTCGGTAAAGCGGTCGATTGAGCGATGCAACTGAATCGCCGACTCGATTTGCGGGCTGAACTGGCCTTGCAGGCGGCCTTTTACAAAGTCGCCATACAGGCTGCCGAGCAATTGAGCAGGAAGTTGGCCGCCCAGGTGCAGATGTGCGAGATAATTCATGCCGCGCAGTCTACCACTGCCGATTACGTATCGTTATAACCCGATATACCGAAATAGCCTGATCTCAGATCAAAATCATATTGGTATATCGGGATAGACCGATTTAAAGTTCGCCTCATCGCGATATAACGCTGTACGAAACCGAGCAACCGCCATGTCCATTGACCTCGACGAAATAATAAAAGCCCTGGCACACCCAGTACGACGAGACATCCTCACCTGGCTGAAAGACCCGAAGGTGCAGTTTCCCGAGCAAGTGCACAACCACGAATACGGGATCTGTGCCGGGCAGATCGACCAGCGCTGCGGCTTGTCGCAGTCGACCGTGTCGGCCCATTTGGCCACCTTGCAACGCGCCGGGTTGATCAGCAGCCAGAAGGCCGGGCAGTGGCATTTTTTCAAACGCAACGAGGCAACCATCCAGGCCTTCCTCGCGGCGCTCATCACCGAACTCAGTGCTGACGAAAACGCAGCGCTGTAACAAGGAAACACCAATGCCCCTCTCGCTACTCATACTGGCCCTCAGCGCCTTCGCCATCGGCACCACCGAGTTCGTCATCATGGGCTTGCTGCCCGATGTGGCGGCGGACCTGGGCGTGTCGATCCCCGGCGCCGGCTGGCTGGTCACCGGCTACGCCCTGGGCGTGGCCATCGGCGCGCCGTTCATGGCACTGGCCACCGCCAAGCTGCCACGCAAGGCCGCCCTGGTAGCGTTGATGGGCATCTTTATTGTCGGCAACCTGCTCTGCGCCCTGGCCAGTGACTACAACGTGCTGATGTTTGCCCGTGTGGTCACCGCGCTGTGCCACGGTGCGTTCTTCGGGATCGGTTCGGTGGTAGCGGCCAACCTGGTGCCGGCCAACAAACGGGCTTCGGCCGTGGCCTTGATGTTCACCGGTTTGACCCTGGCCAACGTGCTCGGCGTGCCGCTGGGTACCGCACTGGGACAGGAAGCCGGCTGGCGCTCGACCTTTTGGGCGGTGACGGTGATTGGCGTAGTCGCCTTGATCGGTCTGATCCGCTTCCTGCCGGCCAAGCGTGACGAAGAAAAACTCGACATGCGCGCCGAACTGGCCGCGCTCAAGGGCGCCGGCATCTGGCTGTCGCTGACCATGACTGCGTTGTTCGCCGCGTCCATGTTCACCCTCTTTACTTACGTCGCACCGCTGCTCGGCGATGTCACCGGCGTGTCGCCCAAAGGCGTGACCTGGACCCTGCTGCTGATCGGCCTGGGGCTTACCGTCGGCAACATCATCGGCGGCAAGCTGGCGGACAAACGCCTGGCCGCCACCCTGATCGGCGTGTTCATCAGCATGGCAGTGGTCTCCACGGTGTTGACCTGGACCAGCGTCGCGGTGATCCCGACGGAAATCACCCTGTTCCTGTGGGCCACCGCTTCGTTCGCCGCCGTACCGGCGCTGCAAATCAACGTGGTGACCTTCGGCAAGGCCGCTCCAAACCTGGTGTCCACCTTGAATATCGGCGCCTTCAACATCGGCAACGCGCTCGGCGCCTGGGTCGGCGGCAGCGTGATTGCCCACGGTTTCGGCCTGACCAGCGTGCCTTTGGCCGCGGCGGCCCTGGCGATTCTGGCCCTGCTGGTGACCCTGATTACTTTCCGTCAGAGCGGCGATGCCGACCTGGCCCCTGCGACCAACTGATCAATCCACTTAAAGAGAAGGGTGTTTTCCCATGACGACTATTTTCGATCCGATCAAACTGGGCGACCTGCAATTGTCCAACCGCATCATCATGGCGCCGCTGACCCGCTGCCGCGCCGATGAAGGCCGCGTACCCAACGCGCTGATGGCCGAGTACTACGTGCAACGCGCTTCCGCCGGGCTGATCCTCAGCGAAGCCACCTCCGTGACGCCGCTGGGCGTTGGCTACCCGGACACACCGGGTATCTGGTCCAACGACCAGGTTCGCGGCTGGGCCAATGTAACCAAGGCTATACACGGCGCGGGCGGCAAGATTTTCCTGCAATTGTGGCACGTGGGCCGTATCTCCCATGAGTCGTACCTCAACGGCGAAACCCCGGTGGCACCAAGCGCCATCCAGCCTAAAGGCCACGTCAGCCTGGTTCGCCCGCTGGCCGACTACCCGACGCCACGCGCCCTGGAAACCGCTGAAATCGCCGACATCGTTGACGCTTACCGCGTCGGCGCTGAAAACGCCAAGGCCGCAGGCTTTGACGGCGTGGAAATCCATGGCGCCAACGGCTACCTGCTCGACCAGTTCCTGCAAAGCAGCACCAACCAGCGCACCGACAACTACGGTGGGTCCCTGGAAAACCGTGCTCGCCTGCTGCTGGAAGTGACCGACGCCGCCATTGAAGTCTGGGGCGCCGGCCGTGTGGGTGTGCATTTGGCACCACGCGCCGACTCCCACGACATGGGCGACGACAATTTGGCGGAAACCTTCACCTACGTCGCCAGCGAGCTGGGCAAGCGTGGCATCGCCTTCATCTGCTCCCGTGAAAAAGAAGCCGGCGACAGCCTCGGTCCACAACTGAAAAAAGCCTTCGGTGGCCCGTACATCGCCAACGAACGCTTCACCAAAGACAGCGCCAACGCCTGGCTGGCGGCCGGCAAGGCCGATGCAGTAGCCTTCGGCGTGCCATTCATTGCCAACCCGGACCTGCCGGCGCGCCTGAAGGCCGATGCGCCGTTGAACGAACCGCACCCGGAAACCTTCTACGGCAAAGGCCCAGTGGGTTACATCGACTACCCCACGCTGGCGCTGTGATGTAATTCGCTGAAACGAAAAAGCCCCGGTTCGCAGGAACCGGGGCTTTTTTTCGGCTGATTGATCGTTCCCACGCTCTGCGTGGGAATGCCGCCCTGGACGCTCTGCGTCTGCCCCTAAAGCGTGACGCGGAGCGTCACAGGATGCATTCCCACGCGGAGCGTGGGAACGATCGCACAGTAGCTGGGAAACACTCCTTCACAGCCTTGCAACAATATCGCTACAAAATACTTAGGCGGCTACCTATCAACCGCCCGCCAGCCCGTATATAAAGTCACCCCGCAAATCCTGCGAAGGGACGATTGACTGTCTCTGGACTTTACTGTTGACACAACTGGATGCAATTACGCATTTTGTCTTAATTGCGTAGGCTAGGGCTCAAGCGCAGCATGTCCAGCCCTGCGTCAACCCAGCGTTCGGCGTCCTGATGCAACTGGAAGCTGTCGGGGACTAGTAGCCATTGGCCAATCAGGCCGTGAATATAGGCATGAATGCACACCGCGCCACGCGTGGTGTCGAGGTTTTCCGGAAGTTGCCCGCGATGGACCGCGTTGCGCAGTGTCAGGCTGATACGCAGGTTGCACTCCAGGCTATGGGTCTGGCGTTGGCGCCGCATGTCGCACATTTCATCGGTGAACTCGCACTTATGAAACAGGATTTCGTTGATGCGCCGGGTTTTCGGGTCCAGGGCCACTTGATGATAAAGATGGATCAACAGCTTGCGCATACAGCCCAGCGGGTCGACTTCATCCTCGCTTTCACTGGCCCGGGCCAATTCGTCCAGGGGTTCGTGCAGCGTGTCGAGCAGTGCCTGGAGCAAATCGGACTTGTTACTGAAATGCCAATAGATAGCCCCGCGCGTCACCCCGGCCAACGCGGCGATGTCCGCCAGCGTGGTGCGCGCCACACCGCGTTGATAAAAGGCTTGCTCGGCGGCGTCGAGAATCTGGCTGCGCGTTTCCTGAGCTTCCTCTTTGGTGCGACGAACCATGGCAGTAAAACCTCAATCAGGACACTTTGGATGGTGCTTGAGCAACATCTGAATAATTGTGGGACGACGTCGTCTTGGACGCCGAACGTACTAAAATCGAGGCTTTGGCGCTTGCTTTGTCAACAATCCGCGAAGCCTGTCAAGAGTTTACAAACAACCGTGAACGTAAGTATATTGCGTAGCAAGCTACTTATCCACTCACGGCTTGTTTTTTACCCTTCCACACTTCTTGTGCGCATTTTGCGCGCCTGACCCGAGGATCTTCATGCAACTTAAGCCAGCTGTTACCGCTCTGGTCACTGCCGTCGCCCTGGCATCGCTGCTCAGCGGATGTAAAAAGGAAGAAGCGGCTCCGCCCGCTCAAACCCCTCAGGTCGGCGTGGTCACTATTCAACCGCAAGCCTTTACCCTGACATCCGAGCTGCCAGGCCGCACCACTGCCTACCGCATCGCGGAAGTTCGTCCCCAGGTGAACGGCATCATTCTCAAGCGCCTGTTCAAGGAAGGCGGCGACGTGAAGGAAGGGCAACAGCTCTACCAGATCGACCCGTCGGTGTATGACGCCACCCTCAAAAGCGCTCAAGCGAAACTGACCCAGACCAAGTCCATCACCGACCGCTACAAGCAACTTGTCGATGAGCAAGCCGTCAGCCGTCAGGAATACGACACCGCCGTGGCCAACCGCATGACGGCTGAAGCCGACGTGCAAACCGCCCAGATCAACGTGCGCTACACCAAAGTGTTCGCGCCGATCTCCGGGCGTATCGGTCGTTCTTCGGTCACCGAAGGCGCGCTGGTCAGCAATGGCCAGGCCGATGCCATGGCCGTGATCCAGCAACTGGACCCGATCTACGTCGACGTCACCCAGTCTTCGGCAGAAATGCTGAAACTGCGCCGCGACCTCGAAAGCGGCCAGCTGGAAAAAGCCGGCGACAACGCTGCCAAGGTCAAGCTGACCCTGGAAGACGGCACCGCCTACGCCCAGGACGGCAAGCTGGAGTTCTCCGAAGTGTCGGTGGACCAGACTACTGGCTCCGTGACCCTGCGCGCGGTGTTCCCCAACCCTGAGCACACCCTGTTGCCGGGCATGTTCGTCCACGCCCAGCTGCAAGCCGGTGTAAACAGCAAGGCCATCCTGGCACCTCAGCAAGGCGTGACCCGTGACCTCAAGGGCATCCCGACTGCGCTGATCGTGAACAAGGACAACAAGGTCGAGCAGCGTCAACTGGTTGCCAACCGCACTGCCGGCGCCTACTGGCTGGTGGAAAAGGGCCTGGATGCCGGTGACCGCGTGATCACCGAAGGCCTGCAGTTCATCAAGCCGGGCATCGAAGTCAAGGTTAAAGACGCTGACAACGCCAAACCCGCCGGCACTGCCGCAGCGCCTGCTGCCGATGCTGGTAAAGGGGAGTAATCCATGTCGAAATTTTTTATCGACCGTCCCATTTTCGCCTGGGTAATTGCCCTGGTGATCATGCTGGTCGGGGCACTCTCGATCCTGAAGTTGCCCATCAACCAATACCCGGCCATTGCGCCGACCGCCATCGACATCCAGGTGACCTACCCAGGCGCGTCCGCACAAACCGTGCAGGACACCGTGGTGCAGGTGATCGAACAACAGCTCAACGGTATCGACAACCTGCGTTATGTCTCCTCGGACAGTAACTCCGACGGCAGCATGACCATCACCGTGACGTTCAACCAGGGTACCAACCCGGATATCGCCCAGGTCCAGGTACAGAACAAGCTGAACCTGGCGACCCCACTGCTGCCGCAAGAAGTGCAGCAACAGGGTATCCGCGTGACCAAGTCGGTGAAGAACTTCCTGATGGTGATCGGTCTGGTGTCGGAAGACGGCAGCATGACCAAGGACGACCTCTCCAACTACATCGTGTCCAACATCCAGGACCCGATCTCCCGTACCGCGGGGGTGGGTGACTTCCAGGTGTTCGGTTCGCAGTACGCCATGCGTATCTGGCTCGACCCGGCCAAGCTGAACAACTACCAGCTCACGCCAGTGGACGTCAGCAATGCCATCAAGGCCCAGAACGTGCAGGTGGCCACCGGCCAATTGGGCGGCCTGCCTGCCCTGCCCGGCACCCAGCTGAACGCCACGATCATCGGCAAGACGCGCCTGCAAAGCACCGAGGAATTCGCCAAGATCCTGATGAAGGTGAACACCGACGGCTCGCAGGTTCGCCTGGGTGACCTCGCACGCATCGAACTGGGCGGCCAGAACTACAGCATCAGTGCGCAGTTCAACGGCAAGCCGGCTTCGGGTATGGCGATCAAGCTGGCGGCCGGTGCCAACGCACTGGACACCGGCAAGGCCATCCGCGAAACAGTGAAGTCCCTGGAGCCGTTCTTCCCGCCTGGCATGAAGGCGGTGGTGCCATATGACACCACCCCGGTAGTGACCGAATCGATCTCCGGTGTGGTTCACACCCTGGTCGAAGCGATCGTGCTGGTGTTCCTGGTGATGTTCCTGTTCCTGCAGAACTTCCGTGCCACCATCATCACCACCATGACCGTACCGGTGGTATTGCTGGGTACCTTCGGGATCCTGGCGGCGTGCGGTTTCACCATCAACACCCTGACCATGTTCGGCATGATCCTGGCCATCGGCTTGCTGGTGGACGATGCCATCGTCGTGGTGGAAAACGTCGAACGGGTGATGGCCGAGGAGCACCTGTCGCCCAAGGAAGCGACGATCAAGTCCATGGGCCAGATCCAGGGCGCCCTGGTGGGTATTGCCCTGGTACTGTCGGCGGTACTGCTGCCGATGGCGTTTTTCGGTGGTTCCACTGGTGTGATCTACCGGCAGTTCTCCATCACCATCGTTTCGGCGATGGCCTTGTCGGTAATGGTTGCCCTGATCTTCACCCCGGCTTTGTGCGCCACCATGCTCAAGCCGATTGATCCGGAAAAACACGGCCAGCCCAAGCGCGGCTTCTTCGGCTGGTTCAACCGCACCTTCGACCGTGGCGTACTCAAGTACGAGCGCGGCGTGGGCGGCATGATCAAGCACAAGATTCCGGCATTCCTGGTGTATGCGCTGATCCTGGCCGGCATGATCTGGATGTTCACCCGTATTCCAAGCGCGTTCCTGCCTGAGGAAGACCAGGGTGTGATCTTCGCCCAGGTGCAGACTCCGGTCGGTGCTTCGGCTGAGCGCACACAAAAAGTCGTCGACGACATGCGCGCCTTCCTGCTGAACGACAAGGAAGGCGAGCCAGGCGAAGGCAAGGCGGTGAAGTCGGTGTTTACCGTGAACGGCTTTAACTTCGCCGGTCGTGGCCAGAGCTCGGGGCTTGCATTCGTGATGCTCAAGCCGTGGGATGAGCGTGACTCTACCCAATCGGTGTTCGAAGTGGCCAAGCGTGCCCAGGGTTACTTCTTCGGGGCCTTCAAGGACGCCATGGTCTTCGCCATCGTGCCGCCTTCGGTACTGGAGCTAGGTAACGCCACTGGTTTCGACGTGTTCCTGCAAGACCAGGGTGGCGTCGGCCACGACAAGCTGATGGCTGCACGTAACCAGTTCCTGGGTGCGGCGGCACAAAGCAAGGTGCTGGCCGGCGTACGTCCTAACGGCGTGAACGACGAGCCGCAGTACGAGCTGACCGTTGACGACGAGAAGGCCAGTGCCCAGGGCATCAGCCTAGCGGATATCCAGCAGACACTGGCCATTGCCTTGGGTGGCAGCTACATCAACGACTTCATCGACCGTGGTCGCGTGAAAAAGGTGTATGTACAAGGTGACGCCGCCAGCCGCATGTCGCCGGAAGACCTGGACAAATGGTACGTGCGCAGCAACGACGGGAAAATGGTGCCGCTGTCGGCCATCTCGTCGGGCAAGTGGATCTACGGTTCGCCCAAGCTTTCGCGCTACAACGGTGTAGCGGCGATGGAAATCCTCGGTACCCCGGCACCTGGCTACAGTACCGGTGATGCAATGGCCGAAGTCGAACGCATTGCCAAAGAACTGCCGGCCGGTGTTGGTTATGCCTGGACAGGCCTGTCGTACGAAGAGCGCCTTTCCGGCTCCCAGGCGCCAGCGCTGTACGCACTGTCGCTGCTGGTAGTGTTCCTGTGCCTGGCGGCACTGTACGAAAGCTGGTCGATCCCGATCGCGGTGATTCTGGTGGTACCTTTAGGGGTGATCGGTGCGTTGATCGCCACCAGCCTGCGCGGCTTGTCCAACGACGTGTTCTTCCAGGTGGGCCTGTTGGTGACGGTGGGCCTGGCGGCGAAAAACGCCATCCTCATCGTGGAGTTCGCCAAAGAGCTGCATGAGCAAGGCAAAGGCATCGTCGAGGCGGCTATTGAAGCGTCCCGCATGCGTCTGCGCCCGATCATCATGACCTCGTTGGCGTTCATGCTCGGCGTATTGCCGCTGGCGATCTCCACGGGCGCCGGCTCAGGCAGCCAGCATGCGATCGGTACCGGCGTGATCGGCGGTATGATCACGGCCACTGTGCTGGCGATCTTCTGGGTGCCGCTGTTCTACGCAACCGTATCCGCCGCTGGCGAACGCAAAAAGAAAGACACTACTGAAACTCCTAAAGAGGCTGGCCAATGAGCAAGTCGCTACTTTCCTTAGCCGTCACCGCATTCGTGCTCAGTGGCTGCTCGCTGATCCCTGACTACCAGCGCCCTGAAGCGCCGGTAGCAGCCCAGTTCCCGCAGGGGCCGGCGTACTCGTCGGCCCAGGCGCCGAGCCAGGCCGCTGCCGAGCAAGGCTGGAAGCAGTTTTTCCATGACCCTGCCCTGCAACAGCTGATCCAGACCGCGTTGGTCAACAACCGTGACCTGCGTGTCGCTGCCCTGAACATCGACGCTTATGCGGCGCAGTATCAGATCCAGCGTGCCGACCTGTTCCCGGCGGTTTCGGCCACCGGCAGCGGCAGCCGCTCGCGCACCCCGGCCAAGTTGTCACAGACCGGCGAATCGAGCATCTCCAGCCAGTACTCGGCCGGCCTGGGTATCAGTTCGTATGAGCTGGACCTGTTCGGCCGCGTGCGCAGCCTGAGTGAAGAAGCGCTGCAAAAGTACTTCGCCACTGAAGAAGCGCGGCGCAGCACCCAGATCAGCCTGGTGGCCAGTGTGGCGAATGCCTACCTGACCTGGCAGGCCGACAAGGAACTGCTCAAACTGACCCAGGACACCCTCGGCGCGTTTGAGCAGAGCTTCAAGCTGACCTCGCGCAGCAACGAAGTCGGCGTGGCCTCGGCGCTCGACCTCAGCCAGGCACGCACCTCGGTGGAAAACGCCCGTGTTCAATTGGCGCGCTATACGCGTCAGGTGGCACAGGACGAAAACAGCCTGACCCTGTTGCTGGGCACTGGCCTGCCAGCCAATATCACCAGCAAGCCGCTGTCGGATGACCTGCTCAGCGAAGTGCCTGCCGGGTTGCCCTCGGACCTGCTGCAACGTCGTCCCGACATTGTGCAGGCCGAGTACAACCTCAAGGCCGCCAACGCCAATATCGGCGCGGCCCGTGCTGCGTTCTTCCCGAGCATCAGCCTGACTGCCAGCGCCGGTACCGCCAGCCCTACCCTGGGTGGCCTGTTCAAAGGCGGTTCGGGCACCTGGTCGTTTGCCCCGCAGATCAACATCCCGATCTTCAACGCCGGTAGCCTGCGCGCAAGCCTGGACTACTCGAAGATCCAGAAAGAGATCAACGTGGCCAACTACGAGAAGGCGATCCAGACCGGCTTCCAGGAAGTCTCCGACGGCCTCGCCGCCCGCGAGACCTACAAGCAGCAGCTGGATGCTCAGCGCGGCTTCGTTGCGGCCAACCAGGATTACTACCGCCTGGCCGAGCGTCGCTACCGCATTGGTGTCGACAGCAACCTGACCTTCCTCGACGCCCAGCGCCAACTGTTCAGTGCCCAGCAATCGCTGATCACCGACCGCCTGGCGCAGCTCAACAGCGAGGTCAACTTGTACAAGGCCCTCGGCGGCGGCTGGAACGAGCAGACCGCGAAGAACGAGCCGTTGAAAGAAGAAGCACCGGCGCTGAAGTTGTTCTGATCGTGCTGATGTAGATAAAACCGCTTCCCTTACCGGAAGCGGTTTTTTTTTGCCATGTCGTTAATCAGCGCGAATCAAAGGTGGGCGCTGGCTTGCCTTCCCTTCAACCTTTCAGGGTAAAATTAGTAACAGATTCTTACAGACCACAGAGGGAGCTTGTCGTAATGATCGTAGGAATCGACCTGGGGACGACCAATAGCCTGGCCGCCGTGTGGCGCGGCGATGCGGCCGAAATGGTGCCCAATGCGCTTGGCCAGTTGCTGACCCCCAGCGTGGTCGGCCTGGATGATCAAGGCCGTATCCTGGTGGGCCAAGCCGCCAAGGAACGCCTGCATACTCACCCACTCCTGACCACGTCGCTGTTCAAGCGCTACATGGGCAGTGCCACCGAAGTGCGCCTGGGCGACCGCTCGTTCCGCCCCGAAGAGCTGTCGGCGCTGGTCCTCAAAAGCCTCAAAGAAGACATCGAGCGCACCTACGGCCAAACCGTCACCGAAGCAGTGATCAGCGTGCCCGCCTACTTCAGCGACGGCCAGCGCAAAGCCACGCGCATTGCCGGTGAACTGGCGGGGCTCAATGTTGAAAAACTGATCAACGAACCCACCGCCGCCGCCTTGGCTTATGGCTTGCACCAGCGTGACAAGGAAACCTCGTTCCTGGTGTTCGACCTCGGCGGCGGCACCTTTGACGTGTCGATCATCGAGCTGTTCGACGGTGTGATGGAAGTACGCGCCAGCGCCGGCGACAACTTCCTGGGCGGCGAAGACTTCGACACGTTGTTGCTGGAACACTTCGTCGACAGCCAGCGCAATGCCCAGGGTTTCCCGCCCACCAGCAGTGTATTGCAAGCCCTGCGCCGCGAAGCCGAGCGCGTGCGCAAAGCCTTGGGTCAGGACGACAGCGCCGAGTTCGCCCTGCGTATAGATGGCCAACAGTGGGTCACAACCATCACCCAGGCCGAACTCGCAAAGCTCTACACGCCGTTGTTGGAACGCCTGCGCGCACCGATTGAACGCGCCCTGCGCGACGCACGGATTCGGGTCGGCGACCTCGATGAAATCCTGCTGGTCGGCGGCACCACGCGCATGCCGCTGGTGCGCAAACTGGCCGCAGGTTTGTTCGGGCGTTTCCCGTCCATCAGCCTCGACCCGGACCAGGTGGTCGCCCACGGCGCGGCGATCCAGGCCGCGCTCAAGGCCCGCTCGGCGGCGCTGGAAGAAATCGTGCTGACCGACGTCTGCCCCTACACCCTGGGTATCGAAACCTCGAACCAGTACGGCGGCCATATCGAGAGCGGGCATTACCTGCCGTTGATCGAACGCAACAGCAGCGTGCCGGTGAGCCGGGTCAAAAGCGTGGTCACGCTCTACGACGACCAGCCCCGCGTGCTGCTGAAAATTTACCAAGGCGAAAGTCGCCTGGTGAAAGACAATATCGAACTGGGCCAGTTGGAAATCCCCGTGCCCAAGCGCAAGGCTGGCGAAGTCTCGCTGGACGTGCGCTTCACCTACGACAACAACGGTTTGCTCGAAGCCCAGGTGAACATTCCGCTGACCGGCGAGCAGCACTCGCTGGTGATCGAGAACAACCCCGGCGTGCTCAGCCCGCAAGAGATCCAGCAACGCCTGCAAGCGTTGGCATTGTTGAAAATTCACCCGCGCGACCAGCAGGTCAACACCGTGCTGACCGCCCGCCTCGAGCGGCTCTACCAGGAAAACCTCGGCGAATTGCGTGAGCAACTCGGACACTGGGCCGCGCAGTTCCAGCAAGTGCTCGACACCCAGGACGAACGCCGCATCCGTGAGGCCCGCAGCGAGCTGACCCGACAACTTGAGCAACTCGATAACGGGTTCTGGCGCTGAAGGAAATCCACATGGACTGTTGGACAGTGTTGCAACTGGCAGACGATGCCGACGAACGGACCATCAAGCGCACCTACGCGCGACTGCTGAAAAGCTGCCGCCCGGACGATGACGCCGAGGGTTTCCAGCGCCTGCGCGAGGCCTATGAACAGGCGCTGAACATCGCGCGCTGGCGGGCCGACAACGAGGAAGTGGAAACCGTCGAGGCGCCGATGGCCGAACAGGCACACGGCAATCTCAACGATCTGGCTGAACTGATGGACGTTCGCCCCTTGAGTCCTGCGTCGTTCGAACCGCCCATGGCGAAAAACGCGTATGACCTCGCCGAGCTGATGAACATCAGCCCACTCAGCCCCGCCGCGTTTGAAGCGCCAAAGCCCGACCCGGCCCACGCGCTGCTCGCCGGCGTGAACGTGCACAACCTCGATGAACGCTGGGCCCAGGCCCAACAGCAGAGCTGCGAAGAAACATTCCAGGCCGGCCTGCTGCGCCACTGCTTTGAAGCCCCCGGCGAGCGCAGTGCAATTGCCGGTTGGGCGATGCAACACCTGGAATGGCTGACGCCCTGGCAACAGGTGGTGATGACCCCGTGGCAGCACGAAGCCCTCACCAGCGAGCTGCTGCAGGACTACCGCCGCACCTTGCAGGAACTGCTGGAGCAAAAGGCCGAGCGCGAGTTCATCACCCAACTGACGCACTACAACGAGCAAGCCTGGCTGCGGGTGTTCGATCAGCAGCAACAGTGGCAGCGCATTATTCTGCAACTGCTGCACGACACCCAATGGAGCGTGCCGCTGTTTGAACGCGTGTGCCAGGCCTTTGGCTGGGACGACCAGAAAGGCGTGTACCCGGAACCTGAGTGGATGTGGCGTGGCTTGGTGTCGCGTTGCGAGCAGGAAAGCTTTTATCAGCACCTGCAAACCAAGGCGCAGGACACCACTTGGAAGTCCGCCGATGCCATGGCCGCACGTCTGCTGCTGACGCCCCTGTCAGAGACGCATCAATACAGGATG
Organism: Pseudomonas sp. IPO3747; assembly: GCF_013385245.1. Classification (NCBI taxonomy): domain Bacteria; kingdom Pseudomonadati; phylum Pseudomonadota; class Gammaproteobacteria; order Pseudomonadales; family Pseudomonadaceae; genus Pseudomonas; species Pseudomonas sp. IPO3747. The sequence goes on from NZ_JACAQL010000002.1 coordinate 564,634, forward strand.
ACGGCAAGTTTCAGCCACAACGATTGGAACGCTTGCCAGCAGTTGGCCGAAACATTGAATTGGCGCTACCCGCAGTTGCTGGAACGCCTGCCACAGACTGATGTGTTTTTCTGGCGCAAGTTTCTGCCCCGTCCGGTGTCCCATCACTGCTGGGTACAGGTATGGGGCGGCCTGGCACTGGCTACCGCCGTGGCCGTTACTCCACATACCACATCGAACTGGACCACCGAAGCGATCATGCTGGTAGCGCTGACCTTTATCCCAGCCTTCATCGCGATTCGCGGCGCCCAATTATGGGCAGCCTTGACCGCATGGCTGATCGTCCCAGACCTGTGGCTAAGCAAGCGTATGCTGCCGGAACGCTTCAACCCGCATCAACATTGGCTGGTGTTGCGCCACAGTATCCCGCAGTTATGCCTGTTACTGACATTCGGCTTGCTGCTGGGAGTGATGGGCATGGCGACGTACCTCGGGATGATTCTGATCCACCTGTTTCACCGCAAGCGGATCGGTAAAGTCAGCGAAAATATCGAGCACCTTTACCCTTGGATCAGCGGCCTGCATTGGGCGCACTGGAGCCCGCTGCAGCCCGTATTTTTAACGGTGATGCTGCTGGCTACCCTGCTTAGCCAGCGCTACCTGCCCGAAATTCCATGGACCAGCCTGATCCACTTTCTATAAACCCTTGAAGCCTGGCCGCCCTGCCGTCAGGGTGGCCCGCAACTTGCGTTCGATCATCGCCCACAACCCGCCTTCCCCCACTTTCATCGCCCCCGCACCGCCCCGCACCATGGCCGGCACCTGCATAAACCCAATAACAACAGGTCCAACACCATGAGCACGTTCCGCCCGCGCCAGCTATTGCTGGCAACTGCTGTCGCCAGCCTTGCCCTGCCCGTCGCCGCCGAAGAACACGGCTTTCTCGAAGACGCCAGCGCCAACCTCAACCTGCGCAACTTCTTCTTCAACCGCAATTACACCAACCCGACCAAAACCCAGGGTGGCGCGCAGGAGTGGACGCAGAGTTTTATCCTCGATGCCCGCTCCGGCTTCACCCAGGGCACGGTGGGTTTCGGTGTGGATGTATTGGGCATGTACTCGCAAAAGCTCGATGGCGGGCGCGGCACCGGCGGCACCCAGCTGTTGCCGCTGGACCGCGACGGCCGCCCGGCGGATAACTTCGGGCGTCTTGGGGTCGCGTTCAAGGCGCGAATCTCCAAGACCGAAGTCAAGGTCGGCGAATGGATGCCGGTGCTGCCGATTTTGCGCTCGGACGACGGCCGCTCCCTGCCGCAAACCCTGCGTGGCGGGCAGATCACTTCCAGGGAAATCGACGGCCTGACCCTCTACGGCGGCCAGTTCCGCGCCAACAGCCCGCGCGACGACAGCAGCATGACCGACATGTCGATGGTCGGTAAAACCGCCTTCACCTCCGACCGCTTCAACTTCCAGGGCGGTGAATACGCCTTCAACGACAAACACACTCAGATCGGTGTGTGGAACGCCCAACTCAAGGACATTTACAGCCAGCAATACATCAACCTGACCCACAGCCAAGCTGTGGGCAGCTGGACCCTGGGCGCCAACCTCGGGTTCTTCTACGGCAAGGACGACGGCAGCGCCCGCGCAGGCGAGCTGGACAACAAGACCTGGTCCGGCCTGTTCTCCGCCCGTTACGGCGGCAACACCTTCTATGTCGGCCTGCAAAAACTCACCGGCAACAGTGCCTGGATGCGCGTCAACGGCACCAGCGGCGGCACCCTGGCCAACGACAGCTATAACTCCAGCTACGACAACGCCCAGGAAAAGTCCTGGCAAGTGCGCCACGACTACAACTTCGCCGCGCTGGGCATACCTGGCCTGACCTTGATGAACCGTTATATCAGCGGTAGCAACGTGCATACGGGCACCATTACTGATGGTAAGGAGTGGGGCCGTGAGAGTGAAGTGGGCTATACGGTGCAAAGCGGCACCTTCAGGAACCTCAATGTGCGCTGGCGCAATTCCACGATGCGTCGTGATTACAGCAACAACGAATTTGATGAGAACCGGTTGATCGTCAGCTACCCGATAAGTCTGCTGTAAACCAGCGTCGGACTTACTGTATGGTGCGCGCCTGCCGCTGCTGATCCGCCCAGCAGCGGCCTCTATTCGAGCGCATGCACACCATGAAATTCTTCGCCATGCTGGTCCTGGCTCTGAGCCTTTGCGGCTGCATCGGCGCACCTGTCGTCCTGACGCCGCAGACGGCGCAACGCTTGCAGGCTCAGGCGCCCATCCGCTTTTTGTTGACCTTCGATGACGGCCCCAGCGCCTCGGGTTATAACAACCCCAGCCGGTCGGTGATGGCCGATTTGCTGCACAACCCGATTCTGACGGGCATCAAGGCGGTATTTTTCCTGCAGACCGAAGCGTCCCGCTCCGGTGGCAGCCTGCGGGGTCGCAAGACCATGGAGCGCGAATACGCCGCCGGGCATGTGTTGGCCTTTCACACAGCCACGGCGTTTCACACCAACCACCGTTGGCTCAATGACGCCGAGCTGGAAAGCACCCTCACCGAGGGCGCAGCCGACATTGCGTCAATCACTGGCACTGCGCCCACGCTGGTACGCCCACCCTTCTGGAACTACGACCGGCGCACCTTCGCCGCCTACCAGCGCCACGGCATGCATGTGCTGCTGACTGACCTGAGTGCCAATGACGGAAAAATCTGGGGTTTCAATGGCAGCCCACGCCGGCGAGCGAACTTGTATCGGCAACTGTCTGTGGTGCGCGAACGCATTGCTCTGGGCGAACTGCCAACGGTGGACGGCGTGATACCCGTGGTGGTGACCTTCCACGATATCAACCGTTACACCGCGCGACACATGCAGGAGTACTTGCAAATCCTGATGGACAGCGCTCGGATCAATGGCATGAAGGTCGCAGCCGAGCCGTTCTACACCGACCACGCCACGCTGGAACGCGCAGCGTTGGCACGCACAGTCAAGGATATGAATGAAGTAGTGCATCTGCCGGGGGTGTGGAACTGGGTGTGGGATGCGGACTCGCATTAGGCGCTCTGCGACGACCGGTTATATTTGCTGCTACTTGCGCTTGCCGCTCATGGGGAACTCAAGTTCACGCCGCCAACACACATAGGGACGTCAATAAAAAAGAGAATCCCATGAACGTCACTTCGCCATCGCTTAATCAGCATTCGATTGCCCTCCCGGATACAACGCCAACAGCATCGCAAGCGCCCATTGAGATCAGTGCCCGGCGTTCCTACTACGTGGGGCGCGACAGACCGATAGATTTTCTATACCTATCCTCGCATTCCAAACTCACTCCCGATCAGCATCCGCTGGACAGTACCCAAAAAAAATACATCAACACCGACGTATTGCGACACGACAAGCACGTGAAGTTCTACCAGGAAATCGCCTACATGAGCGAAAACGGCAAGCCGATAGGCTCGTCCTCCAACGAACTTGTAATCGAGACCGGTAACCGTGCCGACAAGGTAACCATTAAAAAAGGCCCGGGTCATAGTCTGATCGCGACCATCAACAATAAGCCCTATCAACTGAACCTGCTGACGTCCCCTGACGGCAGTGAATCGCAACCCTTACGCATCAGGACCAACGGGGGCGACGATTGTGTTCTGATCGATCCTGAAGTTAAAAACGCCATTCGCATCGAGCTCGGCGCCGGCAATGATTACGCGCGTGCCGGCGCAGGAGACACCCGCCTCTATGGCGGTGCGGGAGACGATATGCTCAAGCTTGGGAGCGGCGACGGCATCGCATTCGGTAACGATGGCAATGACGTGTTGATCGCCGGCACCGGGAACGGTGTCCTGAAAGGCAACAATGGCAATGACCGTATGCAGGCAGGAAAAGGCTCGGCTGATCGTCGCCTGTTCATGGACGGCGGCGACGGTCACGACTTCATGATTGTCACGCGCAACGACACTCAAATCCCGACAGTCCTGCACGGTGGCAAAGGTGAAAACCTGATCGTCACAAATGGCCCCGCCACAATTTACACCGGGCGCGACAAAAACATCGTCAGGTCTGATAACGACAATACCGTCATCTACGCCAAACCGTCGGACGAGGTTCATCGTACCCCGGGCTCCCAGCGCGTTCACACGCAACACAGCGAGGTGGGCAAAAGTGGCTATGTGATTGAGGGCTCTGCCGAGTTCGTACAAAACGTAGAAGACGATATGGAGCTGCTAAGAATATCCCGGCAAGGCAAGAGAATGCTCGGTACTGCCGACGCCGCGGCTCAGCGGAATGATTCCCCGGTACGCATTACTGAATTGACGGAGGACAACGGCAGCTACTACTTCAGTAATGCGGCCATTCGCAACCACCTCGAAGCAGGTCACTCTATGGATACGCTGGCACCTGCGGCCCAAGGCTTCATCACACACCAACAAGCTGGCGCCGTCGCAACGGGTGCGCAGATACAATACAACCCCTCGTATTCGCTGGATGCAGACAGCGCACCCGTCAACGCCCTCTATCACGAAATGGCCCACGCCTATAATGGCGCCTCGGGAACGTTCCTCGCAGGCAGCACCGCCATACCGGAGAACCCCGACGGTGAACCCAATGATGAACGGCAAGCCGTAGGACTGTTTACCGTTGCTCAGCCATTTAATTTTGTAGGTCACCCCGCGGCCGAACCGAGTACAACAAACCCCAAGCCGTTTTCCGAAAATGGGTTTCGAGAGGAGATGCGCCGTCCGTTACGCACTACCTACACCTGAGGGGTATTGAGCGAGGGAGTGGGTTGATCAAACCGACTCCCGTGACTCGACGCCCAGCTCATCCCACACCGACTCGGCCAAGTGGAACGTCGCATTGGCTGCCGGTATCCCGCAGTAGATCGCGCTCTGCATCAGCACTTCCTTGATCTCGGCGCGTGTCACGCCGTTGCTGGCGGCGGCACGCAGGTGAAGTTTTAATTCTTCACTACGATTCATGCCGATCAACATGGCGATGGTGATCAGGCTGCGGGTATGCCGAGGCAGGCCGGGGCGGGTCCAGATATCACCCCAGGCGTGGCGGGTGATCATTTCCTGGAACTCGCTGTTGAACTCGGTCAGGGCATTGAGGCTGCGGTCGACATGGGCATCGCCCAGCACTTCGCGACGCACTTGCAGGCCATCGGCATAACGTTGTTTCTCGTCCACAAAAACTCCTTAAACATTTGATAGAAGCTCGAACACGTGTGGCGAGCAGGCTTGCCCTGCGCTGGGGCGCGAAGCGGCCCCAAAACCTGGCGATGCGGTTCATCGGGAAGAACGCGGTGGCTGTATCAGGGCCGCTTCGCCGCCCAACGCAGGGCAAGCCTGCTCGCCACAACAAGCCTGTCTGTCACAACAAGCCTGCTATACAGAACACGTCAGCTCTCCAGAACAAGCTCGCTGCCACAGGTTTAATCAGCCAACAGGAACGCCAGCACGCGGTCGCTGAACGCGGCGCCGGCCTGTACGTTGGACAGGTGCGCCGCGTAGAACTCGGCGTACTCGGCGCCCTTGATCTGATTCTGGATAAAGCGGCTGCCGGCCGGCGGCGTAACGGCATCTTCGGTGCCGGCAATCGCCAGGGTCGGCACTTGGATCGTGGACAGTTGCTCGCGCAAATCCGCATCGCGTACGGCTGCGCAGTTGGCGGCGTAACCTTGGGGCGACGTGGCGGCAAGCATGTCGGTAATCTGCTGGGCCTGGTGCGGGTTGGCGGCGGCGAAATCGGCGGTAAACCAGCGTGCAATCGACGCATCGCGCAGCGCTACCATGGCCGCCGCACCGTCACGCAAAACCATCTCGATTCGCGGGTTCCAGATCTCCGGCGTGCCGATCCTAGCGGCGGTGTTGCACACCACCAGGCGCAGCAGGCGATCACCTGCGTGGATGCCCAGCCATTGGCCGATCAGGCCGCCCATGGACAGCCCGCAAAAATGCGCACGCTGAATATCCAGCGCATCGAGCAACGCAATCACATCGCGACCCAGCTGCTCGATGCTGTACGGCCCTTCGGTGACCAGGGATTTGCCATGGCCACGGGTATCGAAACGCAGTACGCGAAAGTGCTGGGTGAAGGCCGGGATCTGGATGTCCCACATATGCAGGTCGGTGCCCAACGAGTTGGACAACACCAGCACCGGCGCGCCCTCAGGCCCGTCCAGTTGGTAATGCAATGGGCCTTCGGCCAGTTGTACAAATGCCACGGCGGTCTCCTTACGCAGTCAAAGCAAAATGGTCGGTCACCGCACGGGTAACCCAGGTTTGAGCCTGGCCCAAGTAGTGGGCCGGATCGAGCAGGCGGTCCAGTTCCACCGCCGACAACTCGGCGGTGACCTGTGCTTCGTCCGCCAGAACCGCGCGCAGATGTCGCCGTTCGGCGACGGCGCGTTTACAACATTGCTCCAATAGATGGTGAGCGGTCTCGCGGCCCAGGCGTTGGGCAAGCACGATACTCACGGCTTCGGCCAGCACCAGCCCTTGGGTCAGGTCGAGGTTGTGCGCCATGCGCTCGGGGTCGACCTCCAAGCCTTGGCTCACCAACAGCGCCTGTTTCAAGGCACCGGACACCAGCCGACAAATCTCTGGCAGGGTTTCCCACTCGGCGTGCCACAGGCCCAGGCTGCGCTCGTGCTCCTGGGGCATGGCGCTGAACATCGTCGCCACCAGCCCCGGCACGCGGGTGGCCGCGCTGATCAACACGGCGGCGCCCACCGGGTTGCGCTTGTGCGGCATGGTCGATGAGCCGCCCTTGCCCGGCGCAGACGGCTCGAACACTTCCGCCGCTTCGGTCTGCATCAGCAGGCTGAGGTCGCGCCCCAGTTTGCCAAGGCTGCCGGCGATCAGGCCGAGCACACTGGCAAACTCCACCAGCCGATCACGTTGGGTGTGCCAGGGTTGCTCGGGCAAGCCCAGTTGCAACTCAACCGCCAAGGCGTGCGCCACCGGCATGGCGTGCTCACCGAGTGCCGCCAGGGTGCCGGACGCGCCGCCGAACTGCAGCACCAACAAGCGCGGCTTCAGCTCGGCCAGGCGTTGGCGACTGCGCGTCACCGCGCCCAGCCAACCGGCGATTTTCATTCCGAGGGTGACCGGCGTCGCATGCTGCAACCAGGTTCGCCCGGCCAAAGGTACGTCGGCATAACGCTGGGCCTGGGCAGCTAACACCTCGCCCAATTGCGCCAGGTCCGCTTCAATCAGCGCCAACGCCTGGCGCAGTTGCAACACCAGCCCGGTGTCCATCACATCCTGGCTGGTCGCGCCCAGGTGCACGTAACGCTCGGCACCGGCATCTTCAGCAGCAATCAACTTGCCCAAGGCCTTCACCAGCGGAATTGCCGAATTCCCCGCCGAGGCAATCGCCTCGCCCAGGGTATCCACATCGTAAAGCGAAGCCAGGCACGCCTGGGCAATCGGTGCGACGGCGGCTTGCGGAATCAGCCCGACCCGGGCCTCGGCCCGGGCCAGCGCCGCTTCGAAATCCAGCATGCCCTGCAAACGTCCCTGGTCGCAGAACACTTCGGCCATGCTGTCAGCGGTGAAGTAAGCGTCGAACAGTTGATTGCTCGTGCGCAGTGTCATAACTCATCCCTAGAGGTCGTGATGTAGATAAGCCGCCTGTTTGGGCAGACGCAGGCTGAACAGGAAAGCGACCGCCATCATCGCGGTGACGTACCAGTAAAAGGTATTTTCCATGCCAATGGATTTCAGGCTCAACGCAACGACTTCGGCCGAACCACCAAAAATCGCATTCGCCACCGCATACGCCAGGCCCACACCCAGTGCGCGCACCTGCGGCGGGAACATCTCCGCTTTGACCAGGCCGCTGATCGAGGTGTAGAAGCTGACGATCGCCAAAGCCAGGGTGATCAACACAAAGGCCAGGAACGGACTGGTGACGGTTTTCAGGGTCAGCAGGATCGGCACGGTGAACAGCGTGCCCAGGCCTGCGAACCAGAGCATCGAATTACGTCGACCGATCTTGTCCGCCAACATGCCGAACAGCGGCTGCATGCACATGTACAGGAACAGCGCGCCGGTCATGATGTAGCTCGACGTCTTGGCGTGCATGCCCACGGTGTTCACCAGGTATTTCTGCATGTAAGTGGTAAAGGTGTAGAAAATCAACGAGCCACCGGCGGTGTAGCCCAGCACGGTAATGAAGGCTTTGCCGTGGTCGCGGAACAGCGCGACGATGCTGCCGGCGTCTTTGTCTTCACGCATTTCCTTGCTGGTGGTTTCTTTCAAGGTGCGACGCAGCAGCAGGGAGATCACCGCAGCAATGGCACCGATCACGAACGGAATACGCCAGCCCCAGGCGCGCAGTTCTTCTTCACTCAGGATCTGTTGCAGGATCACCACCACCAGCACCGCCAGCAATTGGCCGCCGATCAGGGTCACGTATTGGAATGAGGCAAAAAAGCCGCGCTGGCCCTTGAGTGCCACTTCACTCATGTAGGTCGCCGTGGTGCCGTATTCGCCACCCACCGACAGGCCCTGGAACAGGCGCGCCACCAGCAGCAAGGCCGGCGCCCAGGCGCCGATATCTTTGTAGGTGGGCAAAAAGGCGATGACCAGCGAACCGGCGCACATCATCAGCACCGAGATCATCATCGAGTTTTTGCGCCCGTGCTTGTCGGCCACTCGGCCAAACAGCCAGCCACCGATGGGTCGCATCAGGAATCCGGCAGCAAACACCCCGGCGGTGTTGAGCAACTGGACCGTGGGATCGTCAGAGGGGAAAAACGCCGGGGCAAAATAAATCGCGCAGAAGGCATAGACGTAGAAGTCGAACCATTCGACCAGGTTGCCGGAGGAGGCCCCGACAATCGCAAAAATCCGTTTGCTGCGTTCTTCTCCGGTGTAGTGACTCGTTTTTGTTGTCATGTTTTTTTACTCAGTGGGAACGGTTATAGCCTAGACATACTTTGCAACAACCATGTTCCGCAAGCAGACTTTTGCATAGGTGCGGCCTTGAGGGCGCCATCGCAGGCAAGCCAGCTCCCACCTTTGAACCTGTTCACCGTTCAAAATGTGGGAGCCGGGCTTGCCCGCGATGGCGCCCGCCAGCTCAACTCAATAATCGAAGAACACCGTCTCCTTGTCTGTGCCCTGCAAAATCACATTCCACTGATGCACACCTTGCGCATCCGGCTTGGCAATCAACGTAGCGCGACGCTCCGCAGGCACACAGGCCAGCAACGGGTCATCGCCATTCAACGCTTCGCCATCGAAATAGATCCGCGTCAGCAGGTGCTTGACCAAGCCACGGGCAAATACCAACACCACCAGATGCGGCGCCTGGGTCGTGCCTTGCAGGCCCGGCACACTGCCCGGCTTGATGGTGGTAAACCGAAAGCGGCCTTCGGCATCCACCGGCACCCGGCCAAACCCTTCAAAGTTGGGATCGACGGCCTTGGCCTGCTCGTCTTCGGGGTGGTCGTACTTGCCGGCGGCATTGGCTTGCCAGACTTCCAGCATGGCGTCGTTGACGACATCACCGTTGCCGTCCACCACCTGCCCGCTGATTGCCACGCGCTCGCCCAAGGTGGCCGGCACGGTCAGGTCTTCGCGGTTCAGCCAGGTCAGGCCGATGTGGTAATACGGCCCGACGGTGTGGGACGTGGTCGCATTGAGGGTCATCTCATTTCTCCATCGGCGTGGCGTCGCGGCCGCGCAAAACGATGTCCCAGCGATAGCCGAGGGCATAGGACGGAATGGTTTTTTCCAGATCAAAACGCGCGATCAGACGCTGCTTGGCGCTGGTGTCCGGCACACAGTTGTAGATCGGGTCGTATTCCAGCAGCGGGTCACCGGGGAAATACATCTGCGTGACCAGTCGCGTCAGTACGCTGGGACCAAACAGCGAGAAGTGGATATGCGCCGGGCGCCACGCGTTGTGGTGGTTGCCCCACGGGTAGGCGCCGGGCTTGATGGTCTGGAACTGATACCAGCCGTCGGCGTCGGTGACGGTGCGGCCGGTGCCGGTAAAGTTCGGGTCCAGCGGCGCGTCGTGCAGGTCGCGCTTGTGGTTGTAGCGACCGGCGGCGTTGGCCTGCCAGATCTCCACCAGAATGCCCGGTACCGGCAGGCCGTTTTCATCCAGCACACGGCCGTGGATGATGATGCGCTCGCCCTGGGGCTCGCCTTCGTGCTGGGCGGTGAGGTCGTTGTCCTTCTCGTTGATCCGCTCGGCGCCGATAGTCGGGCCGGTGATTTCCGACAAGGAGTGCGGCAGAAACACCAATGGCTGGGACGGCGAACGCAGGTTCGTCGACTGGTAGGCCGGGTGCAGGTAATCAGGTTGGGTGCCCGCTTGCGGGCGCCGGTAACCGGGCTTGTCACTCATGGAGCAATCCTCTCTTATCAGATGCGTTCAATCGCCAGGGCCAGGCCTTGGCCGACGCCCACACACATGGTCGCCAGGCCTTTGCGGCCGCCGGTTTTCTCCAACTGATGCAGTGCCGTCAGCACCAACCGCGCGCCGCTCATGCCCAACGGGTGGCCAAGGGCGATGGCGCCGCCGTTCGGGTTGACCTGCGCGGCATCGTCGGCGATCCCCAGTTCACGCAGCACCGCCAGGCCTTGGCTGGCGAAGGCTTCGTTGAGTTCGATCACGTCAAAGTCGGTGACCGCCAAACCAAGGCGCTCCACCAGTTTGCGCACCGCCGGCACCGGGCCGATGCCCATTACACGCGGCGCAACGCCGGCGCTGGCCATGCCCAATACGCGAGCGCGGGCGGTGAGGCCGTGCTTTTTGACCGCTTCGGCAGACGCCAGAATCAGCGCCGCCGCACCGTCATTCACGCCCGACGCATTGCCGGCGGTGACGGTTTTATCCGGGCCATTGACCGGCTTGAGTTTGGCCAGGGCCTCCAGGGTGGTGTCGCGTGGATGCTCGTCGTGCTCCACCACGGTTTCGCCTTTTTTATGGGCGACGCGCACCGGCACGATTTCTTCAGCAAAGAACCCGGCGGCTTGCGCGGCGGCGGTGCGTTGCTGGCTGCGCAGGGCGAAGGCGTCCTGATCGGCGCGGGACACGTTGTAGTCGTCGGCGACGTTATCGGCCGTTTGCGGCATCGCATCCACGCCGTATTGGGCCTTCATCAACGGGTTGATAAAACGCCAGCCGATGGTGGTGTCTTCCAGTTTCATGTTGCGCGAAAACGCCGCGTCAGCCTTGCCCATCACGAACGGCGCACGGGACATCGACTCGACGCCACCGGCAATCGCCAGCTCCATTTCGCCGCTGGCGATGGCGCGGAAGGCCGTGCCGATCGCGTCCATGCCCGAGGCGCACAGGCGGTTGAGGGTCACGCCCGGAATGCTTTGCGGCAAGCCCGCCAACAGCAACGCCATACGCGCGACGTTGCGGTTGTCTTCACCGGCCTGGTTGGCGCAACCGAGGAACACTTCGTCGACCGCGCTCCAGTCCACCGACGGGTTGCGCTCGATCAGTGCCTTGATTGGCAACGCTGCCAAGTCATCGGCGCGCACCGTGGACAAGCCACCGCCGAAACGGCCGATGGGCGTGCGGATGGCATCACAGATAAAGACGTCGCGCATCAGGCTTCTCCCGGTGCTTGGCCGTGGGCAGCAGCAGTGCGCGCTTCGAGATCACGCAGCGCGGTCAACTCCACGTCGGTCGGCTCGGCGGTGGTGCTTACGTGGTCGGCAAAACGAATCGCCCAACCGGTGGCTGCCACCACTTGTTCACGGGTGACGCCAGGGTGCAGCGCGGTGACCACAAACTCATGGCTGCCCTCCTCCGGCTCCATGATGCACAGGTCGGTAATAATCCCTACAGGGCCGGCGCCAGGCAGGCCCAGGCGCTTGCGTGAGTCACCGCCTTCGCCGTGGCCGACCGAGGTGATGAAGTCCAGTTTGTCGACAAACGAGCGCGCCGACTGCTTGAGGATGATCAACACGCTCTTGGCGGAACCGGCAATCTCCGGCGCGCCACCGGCACCCGGCAGGCGCACTTTGGGTTGGTGATAATCGCCCACCACGGTGGTGTTGATGTTGCCGAAGCGGTCGACCTGGGCGGCGCCGAGAAAGCCGACGTCGATGCGCCCGCCTTGCAGCCAGTAGCGAAAAATCTCACCGGTCGGCACGACCGTGTCGGCGGTTTCTGCCAGTTCGCCGTCACCGATCGACAGCGGCAATACGCTTGGCTTGGCGCCAATCGGGCCGGATTCGTAAATCAGCACCACGTCCGGCGAGGAGGTCAGGCGTGCCAGGTTGGCGGCCTTGGAAGGCAAGCCGATGCCGACAAAGCACACCGAGCCGTTCTTGAGGCGGCGCGCGGCGGCGACGGTCATCATTTCATTGGTCGAGTAAGCCATTACTTGGCCTCCTGCGCGTGGGCCAGCTTGGCCTGGAATTCACTGAAGTCAGCGGTGCCGTGGATGTATTCGTCGATCCACGCGGTAAAGGTCCCACGGTCGCGGGCGATCGGGTCCCACGCCTGATAGAAGCGGTTGTCGCGCTCGTTGTAGCCATGGGCGTAGGACGGGTGCGCACCACCGGGTACATGGCACACCGCAGTCAAGGCCCAGGTCGGCAGCACGCAGCTGTTCATCGGTGCATTCAGGTCATCGACGATTTCTTCGACGGTGACGATGCAACGCTTGGCCGCCAAGGCCGCTTCCTTCTGCACACCGAGAATGCCCCAGAGCAGCACATTGCCCTTGCGGTCAGCCTTTTGTGCGTGGATCACGGTGATGTCCGGACGCACCGACGGCACGGCCGCCAGCACTTCGCCAGTGAATGGGCAGGTGACGGTTTTGATCAGCGGGTTGACCTTGGGCAGGTCGGAGCCGGCATAGGCGCGCAGCACCGCAAACGGCAGGCCCGAGGCTCCGGCAACGTAGGCATTGGCCAGGTCGGCGTGGCTGTGTTCTTCGATCTCCAGCGGCTGCGGCCATTGCTTTTCAACGGCGTCGCGCAGGCGATGCAGGGAACCCACGCCCGGGTTGCCGCCCCAGGAGAAAATCAACTTGCGCGCGCAGCCGGCACCGATCAACTGGTCGTAGATCAGGTCAGGCGTCATGCGCACCAGCGTCAGGTCTTTCTTGCCCTGACGAATGATTTCATGACCCGCTGCCGTAGGGATCAGATGAGTGAAGCCTTCGAGGGCGACGGTATCGCCGTCGTTCACGAAGCGCTTGACCGCATCACGCAGGGTGAGAATTTCAGCCATGGGGTTGGGCTCCCGGTGTTGATCGAAAAAGGCGCTGAGGTGGCGCCGAAGTGCTTGAAGATTAAGCCGGGCAAATGGGCCAAACAATCCGATAATCGACTCAGCGTTCGATTATCGAACGGATTGTTGTCTAGCTAATCGTTTACGAAAACTCGCTCAGTCTGAGGGCCTGGCTTATGTGGGAGCTGGCTTGCCTGCGATTGCATCACCACGGTTTACCTGACAGACCGAGGTGTCTGCATCGCAGGCAAGCCAGCTCCCACCCAAGCCAGCTCCCACACAATTTAGCGCCCACTTGAATCGCGCGGGGATCAGGTAGCATCCGCATGGCTGACCATGCCCTTGATCACCACCGCAGCCGTGGCCAACGCCGCCGGAATCACCAGCGCCGTCAGCACCTGCTCGAAGTTCCAGCCCAGGCCCAGCAAGGTGGCGCCCATCCACGCGCCGAGGATCGCGCCGAAGCGACCGATGCCGAGCATCCACGACACACCGGTCGCGCGGCCCTGTGTCGGGTAGAAGCGCGCGGCCAGGGATGGCATGGCCGATTGCGCGCCGTTGACGCACATTCCGGCGATCAACACCAAGGTCGCCAGTACGGTGATATTGCCCAGGCTCTGCCCCACTGCGTAGGCAAACACCCCGGCCAACAGGTAGAAAGTACCGATGACCTTGTGGGGATTGAAGCGGTCCATTGCCCAGCCCACGCCGACCGCACTCAGCACGCCGCCGAACTGGAACAACGCGCCGATAAAGGCTGCCTGTTCCATACTGGCGCCGCTGTCGCGCATCAGGGTCGGCAGCCAACTGGTCAGCAGGTAAACAATCACCAGGCCCATAAAGTAGGTGAGCCACAGCAGCAGGGTGCCGGCGCTGTAGGTGCCGGAGAAGATCACCGCGAACACGTTGCGCGCCTTGACGGTTTTTTGCTCGGGCACGCTGAAGCTGCTCGCCTGGGCAACGATCGTAGGTTCGATAGGGGACAACGTCTTGCGCACCTTGTCGGTGCCACGGTTGCGCACCACCAGGTAACGCGCCGATTCCGGCAGCCATACCAATAGCACCACCGCCAAAATCAACGGCAGAATGCCGCCGATCAGCAGCAGGCTATGCCAGCCAAACGCCGGGATCAGCTTGGCCGAGATAAACCCGCCGCCGGCCATGCCCAGGTTGAAACCGCAGAACATGCTGGTCACCAGCAACGATTTGTGGCGCTCGGGGGTGTATTCGGACAGCAGCGTCGTGGCGTTCGGCATCCCTGCGCCCAGGCCCAGCCCGGTCAGGAAGCGCAACACCAGCAGTTGGTCGACGTTGCTGCTGTAGGCCGAGGCCAGGCTGAATGCGCCAAACACCAACACCGCACTCACCAGCACCACTTTGCGGCCAAAACGGTCCGCCAGCGGGCCGGAACCGAGCGCACCAAACACCATGCCGATCAACGCGGCACTCATTACCGGGCCAAGGCTGGCGCGGTCGATGCCCCAGTCCTGGGACAGCGCAGGCGCAATAAAGCCCATGGCAGCGGTGTCGAGGCCATCGAGGAAGACAATCAGGAAACACAGGATTACCACACGCCACTGGTAACGCGAGAGTGGCTGGGCGTTGATAAAGGACTGCACGTCCAGGGTGGTACCGACAGAAGGCTGATTCATTATTTTTATTCCACACCGATGGCGGGCCAACGACCTGGGGTCGTCATTATTATTGGGCGGCTCTTCAGAGCGCTGCCGCACAGTAATAAGTCGGGGGAAACAGCGTCAATTGATCAAGCCGGGATCTGTGCGGTCACCGAACACTTAGGCAAACAGTTGCGCACTCAACTCGCGGCTGGCGCTGAGCATGCTTGGCAAAAACCGCTGCTCCAGCTCGCTGCGGCTGACACGCCCGGCGTGGGTGCTGACATTGAGCGCGGCCAACACCTGGCCGGAAGCGTCGTACACCGGCACGGCGATGGAGCGCAGGCCCTGCTCCAGCTCCTGATCGACGATGCACCAGCCTTGTTGACGCACTTGTTGCAGGCATTCGAACAAGGCTTCGGGCGTGGTCAGGGTGCGGCTGGTCTTGGTTTGCAGGTCGGCGTGGTCGAGATAGTCCTTGAGCGAGGCATCGTCCAGCGCCGCCAGGAGGATGCGCCCCATCGATGTGCAATACGCCGGCAAACGCCCGCCCACCGACAGGTCCACCGAGATCAGGCGCTGGGTGGTGGCCGAGCGGGCGATATAAAGGATGTCGTCGCCTTCCAGGGTCGCCATGTTGCAAGCCTCGTGCAATTGCTCGCTCATACGGTCCAGGTAAGGCTGGGCCGATACGGCCAATGGCGTGGAGGACAAATACGCATGCCCCAGGGTCAAGACTTTGGGCAGCAGCGAATAGGTGCGCCCATCGGTGGTGGCATAACCGAGCTTGATCAAGGTGTGCAGGCAACGGCGCACGGCGGCACGCGGGATTTCGGTGCGATGACTGATCTGGGCGATGGTCAGGTGGCGTTTGCGCTCCTGAAACGCCTGTACCACGGCCAGGCCGCGCGCCAGGGAGGTCATGAAGTCCGGATCACCGGTAAACGCCTGGATACGCTTGGCCGGTGAAGCCACGATCGGCGGCGCCACTGATGCGAAGGAGTTGCGCAATTGATCGTTCATTTCCAGGGTCCTTCTCTTGTTTTCAACCGCAGGGAGGGTTGGCCGCCATTACAAGCCGTGCCGGCCGGGATGCACAAGGTTGCGCCCGCAACATCGGGCGATTATCGGACAGCCATGCGATTATCGCAATTTTGCCGATGGAACCCGACAGCCGGGTAGACCACTACAGTCATGCGCAAAACGCGCAAATGACTCACACCGTCATGTAACAAAAGTCTCACACGAAGTTGACGCTTTTTAACTTAATGCTGATAGTTTTATCCAAATGCGCCGCTATAATGCAGCTTGTGCAGAGGTCAGCCCGATTTCATTATCATCGGGAGTGGAGCTCACGAGGCGATGCGCGTTACAGGCATCATCGGTCACACATACCTGTTTATAAGATCTGCCCTTTGGCCCTTTTTCAAACTTGAATGGTTCTACTGTTCAATTTTGAACAACCCGAGGACGACTTTCAGGCATGACGCTGCACCGTCAATACACTCAACTTAATTAGGTAACACTGTGACGAAAGACGAACTGCGCGCGGAACTTGAGCGCCAGGAACAACGTTACAAGGACGTTTACGGCGGGGAAGTCACCACCTACGCCGCGCAACCTGAACCCGAGCGCAAACCCTGGCGCAAACGGGCCAGTTTGCTGGATCAGGCATTTGCCCAGGAAATTCAAAAGATTGAACAGGAACTCAAGACCGAAGAGCCATAAGCCCTTCGCTCAGAGTTTCCAGGGTCTTGCTGTCTCTGCCGGCCCAGCGCCGGCGGAAGGCACCGTGCATTGGCTTGGCTCACCATTGGTCAGCGTCCTGCTGCCGCCAACGAAATTTCATACAAATGTTTCAGACATGACGTCTGCATGACAAATCCGTGTCTTTTCGGCCCCGCACTTTATAAATCAAAGACTTGCCAAAGCCCCGAAAACCCTGGGATGCGCCGCTTTGCCCGGTGTTTTTTCAGTGAAGATTGTTACCGATGAGCAGCTAATGCATCGATTACTGAGGTTTTCTGGCATAATCGCGCCCCCTTACGACCGGGTCAGAAAACCTTCATGATCGATTTATTCAGCGGACTGGATGCTTGGGTTCTAGTGAGCCTGTTGCTCGCCCTGGCCTTTGTCCTCGCCTTCGAGTTCATCAATGGCTTTCATGACACCGCTAACGCGGTGGCCACAGTCATCTACACCAAAGCCATGCCGCCGCACCTGGCCGTGTTCTTCTCCGGGGTGTTCAACTTCCTCGGCGTGTTGCTCGGTGGTGTCGGCGTCGCCTACGCCATCGTGCACTTGCTGCCGGTGGAGTTGCTGATCAATGTGAACACCGGCCATGGCCTGGCAATGGTCTTCTCTTTATTGGCAGCGGCGATCACCTGGAACCTGGGCACCTGGTACTTCGGTATCCCGGCCTCCAGCTCCCATACCTTGATCGGCTCGATCCTTGGTGTCGGCCTGGCCAATGCCCTGATCAACGACATCCCATTGGCTGACGGTGTGAACTGGCAGAAAGCCATCGATATCGGTGCTTCCCTGGTGTTCTCGCCGATGGCCGGCTTCCTGGTCGCAGCTCTGGTGCTGATCGGCCTGAAATGGTGGCGCCCACTGTCGAAAATGCACAAGACCCCGGACCAGCGCCGCAAACTTGACGACAAGAAGCACCCACCGTTCTGGAACCGTCTGGTACTGGTGATCTCGGCCATGGCCGTGAGCTTCGTACACGGCTCCAATGATGGCCAGAAAGGCATCGGCCTGATCATGCTGGTGCTCATCGGTATCGTACCGGCGCAGTTCGTACTCGACCTGGGCAGCACCACTTACCAGATTGAACGTACTCGCGATGCCACCGTGCATTTGAGCCAGTTTTACGAGCGCAATAACGCCACGCTCGGCGAGTTCCTGGCACTGGGCAAAAGCGTGAAGGACGACCTGCCGGGCAAGTTTCGGTGCAACCCGCAGCAGACCGAGCCGACTATCAATGCATTGATGGAAACCCTGAAAGGCGTTTCCGACTACCACTCGCTGACTGCCGAGCACCGCATTGAAGTGCGCCGCTACTTGCTGTGCCTGGACGACACCGCGAAGAAAGTCGGCAAGCTGCCGGGCCTGGATGCGCGTGAGAAGTCCGACCTGGACAAGCTGCGCAAAGACTTGACCGCCACCACCGAGTACGCCCCGTTCTGGGTGATCCTCGCCGTCGCACTGGCCCTGGGCCTGGGTACCATGGTGGGCTGGAAGCGTGTGGTACTGACCATCGGTGAGAAGATCGGCAAGCAGGGCATGACCTATGCCCAAGGCATGTCGGCACAGATCACCACGGCGAGCATGATTGGCCTGGCCAACATTTTCAGCCTGCCGGTTTCCACCACTCACGTACTGTCTTCAGGCGTGGCCGGCACCATGGTTGCCAATAAGAGCGGCCTGCAAGGCGGCACGGTGAAGACCATCCTGATGGCTTGGGTGTTGACCTTGCCGGCAACCGTGGGCCTGTCGGCCGGGTTGTTCTGGCTGGCGTCCAAGGCATTGGGTAGTTGATAGGCTGCGGCTGAAAAAGAAGGCGCGATCCTGATGGGGATCGCGCTTTTTTTTATCTCACAACTACAGGTGCGGGACGCAGAGCGTCCTCGGCGGCATTCCCACGCGGAGCGTGGGAACGATCACATTAAATAGCAGGCAAAAAAAAGGGCGACCGAAGTCGCCCAAAATGCCTTGCGTGCTCATGTAACCCAGAAGAACTTACGGTTCTTTACGCTTATTAGCGTCCTTCCAGATAAAAATCCCAAACCCTACAAAAAACAGCACCATGAGGCTGACAGTCAGCACCCCGGCAAACACCACATTATCGAAAAACATGACCGGCCTCCTGCTCATGCCCTGTTGCGATAGGGCTAAGTTAATGGAGAAGGCGGAGTGGAAAATTGACCGGGATCAATGTCGCCCGCAACGGGGCTTAAAGAAGGGTAATAACTGACCTGCATCAACAAATGCAGGCTGTTTCAACGCTTTTTCGGCTTGTTCTTGGGTTTTTTCTTAACTTTGCCAAGCGGCATCGCCTGCTCAAATGCCTGGCGAACTTCATTCAGGCGCTTGTCATTCAAGTCATGCACACGTTTGGCACGTTCGGCATTCAGGTCGATCAGTTTGTCGTCTTCACTCATGGCTGGGCTTACGTCGTGGCGGGAATGGCTCAATAATGCGGCCTCTCCCGCTCGACGGCAAATGCCTGGGTGAAAATCCTCGTACTTCTCTTTCCTGGCGCTTATTTATCCCGCTCAAACGTAATGATGGAACGTGTAGTCCCCGGCCAATTCGGCATTTGGCGCCAGGGCGTCAGCACTTCCAGCGTATCGCCGCTGACCTGAAAATCGCGGCATTGCACCGTCCCCACCCACGCCGGATTCCAGGCAGAATCAACCTCTGTGCACCATTGATTGCCCTCGACCCGCTCAATACCGGTATAAGCCACCAGCGTATTCAACAGCGCTGATTTTTCTGCGTCGGAAGCGCCGGGCTTTCTTCCCTCACCGGTCAACACGAAAGCCACTCGATGATCCGCGGTAAAAATAACGCGCCCGGAAGGACGGCTGCCCATTGCCGGAATTTTCTCACGGGTATCCTGGGACTCGACCTGATAGCCGACCAGCTTCCAGGCCCCGACCAGCGGTGACTCATTCGCTGCTGCGCCCGCGCAAAGGCCCATCGAAACAGCCAACCCGATCACATTTGCCTTTATAGGGAATTTCATCGCTCTACCGTCTCAAAAAAGACACAGAGCTTTGCGCACGGCTGCCCGGGGAGATGTAGGGCATATCCCCAAACTACGACAGGAGAATCTGCGGGCGACAAAAGGAAGCACATCGCCCAAAATCGACACTTCCCAACTTACCCTGTAGGCGCACTCAGTTGGCACTGCACAATGACCTTCCGCCGCTGCTGGCCCTGCGCGCTTTTGAGGCGGTGGCGCGGCACTTGAGTTTTATCAAGGCCGCCAATGAGTTGTCGGTTACCCAGAGCGCACTCAGCCACCAAGTGCAAAAGCTCGAACAGTATCTGGGCAAACCACTGTTTATCCGACGCACCCGCGCGATTGATCTGACCGCCGACGGCCAAGGTTACTACGACGAAATCCGCCCGGCCCTCGATATGATCGCCGCCGCCACCCGCGCGCAGAAAGTCGCCCCCACGACCACAATTTTGCGCGTGGGCCTGCTGGCCTCGTTTGCCACCCTGTGGCTGGCCCCGCGTCTGGCCGGGTTTCTCAACCGCTACCCGCATATCCAGGTGGAACTGCTGCCCGCGATTCAATTAGCCAACGTCGCCACCGCCGAGGTCGACCTGGCCATCCGCTATGGCAAGGGCGACTGGCCCGATGTACAGGCCACGCGTTTGATGGCGGAAGTCATTTCACCGGTGTGCAGCCCGGCCTTCAAGGCCAGCCAACTGCACAATGCGCCCTTGTTGATGGCCACCTCGCACCGCCCTTTCGAGTGGACGGATTGGTCGGCGCACTACCAGGTCAACCTCGACCACCATTCCCGCGTGCTGCTGCACGACTACAACATCGTGGTCGAAGCCGCCGTGGCTGGCCAAGGCATCGCCATGGGCCGTCACCGCCTGATAGAGCGCAGGCTCAAGGAAGGCAGCCTGGTAGAAGCCTTCGACTGGCCGCCCTACCACAGTGAAATCGGTTACTGGCTGATCGTGCCTCAAGGCCCTGCGAGCCAAGCGGTCGAATGCTTCAGTCAATGGTTGAAAGACACCTGCGCCGATGCATGAGCTATTTCGATACGTCGAGTGAGATCTATCCGTTTGTCGCCCATTGATACAACAAACATGCTCAAACCTCTTAACCCAAGAGGATCCAACATGAGCGACTCCATCCGCCAACGCGTACAAGCCCTTGGCCTGACGCTGCCAACCCCTAGCCAGCCGGCGGCCAATTACATCAATCATGTGGTCAGCCAGAACCAGCTGTTTATCTCCGGGCAAATTCCTATGCTCGACGGCAAACCCGCCTACATCGGCCGGCTGGGGCAATCCCTCAGCGATGAAGAAGGTGCCCAGGCAGCAGAGCTGGCGGCGTTGGGCTTGCTCGGCCAGTTAAGTGCTGCCGTCGGTGATGACCTGTCGCGTGTAGTACGCATTCTCCGCTTGGGCGTGTTCATCGCCAGCAGCGGCGATTTCACGCGCCAAAGCGTAGTTGCCAATGGCGCATCCAATCTGGTGGTCAATGCCCTGGGCGACAAAGGCCGGCACGTGCGCACCGCCGTCGGTGTGTCGAGCCTGCCCGCCGGCGTCGCCGTGGAGGTGGACGCAATTTTCGAGCTGCTGTCGTGAGCCCGCTGCAGGTCCAGCATCTGCGTGACGACACACCTGGCTGCCAATCGGGCATCGTGCACTTCAACCATGCCGGTGCCTCGCTGCCGAGCCAAGCCACCCTCGACGCGATCATCGACCAGTTGCAACGCGAAGCCCGCGATGGCCCGATGGAGGCCGGCGAGCATGGCGCGATCCTGGTGGAAAAAGCCCGGCGCGCAGCTGGGCAATTACTCAATGCGCCCGTCTCCTCGATTGCCTTCGCCAGCAGCGGCTCAACCGCCTGGAGCCTGGCGTTCCAGGCCTTGGGGCCGTGGCAGCCGGGCGATCGCATCCTGGTCGGGCGCCATGAATGGGGCGGCAACCTGGCGAGTATGCAGTTGGCCGTGCAAGCGGGTGCCCGAGTGGAGGTGATTCCCTGCGATGCAACCGGCGCAGTCTGCCCATTGGCGCTGGAAGCAATGATTGATGCCAACGTCAAGCTGATCGACCTGACCTGGCTGCCGGCCAACGGCGGCCTGATCAACCCTGCCCAGGCCATCGGCGAAGTGGCCAGGCGCCACGCAATCCCCTACTTCATCGACGCCGGCCAAGCGGTCGGCCAGTTGCCGGTGGATGTGCAGGCGCTGCACTGCGATGTGCTCAAGTCGGCCGGGCGTAAACACCTGCGCGGGCCGCGGGGTACGGCGCTGCTGTATGTGCGACCAGACTTTCTGCAACGCCTGAACCCCGCCCAGCGCGACGTGTTCTCGGCGCCCTGGACCGTTGAAGGGTTCGACCTGCGTAACGATGCCCGCCGCTTTGAAACCAGCGAAGTGTCCTACGCCTTATTAGCGGGGTTGGGCAATGCGTTGCAGGAAGTTAACCGACTGGGCGTGGAGCGGACATGGGAAAGGGTCTTGCAGCTTAGCGGACGAATCCGCGACGCGCTGCGTCAGATTCCGGGTGTTTCCCTGCACGATCTGGGCACGGTTCACTCAGGATTGATCGCCTTTAACCTCGCCGGCTGGGAGGCGTTTGAACTCAAACGTCGGCTGGGATTAAAGCGCATCAACATCGGCGCCAATGGTGTGGCCTACACGCCTCTGGATATGCAGGCGCGGGGTCTTACAAGCATCGCGCGGGTTTCTGTCAGCCCACTCAACACCGAACACGACATCGAGTTGCTGATCGCCGCGCTGCGCGAATTGCGCGATTAAACCTCGACGTCCACCCACAAACCCTGGCGCGGCGCGTCCTCGATCAGCGGCGCTACCGGCACGGTGTTGTCGGCGTTGAGCTCATCGCCGGGGATCGCCAAGTGCGCGTCAGGGTCTTCATCCGCTTCGCGCCGGCGTTTCTGCTGTTCTTGCTGGCGGCGTTGTTCTTCGCGCAGTAACAAAGTCGACTGCTCGGCATCGCCCTTTTTCAGGTCGATGGTGCTTTCGTTGGAGCCGGCCTGCACGGGCACCACGGGCGGGATATCCGGCTTCTGGCGCACCGGATCAAGTTGCGACGTAACCGGCACAACGCTCAAGGGCAGTATGGGTGGCAGCATGGTTTTTAGTCTCCTATTGCGCAGACTGTCGGCTGCGGGAGGGGCGACTTGAGCATCAAGCCCCAAACTTGTGAACCAATCGTCATCTATCCGACGAACATATCGCCCTTTTTCTTGCCGCTTGTAGCTTAAAGCTTGAAGCTGCAGCTATTCCTTTTGGTCTGGAAGCCGTGTTCCGTTAGAATAGTCGGCTTTTTCACGGCGGGAGTCAGGCAGCATGGCGCAGCAGTATCAACCGGGGCAACGCTGGATTAGTGACAGCGAAGCAGAGCTGGGGTTAGGCACCGTTCTGGCACAGGACGGGCGCTTGTTGACCGTGCTCTATCCGGCCACTGGCGACACTCGTCAGTATGCGCTACGGAATGCGCCCCTCACTCGTGTGAGGTTTTCGCCGGGTGACAGCATCACCCATTTCGAAGGCTGGAAAATGACCGTACAGGAAGTCGACGACGTCGATGGCCTGCTGGTCTACCACGGCCTCAATGGGCAGAACGAGCAGGTCACCCTGCCGGAAACCCAACTGTCGAACTTCATCCAGTTCCGTCTGGCCAGCGACCGTCTGTTCGCCGGGCAGATCGACCCGCTGGCCTGGTTCTCGCTGCGCTATCACACGCTGGAACACACCAGCCGTCAGTTGCAGTCCTCGCTGTGGGGCCTGGGCGGCGTGCGTGCGCAACCTATTGCTCACCAACTGCACATCGCTCGCGAAGTCGCTGACCGTATCGCGCCACGGGTATTGCTGGCCGACGAAGTGGGCCTGGGCAAGACCATCGAAGCCGGCCTGGTGATTCATCGCCAGTTGCTGTCGGGTCGCGCCAACCGCGTGCTGATCCTGGTGCCGGAAAACCTGCAACACCAGTGGCTGGTGGAAATGCGCCGCCGCTTTAACCTGCAGGTTGCGCTGTTCGACGAAGAGCGTTTTATCGAAAGCGATGCCGCCAACCCGTTCGAAGACACCCAGCTTGCACTGGTTGCACTCGAATGGCTGGTGGACGACGAGAAGGCCCAGGACGCGCTGTTCGCCGCCGGCTGGGACCTGCTGGTGGTCGACGAAGCCCACCACTTGGTGTGGCATGAAGAAAAAGCCAGCCCGGAATACGCGCTGGTCGAGCAACTGGCCGAAGTGATCCCTGGCGTGCTGCTGCTCACCGCCACCCCGGAACAACTGGGCCAGGACAGCCACTTCGCACGCCTGCGCCTGTTGGACCCGAACCGCTTCCACGACCTGCATGCCTTCCGCGCCGAAAGCGAGAACTATCGCCCGGTAGCCGAAGCCGTGCAGGAACTGCTGGACAAGGGCCGCCTGTCGCCAAAAGCGCACAAAACCATCCAGGGTTTCCTCGGTGACGAAGGTGAAGCACTGCTCAGCGCCGTCAACGATGGCGACACCGAAGCCAGCGCACGCCTGGTGCGTGAGCTGCTCGACCGCCACGGCACCGGCCGCGTACTGTTCCGTAACACCCGCGCCGCCGTGCAGGGTTTCCCGGAGCGCAAGCTGCATGCCTACCCGCTGCCGAACCCGGACGAATACCTCGAACTGCCGCTGGGCGAACACGCCGAGCTGTACCCGGAAGTCAGCTTCCAATCGCAACCGGATGTTGAAGAAGAAAACCGCTGGTGGCGCTTCGACCCGCGCGTCGAGTGGCTGATCGACCAGCTGAAAATGCTCAAGCGCACCAAAGTGTTGGTGATCTGCGCCCACGCCGAAACCGCCATGGACCTGGAAGACGCCCTTCGCGTGCGCTCCGGCATCCCGGCCACGGTGTTCCACGAGGGCATGAACATCCTCGAGCGTGACCGCGCTGCTGCCTACTTCGCAGACGAAGAGTTCGGCGCCCAGGTGCTGATCTGCTCGGAAATCGGCAGTGAAGGCCGCAACTTCCAGTTCTCCCACCACTTGGTGCTGTTCGACCTGCCGTCCCACCCCGACCTGCTGGAACAGCGGATCGGCCGTTTGGACCGGATCGGCCAGAAGCATGTGATCGAACTGCACGTGCCGTACCTGGAAACCAGCCCGCAAGAGCGCCTGTTCCAGTGGTACCACGAAGCGCTGAACGCGTTCCTCAACACCTGCCCGACCGGCAACGCCTTGCAGCATCAGTTCGGCCCACGCCTGCTGCCGCTGCTGGAAAACGCCGACGACGGCGAGTGGCAAGCCCTGATCGACGAAGCGCGTGCCGAGCGCGAGCGTCTGGAACAGGAACTGCACACCGGTCGCGACCGCTTGCTGGAGCTCAACTCCGGCGGCGCGGGTGAAGGCGATGCGCTGGTGGAAGACATTCTTGAGCAAGACGACCAGTTCGCCCTGCCGATCTACATGGAAACCCTGTTCGACGCCTTCGGCATCGACAGCGAGGACCATTCGGAAAACGCACTGATCCTCAAGCCCAGCGAAAAAATGCTCGACGCCAGCTTCCCCCTGGGCGACGACGAAGGTGTGACCATCACCTACGACCGTAACCAGGCGCTGTCGCGTGAAGACATGCAGTTCATCACCTGGGAACACCCGATGGTGCAAGGCGGCATGGACCTGGTGCTGTCCGGCTCGATGGGCAACACCGCCGTGGCGCTGATCAAGAACAAGGCGCTCAAGCCGGGCACCGTGTTGCTCGAACTGCTCTACGTCAGTGAAGTGGTTGCGCCGCGCTCGCTGCAACTGGGCCGCTACCTGCCACCGGCCGCCTTGCGCTGCCTGCTGGATACCAACGGTAATGACCTGTCCGGCCGTGTGTCGTTTGAAACTTTGAACGACCAGTTGGAAAGCGTGCCACGCGCCAGCGCCAACAAGTTCGTGCAGGCCCAGCGCGATCAGCTCACGCCACGCATCAATGCCGGCGAAGAGAAGATCACCCCGCGTCACGCCGAGCGTGTGGCCGAGGCGAAACGCCGTCTGGCAGCCGACACCGACGAAGAACTGGCGCGCCTGACCGCGTTGCAAGCGGTCAACCCGACCGTGCGCGACAGCGAGCTGGTGGCGCTGCGCAACCAGCGCGAGCAAGGCCTGGCCATGCTCGACAAGGCTGCGCTGCGGTTGGAGGCGATTCGGGTGTTGGTGGCGGGTTGATAACCGCCCTGCCCTGCTAAAAAGAAGGCCCGCGCATTGCGGGCCTTTTTTATTTGATCGTTCCCACGCTCTGCGTGGGAACGCCGCCCTGGACGCTCTGCGTCCGCTCCTAGAAGCATGACGCAGAGCGTCACAGGATGCATTCCCACGCGGAGCGTGGGAACGATCAAGCTACAGCGGCAGCAGCCGGCACCTCAACCGCCCCCAACCCATCCTTCATCTTCTTGGCATCGCGCACAAAACTGCGCGAGGCCTGGAACAGAAACAGCATGGTCAAGAACAGCGCCACCGGAATCAGGTACATGGCGTCGTGCAACCCAACCGCTTTATACGCCTCGGTCATCTGCGAGGCGCCATCGGCATACATTGCCGAATGGGCAAAATGATCAGACAGGCCGCCCACCACCACCGGCCCCATGCCACCGCCGAGCAAGTACAACCCCGCAAAAAACAGCGCCATCGCCGTGGCGCGCAGGCGTGGCTCAACAACGTCCTGAATCGCCGTGTACACGCAGGTGTAGAAGTTATAGGCAAACAACCAGCCCACACTGAACAGCACCACAAACACGCCAATCTCAATGCGCCCGGCGTGCAAGGCCCAGGCAGTGGTAATGGTCGAGATAATCAAGCTGCACGCGGCAAACAGCAGCCGGCCGTTGGCGACGCGCTGATGGATCTTGTCGGCGATCCAGCCGCCCAGGGTCAGGCCCACCAGCCCGGTGATGCCGACGATCACGCCGGTGGCCACCGCGGCGTCCTGCAACGGCATCAGGAAGTAACGCTGCAACATCGGCACCAAAAATGAATTGCACGCATAGGTGGCGAAGTTAAAGCACAACCCGGCCAGCACCAGCCACAGGAAGGTCGGCACCGCCAGAACGCGACGAATCGGGCGGTCGACGCGCTCCTGGGAGACTTGCACGGTTTCCGCTGCGCCGCGCTTGGGTTCCTTGATATAGAACATAAAGATCGCGAGGATCAGCCCCGGCACGGCGGCGATAAAGAACGGTGCGCGCCAGCTGTCGAACGCCTTGACCATCGCGCCAATGGTGAAGAACGCCAGCAGCAGGCCCAACGGCAAGCCCAGCATGAAAATGCCCATGGCCCGGGCGCGGCGGTGGGCGGGAAACAGGTCGCCGATCAGCGAATTGGCCGCCGGCGCGTAGCTGGCTTCACCGATGCCGATGCCCATTCGCACCAGCAAAAAGGTCCAGAAGCTGCCGACCATGCCGTTGACCGCCGTCAGCCCGCTCCAGGCAAACAGGCCCCAGCCCATCAGTTTGCTGCGTGAGCCGGTATCGGCCAGGCGCCCGAGCGGCAGGCCGGCGATGGCGTAGACGATGGTGAAGGCGGTGCCGATGATACCGAGCTGGAAGTCGCTCAAGTGCCATTCCATGCGGATTGGCTCGATGATGATGGCGGGGATGGTGCGGTCGAAGAAATTGAACAGGTTGGCGAGGAACAGCAGGAACAGAATGCGCCAGGCATTCGCCGCTTGGGTCGAGTTCTGCATGGGTCCGTCTCTTTTATTGTTATGAGAGCTGCGATGCCCGATGCATCCTGCCCGGTACCTGCAACATAATCAGGCCAGGCACGCTTGTCTGTAATGATTCGTAAAGCTGATAGGGCATGATTTCACCCGCAGTGACGGGACTTTCCCTACGAAAATATAAGTTCGCGCCCCCCTTCCCAACCGCCATGGCACGGATAGAATGGCGAGCCTTCCGTAACACCCACATCCTACTTTTCTTATCGATGACGCCCATGTCCGAAGCCAGTCCGTGTCTGAGTTGCGGTGCCTGCTGTTCACACTTTCGCGTGTCTTTCTTCTGGGGCGAGTGCGCCTCATCGGGCGGCACGGTGCCCGATGACCTGGTGGTGCAGATCAACCCCACACGCGTGGCGATGATTGGTACCGACCAGAAACCCGCCAGGTGTTGCAGCCTCGAGGGTGAGGTCGGCAAGGGCACCCGTTGCACCATCTATGAACAACGCTCAAGCCCCTGCCGAGAGTTCGATGCGTCGTGGAGCCAGGGCGAGCAGAACGTCGACTGCGATACCGCTCGCGCCGCCTTTGGCCTGCCGCCATTAGAAGCACCTTTTGAACTGGACCTGCCGATCAGCGCTTAGCATCAAACGCTATGGCAGGCATGCCAAAATGGTTGAAAGCAAAGTGCCATTATCCATGGAAAATCCTGCGCGGCTTCTATACTCGACTTCATAGGTCATCGCCGTTGGCTGTGACGTGACGCTATGACGGGGCTTGCTATGGAATGGCTGGGTCTGCATTTTTTTACCGACCTGCCAGAGAACGGGCACTTATTACTCAATTGCAGTCATAACCCTTTTCTGGTGCTACTGGCGTATCTGGTTGCTTGCGCGGCCGGCTTCGGCACGCTGGACATGGCTGAGCGCGTCGGCCATGTCGAAGACCCTACCGCCCGCCGTCATTGGCGTTGGCTGGGAGCGGGTTGCCTGGCGGGTGGCATCTGGTCGACGCACTTCATCAGCATGCTGGCCTTCCAGGCACCTATCGCCATTCATTATGAATTGATCATGACGTTCGCCTCGCTGGTGATCGCCTTGATCGCTTCGCTGTTCGCCATGCAAACCCTGAGTCATACCCATCTGCGATTCCATCAATACCTGCTGGCGTCGGTATGGATGGGCCTGGGTATCGCGCTGATGCATTACGTGGGCATGTCGGCCATGCGCTCCCAGGCCGATGTGTACTTCGAGACCGACCTGTTCATGGCCTCCGTGGCGATTGCCATCGGCGCCAGCCTGGCCGCGCTGTTGCTGTCGAGCTACCTGCGCACTGGCGCCGGCGTGTTTCATCAACTGCTCAAGTACGCCGCCAGCCTGGTGCTGGGCGCCGGCATCCTCAGCATGCACTTCACCGGCATGGCGGCCATGCGAATGCTGGTACCGGCCGGTGCTGACCTGTCGTTGCCACTGGATAACAACCCGATTCAACTGGGCCTGTCGGTGGCCGTGATCACCCTGCTGGTGATTGGCAGCAGCGTCAGCGCCGCCCTCGCCGACAAAAAACTGCAGCACAAGGAGCGTGACCTGCGCCGGGTCAACGCCCTGCTCAGTGAGCTGGACCAAGCCCGTGCCTCGCTGCAACAAGTGGCGCACTTCGATGCGCTGACCAGCCTGCTCAACCGTCGCGGCTTCAACCAGATCTTTGCCGAGAAGGTCGCCGAAAAAACCGCCGGCCACGGCATGATGGCGGTGATCTTCCTCGATATCGACCACTTCAAGCGCATCAATGACAGCCTCGGCCACGATGCCGGCGACCAACTGCTCACCGTACTGGCCGGGCATATCAAGGGGTCGGTGCGCAGCCATAGCGATGTGGTCGCGCGGTTTGGCGGCGACGAGTTCTGCATCCTGATCAACATTCACCATCGCGACGAAGCGCGGCACCTGGCCCAGCGCATCATGCATAAGATGAAAGAACCAATCGAACTGGCCGGCCGGCGCATGGTGATGACCACCAGCATTGGCATCAGCCTGTTCCCCGATGACGGACTGACCTGCGAAGAGTTGCTTAAAACCGCTGACCTGGCGCTGTACCAGTCCAAGGATTCCGGTCGCAACAGCTTGAACTTCTTCAGCTCCAACCTTAAAACCCGCGCCTTCCTCGAGCTGCAACTGGAGGAGCAATTGCGCGCTGCGTTGCGCGGCCGCAATGAATTGGTGCTGTTCTACCAGCCGATCTTCGACATGAAGCTGGGCAAGGTCACCCGCCTGGAAGCACTGGTGCGCTGGCAACATCCGCAACATGGGCTGCTGGCCCCGGACCGGTTTATCGGCATCGCCGAAAACAACGGGTTGATTGCCGAACTCGACCACTGGGTATTGCGTCAGGCCTGTCACGATTTGAGCCTGCTGTCTGACCGCGGTTACACCGAGCTGACCATGGCCGTGAACTGCTCGGCCTTGAACCTGGCCCGTGACGAGCTAGCCGATGAGATCGAAGCCGCCCTGCGTTTTGCCGGGATCGCCGCCAGCCGCCTGGAACTGGAAGTCACCGAAAACGCGCTGATGGGCAATATCAGCAGCACCCTGGCACTGTTGCGCCAGATCCGCGCCCTGGGCGTTTCGCTGGCCATTGATGATTTCGGCACCGGTTATTCATCCCTGGCCTACCTCAAGCGCCTGCCGCTCAATACCCTGAAGATAGACCGGTCGTTTATCCAGGACATTCCCAAGTCCACCGTCGATGTCGAGATCGTCCAGGCGATCATCGGCATGGCCCACACCCTGCACTTGCAGGTGGTCACCGAAGGCGTTGAAACCCAGGCGCAATTTGAACTGCTGCTCAAGCACGGCTGCGACTTTATCCAGGGTTACCTGCTGAGCCCGGCGGTGCCTTTGAGCGATGTGGTGGGTGTGATCCAGGGCATCCAGATGCGCAACCCACTCTACCCGTTCAGCATCGAGGGCAATAAGGACGCCATCGCGCCGAAGGACCCTGGTGCAGGCCGCATCGGCCCGCCGTCGATTGTCAGGCCCATTCGATGACGTCGTATCTTTGGGATTTAGCCATCATCTACTTGGATGAACGCCGACGAGCGGCCGAATCATCGGAGTACGCCGGGTACTCCTCTTGAAAAGTCAGGGTTGATCGTTCCCACGCTCTGGCTTTGCCACACCCGGAAACAATTCCCCCGATGTTCCGCCCACTTTAAAACTGTTCCCGTGACGCTTACGTCACCGTCACCTGTGACCTTTCTCTACGGCAAGATGCCATCACGGCGCCAGCGGTTACTCGGCTACACACTTGCTCGGCAAGAAAACGCGCACCTTTATAGTGCGAGCCTTTCTTGCGCCGCCCTTTCCTGGATCAGAATCCACGGCGAAACCACGACCGCCCACAGGCTCGGATCACGCTCAACCAAGTCCAACGCCCGCGTCGCAGACACTTCGCCAAGGCTCCCTGCGGCCAGCCAACCAGCGACTTTGTCGCGGTTATCCTCGGCCATTCCTTCGGCCGCTTCGATCAAATCCAGGCCGGCGTCGACCCACAATAGGGCACCCTTGGCAAAGAACGGTTCAAGCTCCTTCCAGGAAATTTCGGCGGTTTCACCGAGCAGCTTGGCATAGAGGGTGCTAGGTTCTTGCGTCATGGGAATTCACCTGAAGAAAAAATCGGCGCAATCATAGCGTCAGGCGTCAGGCAGAAAAACCCAGTTGCAAATGAGGCACCGAACGAAAGTGTCAGGAAAGCCAAGGATTGCCCGAAACTCTGGCATAAGCCCGCCGCAATTCTGTCTTTTTCTTTCATTAAAGCGACACACCCAAGGTTTGCCCCCAGCAGCCAGCTTTTCAAGCGATCAACCGGCGCTCTACACTGTACCGGTACAGTTGCCAGGGCGATGCCGGGGGGATATCCGCGATATCTGATCCGGTTCTGCAGCTCACAAGGCCGCTAGAACTATAAAAAATACAACAGTAAGAGTGGAGCACTATGAATAAGGCTACTAAGCAGATTTCCAAACTGTTTGCCGCTATGGTCCTGGCTGGGGTTGCCGGCCATTCGTTCGCAGCCGACACCATCAAGATCGGTATCGCCGGGCCTAAGACAGGTCCAGTGACGCAATACGGCGACATGCAATTCATGGGTGCCAAGCAGGCAATCGCTGACATCAACGCCAAGGGTGGTGTCGACGGCAAAATGCTTGAAGCGAAAGAATACGACGATGCGTGCGATCCAAAACAAGCCGTTGCCGTAGCGAACAAAGTGGTCAACGACGGCGTCAAGTTCGTGGTCGGTCACCTCTGCTCCAGCTCCACTCAGCCAGCGTCCGACATCTATGAAGACGAAGGCGTGATCATGATCACCCCGGCGGCTACCAGCCCGGAAATCACTTCCCGTGGCTACAAGCTGGTGTTCCGTACCATCGGCCTGGACAGCGCCCAAGGCCCAGCGGCCGGTAACTACATTGCCGACCACGTGAAGCCGAAAGTCGTTGCTGTTATCCACGACAAACAGCAGTACGGTGAAGGCATCGCCACCGCCGTCAAGCAGACCCTCGAGAAGAAAGGCGTGAAAGTCGCCCTGTTCGAAGGCATCAACGCTGGCGACAAAGACTTCGGCTCGCTGATCCAGAAGCTCAAGCAAGCCAACGTCGACTTCGTCTACTACGGCGGCTACCACCCAGAGCTGGGCTTGATCCTGCGCCAGGCCAAGGAAAAAGGCGTGAACGCCAAGTTCATGGGCCCAGAAGGTGTGGGTAACGACTCCATCTCGCAAATCGCCCAGGGCGCTTCCGAAGGCCTGCTGGTTACCCTGCCGAAATCCTTCGACACCGACCCGGCCAACAAGGCCATCGTTGAAGAGTTCACCAAGAACAAGCAGGACCCAACCGGTCCGTTCGTGTTCCCGGCCTACTCGGCCGTTGAAGTGATCGCCGGCGGTATCGCCGCCGCGAAAAGCGAAGACACCGCCAAAGTGGCTGCTGCTATCCACGCCGGCACCTTCAAGACCCCAACTGGCGACCTGAGCTTCGACGCCAAGGGCGACCTGAAGGACTTCAAATTCGTGGTCTACGAATGGCACTTCGGTAAACCAAAAACCGAAGTTTCCCCTCAGTAAGCCAGGCGTTACTGGTCCAACAAGCCCACTGTGAGAGCAGTGGGCTTTGTTTTACGAGGTTTATGGGCCATGTCACCCGCGATCCGGGCGCTGGCTCACCTGAAAATCTTAAAACCGTCACCAGCGGTTCGCTGGCAAACGCTTCGTGCAACCTGATCACAGAGCAGGGCACCGAGCCGGAAATGACTCCACCAGTGAAATGCGTATCGGGTTTTTAGGAGCGCTGTAATGCCTGAGATCTATCATTTTTTCCAAACGCTGGTTAACGGCATGACCGTTGGCAGCACCTATGCCTTGATAGCCATTGGCTACACAATGGTTTACGGCATCATTGGAATGATCAACTTCGCCCATGGCGAGGTGTACATGATTGGTTCCTACGTGGCCTTCATCGCCCTTGCCGGGCTGGCCATGCTGGGTATCCATTCCCTGCCGCTGTTGATGACCGCTGCGTTCCTGGCATCGATCGTCGTGACCAGTGCTTATGGCTACAGTATCGAGCGCGTCGCCTACCGCCCCTTGCGTGGCAGCAACCGTTTGATCCCGCTGATTTCCGCCATCGGCATGTCGATTTTCCTGCAGAACACTGTATTGCTGTCCCAGGACTCCAAGGATAAGTCCATTCCCAACCTGATTCCGGGGAGCTTCTCCTTCGGCCCAGGTGGCGCACAAGAAGTGCTGATTTCGTACATGCAGGTGCTGGTTTTCGTCGTCACCCTGGTGGCAATGCTCGGCCTGACCCTGTTCATTTCCCGCTCCCGTCTGGGGCGCGCCTGCCGGGCCTGCGCCGAAGACATCAAGATGGCCAACCTGTTGGGCATCAACACCAACAACATCATCGCCCTGACCTTCGTGATCGGTGCCGCACTCGCAGCCATTGCGGCGGTGCTGCTGAGCATGCAGTACGGCGTGATCAACCCCAACGCCGGTTTCCTGGTAGGCCTCAAGGCTTTTACCGCAGCGGTCTTGGGCGGTATCGGCAGTATTCCGGGCGCGATGCTCGGCGGGCTGGTGCTGGGTGTGGCTGAAGCCTTTGGCGCCGACGTGTTCGGCGACCAGTACAAGGACGTCGTGGCGTTCGGCCTGTTGGTTCTGGTGCTGTTGTTCCGTCCGACCGGCATCCTGGGTCGTCCGGAGGTTGAGAAAGTATGAGCAGATATCTTAAATCGGCGTTCTTCAGCGCCTTGCTGGTCTGGGCCGTGGCCTTTCCGGTACTCGGCCTCAAGCTGAGCATTGTCGGCATCAACCTGGAAGTGCATGGCACCGGTCCCGTGACCCTGACCATCATCGCCCTGTGCTCGGTGCTGATGTTCCTGCGTGTGCTGTTCACCCAGCAGGTCGGTGCGTTGCTCAAGGGCAACCGTGGCCCGTTGGTGTCGCCCAAGGTCAGCCAATTCCTGACCCTGCCGCGTACCCAGCGCTACATCATCATCGGGCTGATCGTGGCCGCGTTGATCTGGCCGTTCTTCGGCTCGCGCGGCGCCGTCGACATTGCCACCCTGATCCTGATCTACGTGTTGCTGGGCCTGGGCCTGAACATCGTAGTCGGCCTGGCCGGCCTGCTCGACCTCGGTTATGTGGGTTTCTATGCCGTGGGTGCCTACACCTACGCGCTGCTCTCGCACTACCTGGGCTGGGGCTTCTGGATCTGCCTGCCACTGGCCGGCATGGCGGCGGCCACGTTCGGCTTCCTGCTGGGTTTCCCGGTGCTGCGCCTGCGCGGTGACTATCTGGCGATCGTGACCCTGGGCTTCGGTGAAATCATCCGGCTGTTCCTGCGGAACCTCACCGATATCACAGGTGGCCCCAACGGCATCAGCAGCATCCCCAAACCGACGTTCTTCGGGCTGTCGTTCGACCGCACCGCAGCCGAAGGCATGCAGACCTTCCACGAATACTTCGGGATCGACTACAACCCGGTGAGCAAAGTGGTGTTCCTGTACCTGGTGGCGTTGTTGCTGGCATTGGCGGCACTGTTCGTGATCAACCGCCTGCTGCGCATGCCGATCGGCCGCGCGTGGGAAGCGTTGCGCGAAGATGAAATCGCCTGCCGTGCATTAGGCATGAACCCGACCGTCATCAAACTCTCGGCATTCACCCTGGGGGCAACCTTCGCCGGTTTCGCCGGCAGCTTCTTCGCCGCGCGCCAAGGCCTGGTGACCCCGGAGTCGTTCACCTTTATCGAGTCGGCGATCATTCTCGCCATCGTGGTACTGGGTGGCATGGGCTCGCAGCTGGGCGTGATCCTGGCGGCGATCGTGATGATCCTGCTGCCGGAAATGATGCGTGAGTTCAGCGAATACCGCATGTTGATGTTCGGCGCCATGATGGTACTGATGATGATCTGGCGTCCTCAAGGTCTGCTGCCGATGCAACGCCCACACATGGAGCTGCGCAAATGAGCCGCGAGATCCTGAAAGTCGAAAACTTGAGCATGCGTTTTGGCGGCTTGCTCGCGGTCAACGGCGTGGCCCTGACCGTCAAAGAGAAACAGGTTGTGGCGCTGATCGGCCCGAACGGCGCCGGCAAGACCACGGTGTTCAACTGCCTTACCGGCTTCTACAAGCCGAGCGGTGGCAGCATCCTGCTGGATGGCCAACCCATCCAGGGCCTGGCCGGTCACGAGATCGCCCGCAAGGGCGTGGTGCGAACCTTCCAGAACGTGCGCTTGTTCAAGGACATGACGGCGGTCGAAAACCTGCTGATCGCCCAGCACCGGCACTTGAACACCAACTTCTTTGCTGGCCTGTTCAAGACCCCGGCGTTCCGCAAGAGCGAGCGCGAGGCCATGGAATACGCGGCGTACTGGCTGGACAAGGTCAACCTGACCGAGTTCGCCAACCGCCCGGCCGGCACCCTGGCTTACGGCCAACAACGCCGACTGGAAATCGCTCGCTGCATGATGACCCGCCCGCGGATCCTGATGCTCGACGAACCGGCCGCCGGCCTGAACCCCAAGGAAACCGAAGACCTCAAGGCGCTGATCACGGTGCTGCGTGAGGAAAACAACGCCACGGTGCTGTTGATCGAACACGATATGAAACTGGTGATGAGCATTTCCGACCACATCGTGGTGATCAACCAGGGCACGCCATTGGCCAACGGTACGCCGGAGCAGATCCGCGACAACCCGGAAGTGATCAAAGCCTATTTGGGGGAAGCGTAAAATGCTGCAATTCGAAAACGTTTCCACTTTCTACGGCAAGATCCAGGCGCTGCACAGCGTCAACGTGGAAGTGCGCCAAGGTGAAATCGTCACGCTGATCGGCGCCAACGGTGCCGGCAAGTCGACCTTGCTGATGACCCTGTGCGGTTCACCCCAGGCCCACAGCGGCAGCATCCGCTACATGGGTGAAGAACTGGTGGGCCAGGCTTCCTCCGAGATCATGCGCAAGAGCATTGCCGTGGTGCCCGAAGGCCGTCGTGTGTTCTCGCGCCTGACGGTGGAAGAGAACCTGGCCATGGGCGGGTTCTTCACCGATAAGGGCGATTATCAGGAGCAGATGGACAAGGTGCTGCACCTGTTCCCACGGCTCAAGGAACGCTTCAGCCAGCGCGGCGGCACCATGTCCGGCGGCGAGCAGCAAATGCTCGCCATCGGCCGGGCGCTGATGAGCAAGCCCAAGCTGTTGCTGCTCGACGAGCCTTCACTGGGCCTGGCACCGATCATCATCCAGCAGATCTTCGATATCATCGAACAACTGCGCAAGGACGGTGTAACGGTATTCCTGGTGGAGCAGAACGCCAACCAGGCGCTGAAAATCGCCGACCGCGCCTACGTGCTGGAAAACGGCCGGGTGGTGATGCAGGGCACCGGGGAGCAATTGCTCACGGATCCGAAGGTGCGTGAAGCCTATCTCGGTGGCTGAGCCATTGAGGTAACAAAAAAACGGCCTTCGGGCCGTTTTTTTATCGCGGTTCAAAGCGTCGCGACCAACTCCCCCTTGCCCGCGCGCTGGCCGGCCAGCATCAATGCCCCGCCCAATAGCAACAAGCCCGCCGCCAGGAAGATATACGCGCCGTACACATCCAGCGGCGCGTCGAAATAGGCTATGACGCGCTCTGCCCTATTCAATGTCTGAGAACACACCAGCGTACCGGTCAACGAGGCAATGGCCAGTACCGGCGTGACCGTTGCGGACACACGCCCCATGTAGCCTTCAGGCACGGCTTCCTGAAGCATCGGCCCTTGCACAATCGCAAACACCGAGAAGAACACCCCACAACTGAACATCAGCGCCCAGGCCAGGTAAAACGGCGGATGCAGCGAATACGCCAGGTAACTGAACCCCATGCACAGCAACGCAAAGGTAAAGGCCTGGCGCGTGCTCAATGACTTCAACAGCGGCCGGACCAGCACGGCAGCAATCAACCCGCCGACAGGGAACGCCGCGAGAATCAGGCCGTATTCACAAGGGCTCAAGCCCAGGGTTTTGAATGCATACAAGGACAACGCGACGTTATTGACCCCCAGGGAAAACCCGTACAACGCGACACCGATCAACAACGTCCTGATCGAGGCGTGCCCCCAGGAAAACCGCAGCCCTGCGAGCACTCCATGCCAAAAGGGCAGCCGTTGTTGCTCGGCCAGCAAGGTCCGGCGCAGGCCCTGGGTAGACGCGATGCACAGAGCCGAACAGGCAAAGGCCAGCACATTGATCAGCAGTGCCAGGGCGGGGCCAACCCAGACAAATAAGGCCGGCCCCAGGGACGCCGACAACATTGAAATGCCCGTCAGGGAAAACATTGCCTTGGCCGATGCTTCAACGCGTCGTGCCGAAGGGATGACCACTTGCATGATCGCCTGGCGTGACGGGTTGAAAAACTGTGCGGCCGTGCTGTTCACCAACAACAACAGCAGAACGCCGACGAACACTTGCATCGGGTCCAGCCCGGCCAGTGAATAGATCACGAAAAAGATCAGGAAGTTGAGCACCCGAATGCCGTCCGCCGCGATCATCACGTACAGCGGAGCCATCCGATCGACCCAAGCCCCGGCCAGTGGGGCCACCCATACACGCGGTATAGCCGAAGCCGCCACTGCCAGGCCTACGGCCGTCGGCAAGAACGCGCTGTCGTGAAACAAGTCAGTCACCAGCCACACAATGACGGTGCTCTCGAAAACGAACTCGCCAAACGATGAGAGGGCTTGCCCCAGCCACAGGAATGAGAAATTTCTGCTGATGAAAAAATCTGCAAAGCGGTTCTTCACAGCCAAAGCTCCTTATTGGTCTTGCGCACATTCGCCCAGTGCCCGGCATGGCTTGATCCTACAGCAAGCGCATACGGGGCTTGCGAACACCAAGACTCACGGCGCCATTTGCTCGGCCTCGAAAATTTATTTACTACCTGCTGTAACGCAGCCTGATGCCCCAACTCTAGAGGGGTAAGCAAGCAAAAACGCTTCCTTACCCAACCTCACTGCTGGAGTTACACCATGACTACTAAATCCCGTTCGCTGTCCGCCGCTACCCTCGTTCTGGCCCTGGGTTCGGCCCTGAGCTTTTCCGCCCTGACCAACATGGCCCACGCTGACGAAGCGAAAATGGACAAGTGCTTTGGTGTCGCCGAAGCCGGCAAGAACGATTGCGCTGCAGGCGCCGGTACTACCTGCGCTGGTACCTCGAAAGTCAAAGACCAGGCCAACGCCTGGAAACTGGTCCCAGCCGGCACGTGCGCCAAGACCCCAAGCGCCACCTCGCCGACCGGTTTCGGCCAGGAAGCAGCCTTCACCGCCAAGTCCTGAAACCCTGCAAAACCTGAGTACTGATGATGACGCTTTTACCCCAGCACACGGTCTCACCGGCTCAGGTGCCCGGCCTCCCTTACCGGGCCGGGCTGGGGCTGAAGAACGAGCACTTTCTTGAAGTGCTCGAGACCTCGCCCGATATCGGTTTTTTTGAAGTTCACGCCGAAAACTACATGGTCGCCGGCGGCCCGTTTCATCACTACCTGGGTTTGATACGCGAACAGTACCCACTGTCATTGCATGGCGTGGGTCTGTCCATCGGCGGCGAAGGCCCGCTTAATCGTGAGCACCTGGCACGGTTGGCCACGCTGATCGACCGCTATCAACCCCACTCTTTCTCTGAACACCTGGCCTGGTCCAGCCACGGCCCGGTGTTCCTCAATGACTTGCTGCCGCTTGCCTACGACGCCGCGACCCTGGACCGGGTGTGCGAGCACATCGATCAGGTACAAAGCACCCTCAAGCGGCCGATGCTGCTGGAGAACCCCTCGACGTACCTGCAGTTCCAACGCTCGACCCTGGACGAGACGGACTTCATCAGCGAGATCATCCGGCGCACCGGTTGCGGGCTGTTGCTGGACGTCAACAACGTCTATGTGTCGTGCATCAATCATCAGCGCGATCCACTGGCCTACATCAATGCGCTACCGCTGAAGGCCGTCGGTGAGATTCATCTGGCCGGCTTTGCCGAAGACACCGACAGCCTGGGCGACCGCCTGCTGATCGATGACCATGGCGCGCCCATCGATAACGCGGTGTGGCAGCTCTATGAACAGGTGCTCAAGTACACCGGCCCGGTGGCCACGCTGATCGAGCGGGACAACCAGGTGCCCGCCTTCAGCGTGTTACACGCCGAAGCCCAACACGCCGACTGGCATCTGTCACAGGCGAAGGTATTGAAGCCATGAGCGATCAAGCTGCATTTGCCGGCGCCTTGCTCGACGCCGATCAGGCCTGCCCCGACGGATTGTTCAGCAGCAACGGCGCCGACCCGGCCAGCCGTTTCGCGGTGTATCGAAACAATGTCCACAGCTCGCTGATCAACGCGCTCGCCGCCGCTTATCCGGTAACGCTGCAATTGGTTGGCGATGAATTTTTTCGCGCGATGGCCAGCCTGTACGTGCAAGCCAGCCCGCCCGACAGCCCGTTGATCAGCGATTACGGCAGCACGTTTGCCGCGTTCATCCAGGCGTTCGAACCGGCTGCGAGCGTGCCTTACCTGGCGGACGTCGCACGCCTGGAACGCCTGCGGGTGCGTGCTTATCACGCCGCGGACCGCCAGCCACTGAATCAGCAGGCCATCCTAGAACAACTGCAAGGGCCGACCGACCTGGGGCAGCTAAGCCTGCACCTGCATCCGTCCCTGGCCACCTTGAATTCACCCTACGCCGTGGTTGCGGTATGGGCCGCGCACCAGACCGAAGGCACCATTGCCACCTTGAACCCTTGGTACGCCCAAAGTGCACTGGTGTTACGCCAGGGCTTGGCGGTCAAGGTCTTCGCCATCGACAGCGGTTCGGTGGCGTTTATCAACAGCCTTGACCAGGGATCAGGCCTGGAAATGGCGGTAGAGCACGCGCTTGAAGCATCAGCCGAATTCGACCTCAACCATTGCCTGACACTGCTGATCAGCCACGACGCCATCATTCATTTGCACACAGAACAAAAGGAATCGCCATGAACACTTCCCCTACTTGCCTGGTAAAACGGACCATCGCGCTGTTCGAAAAAATCCCCTACAGCCTGATCGCCTTTCTCGCACGGTTTTCCATTGCGGCGGTGTTCTGGAAGTCCGGCCAGACCAAGGTCGAAGGCTTTGCGATTGATATCATCAACGGCACCTTCCAATTGGGCGAACCCAAGCTTGCCGCTTCAACCCTGCCGCTGTTTCGCAGCGAGTACCACGTGCCCTTGCTGTCACCGGAAGTGGCCGCGCACATGGCAGCATTTGCCGAACACTTTTTCCCGGTACTGATCCTGGTGGGCTTTGCCACGCGCTTCTCGGCCCTGGCGCTGATCGGCATGACCTTGACCATTCAACTGTTCGTCTACCCCGAGGCCTACCCCACCCATGGCACCTGGATCGCGTTACTGCTGCTGTTGGTGGCCAAAGGCCCAGGTTGCCTGTCGATTGATCACCTGATCGCGCGCCGCTACCGCTGAAGGCGATCCAGGGTTTCGCCGCTGCGTCTGAACCAGTCCACCAAGTAGTCGGCCAACACTTGGGTTCGGCGCGGCAGGCCACCTTGATAAGGATGAACCAGGTACATCGGCATGCTGCGCGTTTGATAATCACGCAGCAGCCAGCGCAAGCGCCCGTCGGCTAGTTCTGCCGGTAACACGTAGGACGGCAGGCGGGCGATGCCGGCGCCCACCAAGGCGGCTTTTTTCAACAGGTTGTAGTGGTTGGAAGCGAAGGTACCGCTGACCCGCACCCGCAGCAGTTCATGTTGCTGGTGGTACAACCACTCCTCACGCCCGCTGTAATGGCTGTTGAGCAGACAGGTGTGCGCGGCCAGATCCGCAGGCGTCAGCGGTTCGCCATGCTGCGCAAGGTAGGCCGGGCTGGCGCAGGTCATTTCATGCCAGGCCAACAGTGGCTTGGCCACCAGCCGCTCGTTATCCATCGCCCCCATGCGCACGCCCAAATCGAAGCCATCACGCGCCAGGTCGCGGTAGCTGTTGTTCAGTTCCAGCTCGATCTGAACCTGCGGGTATTGCTGGGTGAACTCCAGCAACAAGCCATCGAAGAAGGTTTCCCCCAGCGACACCGGAACCGTCATACGCACTGGCCCAGCCAGATCGTCCTTGAGCCGCGCCAACGCCTGACGGGCGCGCTCCACCTGGGCCACCAGCGCCTGAGCCTGGGGCAACAACGCCGCACCGGCGGCGGTCAGGCTGAGCTTGCGAGTGGTACGGTGCAATAACACCACCGAAAACTGCGCTTCCAATTGGCTGATGCGCTTGGACAATTGGCCCTTGCTGCAGCCCAATTGCTCCGCCGCCAGGGTAAAACTGCCCGCCTCGATCAGCACGGCAAAGGCCGCCAGGTCATCCATTTCGCTCATGGATTGTTTCCAATTGAAAACCAAAGGTTGCCTATTAGCGCGTTTATCTACTTAAAAAGCCATCCTAGACTGAAACCTCACTTAATCCCCGGAGGAACAGCACGATGAAAATCCTATTGATTGGTGCCAGCGGCACGGTCGGCTCAGCGGTCAAGGCGGAACTGGCGCAGCGTCACGAGGTGATCAGCATCGGCCGCAGCGGCGGCGACTTCCAGGTGGATATCAGCGACAGCGCATCGATCCGCAAACTGTTCGAGCAGACCGGCAAGTTCGACGCGTTGGTCTGCGCGGCAGGCAGTGTGAATTTTGTGGCACTGGGTGAGATGAGCGAAGCCGACTTTGAACTGGGCCTGCGGGACAAGCTGATGGGCCAGGTCAACCTGCTGCTGATCGGCCGCGACTACGCCAACGACGGTGCCTCGTTCACCTTTACCAGCGGCATTCTGAACCGCGATCCGATCCGCACCGGCGCCTCTGCCGCATTGGTCAACGGCGCATTGGATGCCTTCGTCAAGGCGGCGGCGATCGAATTGCCGCGCGGCTTGCGCATCAACACGGTGAGCCCGACCGTCTTGCTCGAAGCCATGGGCAGCTACGCGCCGTACTTCCGCGGCTACAAACCGGCTCCGGGTGCCGATGTAGCACTGGCCTACGCAAAAAGCGTCGAAGGCTTACAGACTGGTCAGACCTTCATCGTTGGCTGAAATATGATGTCTGTCAGAATCGCCTGAACCCGGCGAACGGGCTTGTGGTGCGGTGCGAGCCTGCGTAACGTGGCGGCACTAGTTTGGAGACCCAATAATGCGCGCCGCCCGTACCCTTGCTCTGTTTGCCCTGCTGCCCCTCTTCACCGCTTGCCAGATGTTCGAGAGCGAGCCGGCCAAACCGTCTACCGTCGGGCTGACCCGCATGCAGGGTGAGCTCACGGCAGTGGGCGACAAGCTGCTGTTCCAGCCGTGCGGCGACAAACGCAACTACGTGGTCAATGACACGGGCGGCACCAGCGTCTTGCAGGAAGCCGCGTCCCTGGCCGGCCAGCAAGGCGTGCTGTTTGCCGATTTACGCGGCAAGTTTTCCGGGGTGGCCAGCGGCACCCAGGGTTCGGTCGACCTGCAACAACTGTATCGTGTAGAACGCTCGACCTCGGCCTGTAACGACCCGGACTTCAAACGCATGATTCTGCGGGCCAATGGCCATAAACCGGCCTGGGCGATGAGCGTAACGGCCAAGGGCATGGTGCTGGAACGCGAGGGCCAGCCGCCACTGGCGGTGCCTTTTGTCGAAGAGCAACTGGGTGACGGCCGTTTCAACCTGATGACCGAAGCCAATAACCAGCACATCGAACTGTGGGTAGCCCCACAACGCTGCATCGATGCCGCCAGCGGGAGCTTGCAACACATGACCGCCGAGTTGCGGGTCAATGGCCAGGTCCAGCGCGGTTGTGCATCATTCGGCGGCTCGCGGGACGACTGATTCAGCCTTGGGCTGTTTTAACATGACGGGAATCAGCCTTTGGGGCTTATAATCGCCGGTTTGCAAAACAGCCGGCATCGAAGCCCGCCGCCCACCGGATCCTGTCATGTTACGAATCACCGAACTCAAGCTGCCCATCGACCATCCCGAAGAAGACCTGCGGCCTGCCATCGTGCAGCGCCTGGGCATCGCCAGTGATGACCTGCTCGACTTCACCCTGTTCAAACGCAGCTACGACGCGCGCAAGAAATCGTCGGAGCTGTGCTTCATCTACACCATCGATCTGAACGTAAAGGGCGAAGCCGCCCTGCTGCTCAAGTTCGCCAATGACCGCAACATCAACCCGGCACCGGACGTCAGCTACAAAGTGGTGGGCCAGGCGCCGCAAGGCTTGGTTGAACGGCCGATCGTGGTGGGTTTCGGCCCCTGCGGCATTTTCGCCGGGCTGTTGCTTGCGCAGATGGGCTTCAAGCCGATCATCCTCGAACGCGGCAAGGAAGTGCGCCAGCGCACCAAAGACACTTGGGGCCTGTGGCGCAAAAGCGTGCTCAACCCCGAGTCCAATGTGCAATTTGGCGAAGGCGGTGCCGGGACCTTTTCCGACGGCAAACTCTACAGCCAGATCAAAGACCCGAAGTTCCACGGTCGCAAAGTGCTGCACGAGTTCGTCAAGGCCGGCGCGCCGGAAGAAATCCTCTACGTCAGCAAGCCGCACATTGGCACCTTCCGCCTGACCGGCGTGGTGGAAAACATGCGCGAGCAGATCATCGCTCTCGGTGGTGAAGTGCGTTTTGAGCAGCGCGTCACTGATGTGCTGATCGAAGATGGCCAGTTGAACGGCGTGGTCGTCGACGGCGGCGAGCAGATCCTCTCCAAGCACGTGATTCTGGCCCTGGGCCACAGCGCCCGCGACACCTTCCGTATGCTGCACGGCCGTGGCGTGTACATGGAGGCCAAACCATTCTCGGTGGGCTTCCGTATCGAAC
Source organism: Pseudomonas sp. IPO3747 (assembly GCF_013385245.1). NCBI lineage: Bacteria > Pseudomonadati > Pseudomonadota > Gammaproteobacteria > Pseudomonadales > Pseudomonadaceae > Pseudomonas > Pseudomonas sp. IPO3747. Next base: position 608,278 of record NZ_JACAQL010000002.1, read on the forward strand.
ACCCGCAGTCACTGATCGACGCAGCGCGCCTGGGCAAATACGCCGGGCACCCGAAACTGGGCGCCGCCGACTACAAACTGGTACACCACGCCAAGAACGGCCGTTCGGTCTACAGCTTCTGCATGTGCCCGGGCGGCACCGTGGTGGCGGCGACTTCCGAGCCGAACCGCGTGGTTACCAATGGCATGAGCCAATATTCACGCAACGAGCGCAACGCCAACTCCGGCATCGTGGTCGGCATCACGCCTGAGGTGGATTACCCAGGCGGACCGCTGGCCGGTATCGAGTTGCAGGAGCGCCTGGAGTCTCACGCCTACATCCTCGGCGGCAGCAACTACGAGGCGCCGGCGCAGCTGGTGGGTGATTTCATCGCCGGTAAGCCGTCCACCGCCATTGGCAGTGTGGAACCGTCCTACAAGCCGGGGGTGGCCCTGGGCGACCTGGCGCTGGCATTGCCGGACTTCGCCATTGAGGCGATTCGTGAAGCGCTGCCGGCGTTCGAGAAACAGATCAAAGGTTACTCGCTGCACGATGCGGTACTGACCGGTATTGAGACCCGCACCTCGTCGCCACTGCGCATTACCCGTAACGAGTCGATGCAGAGCCTGAACGTGAAAGGCTTGTTCCCGGCCGGTGAAGGCGCAGGTTACGCCGGTGGCATCCTGTCGGCGGGTGTTGACGGAATTCGGATTGCCGAGGCGTTGGCGCGGGATATGCTGGGTATAGAAGCTTAAGCACTTCTTACAGCCAACCCGTATCAAATGTGGGAGCTGGCTTGCCTGCGATGGCGGTGGTTCAGTCGATAAATTCGGCGACTGACACTCCGCTTTCGCAGGCAAGCCAGCTCCCACATTAGTTGATGGGGCGTGTCAGATATTGGCGCGCAGGACGCTGGCAGGCAACGGCTCACCCTTCTCTACACTGGCCGCAACGGCTGCTATCAAGCCGCCAAGCTCATACCCCTGCTCCGCCAACCAAGCCTGATCGTAGTACGTGTTCGCATACCGCTCGCCCCCATCACACAAGATCGCCACGATCGACCCCGACTCCCCCGCCGCTTTCATCTGCAGCGCCGCGACCAAAGCGCCGATCAGGTTAGTCCCGCTGGAACCACCCACCCGCCGCCCCAACCGCTCGGCCAGGTAATGCATGGCTGCCAATGACAGCGCATCCGGCACCTTGACCATTGCATCAATCACCTTGGGCAAAAACGACGCCTCGACCCGTGGCCGGCCGATCCCTTCGATGCGTGAACCGCACTCCAGGCGCAAACTGGCATCGCCCGTCTGGTAGTAGTCAAAAAACACCGAACGCTCGGCATCGGCACACAGCACGCGGGTGCAATGCTGGCGATAACGCACGTAGCGGCCCAGGGTCGCCGTGGTGCCACCGGTGCCGGGGCTGGAAATCAACCAGCTCGGCTCCGGGTAATGCTCAAAACGCATCTGCTGGAAAATCGACTCAGCGATGTTGTTGTTTGCCCGCCAGTCCGTCGCGCGCTCGGCGTAGGTGAACTGGTCCATGAAGTGACCGCCACTTTCCTTCGCCAAACGTTCGGACTCGGCGTAGATCTGCGTCGGATCCTTTACCAGATGGCTCTTGCCACCATAGAAGGCAATCTGGTCGATCTTCGCCTGGGACGTGGTGGCCGGCATCACCGCGATAAACGGCAGGTCAAGCAAACGCGCAAAGTACGCCTCCGACACCGCAGTAGACCCACTGGACGCTTCGATCACCGGCGCACCCGGCTTGAGCCAGCCATTACACAGCGCATAAAGGAACAGCGAACGCGCCAGCCGATGCTTGAGGCTGCCAGTGGGGTGGCTGGACTCATCCTTGAAGTACAACTCGATACCCGGCAGCCCCGGCAATGGAAGAGGGATGAGGTGCGTGTCGGCGCTGCGCTGGAAGTCCGCTTCGATGACACGGATGGCTTCGCGAGCCCAGGTACGGTGGTCGTTCATTAGGTGAGTCTCTAAGGGGTTCAGTCCCGATTTTAGGGGCTTTCCTACACGCCACACAGATACAGTGACGACTCAATTAGACACACAATTGCTAAGCTTTGACGCAAGACCAATCCCGACCCTCTCTTATAACAAATAAGAATATAACTTTTGTTTTAACAACTAACAGTACGGGTTAGGGTACCCACCTATTGAACCTTATTGGAGAGCATCCCTTGCCTCTGCGTAGCACTTTCACCCGTTTCTTCCAGCTGGAGGCCGCCAGCGGTCTGTTATTGATCGCCGCTGCCGCTTTGGCGCTGATCATCAATAACTCACCACTATCCCACCTCTACGGCGCCTTCCTCGATACGCCGGTGGTGGCGCAGATTGGCGCGCTGAAAATCGCCAAGCCAGCGCTGCTGTGGATCAACGATGGCCTGATGGCGCTGTTCTTCCTCCTGATCGGTCTGGAGGTCAAACGCGAGTTGCTCGACGGCCACCTGTCCAAGCCATCGCAAGTGGTACTGCCGGGGGCGGCCGCGATTGGCGGCATGGTGGTGCCGGCTTTGATCTATTGGGCACTGAACAAGGACAACCCCGCCGCACTTGCCGGCTGGGCAATCCCGATGGCCACCGATATCGCTTTTGCACTCGGCGTCCTGGCCCTGCTCGGCAAGCGTGTACCGGTGTCACTGAAGCTGTTCCTGATGACCCTGGCCATCATTGATGACCTGGGCGCTATCATCGTCATCGCGGTGTTCTACTCCGCCGAACTGTCGAATGCAGCCTTGGCGGGCGCGGCCACGTGCCTGGTCGCCTTGATCGCGATGAACCGCCTGGGCGTGGTCAAACTCGGCCCGTATATGATCATCGGCCTGATCCTGTGGGTCTGCGTGCTCAAGAGTGGCGTGCACGCCACCCTGGCCGGGGTAACCTTGGCGTTCTGCATTCCACTGCGCACCAAAAATGCCGAACCCTCGCCACTGCTGACTCTGGAGCACGCCCTGCACCCTTGGGTGGCCTACGCTATCCTGCCGTTGTTCGCCTTCGCCAACGCTGGCGTGTCGCTGACCGGGGTTACCCTGGACAGCTTCACTCACCACGTGCCCATGGGCATCGCTGCCGGCCTGCTGATCGGCAAGACCATCGGCGTGTTCGGCCTCACTTGGCTGGCCATCAAGACCGGAATCGCCACCCTGCCCAGCGGCGCCAATTGGGGCCAAGTGCTGGGAGTGGCCATCTTGTGCGGCATCGGCTTCACCATGAGCCTGTTTGTCGGCTCCCTGGCGTTTGTGCCGGGCGCCAGTGAGTTCGCGGGTGAGGATCGAATGGGCATCCTCACCGGGTCGATCCTGGCAGCCTGTATTGGCTACGCGGTCACAGCGCTGGCGAGTCGCAAGAAAGCCTGAGCGCTCTGAACGCCCCACAAAAAGCCCCAACCGGTTACCCGGTTGGGGTTTTTCTTTTGGCGAAGATGACACTTTCGCGTAACGCCTAAAGACTTTGTCTCGGCCGCCGACTAAGGATTGTGGCGATCCGCCTGCCCCGTCTGGGGCACCCGCCTGACACAGCTCTTCAACGCGTTCCCAGCCCGAGCGAAAACCCATGTTCCTGAGAAATATAAGAATCGCAGCCAGAGCCTTCATCGGCTTCGCTGCTATTGCGTCGCTGAGTGTGTTTCTCGGCCTGTTCGCGCTCAAGCAGATCGGCGAAGTGCAGTCCCAGGCTGCCGACATCCAAAACAACTGGATGCAGCGCGTGAGGATCCTCGCCCTGGCCAATGCCTCGCTGGATCGTTTTCGCTTGGGGGAAATGGCGCACATCCTGTCCGCAAGCGACGCCGATATGCAGACCTACGAAGACAAATCCGCCGGTCGCCTGAAGAGCGTCAAGGAGCAACTGGCTCAATATGCAGCGCTGCTGCGCACGCCGGAGGAAAAATCGCGCCTGGACGTGTTTAACCAGAGCCTGGAAGGGTACGCCAAGAACCATACCGAGATGCTCAAACGCTCGCGCTCAGGTGACAAGGCTGGCGCCCGTGACTTTCTCAACAGCATTCGAGAAAGCTATGAGCAGATGACCAAAAACTTCGATCAGTTGATCGACCTCGCCAACAAGGGCGCAGAACTTGCCGGCCAGACTTCCGTGGCCGCGTACCAGCATGCCGTAGGCGGTATCGCCATCGTCATCGTGCTGGTAAGTGGCGGCACGGTGCTGGTGGCCTGGCTGCTGACCCGCAGCATCACCGGCCCCATCATTGAGGCGGTACGGGTGGCTGAAACCATCGCCAAGGGCGATCTCAGCCAGCCCATCAACCCGACCGGCAATGACGAAGCCACACGCCTGTTGCGGGCACAAGAGACCATGCGCAACAACCTGGTGCAGACACTGCGGCAAATAACCGGCTCGTCGAGCCAACTGGCGGCAGCGGCCGAGGAACTGAATGCCGTTACTGCCGAGGGCAGCCGCGACCTGCAGCAGCAACATGGCGAGATCGAGCAGGCCGCCACCGCCGTCACCGAGATGACCACGGCCATTGAAGAGGTCGCCCGGAATGCCGCCACCACCTCCGACCTGTCCCAGGCGTCGCGCAGCATCGCCTTGAAAGGCCAGCAACGTATGGTCGAGGCACTGAGTTCCATCCAGGCCCTGACCCGTGGTGTAGAGCTAAGCTCCAGCCAAGTGGGCGGCCTGGCCGAGCAGGCCAAAGGCATCGGCAAAGTGCTCGACGTTATCCGCACCATTGCCGAGCAAACCAATTTATTGGCACTGAACGCGGCCATCGAAGCGGCGCGGGCCGGTGATGCGGGCCGTGGTTTTGCCGTGGTCGCCGACGAAGTACGCGCCCTCGCCCATCGCACCGCGCAATCGACCCAGGAAATCGAACAGATGATTGGCAGCATCCAGACCAACACCGCCAGCACCGTCAACACCATGCTCGACAGCAGCACCATGACCCAGCAAACCATTGGCCTGGCCGAACTGGCGCAGCAAGCGCTGGCGGATATCCTTGCCGCCAATGACGAGATCAACAACCGCAATCTGGTGATTACCACGGCGGCAGCGGAGCAAGCTGACGTTGCCCGGGCGGTCGACCGCAACTTACTGAATATTCAACAGCTGTCGATTCAGTCCGCCGAAGGCTCGACTCAGACCACCGCCGCTTCGCAATCGCTTGCCAGCCTGGCGCATGAGTTGAATACGATGGTGAAGCACTTTCAGGTGTGAAGTGAGTGCGTGAATGCCTGCCCGGACACCGTACCTGTGGCGAGGGAGCTTGCTCCCGCTGGGTCGCGTAGCGGCCCCTGCTCTTTGCTTTAAAAGCATGGGACCGCTACGCGGTCCAACGGGAGCAAGCTCCCTCGCCACAGGCAAACTTAGACATGGCTTGCAATAAAAACCGCCCTACTAAAGCGGTTTTTTTATTGCCTGCATTTTCTCAAAAAACCGCAGGCAATAAAAAACCCCAACCCGTCACCCGGTTGGGGTTTTGCGTTTCTACAACCAGCGCTTAGCGCGTTACACGGCTGGTGCCGTTAACCGTCATAATGCGCACGCGGTCGCCAATGCGGAAGATTTCGTTAGGGTCGACGGCCTGGACGTAGGCGCGCATGCTGCCGTCGTCTTCGCGAACGGTAACTTCAACACCCTGGGTGCGGGTCAGACCTTCTTCAGCGGCGGAACCCAGCAAGCCACCGGCAACCGCACCGATAACGCCAGTGACGATACTGCCACGGCCACCACCGATCGCGCTGCCGCCAACGCCGCCGACCACTGCACCGGCAACACTGCCGATTGGGGTCTTGGTGCCTTCGATTTTCACCGGACGCAGGGATTCAATGGTGCCCATGCGAACGGTCTGTACACGACGCGCCTCGTCACGGGAGTACGAGTCGCCGGTCAGACTCGAGGCGCAGCCACCCAACAGCAACGACAGGGTGGTAAAGCAGGCAACTAGTAAAACAGACTTACGCATAGCATCAACTCCAAAGGACAGGTATTCATTAGACGCCGCTGCTTGGCGCCTGTCACGGCAAGCACGCCAGAAAATTGCTTTCATTCAGCCTGAGTACAGACTGCCAGCACCAAAAAACTCGACGAACGGTAGCTCCCGCCCTGATCCAAAAATCACGTGGAAGCGCTCTTTATTGTAGTCACGCAATCAAAAACGCCGAAGCCTCTGTGTAGAGACTTCGGCGTGATGATCACCATTCAGATGGAATGACGAAAGGTGTAGCTCAGGGCGCCAGGCGCTCGCGCGTCCACTCGCCCGCTTGCAGGCGATAGTTCAGGCGGTCATGCAGGCGACTGGCGCGGCCTTGCCAGAACTCGATGCGCTCAGGCAACAAACGATAGCCACCCCAATGCTCGGGGCAGTCGGGTTGGGTATCGCTGAAACGCTGTTCGGTCTGCTTGAGCAGCTCCTGCAGCTCTTCACGGTCACGAATGACTTGGCTTTGCGGCGATGCCCAGGCGCCAAGACGGCTGCCCAAAGGCCGGACCTGATAATAGGCATCCGACTCTTCAGGCGTCACCTTGACCACCCGCCCTTCGATGCGCACCTGGCGCTCCAGGGAGGGCCAAAAGAAGGTCATGGCCGCAAACGGCCGCGCCGCGAGTTGTTCACCCTTGGCGCTCTGATAGTTAGTGAAGAAGGTAAAACCCTGTGCATCCAGGCCCTTGAGCAGCAGGATGCGACAGTGCGGGCGACCGTCCTGGTCGACCGTTGCCAGGGTCATGGCATTGGCCTCCACCGGTGGCTGCTCGGTTTTCACCGCATCGCCAAACCATTGGTGGAACAACGCAAACGGCTCGTCCGGGGCCTGGGCCTCGCTCAAACCGTCCCGTGTGTAGTCACGGCGCATATCGGCCAGTGCCTGGGTCATGCAGCTTTATCCTTCTGTTTCAACGGATCAGTTTTTCGCCTGGTCGTTCGCAGCCGGGGCGGCAGCCTTCGGTGCGGCTTTTTTCGCGGCAGGCTTGGCAGCGGCTTTTTTCGCAGCGGGCTTGGCGGCAGCTTTCTTGGCCGGGGCTTTTTTCGCCGGAGCCGCTTTTTTCGCAGCCGGAGCCGGCACAGGGGCTGGCGCAGTTTGCACAGCGACCATGTCAGCGACCGGTGGTTTGCCCGAGTTGTACTTGCTCAGCAGCGCCAACATAGTTGTACGCTGAGTGAACATGATTTCCATGCGACGGTTCAGCGCACGCCCCTGATTGCTGTCGTTGGCGGCACGCGGCATCAGGTCGCCCATACCGCGCAGCATCAAGCGATCCTGCTTCAAGCCGCTGAGGCTGAAGATAGAGGCGATGGATTGCGCGCGTTCTTTGGTCAACGCCTGGCTGGCCGGGGCGGTACCTGTGGCATCAACGTGACCCAGGACCAGGACCGCGGTCTTGGGGTCAGCTTCAACAGCTTTGGCAACGCGTGTGAACGGGCCGAGTGTGACCGGCAGCAGCATTGCCGGGCGTTTCGGGTTGTAGGAGCCGTCCACCGGGGCAATCACGACCAATACGTTGTCACGACGTTCCAGTTGCAGGTTGCTGTCCTTGATGGCGGCGCGCAGACGCGGCTCATAATCATCCAGCCAGGCTTGGGTGATTTTCGGGTCGGGCATCTGCACGTTGGTCACATCAACCTTGGCCAGTGGCTTTGGCTTGCTTTCGAACGGCCACCACCATTTGGTTTCGGTGTCGGTCTTGGCGACGGCAGGCGCAGCATCCGGCGTGGAAGCAGGGGTTGCGGCCTTGAGGTCGGCTTTCAGGTCGGCCTTGGCATCCGCCGCTTTTTCGTCGGCGCTTTTGGCAGCGAACGGCCACCAGTTGAAGCCGGTGTCAGCCTTGGCTACCGGTGCAGGCGCTGGAGCAGCAGCGGCGGCCACAGGTTCGACAGGCTTGGCGCCGGCGGCAGGTTTGGCATCCGGCTTGGCGTCGGTTTGTGTCACGGCGTCCTTGGTAGCAGCCTTGTCAGATCCAAATGACCACCAGTGCCCACCTTCGGCATCACTTTGTGGTGTTTGTGCGCAGCCAGTAATAGTGAGGCACAGCGCCAGTGCCAAGGACTTGTTCGATAACATGAGGTATCCACAAAATGAGAAAAAAACGGGGGGCCTGGTTGACCCGTTAAACAGACGCTTAGAGAACAGTAAAGTTACACAATTTCGTTCAGCGCCTTCTTATACTTGCCTTTGTAACAAAAAAACGTGAAACAGCAAGCTCTTTACAGACAACCGGCCAATATTCCGACCAACTTCTGCGCACGCGGGTCCATAAGTACATAAGGGCCCAGTGTATTAGTCACGAAACCAAATGCTACATCGCGCTCAGGGTCGGCAAACCCCACCGAACCACCGGCGCCAGGGTGGCCAAACGCACGCGGGCCAAGGCCAAAGGTCGCATTGGGCAGTTGCGGTTGATCCAACATGCACCCCAAACCGAAACGGGTTTGAGTCAATAATGTTTTGTCTGGCCCGATACTGTGTTCGCGGGTCAATTGTTCGAGCATGTCGCTCTCAAGCAAACTACCGTCCAACAATCCGCTATAAAAACCTGCCAGGCTGCGCGCATTACCGTGACCATTTGCCGCTGGCTGCTGCATCCGCCGCCATTCGGGCTTATTAGTGCTGGTCAGAATAGACGGTGGGTTGGCAAATGCACGGGTGGTCATGGCATTAGGTTCGCGCATCATTACTTGAAGTAAACGTTGCGCGGCTTCATCGCCCATATTGCCTTTGCTGCGCGCTATATGCGCAACCCGATAAAACTCTTCGTCCGCCAAACCGACATGGAAGTCCAGGCCCAGGGGCCGCGCAACCCGCGCCACAATCGACTCGCCCGGCCCGCGCCCGTCGGCACGGCGCAGCAACTCGCCGACCAACCAGCCATAAGTGATGGCCTCGTAGCCATGCCCTTCGCCCGGCGTCCACCACGGGGCTTCGGCCGCCAGGGTGTCGACCATCAGTGGCCAGTCATACAGGGCTTCGGTCGGCAGCATCTGGCGAATCGCCGGCAGCCCGGCCTGGTGGCAGAGCAACTGGCGCAGCGTGATGGTTTCTTTACCCGCCGCGGCAAACTCGGGCCAGTAGTCGGCAACTGGCGCATCCAGTTTCAGCTTGCCTTCGGCAACCAGCTGCAGGGCCGTGACGGCAGTGAAGGTCTTGGTGCAGGAGAACAGGTTGACGATGGTGTCGCTGTGCCAGGCCTCGGCACCGTCCTTATCGGCGGTACCGGCCCACAGGTCGACGACGGTTTCGCCGCCGATCTGGATACAGAGCCCGGCACCACGCTCCTGCGGGTCATCGAACAACGCGGCAAAGGCTTCACGTACCGCTTCGAACTGGAGCTCGTAATGACCCTGAATCTGCACCTAAGCCGCCTTGGAAAACACCGTAAGAAGTGGCCGACATTGTTCCAGTCATTGCAGGTTTTGTGAACCCGTCAGTGATGAATCAATGGCCATTTCCAGAGTGTCCACCCGCATGCCCGGCGCCCTGCCCCGCGCCTTTGCCTTCTTGCCCGGACTTGCCGCCTTCGTTCTCGCGAACCTTGCTGGCCGCCTTGGCTTTTTCGGCCTCCTTGCCCAGTTGGTCGACCGCCGCCAGGTTGCTTTTACGCACACTCTCGACAAAGCCCTGGAACGGCACATCGGTGATGCCCACCAGCCCGAAGTGGCCGTTCTCACCATCCAGCAGACGCCCGGTGACCGGCTGGTCCAGGTACTGGAACCAATGCACGCCGACAATCGATGGCTCGGCCATGGCCTGCTTGAGGAAGTTGCTGTACGCCACGCCACGGTCTTCTTCACGGGCCAACTGTGTCACGCCGCCCCAGAACGGGCCACGGTCGGCCGAGCCGAAGTTGAACTCGGTGATCAGCACCGGCTTGTCCAGCGCGCGCAAGGCAGCAAAGTCATAACCGTCCTGCGGCTTCAGGGTGTACATGTTGAAACTCAGCACGTCGCAATACTGGGCGCAGGACGCCACGGCCTCGGGCGTGCTGACGGCATACCGACCACCTAGCAGCAACTGGTTGGGCGCGTGCCATTTCAACGCATCGGAGATGGTTTTGAAGTAGGCATCAGCGAAGGTCTTCTGGAAATATTTGAAGTCAGCTTCGATTTCCGGGTGTTCGGGGCTCGGCATCGGCGGCTCGAAGCCTGGGTCTTCCATCAGCTCCCAACCCGCCAGGTGGATGCCCCAGGCTTTCGACAGGCCTTCTTCGTTACGGTACTTGTCGCGCAGTTGTTTGAGGAATGCGCGTTTGGCCGGTACGTCGGTGGTCATGCGCAACGTGCCATAGGCCAAGGCGTAACGGGATTTTGGATCATCGCCGGGGCCGGCCCAGGCCAGCTCGTTGTCGGCAAAGTAGCCGATCAGCCACGGGTCATCACGGTGGTCGCGGGCGGCAATGGCCACGGCGCGTTCGGTGGCCATGGCAAAGCGCGGGTCGAACGGGTCCGGCATGCCGCCCCACCAGTCGGTGCCAGTGCTGATGCTGGCGTAGTCACCGACAATCGACAGCGGCAAGGTGTAGGGCACACGGTCGGCGCGGGCCAGGTCCTCATCACTCCAGTTGCCCACGGTGTTGAAGCCCCAGGCTTGCAGGCGGTCGAGGGTGTGGCTGACCCAGCGCTTCTGGTCGAAACCTTCGCCGCCATAAGTACGCTGCAAGTTGGCGCCGTAAAAATCGTACCAACGCCCGACATTGAAGCCGCGGCCCTGATCGGCACCGTTGCCGCCCCGGTTATCGCCACTGCCGTAGTACTTGTCGAACGGTTCGCCAGCCTTGGGCAGCGCGGCGAACATCCACTCGCGGCCGGCCACGTAGGTCTGGTTGTTGTCCGGTGCCACGGTGTTAACACCCAACGAATAGAACGGATGGCCTTGCGGCGTCACCAGGTACCAGCGGCCGTCACGCTTCTCGGTACGGAAAAAACCACTGGCGTCGAACGCCGGGCCTTTGTTCCAGCCACCGTATTGGTCCAGAGCGGATTTGTCACGCTCGGCCAGCCAGCCCTTGAGCTGTTGCTGCTCCTTGGCCGCTGCGGCTTTGAGTTGCTCGTCAGTGCTGACCTTTTCCGGCCAGCGCGCACGGGTGGACTGGCCATAAGCGTCCACCAGCTCACTGTAGACCGCCTTCAGCACCGGCTCGCTGTCCTGCACGCCAAAACGCTCAAGCAAAATGCTTTGGGCGACGTTGGGCTTGAGCATCGACAAGGTGACCGAGGCCACTTGGCTGCGGTCGATCTCGCCAGCACTGGCGGCCAGCAATACACGCTGGCCGTCCAGGGTGATCGGCATGGGCGGGCCGGCCTTCATGCCCTGGCTCAGCGGCGAGTTGGCTTGCAACGGGATCAACAGGGTCTGGGCCGGGCCGGCCGGCAGGTCGATACGGCTGAACAGAGTCTTGCCGTCGACGCTCTGTACTTTGACATAGAGGGTCAACGCCCAGTCCATGGCGCTCTGGATACGCAGGCTCATGGCGCCGGATTGCGACCAGTCCCAGCTCCCGGCCTGCGGGCTGAGCACCAGGCTCGGTTCGGCCGCCGGGTTGAAGGTGATGCGGCGCAACACCTCGCCTTCGGGGGTTTGTTCGGCGTTGTATTGCGGCAGGCTGGCGTCCTGAGTCGCCACCTTGACCACATCGGCAGGTCGGACGAAGTTGAACAGCGTTTGTTGCCCGGCAGGCGCGGCCATCAAGGGCGCAGCGAATAACAGGGCAAAAAGAGCAGGCAGCGTGCGAATCATACGAACAAGGTTCTCCCAATCGGCCGATAACTGGCCTGATGACATAAAGCGTTGGCAGTGAGATAGACCACGAAGTGGGCGACTTCGCCCACAGCAGCTTAATAAATGAGTGGCTTAAGAAATTTCGCGCCTGAACGGCGGCAAGGCATTGAGGATAGCTTTGCCATAGCGCTGCGTGACCAAACGGCGGTCGAGCAAGGTGATAGTGCCGCGGTCTTCCTCGGTACGCAGCAAGCGACCGCAGGCCTGGACCAGCTTCAAGGACGCATCCGGCACCGAGATTTCCATGAACGGGTTACCGCCCCGCGCCTCGATCCACTCGGCCAAGGCTGCCTCGACCGGGTCATCCGGTACCGAGAACGGGATCTTGGCAATCACCACGTGCTCGCAATAGGCGCCGGGCAAGTCCACGCCTTCGGCAAAACTGGCCAGGCCGAACAGCACGCTGGAATCGCCGCCATCAACCCGCGCCTTGTGTTTGTTGAGGGTTTCCTGCTTGGACAGGTTGCCCTGGATAAACACCTGTTTGCGCCAGTCACGGTCGAGGCCGTCAAACACGTCCTGCATCTGTTTACGTGACGAAAACAGTACCAGTGTGCCGCGCGAACCTTCGACCAATTCGGGCAGGTCGCGGATGATCGCCGCCGTGTGCGCGGCCGCATCCCGTGGGTCGGCCTTGAGGTCCGGTACGCGCAGCACGCCAGCATCGGCATGGTGGAACGGGCTCGGCACCACGGCCGTCACTGCTTTTTTCGGCAGCCCGGCGCGCATGCGGAAACGGTCGAAAGTGCCCAGGGCCGTCAGCGTGGCCGAGGTCACCAGGCAGCCATAAGCCACGTTCCACAGGTTGCGACGCAGCATTTCGGCGGCGAGGATGGGGCTGGCGTTAACCTCGATATCGAACAGCGCACCGCTTTCCGACAGGGTCAGCCAACGCGCCATCGGCGGGTTGTCTTCCGGGTCTTCGACGGTGAAGGCGGTCCACAGCTCCCAGTTGCCCTGGGAGCGTGACAACAGGCTGCCGAACAGTGGGTACCACTCCTCGGCCTGTTTGCTGGCGATGCCGATATTGACCTCGCCATCCATGCCTTCCTTGAGCAAGTCGGTGAGGCGTGTGAACAGGTCGGTGAGGCGTGAAAAGCCCTTCTTCAGCTCAATACCCATTTCGCGCATATGCTCGGGGATCAACCCGCCAACAAACCGATGGCGCGGCCGCTCACGGCCCTCCACGTCTTCGCCGGGTTTGAAGTCGGCGACCTGTTCACAGGCGCTGAACATGAACTGCTGCTGAGTCTTGATCTCCCGCGCCAGCTCCGGCACTTGCTCGATCAACTTGCCCAAATCGCCGGGCAGCGGATGCTGGGCCAGCAGTTTGGTGAGGTTCTTGGCAGTGGTTTCCAGCCAGTCGGCCGTGGAACGCAGGCGCGTGTAATGGGCGAAGTGGCCAATTGCCTTATCCGGCAGGTGGTGGCCTTCGTCGAATACGTAGAGGGTGTCGCGCGGGTCCGGCAACACCGCGCCGCCGCCCAGGGCCAGGTCGGCCAGTACCATGTCGTGGTTGGTGACGATCACGTCGACCTTGCCCATGCCTTCGCGGGCCTTGTAAAAGGCGCACTGGCCGAAGTTGGGGCAATGGCGGTTGGTGCACTGGCTGTGGTCGGTGGTCAGGCGTGCCCAGTCCGAATCTTCAAGAGCGGTGGGCCAGCTGTCGCGGTCGCCGTCCCATTTATTGCCGGCCAGCTTCTCGATCATGCTGGTAAACAGCTTCTGGCTGACTTCATCCACCTCGATCTTGAAGCCTTCTTCTTCGAACAAGGAGGCAGTGGCGGTTTGCGCATGGCCTTCCTGCAGCAACACGTCGAGCTTGGACAGGCACATGTAGCGCCCACGCCCCTTGGCCAGGGCGAAAGTGAAGTTCAGACCGCTGTTGCGCATCAGGTCGGGCAGGTCTTTGTAGACGATCTGCTCTTGCAGGGCGACAGTGGCGGTGGCGATCACCAGGCGCTTGCCGGCAGCCTTGGCGGTAGGGATCGCGGCCAGGCTGTAGGCCACGGTCTTGCCGGTGCCGGTGCCGGCCTCGACAGCCACAATCGCAGGGTCGCCACTGCGCCGCCCTTCGTCGTCGGTGTCGATATCCCCGAGGACCTTGGCCACTTCGGCGATCATCAGGCGTTGGCCGTAGCGCGGTTTCAAGCTCTTGGCTTCGAGAAAACGCGAATAGGCGCCCTGGATCGTGGTTTTGAGTTCAGTGCTGATCATGGATAGTCGGGCGCAAAAAACGCTGGATAAATTTTCAGTGGTTCGGATCGGCCGCTATCATACCCCGCTAATTAATCCCGCGCAGAACGGAGTACCACAATGACCGCGTTTAGCCTCGCTTACACCCTGCATGTATTGGCCGCCCTGGTTTGGGTCGGCGGTATGTTTTTCGCCTGGATGATCCTGCGCCCCGCCGCCATGGCGGCACTTGAAGGCCCTGCCCGGCTCAAGCTGTGGGCAAATGTGTTTCAGCGTTTTTTTGTGTGGGTCTGGGTCGCGGTGCTGATTTTGCCGATCAGCGGCATCGGCCTGTTGCAACTGCGCTTCAGTGGTTTTGAGACTGCGCCGCGCTATGTGCAGGTGATGATGGGTCTGTATCTGGTGATGACGGCGCTGTTTATCCGCATCCAGGCACTGAAGTTCCCGGAACTGCGCACAGCGGTGGCGGCTGAGGATTGGCCGGCGGGCGCGGCTGCGCTGGGGCAGATCCGCAAATTGGTGGGGATTAATTTGATCGTGGGGTTGGTGGTGGTGGCGATTGCTTCGGCGCGGCCGATGTTCTGAGGCGGCTGTTAGTCCGCCATCGCGGGCAAGCCCGGCTCCCACATATGGAACGCATTCCAACCTGTGGGAGCCGGGCTTGCCCGCGATGGCGTCAGCCCAAACGACTCACAACCGCTGAATGGTCACAGCACCCGCAGCCCCAGCCGGCCCCGGCTGGCCTTCCAGCCCTGGCCGGCCTTTATCACCACCGTCGGCGCGGTACACCAGGCACCCTTTGGACTGCCCGCCTTTGCCCGGTTTGCCCGCCGTACCGGCCAAGCCACCCGGCCCGCCGTCGACCCACACTTTGATCTGCTCGGCCGGGAAGCTCTGTGGCAGCTCGACCCGCACAGTCGCCCCCGACGCGCCCGGCAGGCCGTCGCCGCCGTTATCGCCATTGGCACCACGCCCGGCGGAACCCCAGGTGCAGCCTGGGTCCACACCGTTGGCGCCATCGAGGCCGGCATAACCTTGGGCACCGGCGCCGCCACGCGCGTCCACCGACAGCTCTTCGGCGGTCAGCGCGTTAATGCGCAGCACCAGGTCACGCCCGGCCTTGGCCGGCTTTTCGTGGGTACCGGGGGCGCCGCGCGACGTGATCTGGCTGCCATGTTCCAGTTGCGCATTACGCACCTGCAATTGCAGCGCGGTATTGCCGGGGGCGATGGTGATACGCGCCTCGCGACCCAGGTGCAACTCATCCACGGTCACTTGGCTGATGGTCGCCGGCACCAGCAACGTGCCGTAGTCCGCCACATCCAGGCGCTCCAGTTGTAACACGCTGGTGCTGCTGGGCAGGCGCATCAGCGAGTTGGTTTCAACACTGACGCTCTGCGCCATAGCAATGGGGCTGACCAACAGGGCCAACAGAAAAACCTTACGCATGATTGGCCTCCTCGTTCGTTTCATTAACCGCAGCAGGCGCCGACAGGCCCCGCACATGGAACATCCCCACCAGCAGAATCTGCAAGCGGTCACGCCAAGGGTGGGCACGGTGTTTCAAGCTGCTGTTGAACAACAGCAATTCAAGCAGGTGGGTAAGCATCAACAGACTGCCGGCCAGGCTGACCAACAGGTGAAACGGATTCGTCAGCGGCCGGAACAGGTTGACCAGCACCACTACCCAGAACAACAACGTCAGAAACTTTCCCAGCCCCCAAAACACCTTCATCCCGCATGCCCCTGCCTATTATTCTTTGGGCGCACAGTACCGACTTCTGCAGGCGATTTGCCAGTGAAGGATGAAAAAACTTGCCAGGGCTCGCCGGCAATGCCCCTGCGGTGCCCGCAGGGGCAAGGGCTGTCAGCGGTTGATCTGGATTTCCACGCGACGGTTCAACGTACGCCCTTCAGCGGTTTTGTTGTCGGCCACTGGGTGGCTTTCGCCAGCACCGGTCACCGAGACAAAGTTGCTGCGAGGCACACCGGAGCTGACCAGGTAATCCGTCACCGAATGAGCGCGTTTTTCCGAGAGTTTCTGGTTGTAGGCATCTTTACCGACGCTGTCGGTATGCCCACTGACCCGCAGTTGCGCGCCTGGGGCTTCTTTTTTCAGGCGAGTGGCAATGATGTCGAGCTTGGTTTTGTCCGCTGCCGTCAACTTGGCCGAATCGAACTGGAAGTGCACATCGCGAATCACGATGGTTTCTTCCTTGACCACCACCACTTCCTCAACCACGGCGGCCGGCGGTGCGGGTGGGCAACCATTGGCATCGACCTGCACGCCTTTTGGCGTGCCAGGGCACTTGTCGCGGCTGTCCGGCACACCGTCACCATCTTCGTCGCCATCGCCATGCACCCAGCAATAGGCGCCGGCCATGCCGCCGATCAACAGCGCGCCTGCGCCCGCATAGGCTGAACTTTCAGTGGCGCCAATGGCAGCGCCCGTCACACCACCGACTGCTGCACAGGTGGGCCAATCGGTTTTTTGCAACCCTGCGCAACCTGTCAATACTCCGGTTAGCAGAACCAAGGGTAGAGCTGTCCGCATGATGCTCATGTGATTTCTCCTGAGGGGATCGGCGGGGGCCGACAGGTGGAGTAAAGACCGCTCTTTTCATCTGCGCCAGTACGCCACACCCCCGGTTTCATTGAGGATCGCCGCATTTGTAGGACTTTTCGCTGCCGCCCGCTCTAGGCCCGCACGCTCAGCCGCGCTAGTCTCTAGGGTTCTGATGTGAGGATCTGTGATGACCGCTGGTATTTCTTCCCGTACACCCCAGCAAGCCCTGGCCGCTTTGCTCGACTTGCACCAGCCCAAACGCCTGTTGTTGTTGGGCGCCAGCCAGTTTCCGGCGCTGGAGGCGTTCCAGGCCGAGCACCCGGACACCATCGTGGCCATCGCCCCGCCCGGGCCGTTGCCGGCAGAACTGGCGGCGCAGCGTTTTGACCTGGCGCTGGTGGTCGACTGCCTGGAGCACCTGTCAAAACCGCAAGGCCTGACCTTGCTCGGCGGCATT
Organism: Pseudomonas sp. IPO3747; assembly: GCF_013385245.1. Taxonomy (NCBI): domain Bacteria; kingdom Pseudomonadati; phylum Pseudomonadota; class Gammaproteobacteria; order Pseudomonadales; family Pseudomonadaceae; genus Pseudomonas; species Pseudomonas sp. IPO3747. Next base: position 625,225 of record NZ_JACAQL010000002.1, read on the forward strand.
CGCAACCTTAATAGCAGCCGCATTGCGGTGCTGGTGGACCTGGGCGCCTGCGGCTGGAAAGACACCGACTTCTTCTCCCTGGCCCTGCAAGCCGGCGAGCGTTTCCAGCGCGACGAGCAGGTACTGACACTGTTTACCTATGATCTGCTTGACTACAAACAGGTGCCCGACTGGCTCAACGCCCGTTTCTGGGCCAACCCGGAAAATTTTGGAAAGTATTGGTGGTAACCCGATGAGTACATCCATTTGCCCCTGCGGCAGCGGCAACCTGTTGGATGCCTGCTGCGGCCACTATCACGCCGGCCACCCGGCGCCGTGCGCCACCGCGCTGATGCGCTCGCGCTACAGCGCCTATGTGCTGGGCCTGGTGGACTACCTGGTGGCCACAACCTTGCCCGCGCAGCAAGCCGGCCTGGACCGCATTGCGATCAGCGCCTGGAGCGCGCAGAGCACCTGGCTGGGCCTGGAGGTGGAAAGTTCGGAAGTGTTCGGCGGCCAGCCGGAACATGCATTCGTGACCTTTACCGCACGCTGGCATGACAGCACCGGCGAACACAGCCACCGTGAGCAGTCGTCTTTCGTACAGAATGACGGGCGCTGGTACTTCATCGATCCGACGGTTGAGTTCAAGGCCGGGCGCAATGATGTATGTTTGTGCGGCAGTGGCCAAAAATTCAAGAAGTGCTGTTCCAGCTACCTCTAATCGCCCACAGGGAAAACGCCATGCTTCGGATGTACAGCTTGATGCTGGCGTTGACCTTGAGTCTCAGCGGCTGCGCGTCGTGGTTTGAAGACGATGCGCCTACGCCCCACGTCGCCCTGGTGAAAGTCGAGGTGGTACGGGCCAAACTGCTGGAGCAGAAATTCAAACTGTGGTTTCGCGTCGATAACCGCGACGACGCCGACCTCACGGTGCGCGGCCTGATCTATAAGGTCAGCCTGGGCGGTTTTGTGTTGACCGAAGGCGAGTCCAACGAATGGCTGACCATACCGCCGCGCAGTCATGGTTTTTTTCGGGTGAAGGTGCGCACCAACCTCTGGCCGAAGATCCGCGATGTGGTGCAAATGCTCAAAAACCCGACCAAACCCGTGCCCTATCGCCTGGAAGGCGAGCTGAAAACCGGATTATTCATCGGTAATGACGTGCAGGTCGCCCACAATGGCGAGATAATCCCCGGTGATTTTATTCCGGAGCGACATCGATGACTCAGCAACCCCATGTCCATGGTCCTGACTGCAACCACGATCACGATCAGCATGATCACGGCCATGATCACGACCACGGCCATGTCCACGGCCCGAACTGCGGCCACGCTCACCAGGAGCCGGTGCGCAACGCGTTGAAGGACGTGGGTCGCAACGATCCGTGCCCGTGCGGCAGTGAGAAGAAATTCAAGAAGTGCCACGGGGCCTGATGCCCTGAATGCAGTCAGTGTGGGAGCTGGCTTGCCTGCGATGGCGGTCTGACAGTTAACAATGTGTCAGCTGACCCACCGCCATCGCAGGCAAGCCAGCTCCCACATTTGCTCCGTATTTCAGATCAGAGCTTTCTCTGAAACTGCAACACTACCTCCAACCCCCCGCCTTCCCGATTACTCAAACTCAACCGCCCCTCATGCGCCCGCGCAATCGTGTGCGCAATGCTCAGCCCCAACCCGTAACCGCCCGTGTCGGCATTGCGTGAGCCTTCGATGCGGTAAAACGGTTCCATCACCTGCTCCAGTTGCTCCTGGGGAATCCCTGGGCCACGGTCACTGATGACGATTTTCAAACTGTCCACCTGATCCTCAACCCGCACCACCACTTCTCGGCCATAACGCACCGCATTTTCCAGCAGGTTCTGCACGCAACGCTTGAGGCTGCGTGCATAGCCCGGCAGCGGTTGCCGGGCGCGACCGACAATGGTCACGCTTTCGCCCACGTCTTCAAGGTCGGCCTGCAGGCTTTGCAGCAAGGCATTGATGTCGATGTTCTGCCGCGTCTCGTTGATTTCGCCGCTGCTGACAAAATCCAGGGTGCTGGACACCATGTGTTCCATTTCTTCCAGGTCACTGCGAAACCGCTCCTTGGTGCGCGTGTCTTCGAGCATTTCGGTGCGCAGGCGCAGGCGTGTGATCGGCGAGCGCAGGTCGTGGGAAATCGCCGCCAGAAAGCGCGTGCGCTCGGCAATATTGGCTATCAACCGTTGCTGCATCGCATTAAACGCCTGGGCGGCGCGGCGCACTTCGGTGGGGCCGTCCAACGCTAACGGCGGGCGCTGGATATCCCGGCCCAGGGCTTCGGCGGCCTTGGCCAAGGCATTGAGCGGGCGGATGGCCAGGCGCACCGCCACCAACGCGATGATCACCAGCACCAGCACGCGCAGCAAATAGATGCGCATCACGTAGTCGAACAGCAAGTCCAGCGGCGACGTGCTGGTCCAGCCCTGCTCCTCACTGGCGTCCACCTGCAACCAGCGCCCATCGGGCAGGCGCAGGTCGATCAGGAACTGCCCGATGACCGGCTTGGAACTGAGCAGGGTCGAGAGCCCGGCGCCTTGCCCTTCGCCATCAACCAGAGACAGGCGCAGCAACATCAGGGTCTGGGCAGAACCGGTTTTCTCCGTCAGCACCTGCTTGATCAGCCGCTCGGTGGGCCGGTCACTGTCGGTCAACGTGCTCGGCGTGTTGCTGGCCTGATCGCTCAAGGTCAATTGAAAATGCGGGGTGTTGAGCAGTTTGATCAACTGGTCGGCCTGCTGCGGGTCGCTGTGTACCAGGCGCACCACGTCTGCCAGGCGTGTGGCGATCAACCGCGCAGGAATCTCCAGCACCTGGCCATGCCGACGGTCGTACCAGATGCTGCTGGTCAGCGCCTGGGCCGCGAGCATGCCGCTGACCAGAATCAGCACCAGCCGCCCGAACAGCGAACGCGGCAGCAGTCTCACGACTCCAGCACCACATCATCGGCAGTCAGCATGTAACCCTCGTTGCGCACGGTTTTGATCAGCCCCGCCGGCAGCTGCGAGCGCAGGCGGCTGACACACACGTCGATGGAGCGGTCGAACGGCGTGCTGTCCTTGTCGAAGACATGGTTAAGCAAAAAGTCGCGACTCAACGGCCGGTTGGGGTGCTGCAACAGCAGGCGCAGCACACGGTAATCCGAGTTGCCCAGGCTCACCACCACGCCCTCGGGCGTGAGCAATTGCCGCGCCCGTGTGTCGAGTTGCCAGCCGGCAAAACGAATACTCGGTGCTTCATCCAGGCGTGCTCGATCGGGAAAGCTCTGCACCCGGCGCAACACCACCTTGATTCGCACCAGCAACTCACGCGGGTCGAACGGCTTGGGCAGGTAGTCGTCGGCGCCGATTTCCAGGCCGACGATGCGGTCGATCAACGAGCCTTTGGCGGTGAGCATCACCACCGGCGTGTTGGAACTGACGCGCAGTTCGCGGCACAGGCTCAAGCCGTCTTCGCCAGGCAGCATCAGGTCAAGCACGATCAGGTCGATCACATTCAGCGCCAGGCGGCGGCGCATTTCCTTGCCGTCGGCGGCGGTGGACACCTGAAACCCCGCGTCACTCAAGTAGTCGCAAAGCAACTGACGGATTTGCGGGTCATCATCAACGATCAGCAGGTGGTCAAGCTTGGCCATGGGCAGTCAATCCGAAAACTCAAAACGCAGGAGATAGCCGAAAGTTCATCCAGCGATACACGCAAATGTAATGGAATGTTGTGGGAAACCATAATCACGCATCAGCGATACAAAGCCAGGGTATGGCAGGCGGAATCGCTCTTTAGACTACCGAACCTGAATGAGAGTAATTGTAATTTAGACTCGGATCATCACCTATGTCATTGCCCACGCCCCAACGTCACACGCTGCACACAACCCTGGCACCGATGTTCGGTTTCCTCGCCGCCGGCAGTGTTGCGCCGACCGCCTGGGCCGATGCGCCGGCCGCCACGCCGAATGATTCGGTGGTAAGCCTGCCGCAAATCAAGGTCGACGGCCAGGAAGCCACCTCCACCTTCAAAGTCGACCGCGTGACCTCGGCCAAAATCAGCCAGCCGCTGCTCGACGCCCCGCAAAGCGTGACCATCGTGCCGCAGCAGGTGCTCAAGGAGCAGAACGCGCAGACCTTGCAGGAAGTGTTGCGCAACGTGCCCGGCATCACCTTCATGTCCGGCGAAGGCAACCTGGGCTGGGGCGATCTGTTTTCGATCCGTGGGTTTTCCTCCGAGCAAAGCCTGACCGTCGACGGCGTGCGCGACGCGGGCATGTCCACACGCACCGACACTTTCAACCTGCAACAGGCCGAAGTGTTCAAGGGCACGGGTTCGATCGAGTCCGGCGTTTCCGCCGTGGGCGGCAGCGTCAACCTGGTGAGCAAAGAAGCGCACCTGGGCGATGCCAACAAGGTGTCCGCCGGGATCGGCACCGACAGCTACCGTCGCCTCACCGCCGACCTCAATAAACAGCTGACCGACACCGCCGCCGTACGTATCAACCTGATGAAGCACTACAACCAAGTGGCCGACCGCGACGACGTGGACTACGACCGCTGGGGCATCGCCACCTCGTTCGGCTTCGGCCTGGGCACCGACACGCGCTTTTTCGTCGACACCTTTTACCAGAAAGACACCAACACCCCGGACGGCGGCGTGCCGATCCAGCGCGGCACCGACGGCCACCGCATGCCCGGCGTCAAACGCTCCGACTGGTACGGCGACTCCAGCCTTTATACCCAGGAGAACGAAACCACCTCGCTGACCGCCCGCTTCGAGCATGACTTTGACTGGCACGACGCCCACCTGCGCAACCAGACGCGCTGGGAACGCAGCGACAACTTCGCCGTGCTGTCGCCGGCACGCTTCTTCGTCGCCGATGCCAGCGGTAAAAAAACCTGCACCGGCGCCCGCTGTGCGACCTTGGGCTACACCGGCGTAGGGCCTATCAGCCAAGTGCCCGGCAGCACGGTGAATGCCTACACCGACTACGTGAACAACAGCAACACCGGCTACGGCATCCTGCGGGGCAGCGATTTTGGCCTGTCCAAGCGCTACACCATCCTGGATAACCAGACCGACTTCAGCTTCACGTTCAACACCGGCAGCCTGCAGCACGCCGTGGTCAGCGGCCTGGAGTTCTATCACGAGACCTACGGCGGCCTGAAACGCAACGCCGAAGTGCCGGCCGGCGATCTGCTCTTCAACATGAACGACCCCAGCCACAGCTTCGCCAGCACCTACGTGACCAAAGGCGAAGGCGACCCGCGCTCGGTGATCGATAACGCCGGTGTCTACGCGGGCGACACCGTCACCCTCAACGAGCAATGGCAAGTGCTCGGCTCGCTGCGCTACGACAACTGGCGCGCGCAAACCAGCCAGCGCGGCCAAGCCGACATCAGCAGCACCGACGGCGCAGTGAGCGGTCGCGTCGGCGCGGTGTACAAGCCATTGCCGAACGGCAGCATCTACGTGTCCTACAGCGAGGCGGCGCAACCGTCGGCGCTGGGCGCGTCCACCAACAACCAGATCTACGGCGCGTCCACCACCAGCAACTACAGCCCGGCCAAGTCGAAAACCTACGAGATCGGCACCAAGTGGGACATTGCCCACGACAGGCTCAATGTCACGGCGGCGATCTTCCGCACCGAACTGGACAACGCCTGGGAATACCAGGACGGCGAATCCGCCCCGGTGCGCGCCCTGCCCGCCAAGCGTGTGGACGGCATCGAACTCGGCCTGCAAGGCAACATCACCCCGCGCTGGACCGTCTACACCGGCTTCTCGGCGCTCAAAAGCACGCAGACCAAAGGTATCAATAAAGGCGCGGAAGCCAAGAACGTCCCCGACCTGACCGCCAACCTGTGGACCACCTACGCCGTCACCGACGCCCTGAGCCTCAGCTACGGCGAGCAATACGTGGGCCGTCGCCGCTACAGCGACAACAAGGATGTCGGCGGTTTGAACAACAACAGCAGCTACGCCAACGGCCCGTCCGGCGTGTATGCGATCTACACCCGCGACCACGAAAAAGCCCCGGGTTACTGGCTGAGCAACCTGGCGGCGCAATACAAGGTGAACAAGGACACCACGGTCAACCTCAACCTCAACAATGTGTTCAACACGTTCTATTACAGCCAGGTCGGCGCGTCCCTCGACGGCTTCCAGCTCTACGGCATCCCAGGTGCCGGTCGCACGCTCACCGCCAGTGTCGATTATGAATTCTGATTGCCCCTCACCCGGAGTCCTTTCCATGTTCAAACCTCGTAACGTGCTTAAGCTCGGCGTGCTGTGCGCCGCGCTGGTCCTCGGCCACGCCGAAACTGCCGCTGCCCATGAAGTCACCGACGTGTTGGGCCGCAAGGTCGAGGTCAAAGACCACGTCAAACGTGTGGTGCTGGGCGAAGGCCGCTTGATTTCGGCGTTTGCCTTGCTCGACAAGGACGCGCCGTTCCAGCGCATCGTCGGCTGGCAGAACGATTTGAAGCTGCTGGACCAGCACACTTACAACGCCTATGTGGCGAAGTTTCCTACGGTCAAAGACATCCCGTTGATCGGGCAAGCGTCGGAGCAGAGTGTCAGTGCTGAGGAGATTCTCTCGCTGAAACCGGATCTGGCGGTGTTCAGCATTTCCGGCCACGGCCCGACCGAACACAGCGCGGTGGCAGACGTGCTGGCCAAAGCCGGCATCCCGGTGTTGTTCGTCGACTTTCGCATCAACCCGGTGCAAGGCACCCACACCAGCATGAACGCGCTGGGCCAGGCCTTGGGCCGCGAAGCCCAGGCCAAGGCGTTCCTGGGTTTCTATGACCAGCACATCAAGGCTATCACCGACGCCGTTGCCACCTTGCCTGCCGCCGGCCCGCGCCCGAGTGTGTTCCTCGAATTGCTCGCCGGTGCCTGGCAGGCACCGGGGCACACCACCGGCAAAAGCGGCATGGGTGAAGTGATCAAGCTGGTCGGCGGGCGCAATATCGCCGCCGAGGTGGTGCCGGGTGCGCTGGGGGATATCAGCGTTGAATACGCGCTCAAGGCCGACCCGGATGTGTACGTGGCCACCGGCAACCACAAGCCTGGGCTGATTCTCGGCGCTGGAGTGAGCACCGATGAAGCCCGTGAGGCGTTTGATCATGTGCTGGCGCGGCCGGAGTTCGCCAACCTGCGTGCCATCCGCCAAGGCAATGCCCACGGCCTGTGGCACGATTTCTACAACTCGCCATACAACCTGCTGGCGATTGAAGTATTGGCCAAATGGGTACACCCGGAACTGTTCGCCAAGCTCGACCCGCAAGCGACTATGAAACAGATCAACCAACAGTTTTTGGGGATGCCGCTGCAGGGTGCTTACTGGATTGACGCCAAAACCAAGTAACCCCAATCGCCATGCACAAATGCAGGAATGCAGGAATGCAGGAATGCAGGAATGCAGTCAGTGTGGGAGCTGGCTTGCCTGCGATAGCGGTGTGTCAGTCACTGAATTAATCGACTGGCACACCGCTATCGCAGGCAAGCCAGCTCCCACATGTGGATGTTCATTGTTTTTAAGACCTTGTGAGCCCCATGACCACTCAAACCCTCGACCTTGCCAGCGCCACTCATGGCTATCGCCGTTTGCTGGCCCGGCGTACCTGGCTGCTGGCGCTGCTCGGCATCGCGCTGGTCTGCGCCATTCTGGTGGACCTGGCCAGCGGCCCGTCGGGCATGGGCCTGCTGGCGTTGCTCGACGGCATCCTGCATCCGTCGCACCTGAGCACCACCGACCAGGTGATCATCTGGAACGTGCGCCTGCCCTACGCGCTGATGGCGGTGCTGGTGGGTTGCGCGCTGTCGCTGGCCGGGGCCGAGATGCAGGCGATCCTCAATAACCCGCTGGCCAGCCCGTTTACGTTGGGCGTGTCGTCGGCGGCGGCCTTGGGCGCCTCGCTGGTCATCGTGTTTCCGGTGACCACGCTGTGGGTGTCGGCCAACACCGCGATTTCCATCTCGGCGTTTATCTTTGCCGCCGCCTCGGTGTTTTTGCTGCAAGCCATGTCACGCCTGCGCGGTGCGGGGGTGGAAAGTTTGGTGTTGTTCGGCATCGCGCTGGTGTTCAGTTGCAACGCCGTGGTGGCCTTGCTGCAACTGGTGGCCACCGAAGACGTGTTGCAACAGTTGGTGTTCTGGACCTTGGGCAGCGTGACCCGCGCCAACTGGGACAAGCTCGGCATCCTCGCCTTTGTCGTTACCGTGGTGCTGCCGTTTTCCTTCGCCGCCGCGCCGCGCCTGACCCTGCTGCGCATGGGCGAGGACCGCGCACAAAGCTTTGGCGTGGATGTGAAGCGCCTGCGGTTTTTCTCGTTGCTGCGCATCAGCCTGCTGTCGGCCACTGCCGTGGCGTTTGTCGGCACCATCGGCTTTATCGGCTTGGTGGGGCCGCATATCGCGCGGATTCTGGTGGGTGAGGATCAACGCTTCCTGCTGCCGGCCAGTGCGTTGACCGGCGCGTTGCTGCTGGCGCTGTCGTCGATTGCCAGCAAACTGATCATGCCCGGCGTGATTGTGCCGGTGGGCATTGTCACCGCCTTGGTGGGCGTACCGATTTTTGTGGTGTTGGTGTTCAAGCGCGGGAGGCAGTTATGAGTGCGGGGTTATCGGTACACAACGCCACGGTCAGCTACGGGCGTCGGCAGATTGTGCATGAGCTGAGCTTGCCGACCCTGCCCCACGGCAGCCTCACCGCCTTGATCGGCCCGAATGGCGCGGGTAAATCCACGCTGCTGCGGGCCATCGCCGGGCTGGAAAAGATGCAAGGCGTGGTCAGACTGGGTGACCTCGACCTGTCAGCCATGTCGGTGGCCGAGCGTGCGCGCCGCGTGACTTACATGCCGCAAAACCTGCCGCCGGGCCTGAGCCTCAGCGTGATGGAAAGCGTGATCGCCGCGCTACGTGTGGCCAATGTGGCCGGCATTGCGCTGTCCAGCGAGGCCTGCCTGGGCGAAGCCTTCGAAGCGTTGCAGCGTATCGGCATCGCGCATTTGGCCGATCAGCTGCTGAGCACGTTGTCCGGCGGCCAGCGCCAATTGGTCGGCCTCGCCCAGCTGATTGCGCGTCGCCCGCAAGTGATGCTGCTCGACGAACCCACCAGCGCGCTCGACCTCAATTACCAATTAAAAGTCATGGACTGCGTGCGCGCGCTGGTGCGCGAACACAATTTGATCGCCGTGGTGGTGCTGCACGATATCAATCTGGCTGCACGCTTCGCCGACCATATTGCCGTGCTGCGCCAGGGCAGGTTGTACGCCAGCGGCGTGGCGGATGAGGTGCTCGACCCGGCGTTGTTTGCGCAGGTCTATGGCGTACAGGTGCGCATTGAGCGCTGCTCGCAGCAGTCATTGCAGGTGTTGGTCGATAGCGCGGTGTGATTGGCTTCTAAGGTTAGACGCAAATGTTTGATTGAATTATTGCCCCTTGATCATCACCTATAGAGACAGGCATTCGCTCATTTGGAGAGCTTCATGATCGACCTGTACTACTGGACCACCCCCAACGGTCACAAAGTATCGCTGTTCCTGGAAGAAGCCGGCCTGCCCTACGAGGTGAACCCGGTCAACATTGGCCAGGGCGAGCAGTTCAAGCCGGACTTCCTGAAGATCGCTCCCAACAACCGCATCCCGGCCATCGTCGATCACAGCCCGACCGACGGCGGCGCGCCGATTTCGCTGTTCGAATCCGGCGCGATCTTGCTGTACCTCGCGGAAAAAACCGGCCAATTCATTCCAAAAGACCTGCGCGGCCGCCAGGAAGCGCTGCAATGGCTGTTCTGGCAAATGGGCGGGCTGGGGCCGATGGCGGGTCAGAATCATCACTTCAGCCAATTCGCACCGGAAAAGATTCCTTACGCGATCAAGCGCTATGTGGACGAAACCGCGCGCCTGTACGGCGTGTTGGACCGACGCCTGGCGGACCGCGCGTTCGTGGCGGGTGAGGACTACAGCATCGCCGACATGGCGATCTACCCATGGATCGTTTCCCACAAGTGGCAGAGCCAGCGTCTGGAGGACTTCCCGCACGTGCAGCGCTGGTTCAACAGCATCAAGGAACGGCCGGCGACGGTGCGGGCGTATGAACTGGTGCAGAAAGTGAATCCGCCAAAATCCTGATCTATGTGGGAGCTGGCTTGCCTGCGATAGCATCACCTCGGTGTAACTGACACACCGAGGCGTCAGCATCGCAGGCAAGCCAGCTCCCACATTGTTCTCTACCGGTCTCAAGATCTCACGCTTAACCCAAACTCCTGCTTGCGTCGTTTCGCCGCGCTCACTAACGTAGCGCCTTTAATGACGCTACCCCCCGCAGGAGCTTTGCCATGGCCTCGCCAGCCCTCTCACACTTTATCCCCCGGTTCGGCGTTGCCGCGGCAGTGGCCAGTGCTTTAAGCCTGGCCGGTTGCCAGCTCCAGAGCACCCAGGACACCCTGCCGCCGGTGGCCGGTGTGCAACCGATCAAAGGCCTGGCACAGAATGTGTCGGTGCGCCGCAATGCCCAGGGCATGCCGTTGATCGAAAGCAACACCTTCCATGACGCGCTGTTCAGCCTCGGTTATGTACACGCCAGCGACCGCATCACGCAGATGGTCACTTTGCGCCTGTTGGCCCAGGGCCGCCTGGCGGAAATGTCCGGCCCGCAAGTGCTGGATGTCGACCGTTTCATGCGCGCGGTCAACCTGAAAAAAAGCGCCGGCGAGCTGTATAACGCTTCGTCGCCGCGCCTCAAGCGCTTCTTTGAAGTGTATGCCCGTGGCGTCAACGCCTACCTGTTCCGCTACCGCGACAAGCTGCCGCCGGACCTGGCCCAGACCGGCTTCAAGCCCGAGTACTGGAAGCCGGAAGATTCGGCGCTGCTGTTCTGCCTGCTGAATTTCAGCGAGTCGAGCAACCTGCAGGAAGAACTCTCGTCGCTGGTGCTGGCGCAGAAAGTCGGGGCCGACAAGCTCGCCTGGCTGACGCCGAGTGCGCCGGACGAGCCGATCCCGATGGACGAAGCCGACAAGCTCAAGGGCGTGAACCTCAGCCAGATCACCGGCCTTGCGGGGCTCGAAAGCATCGGCCAGCAGTTGAACAGCCTCAACGCACTGGCCGTCACCACCTCTAACAACTGGGCCATCGGCCCGCAACGCAGCCGCAGTGGCAAAAGCCTGTTGGCCAACGACCTGGCAGCCCAGCCACAAGCACCGTCGCCATGGAACTACGTGCAGATCCGTGCCCCGAAATACCAGGCGGTCGGCGTCTCGATTGCCGGTTTACCGACCCTGCTGTCCGGCTTCAACGGCAAAGTGGCGTGGAGCATGAGCGCGGTAAAAGGCGACACCCAGGACCTGTTCCTGGAGAAGGTCAAACGCCAAGGCAGCGCGTTGTACTACGAGAACAACGGCAAATGGCTACCGGCCGTCGTGCGCAACGAAACCTACTTCGCCAAGGGCCAGCGGCCGATTCGCGAAGTGGTGTACGAAACCCGCCACGGCGCCCTGCTCAACAGCAGCCAGGCACTCACCACCGGGTTCGGCCTGGCCCTGCAAGCCGCCGACCTCAAGGACGACAAGAGCCTGGACGCGTTCTTCGACCTGTCCCGCGCCCAAAGCGCCGGCAAGGCCTCGGACGCGACCCGGGAAATCCGCGCCATCGCCCTCAACATGATCTTTGCCGACGCGAGCAGCATTGGCTGGCAAGTCACTGGCCGCTTCCCCAACCGTCGCGAAGGCGAAGGCCTGCTGCCCTCGCCGGGCTGGGACGCGCGCTTTGACTGGGACGGCTACGCCGACGCGATGCTGCACCCTTACGATCAGGACCCGGCCCAAGGCTGGATCGGCACGGCCAACCAGCGCACCGCGCCACGCGGTTATGGCATGCAGTTGTCCAATTCCTGGGACGCCCCGGAGCGCAGCGAGCGCCTGGCACAACTGGCCAACGCCGGCAAGCATGACAGCCGCAGCATGATCGCCATGCAGTACGACCAGACCACCACGTTTGCCGCCAAGCTCAAGACCATGTTCCAGGCGCCGGGTATGGCCCAGCCACTGAAACAGGCAATCGATGCGCTGCCGGCAACCGAAGCTGTGAAGGCACGCGAAGCGCTCAGTCGCTTGATGGCGTTTGATGGCCGCCTGGCACCGACCTCCGCAGACGCGGCGATCTATGAGTTGTTCCTGCAGGAAAGCACCAAGCAGATCTTCCTCGACGAACTCGGCCCGGAAACCAGCGCCAGCTGGAAAGCCTTTGTCAGCAACGCCAACCTGTCCTATTCCGCCAACGCCGACCACCTGCTGGGCCGCGAAGACAGCCCCTTCTGGGACGACGTGCGCACCGCGCAAAAAGAAGACAAACCGGCGATCCTCGCCCGCAGCCTTGCCGCCGCCATCACCGCTGGCGACAGCCAATTGGGTGGTGATCACAAGGCCTGGCAGTGGGGCAAACTGCACACCACCACCTGGAAAAACACCAATGGCCAGGTGATCCGCGGGCCGTTTGCCAGTGGCGGCGACCACAACACCCTGAACCCGGCGCCGTACAGCTGGGGGCAGGATTTTGTCACCACCCAAGTGCCGGCGCTGCGCATGATCGTCGACTTCAGCCAAATCGAACCGATGATGGGTCAAGGTGGCATCGGCCAATCCGGCAACCCGGCCAGCCCGAGTTATGCGAACGGCATCGATGCGTCGCTCAAGGCGCAATACCTGAGCTTCCCGATGCAGCCGCAGAACTTTGACAAGGTGTACGGGAAAACCCGCTTGACCCTCACACCCGGCAAGTAACCCGGTGATCGTTCCCACGCTCTGCGTGGGAATGCATCCTGTGACGCTCCGCGTCACGCCATCAAAATGTGGGAGCTGGCTTGCCTGCGATAACAGTGTGTCAGTCACTAATTAATCGACTGACACACCGCAATCGCAGGCAAGCCAGCTCCCACATTTGATCGCCTGCATTTAGATAGAACTTCTCAAGTCTCGCTCCCCTCATACCTGATAAGCCCACTGCCCCGGCACGCCCATGGACCTTGTCATCGCCCGCCCCGAAGGCCTCTATTGTACTGCGGGAGATTTCTACATCGACCCATGGCGCCCGGTGGACCGCGCCGTCATCACCCACGCCCATGGGGACCACGCCCGCACCGGCAACCAGCATTACCTGGCCGCCGCTCCCGGCGAAGGCATCCTGCGTTCGCGACTGGGCCAGGACATCAACCTGCAAACCCTGGCCTACGGCGAAAAACTCATCCACCACGGCGTCACCCTGAGTTTCCATCCCGCCGGGCATGTGCTCGGTTCCGCGCAGGTGCGCCTGGAATACCAGGGCGAAGTCTGGGTAGCCTCCGGCGACTACAAAGTCGAACCCGATGGCACCTGTGCGCCCTTTGAGCCGGTGCGTTGCCACACCTTTATTACTGAATCCACCTTCGGCCTGCCGATTTACCGCTGGCAACCCCAGGCGCAGATTTTTGCCGGCATCAATGATTGGTGGCAGGCCAATATCGCGGTCGGCAAAGCCAGCGTGTTGTTCTGTTATTCCTTTGGCAAAGCCCAGCGCATCCTGCATGGCATCGATGCCAGCATCGGCCCGATTCTCAGCCATGGCGCGGTGGAACCGCTGAACCGCGTGTACCGCGAGGCCGGCATCTATATCCCCGAAACCTTATATGCCGGGGACTTTAAAAAGACTGACCCATTGCTGCGTCAGGCACTGATCATTGCGCCGCCGTCCGCCGGTGGCAGCAGTTGGATCAAGCGCTTCGGCGACTACAGCGACGCCTTCGCCAGCGGCTGGATGCGCCTGCGTGGCACGCGACGGCGGCGCGGTGTGGACCGAGGCTTTGTGCTCTCGGACCACGCCGATTGGCCCGGACTGCTGTGGGCCATCGCACAGACCGGCGCCGAACGGGTGATGGTCACCCATGGCTCTGTCGGCGTATTGGTGCGCCACTTGCGGGAAAAAGGCCTGGATGCCCAGGGTTTCACCACCGAATACGGCGATGACGAAGAAGAGGCCACGGCATGAAAGCCTTCGCCGAGCTGTACGCCAACCTCGACGCCACCACCTCCAGCAACGCCAAGCTGGCCGCGCTGCAAGCCTACTTCCGCCAGGCGCCACCCGAAGATGCGGCCTGGGCGGTGTACTTCCTCTCCGGCGGGCGGCCCCGGCAATTGGTGCCGACCCGTCTGCTGCGCGACATGGCCACCGCAGCATCGGGCATAGAACCTTGGTTATTCGAAGAAAGTTACCAGTCGGTAGGCGACCTGGCCGAGACCATTTCCCTGTTGTTGCCCGAATCCTCCTATACCTCGGAAGACGGGCTTGCAGTATGGCTGGAGGAAAAGCTGCTGCCCCTGCGTGGCCTGCCGCCGCTGGAATTGGCCGAACGCCTGCCGGCGTTATGGGCGCAGCTCGATCAGCCGAGCCTGATGGTGTGCATCAAATTGATCACCGGCAGTTTTCGTGTCGGCGTGTCCAAACTGCTGGTCACCCGCGCCCTCGCCGCCATGGCCGACCTGGACAGCAAACGTGTGGCACAACGCTTGGTGGGCTACACCGATTTGTCCAACCGGCCTACGGCCGAAGGCTACCTCAAGCTGATCGCCGCCGAATCGTCCGACGAGCATGCGCAACGCGGCGGTCAGCCGTATCCGTTTTTTCTGGCCCATGGGCTGGCGCAACCGGTGGAGCAGTTCGACGCCTTGCTCGGCGCACCCGCCGACTGGCAGGTGGAATGGAAGTGGGACGGCATTCGCGCGCAACTGGTCAAGCGCGACGGTCGCCTGTGGGTCTGGTCGCGCGGTGAAGAGTTGGTCACCGAGCGCTTCCCCGAACTGCACAGCCTGGTCAGCGGCCTGCCGGATGGCACGGTAATCGATGGCGAAATTGTTGTGTGGAAAGACGCGGTGCAACCCTTCGCGCTGTTGCAACAGCGCATCGGCCGCAAAACCTTGAGCAAAAAGGTCCTGGAGGATGCGCCAGTCGCGGTCCTGGCCTATGACCTGCTGGAACATCAGGGCGACGATTGGCGCAACCACACCCAGGCCGAGCGCCGCGTCCAGCTTGAGCAAGTGATCGCGCAGTGCAACCAGCCCGTGCTGTTGCCATCTCCCTTGCTGACGGGCAAGAGCTGGAAGGACCTGGCGGAGCAACGCGAAGACTCTCGCCGCCTCGGCGTGGAAGGCATGATGCTAAAAGCCCGCGATGGCCTGTACGGCGTGGGCCGCACCAAGGACATGGGCGTGTGGTGGAAGTGGAAAGTCGACCCGTTCAGTGTCGATGCCGTACTGATTTACGCCCAGCGCGGCCATGGCCGCCGCGCCAGTCTGTACAGCGACTACACCTTTGCAGTGTGGGACGGCCCGCCCGGCACTGAACGCACGCTGGTGCCATTCGCCAAGGCTTATTCAGGGCTGACTGACGAAGAAATGCGCAAGGTCGACGCCATCGTGCGCAAGACCACGGTGGAAAAATTCGGCCCGGTCAGCAGCGTAACGCCGAGCATGGTGTTTGAGCTGGGGTTTGAGGGGATTGCCTTGTCCAAACGCCACAAGAGCGGGATTGCCGTACGGTTTCCCAGGATGTTGCGGTGGCGGCAGGATAAGACAGTGGAAGAAGCCGACAACCTCGGCACGTTGCAGGATTTGTTGACCTGACCCCTTCCCCCCAAACACTGCAAAACCCTGTGGGAGCCGGGCTTGCCCGCGATGGCGGTGGGTCAGCTTAGAGAGATTGGGCAGACACACCGCTATCGCGGGCAAGCCCGCTCCCGCATTTTGAATTTCATTTGCTTCAAAATGGTGCGCTGAATTTTCCATGCCCATTTTCGGGCATCTCCTACACTCACATCTCCCTTATCCCACCTTTTAAAACACTCATTCGGAACTATGGTGCAGAAATTGCTACTTGTGATCCGTCTGACACCGTTCAGTAACAGTCCTAACCGCGCCACAAGCGCTTATCTTGGTTTCCAGGGATTACATAATGAAAAAAGCATTGCTGACCCTTTCTGCACTGGCTCTGTGCATGGCTGCTGGTACCGCGCTGGCCAAGGAATACAAGGAATTGCGTTTTGGTGTCGATCCTTCCTACGCGCCATTCGAGTCCAAGGCCGCCGACGGCAGCCTCGTAGGCTTCGATATCGACCTGGGCAATGCGATCTGTGCCGAGCTGAAAGTGAAGTGCAAGTGGGTTGAAAGCGACTTCGACGGCATGATTCCAGGCCTCAACGCCAACAAGTTCGACGGTGTGATTTCCTCGATGACCGTGACCGAAGCCCGTGAAAAGGCGATCGATTTCTCCAGCGAGCTGTTCTCCGGCCCGACGTCCCTGGTGTTCAAAAAGGGCGCGAACTTCTCCACGCCTGAGTCCCTCAAGGGCAAATCCGTGGGCTACGAGCAAGGCACCATCCAGGAAGCCTACGCCAAGGCCGTGCTGGACAAAGCCGGTGTGACCACCAAGGCCTACGCCAACCAGGACCAGGTCTACGCCGACCTGACCTCAGGCCGCCTGGATGCTTCCGTACAGGACATGCTGCAAGCCGAACTGGGCTTTTTGAAGTCGCCAGCCGGCGCTGACTACGAAGTCAGCAAGGCCATCGATGACCCACTGCTGCCATCCAAAACTGCGGTCGGTATCAAAAAAGGTAACAAAGACCTCAAGGCCTTGCTCGATAAAGGTATCAAAGCGTTACACGATGATGGCACCTACGCCACCATCCAGAAGAAACACTTCGGCGACCTGAACCTCTACAGCGGTAAATAACACCCCGGCGCCCACCGGTTTGCGGCGGGCGCTTTTTTATCGCCATTAGGTCCTGAATTCATGTTTGAAGATCTTTTGCAAACCCTGGGGCTGGGTGCCTTCAGTCTGAAGGGGTTCGGCCCGCTGTTGCTGCAAGGTACGTGGATGACCGTGAAACTGTCGGTCGCCTCCCTGGCCGTCAGCGTCTTGCTGGGCCTGCTCGGCGCCAGCGCCAAACTGTCCAGCGTCAGCCTGATCCGCATCCCTGCCCAGCTCTACACCACCTTGATTCGCGGCGTGCCCGACCTGGTGCTGATGCTGCTGATTTTCTACAGCCTGCAAATCTGGCTGACCGGCTTTACCGACTTTATGGAATGGGACTACATCGAGATCGACCCATTCAGCGCCGGGGTCATCACCCTGGGCTTCATCTATGGCGCCTACTTCACCGAGACCTTTCGCGGCGCGATCCTCGCCGTGCCGCGTGGCCAGCTGGAAGCGGCGACCGCCTACGGGCTCACGCGCGGGCAGCGGTTTCGCTTCGTGACCTTCCCGCAGATGATGCGCTTTGCCTTGCCGGGCATCGGCAACAACTGGATGGTGATGCTCAAGGCCACCGCGCTGGTGTCGATCATCGGTCTGGCGGACCTGGTCAAGGCCGCGCAGGATGCGGGCAAGAGTACTTATCAGCTGTTCTATTTTCTGGTCATCGCGGCGCTGATCTACCTGCTGATCACCAGTGCATCCAACGTCGTCCTGCGCTGGCTTGAGCGCCGCTACTCCGCTGGGTCCCGGGAGGCCGTGCGATGATCGAACTTATCCAGCAATACTGGCGGCCTTTCCTTTATAGCGACGGTCAGCACATCACCGGGCTGGCGATGACCATGTGGCTGCTCAGCGCGGCGCTGGTGATCGGCTTTCTGGTCTCGATTCCGCTGTCCATCGCCCGCGTTTCGCGCAAACGCTCCATACGCTGGCCGGTGCAGTTCTACACCTACCTGTTTCGTGGCACGCCGCTGTATATCCAACTGTTGATTTGCTACACCGGCATCTACAGCATCGCCGCCGTGCGCGCGCAACCGGTGCTGGATGCGTTCTTTCGCGATGCGATGAACTGCACCATTCTGGCCTTCGCCCTCAACACCTGCGCATACACCACGGAAATTTTCGCCGGCGCGATCCGCAGCATGGCTCATGGCGAAGTCGAAGCGGCCAAGGCTTACGGCCTGAGCGGTTGGAAGCTGTATGCCTATGTGATCATGCCCTCGGCCCTACGCCGCTCGCTGCCCTACTACAGCAACGAAGTGATCCTGATGCTGCACTCGACCACGGTGGCGTTTACCGCGACGGTGCCGGACATTCTCAAGGTGGCGCGGGATGCCAACTCGGCCACCTACATGACCTTTCAATCATTCGGCATCGCCGCGCTGATCTACCTGACCGTGACCTTCGCGCTGGTCGGGCTGTTTCGTCTGGCGGAACGTCGCTGGCTGGCCTTTCTCGGGCCGAGCCACTAAGGAGTCGTCATGCGTCATCAGGTGCATGAACTGATCGCGCCGGTGCCGGGCACGGCGCGGCAGGTTCACAGTTTCCACTTCGGCCCGGAACAGGCTGAAGGCAAGATCTATATCCAGTCATCACTGCATGCCGATGAGCTGCCGGGCATGCTGGTGGCCTGGCACCTGAAGCTGCGCCTGGCGGAGCTGGCGGCGGCTGGGCGCCTGCGCAGTGAGATCGTGCTGGTGCCCATCGCCAATCCGGTGGGACTTGAGCAGGTGTTGATGGACATTCCGTTGGGCCGCTACGAGCTGGAAAGCGGGCAAAATTTCAATCGCCTGTTTGTCGACCTCAGTGAGGAGGTCGGCAATCAGGTCGAAGACCTGCTGGGCGACGACCCCACGCACAACGTCGAGCTTATTCGCGACGCCCTGAGCCTGGCCCTTGCGGCGCAAACGCCTGCTACCCAGCTGCAATCCCAACGCCTGGTGTTGCAACGCCTGGCCTGCGATGCCGACATGGTGTTGGACCTGCATTGCGACTTTGAAGCCGTGGCGCACCTGTACACCACCCCCGAGGCCTGGCCGCAGGTGGAGCCGCTGGCGCGCTATATCGGCTCGGAAGCCAACTTGCTGGCGACCGACTCCGGCGGGCAGTCGTTCGACGAGTGCTTCACGCTGGTGTGGTGGCAGTTACAGCAACGCTTCGGCGAGCGCTTCCCGATCCCGATGGGCAGCTTTTCGGTGACCGTCGAACTGCGCGGCCAGGGCGACGTCAACCACGGCCTCGCGGCGCTGGATTGCCAGGCGATCATCGATTACCTGACTCACTTCGGTGCCATTAAAGGTGACGCGGCGCCCCTGCCCGAGCTGCCCTACCCGGCCACGCCGCTGGCGGGCGTGGAACCGGTGACCACGCCGGTCGGCGGCTTGCTGGTGTTCAGCGCCCTGCCCGGTGAATACCTGGAAGCCGGGCAACTGATCGCCGAAATCATCGACCCCATTACTGACCGCGTAACGCCTGTGCACTGCCAACATGCCGGCCTGCTTTACGCCCGTTCGCTGCGGCGCATGGCCACTGCCGGCATGGTGATCAGCCATGTTGCAGGCACGCAAGCCTACCGCAGCGGCTACCTACTTTCGCCTTGAGGATGCACGCCCCATGTACAAATTGACCGTTGAAGGCCTGCATAAAAGCTATGGCGACAATGAAGTGCTCAAAGGTGTCTCGCTCAAGGCCAACACCGGTGATGTGATCAGCCTGATCGGCGCCAGCGGCTCGGGCAAAAGCACCTTTTTGCGCTGCATCAACTTTCTGGAAACGCCCAACGACGGCGCCATGACCCTAGATGGTCAGCAGATCCGCATGGTCAGCGATCGCCATGGCATGCGCGTGGCCGACGACGCCGAATTGCAACGCCTGCGTACGCGGCTGGCGATGGTGTTCCAGCACTTCAACCTGTGGAGCCATATGAGCGTGCTGGAAAACATCACCATGGCACCGCGCCGGGTACTGGGTTGCAGCAAGAAGGACGCCGAAGACCGTGCCCGTCGCTACCTGGATAAGGTCGGGTTGCCGGCACGCGTGGCCGATCAATACCCGGCGTTCCTTTCTGGTGGCCAACAGCAACGGGTGGCCATCGCCCGCGCCCTGGCCATGGAGCCGGAGGTGATGCTGTTTGACGAACCCACCTCGGCCCTCGACCCGGAACTGGTCGGCGAAGTGTTGAAAGTGATCCAGGGCCTGGCCGAGGAAGGCCGCACCATGATCATGGTCACCCACGAGATGAGCTTTGCGCGCAAGGTGTCGAACCAGGTGCTGTTCCTGCACAAGGGTCTGGTGGAAGAGCAAGGCACGCCCGAAGATGTGTTGGGCAACCCGAAGAGCGAGCGCCTGCAGCAATTTCTGAGCGGTAACTTGAAGTAAACCTTTGCGACGCCTGGAGGGTCTCTGACATAGAGCCTCCAGAGCGTCAGCTGCCGAATGGCAAAACCCCTCGATTTCGCCAAAACATGGTTTGCCACCAAGGGCTGGAAGCCGTTCGCCTTTCAAAAAGCCGTGTGGGCGGCGGTTAAAGACGGCCAATCAGGCCTGCTGCACGCCAGCACCGGCGCGGGTAAAACCTATGCACTGTGGTTTGCCGCCCTCAACCGCTTCGCCGTCACTCGCCCGCCCGCCACCGGTAAACGCAAAGCGCCCGCTGAGCCACTGACGGTGTTGTGGATCACGCCCATGCGAGCTTTGGCCGCCGACACGGCGCGCGCCCTGGAGGCGCCACTGGCGGCACTGGAGATTCCATGGAGTGTCGGCCTGCGTACCGGCGACACCAGCAGCAGCGAACGCGCGCGCCAGACCCGGCGTCAGCCCACCGCGCTGGTGACCACCCTGGAAAGCCTGACGCTGATGCTTGCGCGCGCCGACAGTGAGACCAGCCTGGCGCACCTGCGCATGGTGATCGTGGATGAGTGGCACGAACTGATCGGCAACAAGCGTGGCGTGCAACTGCAACTGGCGTTGGCGCGCTTGCGGCGTTGGCATCCGGATTTGATGGTGTGGGGGATTTCCGCGACCTTGGGCAATCAGTCTCACGCCCTTGAGGTTCTTGTCCCACAAGGCGGTGGGATCAATGTGCAGGGGCAGACGGCTAAAGAACTGAAGGTCGACACCTTGTTACCGCCGACCACCGAGCGATTTCCCTGGGCTGGCCATATCGGCTTGAAGATGCTCCCGCAAGTGGTGGCCGAAGTGGACGCCAGCAGCAGTTGCCTGGTGTTTACCAATACGCGGGCACAGTCGGAGATCTGCTACCAGGCGTTGCTGGAGGCGCGTCCGGACTGGGCGGGCGTGATTGCCCTGCACCATGGCTCGCTGTCGCGTGAAACACGCGACTGGGTGGAGCGGGCCCTGAAAGACGGCCAGCTCAAGGCCGTGGTGTGTACCTCGAGCCTGGACCTGGGTGTGGATTTCCTGCCGGTGGAGCGCGTGCTGCAAATCGGCTCGGCCAAAGGCGTGGCACGCCTGATGCAGCGCGCCGGGCGCTCTGGTCATGCGCCAGGCAAGCCATCACGGGTGACGTTGGTGCCAACCCATAGCCTGGAACTGGTGGAAGCCGCCGCCGCCCAGGACGCGATAGCGCAGCGGCGCATCGAAGCTCGCGAATCGCCCTACAAGCCATTGGATGTGCTCGTACAACACTTGGTGAGCATGGCCCTGGGCGGTGGTTTTACCCCGGATGCGCTGTTGGCGGAGGTGCGTGATGCCTGGGCTTATCGTGACCTTACTGACGCCGACTGGGCCTGGGCGCTGGGGTTTGTGCGCCATGGCGGCCTGTCGTTGACGGCCTATCCGGATTACCGCCGAGTGGAACCCGACGAGCATGGCGTGTGGCGCGTGCCGGATGCACGCCTGGCGCGGCGTCATCGCATGAGCGTGGGCACTATCGTCAGCGATGCGAGTATCCAGTTGAAATTCTGGAGCAAGGGCGGCGGCGGCAAGAATCTGGGCAGTGTCGAGGAAGGTTTTATCGCCCGGCTCAAGCCTGGCGACGGTTTTTTGTTTGCAGGGCGTTTGCTGGAGTTGGTGCGCGTGGAAAACATGACCGCGTATGTACGGCGCAGCACCGCGAAAAAGGCTGCCGTGCCGCGCTGGAATGGTGGGCGCATGCCGCTATCCAATGAATTGGCGCAGGCGGTGGTCGAGCGCTTTGATGCAGCGGCCCACGGGCACTTCGATGGCCCGGAGATGCGGGCGGTGCAACCCCTGTTACAAACCCAGTTGCGCTGGTCTGGCCTGCCGACACGTGCGTACTTGCTGGCGGAAGCCCTGAAGTCGCGGGAAGGCTGGCACCTGTTTCTCTACCCGTTCGCCGGTCGCCAGGTGCATCTGGGGCTGGCGAGCCTGCTGGCGTGGAGGGTCAGCCAAGGCCAGCCGGTGACCTTTTCGATTGCGGTGAATGATTACGGGCTGGAACTATTGAGCGCTACGCCGGTGGACTGGCCGGTTGTGTTGAATCAAGCGTTGCTGAGCCCAACGAACTTACTGTTGGACGTGGCGGCCAGCTTGAATGCCGGTGAGCTGGCGCTGCGCCGCTTTCGCGAAATCGCCCGCATCGCCGGGCTGGTGTTTGCCGGTTACCCTGGCGCGCCGAAAAGCACACGGCAGGTGCAGGCTTCCAGCGGCTTGTTCTTTGAGGTGTTCAAACAATACGACCCAGAGAACCTTTTGCTGACCCAGGCCGGAGAAGAAGTCCTGCGTGATGAGTTGGATATTCGTCGGCTGGAAGAGACATTGCGTCATTTGTCGGCGCTGAAACTCGACCTGCACATGATCGAACGGCCGACGCCGCTGGCTTTTCCACTGCTGGTTGAGCGAATGCGCGAGAGCATGAGTTCGGAGAAGCTGTCCGAGCGTATTGCACGCATGGTCAAGGACCTGGAAAAAGTCGCGGATACCGGGAAACGTTGATGCATTATTCGCTGACGCTTGAGGGTGAGGAGTTGTGGCTGCTGGCGGAAAAGGCGATTTACTGGCCCGCCCGCCAGTGCCTGCTGATCGCCGATGCGCATTTTGGCAAGGCCTCGGCGTATCGCAGCCTCGGGCAACCGGTGCCGCAGGGCACCACTACCGACAACCTGCAGCGCCTGGACCGCCTGTTATCGGCCCTACCGTGCGCGCAGGTGATCTTTCTCGGTGACTTCCTGCACGGCCCGGGTTCGCACGCCAGCGGCACCCTGAGCGCCTTGAGAACCTGGCGCGAGCGCAATCACGCACTGAACCTGACCTTGATTCGCGGCAATCACGATAAACGCGCTGGCGACCCGCCTGCCGACTTGAGGATTGAAGTGGTGGCCGAGCCGCTATTGATGGGGCCATTTGCATTGCAGCATGAGCCGGATGCCCATCCCAGCCAGCATGTGCTGGCCGGGCATGTGCATCCTGTGTACCGGTTGCGCGGCAAAGGTCGGCAGAGTTTGCGTTTGCCGTGCTTCCAGATCGGCTCGAAGATCAGCTTGCTGCCGGCATTCGGAGCTTTTACCGGCGGTTACTCCGTAGAGAAAAGCGACGATCGGCAAGTATTTGTGATCGGCGATCAAGACGTATGGCCGGTGTGCTGAAGCGCCAGCCATGTCTTTTGATAAGTCAGGCGACAGGCGCGGGAGGCGGCTCATCGGGAAGGACTGGCTCACCGGGCTCGGTGGGCTGCTGCGGCCAATCTTCGTCAGGTTGGCCAGGGATGCCACCCGCATACGCTGGGTCGGCCATCAGGGACCAGGCCAGAACACCAATCTGGTTGGGTTCAAGCCGGGCGAGTTCGGCGCTGATTCGCGGGTCGATCTTCATAAAGTACTCCTCAAGCGTGGCTCGGCGCGTTTTGCACGCACCGAGGCAGTACACCCAATAGAGTCACTTCACGCAGACTAATTCCCTTTGCGTGTAAGACCTTTCGATCAAGCGCGTGGGAGAGTAACGCCACGCTGGCCCTGATACTTGCCGGCGCGGTCTTTATAAGACACTTCACAGGCTTCGTCGGACTGCAGGAACAGCATCTGCGCCACGCCTTCGTTGGCGTAGATCTTTGCCGGCAAGGTGGTGGTGTTGGAGAACTCCAGGGTCACGTGGCCTTCCCACTCCGGCTCAAGCGGCGTCACGTTAACGATGATGCCGCAGCGCGCGTAGGTGCTTTTACCCAGGCAGATGGTCAACACGTCACGTGGAATACGGAAGAACTCCACGGTGCGCGCCAGGGCAAAGGAGTTTGGCGGAATGATGCACACGTCGCTTTTAACGTCGACGAAGCTCTTTTCGTCGAAGTTTTTCGGATCGACGATCGCCGAGTTGATGTTGGTGAACACCTTGAATTCATCGGCACAGCGTACGTCGTAGCCGTAGCTGGAAACACCGTAGGAAATCACGGGAGCCGCGCCTTCGCCACGGATCTGGCGTTCAACGAAAGGTTCGATCATGCCGTGTTCTTGCGCCATGCGGCGAATCCACTTGTCCGATTTGATGCTCATGGCGGGTGTCCTGAATAGCGAGGTGGAAAAATTCTGTTGGGCATCTTACCGGGGCTGGCCCTGGGGTTCAAAGGGCGCAGGGCATTTGTTGATGAATGTGCAGCCGTCTATAAGCGGCAGCCAGCGGGGCCGGGCCCCACATTACAGTGCCAGGTGACTGTAAATACCACCGCCAGTCACGAAAATAGAGAAACCTTCGGAAATACCATTGGCACGTCCCGGAAAAAGGGTTAAGGTGGCGCCACTGTGCTGCTTGTGTCACTGAGAATCTCTACACGATATGTTGAATTTCGATCCAACCATCTCCAAGAATTTTTCCTGCTCTTTGCACTCAGTCTCGGCCAGGGCTTTTCCTGAGTCGCAGTTAACTTTGTCCAAGGAGATACACCATGTCTAATCGCCAAACTGGTACCGTTAAGTGGTTCAACGATGAAAAAGGCTTCGGCTTCATCACTCCACAATCCGGTGACGACCTGTTCGTTCACTTCAAAGCTATCCAATCCGACGGCTTCAAAAGCCTGAAAGAAGGCCAACAGGTTTCTTTCATCGCTACCCGCGGTCAGAAAGGCATGCAAGCTGAAGAAGTTCAAGTTATCTAACTTGTACTGACTTAGTCGAAAAAACCCCGCCTTTAAAAGCGGGGTTTTTTTATGCCTGGGATTTAGTCCCGGCACCCAGGTAATACCAGGCACAAAAAAATGTGGGAGCGAGCTTTATGTGGGAGCTGGCTTGCCTGCGATACTGACACCTCGGTGTATCAGGTACACCGAGGTGATGCTATCGCAGGCAAGCCAGCTCCCACACAAGCCCGCTCCCACATTTTGTACTGCGTCTTTATTGGAACAACGACTCACTCGACAAGCCGTTCTTCTCGAGGATCTCACGCAAGCGCTTGAGGCCCTCCACCTGAATCTGCCGCACCCGCTCACGGGTCAAGCCGATCTCCAGGCCTACATCCTCCAGGGTGCTGCTCTCATGGCCGCGCAAGCCGAAACGGCGAATCACCACCTCGCGCTGCTTGTCCGTGAGTTCGGACAGCCACTGGTCAATGCTTTGGGAAAGATCATCGTCCTGCAACAGCTCACAAGGATCTGTCGGGCGATCATCTGTCAGGGTGTCCAGCAGGGTTTTATCCGAATCCGGACCCAGCGAGACATCGACCGAAGACACGCGCTCGTTCAAGCCGAGCATGCGTTTAACCTCGCCCACTGGCTTTTCCAGCAGGTTGGCGATTTCCTCAGGCGAAGGTTCATGATCGAGTTTTTGTGTCAGCTCACGTGCCGCCCGCAGGTAGACGTTGAGCTCCTTGACCACATGGATCGGCAACCGGATCGTACGGGTCTGATTCATGATCGCCCGTTCGATGGTCTGGCGAATCCACCAGGTGGCATAGGTAGAGAAGCGGAAGCCCCGCTCAGGGTCGAACTTCTCCACTGCCCGGATCAAGCCCAGGTTGCCCTCCTCGATCAGGTCCAACAGCGACAGGCCACGATTGACGTAGCGTCGGGCGATTTTCACCACCAGCCGCAAGTTACTTTCAATCATGCGCTTGCGCCCAGCCGGATCGCCCTTTTGCGACAAGCGCGCAAAATGGACTTCTTCTTCGGGAGTCAGCAAAGGGGAAAAGCCAATTTCATTGAGGTACAACTGCGTAGCGTCGAGCGCCCGCGTGTAGTCAATGTACTTGTGCTGCTTTAACGCGGTGGCGTTTTTGGATTTGGTGCGAACTGAAGGTTTAGCAGCTCCTTCATCATTCGACATCGATTCCTTTTCGGTGAGGATCTCCATTTCAAGGAGAACCTCATCGTCGATGTCAAACTCCGGCGCTTCTTTACTGAGAGCCATTGTTATAGTCCTTTGGTGAGTTCGACCTCAAGCTCAAGCGACGCCTTTATCCTTGGCAACGCTGGAGCCTGTTCCTTCTACGTGAGGGAACAGGCTGTGCAACACATCAACGACGGGGTAGGAATTGCAGCGGATCTACAGGCTTCCCTTGGCGGCGAATCTCAAAGTGCAGTTTCACCCGGTCTGTACCAGTTGACCCCATTTCGGCAATTGTCTGTCCGACTTTGACCTGCTGCCCCTCCCGAACCAACAGCCTGCGGTTATGACCGTAGGCACTGACGTAGGTATCGCTATGTTTGATGATGACCAGCTCGCCGTAGCCCCGTAAACCACTCCCGGCGTAAACCACTGTCCCATCAGACGCAGCTAAAACAGGCTGTCCCAAATCCCCGGCGATATCAATGCCTTTATTCAAACTACCGTTTGAAGAGAATTTTCCAATCAGCACCCCGTTTGAAGGCCATCCCCAACCGGTCGGCGCCGGCCCGGCAGGTGGCAACGGCGTGGCTGCCGGCTTGCTCGCAACCGTAGGCGCAGCGGTGCCTGCAGGCCTGGTGATGATTGTGGTTTTGCTTGAGGACGAGGCCGAAGATCCGGACTTTGTCACAACTGCCGTAGATGCCGAACCGGTACGCCCATCGAAACGGATGGTTTGCCCGGGATGTATCGTATACGGCACAGGAATATTGTTACGAGCTGCGAGCGCCTTGTAATCCCAGCCGTAACGGAAGGCGATTGAGAACATCGTGTCCCCCTTTCGCACTACATATTGCCCGGTGGTGACTGTCGGTTTTTGCGGCACGGCGCTGGCACCGTTTCGGTCGACAACCCGAGCGCCGCTGGACGGAGAGCTTGAGCAACCCACCAATAAGGAACTCAAGACAAGGCCAAGCACCAGTCGCTGAAAACTTGTTTTACTCATACGCTGCGCTAGACCTGTGAGACTCACCCGCCGCTCCCTTTGTGCTGGCCGAACATGAATGCCTGTATCAGGCTTGAAATATGTCGCAAGTATAACTGGGCATTGGCTTTTTACCGGTACACG
This sequence comes from Pseudomonas sp. IPO3747, assembly GCF_013385245.1. Taxonomy (NCBI): domain Bacteria; kingdom Pseudomonadati; phylum Pseudomonadota; class Gammaproteobacteria; order Pseudomonadales; family Pseudomonadaceae; genus Pseudomonas; species Pseudomonas sp. IPO3747. The sequence goes on from NZ_JACAQL010000002.1 coordinate 652,358, forward strand.
ACTGAAACGAAAAATTCATCGCGTTTAAACCCGGCTTCCAATCATGTTGACTCAATAAGCCCCGCCGTAAGACACATCCCCATCAACAGAATTCACTGTTTGCAAAGAAATGATCAGGCCAGCGGGCCATTGAGCAGCGGAACGAAGCGCACAGCACCCAGTACATGCCGGGAAAAGCCTTCGTCCTCGCGAATAATGAGCATCAATTGTTGCACTTCGCCAGAGCCCACCGGGATGACCAAGCGCCCGCCAGGGGCGAGCTGATCGAGCAACGCCTGGGGCACATCGGTGGCGACCGCCGTGACGATAATGCCGTTATACGGCGCCAGCGCCGGCCAGCCTTCCCAACCGTCGCCCCAACGGAACACCACGTTGCGCAGGTTGAGCTCCACCAGGCGCTCCTTGGCGCGGTCCTGCAGGACCTTGATGCGCTCCACCGAGAACACCCGTTCCACCAGCTGCGAGAGCACGGCGGTCTGGTAACCCGAACCGGTGCCGATCTCCAGCACCTTGTCCAACGGCCCCGCCGCCAGCAGCAGTTCACTCATGCGCGCGACCATATAAGGTTGCGAGATGGTCTGGTTATGGCCGATTGGCAACGCAGTGTCTTCATAGGCACGATGCGCCAGCGCCTCATCCACGAACAGATGCCGAGGCGTGCGCCGGATGACTTCCAGCACCTGGGCGTTGGACAGGCCTTCTTCATACAGACGCTGGATCAAACGCTCGCGGGTACGCTGGGAGGTCATCCCGATACCACGACGCAACAGGTCGTCTTGTTCACGCGCCATTAACGCAACCCCTCAAGCCAGCCATCCAGACTACTGAAGGCATCACTGAAGGTGCGATCGAGCTGCAACGGGGTAATCGAAACATAACCTTGCATCACCGCATGAAAGTCGGTGCCGGGGCCGCCGTCTTCGGCATCGCCGGCGGCGGCAATCCAGTAACCTTCCTTGCCACGCGGGTCGACCACCTTCAACGGTGCTGCCGCACGAGCGCGATGGCCCAGGCGCGTCAACTGGATGCCGCGGATATGGTCGAGGGGCAAATTGGGGATATTAACGTTGAGCACCGTGCGCGGTGGCAAGTCCAGCGAGCCGTGGGCCTCCACCAGCTTGCGGGCGAAATACGCCGCCGTCGCCAGGTTATCCAGTTGCCGTGAGGCAAACGAAAAAGCGAATGAGGTGCGCCCCAGGAAACGCCCTTCAAGGGCCGCCGCCACGGTGCCGGAATACAGCACGTCATCGCCCAGGTTGGCGCCCAGGTTGATGCCCGACACCACCAGATCCGGCTCCTGGTCCAACAAGCTGTTGATTGCCAGGTGCACGCAGTCGGTGGGGGTGCCGTTCACGCTGATAAAGCCATTGGCCAGAACCTGCGGGTGCAGCGGACGGTCGAGCGTCAGCGAACTGCTGGCGCCGCTCTTGTCCTGGTCCGGGGCAACCACCACACACTCGGCGTAATCCTGCAGCGCAGCATAAAGCGCGGCAAGACCGGGTGCGGTGGCACCGTCATCGTTTGATATCAGAATACGCATGGGTTGTCCGTCGGCCCCACCGGCACCAGATCAACAAGCTCGCGCACCAACACAGTGGCGAAGCATCCGGCCGGCAGGACGAATTCCAATTGCAGAATGTCAGGACCGGGATAATGCCACGTCAACCCGCCAATGGGCAGTCGCAGAATGCGACGTTCCTGGCTCATGCCGGCGTTCACCAGCCAATCGCGCAGCTCTGGCTCGCTCGCGGCAATGGTTTGCTCAAGCGTGTGGGTCGCGCCGCCGGCCGGTGAATCACCCTCGCCCCACTGTGGGCCGGTGGGGTGCAGATCCAGAATCGCCAGGCGCGGGTCGCTGCATTCAGCCTCACCCGCCGGAAAAAAACTGCGACTGTCGGTAAACGCCAGCAGGTCACCGACCTGGGCACGTTGCCAGGAGCCGTCCGCGACCCGCGCCGCCAACACTTTGTTAAACAGAAAGCTGCGCGCGGTCGACAGCAGCCGCGAACGCACATTGCGCTGCTCGGGCAACGCCTTGCGCGCCGCCCACTCACGGGCATCCACCACGTTGCCGCCGTTATGCCCGAAACGCTGGGCACCGAAGTAGTTCGGGATGCCGTGCTGGGCGATCAGTTGCAAGCGTGCGTCGATGGCGGCGGTATCGCCGGCCAATTGGGTCAGGCGCAGGGTAAACCCGTTGGCCGAATGCGCGCCGCGTTGCAGCTTGCGCTTGTGGCGGCCCATTTTGAGGATCTTGAGGGTGTCGTTTTCGGCGCCGCTCATGTCCGGGTCGGCCTTGCCCGGCAGTTGCACGCTGAACCACTGACGGGTCAACGCCTGACGGTCCTTGAGCCCGGCATAGCTGACGGTGCGCAAGGGCACGCCAGCAGCCTTGGCGATACGGCGCGCAGCCTCTTCGGTATTCAGGCCGCGCTTTTCTACCCACAGCCACAGGTGCTCACCGTCGCCGCTCAGGGGAATGTCCAGCACTTCGTCGACCTGGAAATCTTCAGCCGTCGCTTTCAAAACCGCGCGGCCCAGAGCCTCGCCATAGGCACGCGGGCCCAGCAATTGCAGATCATTCATGCGCGCAGCAACAAGGCGACGGAGTGCACCGCGATGCCTTCTTCCCGGCCGGTAAACCCGAGCTTTTCGGTGGTGGTGGCTTTCACGTTGACTTGATCCAATTCAATTTGCAGGTCGGCGGCAATCAGCGCGCGCATCGATTCGATGTGGGGTGCCATTTTCGGTGCCTGGGCCACGATGGTGTTGTCGACGTTGCCGACCTTCCAGCCCTTGGCATGGATCAGGCCGACCACGTGGCGCAGCAAGACACGGCTGTCCGCGCCCTTGAAGGTCGGGTCGGTGTCTGGAAAGTGCTTGCCGATATCGCCCAACGCAGCCGCGCCGAGCAAGGCATCGCTCAAGGCATGCAGCACAACGTCGCCGTCGGAATGAGCCAGCAACCCATGGTGGTGTGCAATGCGCACGCCGCCCAAGGTGATGAAATCGCCTTCAGCGAAACGGTGCACATCGTAGCCGTGGCCAATACGCATAAAAAAACGCCCCGATTTAATTCAGGGCGTGATTCTACCTACTTTTGCCTCACATTAACCGAGCAAAGCACGACCATGATGTCGCAAATGATCTTCGATGAAGCTGGCGATAAAGAAGTAACTGTGGTCATAACCCGGCTGCAGGCGCAGTTCAAGCGGATGGTTGGCAGCCTTGGCCGCTTGCTGCAACGCCTCAGGCTTAAGCTGCACGGCAAGGAAATCGTCGCGATCGCCCTGATCCACCAGCAGCGGCAGTTTTTCCGAGGCTTCGCTGATCAGCACGCAGGCATCCCACTCGCGCCATTTGGAGCGCTCTTCGCCCAGGTAACGGGAGAAAGCTTTCTGGCCCCACGGGCAATCCATCGGATTGTTGATCGGCGAAAACGCCGACACCGATTGGTAACGCCCCGGGTTGCGCAAGGCACACACCAGCGCACCGTGACCGCCCATGGAGTGGCCGCTGATGCCGCGCTTGTCTGAAGCCGGGAAATGCGCTTCAACCAAGGCAGGCAATTCCTGCACGACATAATCATGCATCCGATAGTGCTTGGCCCACGGTTCCTGCGTGGCATTCAGATAGAAGCCGGCACCCAGGCCAAAATCCCAGGCGTTGTCCGGGTCGCCCGGCACACCCGGCCCACGCGGGCTGGTGTCGGGTGCGACAATGATCAACCCAAGCTCGGCGGCCATGCGCTGGGCGCCGGCCTTTTGCATGAAGTTCTCATCGGTGCAGGTAAGCCCCGACAGCCAGTACAGCACTGGCAACTTGCCGCCCTGCTCCGCTTGCGGCGGCAGGTAGACGGCGAAAGTCATGTCGCAACCGAGCACATCGGAATGGTGCTTGTAGCGTTTATGCCAGCCGCCGAAGCTCTTCTGGCACGACAGGTTTTCCAGGTTCATGGCCGACCTCAGAAGTGGATGACGGTACGAATGCTCTTGCCTTCATGCATCAGATCAAACGCTTTGTTGATGTCTTCCAGGCCCATGGTGTGAGTGATAAAGGTGTCCAGCGGGATTTCGCCGGTCTGGGCCATTTCCACATAGCTTGGCAATTCGGTACGACCGCGCACACCGCCGAACGCCGAACCGCGCCAGACGCGACCGGTGACCAGTTGAAATGGGCGGGTGGAGATTTCCTGGCCGGCACCGGCCACACCGATGATGACCGACTCGCCCCAACCTTTGTGGCAGCACTCGAGGGCGGCGCGCATCAGTTGTACGTTGCCGATGCACTCGAAGGAGAAGTCCACGCCGCCGTCGGTCAAGTCGACAATCACGTCCTGGATCGGGCGGTCGTAGTCTTTCGGGTTAATACAGTCGGTGGCGCCCAGTTGCTTGGCGATTTCGAACTTGGCCGGGTTGATGTCGATGGCAATGATGCGACCGGCCTTGGCTTTCACCGCGCCAATCACCGCCGACAGGCCGATGCCGCCGAGGCCGAAGATGGCCACGGTGTCGCCCGGCTTGACCTTGGCAGTGTTGATCACTGCACCAATGCCGGTGGTGACACCGCAGCCCAGCAGGCAGACTTTTTCCAGCGGCGCTTCTTTAGGGATCTTGGCCACGGCGATTTCCGGCAACACGGTGTACTCGGAGAAGGTCGAGGTGCCCATGTAGTGGAAAATCGGCTGGCCCTTGTAGGAGAAACGCGTGGTGCCGTCGGGCATCAGGCCTTTGCCCTGGGTGGAGCGAATGGCCTGGCACAGGTTGGTCTTGCCCGACAGGCAGAATTTGCACTTGCCGCATTCCGGGGTGTACAGCGGGATCACGTGGTCGCCAACCGCTACCGAGGTCACGCCTTCGCCGATCGCTTCAACCACCGCACCGCCTTCGTGGCCGAGGATCGACGGGAAGATGCCTTCCGGGTCGGCGCCCGACAAGGTGTAGGCGTCGGTATGGCACACGCCGGACGCAACCACACGCAACAGCACCTCGCCGGCCTTGGGCATGGCGACATCCACTTCAACGATCTCAAGGGGCTTTTTAGCTTCAAAGGCTACGGCGGCGCGGGACTTGATCATCCGGGTTTCTCCAGGGAGTTAAAAACTGAGGCAGTGAGTGTAAAACATGGCTCACTGATGAATAATCCAGGCAAAAGCAAAACATTATTGCTGCACAGGGACAATCAACATGCTGGAAAACCGCTGGGAAGGCATAGATGAGTTCGTCGCCGTGGCTGAATGCAGCCAGTTCACCGCGGCGGCCGAGCGGCTTGGCGTGTCTTCATCGCATATCAGCCGGCAGGTGGCGCGCCTGGAAGAACGGCTGCAAACGCGCTTGCTGTATCGCAGTACGCGCAAGGTGACGCTCACCGAAGCTGGCCAGACCTTTCTGCAACATTGCCAGCGCTTGCAAGATGGTCGTGAAGAAGCGTTGCGCGCGGTGAGCGACCTCACCAGCGAACCCAAGGGCATGTTGCGCATGACCTGCGCGGTGGCTTACGGCGAGCGCTTCATCGTGCCGTTGGTCACGCGGTTCATGGGGCTGTACCCGCAGTTGCGCGTGGATATCGAATTGAGTAATCGCCAGTTGGACCTGGTGCACGAGGGGCTGGACCTGGCGATTCGCCTGGGGCGCTTGCAAGACTCACGCATGGTCGCCAGCCGCCTGGCACCTCGGCGCATGTACCTGTGCGCATCGCCGTCCTACTTAGCGCGGTATGGTCGGCCACATAGTTTGTCGGAATTGAGTCGGCATAACTGTCTGATCGGCAGCTCGGATATCTGGCAACTGGCTCAGGATGGACGGGAATTTTCCCAGCGAGTGCAGGGAAACTGGCGCTGTAACAGTGGGCAGGCGGTACTGGATGCGGCGCTGCAAGGGGTTGGGTTGTGCCAACTGCCGGATTATTACGTGCTGGAACATTTGCACACTGGCGCGCTGGTGTCGTTGCTGGAGGCGCATCAGCCGCCGAATACGGCGGTGTGGGCGTTGTATCCGCAGCAGCGGCATTTGTCGCCGAAGGTCAGGAAGCTGGTGGACTTTTTGAAGGCTGGGTTGGCTGAAAGGCCGGAGTACTGTGGCTGATTATTCGGCGCCTGTACCGGCCTCATCGCGGGCAAGCCCGGCTCCCACAGGGGAATGCATTTCAAAGGTAGAGCTAACTTGCTTCCCACAGGGGAATGCATTTCAAAGGTGGGAGCTGGCTTGCCTGCGATGAAGTCGACACGGTTTAACTGACTACCTGCGGTTAGCCCACCGTAACCTGAGCCATTCAAGATCCTCTGGCCGGGTCACCTTGATGTTGTCCGCACGCCCCTCGATCAAGCGCGGCGCTTGACCGGACCATTCCATGGCCGAGGCTTCATCAGTGATCACCGCATCGGCCACCAGGCTATCGGCCAAGGCACGATGCAACGCACCCAGACGAAACATCTGCGGCGTATACGCCTGCCAGATCAGGCTGCGGTCGACGGTTTCAACCACACGTCCATGTTTGTCGACGCGCTTGAGGGTGTCGCGCGCCGGCACCGCCAGCAGGCCGCCGATCGGATCATCCGCCAGTTCAGCCAGGAGTGTGTCGAGGTCATCCCGGCTCAGGTTTGGCCGCGCGGCATCGTGCACCAGCACCCAATCATCATCACTGGCGCCCAGGGCATTGAGTTGCAACAGCGCATTGAGCACCGAGCCCGAGCGCTCGTCGCCGCCTTCCGCACGCACGATGCGAGGGTCGTTGGCACACGACAGGTTTGGCCAATAGGGATCATCGACAGCAAGGCTGACCACCAGCCCCTTGAGGCCTGGATGGTCGAGAAAACAGCCAAGGCTGTGTTCCAGAATAGTGCGCCCGCCCAGTTGCAGATACTGCTTGGGACGGTCCGCAGCCATACGGGCACCGACGCCCGCGGCAGGAATCACGGCCCAGAAGGCCGGTAAATCGTTACTCATTGGGCCAACTGGTAGAGGGTTTCACCCTCCTTGACCATGCCCAACTCATGGCGAGCCCGTTCTTCAACGGTCTCCGTACCTTTTTTCAGCTCAAGCACTTCGGCATCGAGGACGCGGTTGCGCTCCAGCAGACGTTCGTTTTCGGCATGCTGGTCGGCAATCTGCTGGGTCAACTCTTTTACCTGCGCAAAGCTGCCATTACCCACCCATAGGCGGTATTGCAGGCCAGCCAGCAACAAGAGCAAGACGAGGAACAACCAATTGGGACTGCGCATCGAAATCCGGGTATCCAGTAAAAAAAGACAGCCATGCAAAACTTCTACAGCAACTGATAGCACGAAGCCTGGAAGACCCAGGCTTGTGCTTGATAGCCATCAGATTAGCGCCGAAATACACACTGTCGTGAACTTTCCGACACAATCCTTAGACTTTTACCACTTAACAATCAGCCGCGAAACTCGCTACGACCGTTGTACTTGGCTTTACCCGCCAGTTGCTCTTCGATACGCAGCAATTGGTTGTACTTGGACACACGATCGGAACGGCACAGGGAGCCGGTCTTGATCTGGCCTGCCGAAGTGCCCACAGCCAAGTCGGCAATGGTCGAATCTTCGGTTTCGCCGGAGCGGTGCGAGATCACGGCAGTGTAGCCCGCAGCCTTGGCCATCTGGATGGCTTCCAGGGTTTCGGTCAGGGTGCCGATCTGGTTGAACTTGATCAGGATCGAGTTGGCGATCTTTTTATCGATGCCTTCTTTCAGGATCTTGGTGTTGGTGACGAACAGGTCGTCGCCCACCAGCTGGATTTTCTCGCCGATCTTGTCGGTGAGGACTTTCCAGCCATCCCAGTCGGACTCGTCCAGGCCGTCTTCGATCGAGATGATCGGGTAGCGCTCGGTGAGGCCTTTGAGGTAATCAGCAAAACCTTCCGACGTAAACACGTGGCCTTCGCCGGACAGGTTGTACTTGCCGTCTTCGTAGAATTCGCTGGCCGCGCAGTCCAGGGCCAGGGTCACGTCGGTGCCCAGCTTGTAGCCAGCGTTGGCCACAGCTTCGGAGATGACTTTGAGTGCATCTTCGTTGGACGCCAGGTTCGGTGCAAAGCCACCTTCGTCACCCACCGCAGTGCTAAGGCCACGGGCCTTCAGCACAGCCTTGAGGTGATGGAAAATCTCGGTGCCCATGCGCAGGCCTTCGGAGAAGGTCTTGGCGCCAACCGGCTGCACCATGAATTCCTGGATGTCGACGTTGTTATCGGCGTGCTCGCCACCGTTGATGATGTTCATCATCGGCACCGGCATCGAGTAAACACCCGGGGTACCGTTCAGGTTGGCGATGTGTGCGTACAGCGGCAGGTCCTGGTCCTGCGCAGCCGCCTTGGCAGCGGCCAGGGACACGGCGAGGATGGCGTTGGCGCCCAGGCTGCCTTTGTTGTCGGTGCCGTCGAGCTTGATCATCGCGTGGTCCAGGGCTTTCTGGTCCAGCGGGTCTTTGCCCAGCAACAGGTCACGGATCGGGCCGTTGATGTTGGCTACAGCTTTGAGTACACCTTTGCCCAGGTAACGGCTCTTGTCGCCATCACGCAGTTCCAGCGCTTCGCGCGAACCGGTAGACGCACCGGACGGCGCGCAAGCGCTGCCGATGATGCCGTTATCGAGAAGCACGTCGGCTTCGACGGTGGGGTTGCCACGGGAGTCGAGAACTTCACGACCTTTGATGTCGACGATTTTTGCCATTGTTGTAAACACTCCAAAGTTGACGAAAACGACGCAGCTGTAGGAAATCTTTTGACCGACCGCAAGGGTGGAACAACAGGGCAGACTTGCAGGCGACAAGGCTCAGGCCCGCAGGCCTGAGCGTTTAGCGTGGGATACTTTACCGGAGAAACGCGGCTTACGCGGTCTCTACCGTCGGAAAACTCTTGACCAGTTCGTCCAACTGCTTCAACTGGGCCAAAAACGGCTCCAGCTTGTCCAGGCGCAGGGCGCAAGGGCCGTCGCACTTGGCGTTGTCCGGGTCCGGGTGAGCTTCCAGGAACAGGCCCGCCAGCGACTGGCTGATGCCCGCCTTGGCCAGGTCCAGCACCTGGGCACGTCGCCCGCCAGCAGAATCGGCGCGACCACCGGGCATTTGCAGCGCGTGGGTCACGTCGAAGAATACCGGGTATTCGAACTGTTTCATGATGCCGAAACCGAGCATGTCCACCACGAGGTTGTTGTAGCCGAAGCTCGAACCACGCTCGCAGAGGATCAACTGGTCGTTACCCGCTTCCACGCACTTGTTCAGGATGTGTTTCATTTCCTGAGGCGCGAGGAACTGGGCTTTTTTGATATTGATCACAGCGCCGGTCTTGGCCATCGCAACGACCAGATCGGTCTGGCGCGACAGGAAGGCCGGCAACTGGATGATGTCGCACACCTCGGCGACCACGGCAGCCTGTTCAGGCTCGTGGACGTCGGTGATGATCGGCACGCCAAAGGCTTGCTTGATGTCCTGGAAGATCCGCATGCCTTCTTCAAGGCCGGGGCCACGATAGGAGGTCACGGACGAACGGTTGGCCTTGTCGAAGCTGGCCTTGAACACGTAAGGGATACCGAGTTTCTCGGTCACTTTTACGTACTCTTCACAGACCTGCATCGCCATGTCGCGGCTTTCCAGCACGTTCATGCCGCCGAACAGCACCATGGGCTTGTCGTTGGCAATCTCGATGTCGCCTACGCGAATGATCTTCTGGGCCATCAGGTTTACGCCTTCTTCTGATGTTGCGTCAGTGCTGCTTTAACGAAACCGCTGAACAACGGGTGACCATCGCGCGGCGTCGAGGTGAACTCAGGGTGGAACTGGCAGGCCACGAACCACGGATGATCCGGCGCCTCGACCACTTCAACCAGCTTGCCATCACCGGAGCGACCGGAGATTTTCAGGCCGGCTTCTTTGATCTGCGGCAGCAGGTTGTTGTTCACTTCGTAGCGGTGACGGTGACGCTCGACGATCACGTCCTTGCCGTAGCAGTCGTGAACCAGCGAGCCCGGCTCCAGCAGGCAGTCCTGTGCGCCAAGGCGCATGGTGCCGCCCAGGTCGGAGGTTTCGGTACGGGTTTCAACGGCGCCGGTGGCGTCTTCCCACTCGGTGATCAGGCCCACGACCGGGTGGCCGCTGGTGTGATCGAACTCGGTGGAGTTGGCGTCTTTCCAGCCCAGCACGTTACGGGCGAACTCGATAACGGCCACTTGCATGCCCAGGCAGATACCCAGGTACGGCACTTTGTTTTCACGAGCGTATTGAACCGCGGTGATCTTGCCTTCCACGCCACGCAGGCCGAAACCGCCTGGCACGAGGATCGCGTCAACACCTTCGAGCAGTGCAGTGCCCTGGTTCTCGATGTCTTCGGAATCAATGTAGCGCAGGTTGACCTTGGTACGGTTGCTGATACCCGCGTGGCTCATCGCTTCGATCAGCGACTTGTACGCATCCAGCAGTTCCATGTACTTGCCGACCATGGCGATGGTGACTTCGTGCTCAGGGTTGAGCTTGGCGTCAACCACGGCTTCCCACTCGGACAGGTCTGCGCCATTGCACTGCAGGCCGAAACGCTCGACCACAAAATCGTCCAGGCCTTGCGAGTGCAGGATGCCCGGGATCTTGTAGATGGTGTCGGCGTCTTCCAGCGCGATGACCGCACGTTCTTCAACGTTGGTGAATTGCGCGATCTTGCGACGCGAGGAAATGTCGATCGGGTGATCGGAGCGGCACACCAGCACGTCCGGCTGCAGGCCAATCGAACGCAGCTCTTTTACCGAGTGCTGGGTTGGCTTGGTCTTGGTCTCGCCGGCGGTGGCGATGTACGGCACCAACGTGAGGTGCATCAGCATCGCGCGCTTGGCGCCGACTTCGAAACGCAGCTGGCGGATGGCTTCGAGGAACGGTTGGGATTCGATGTCACCCACGGTGCCACCGATCTCGACCATTGCCACGTCGGCATCGCCTGCACCCTTGATGATGCGGCGTTTGATTTCGTCGGTAATGTGCGGGATCACCTGGATGGTTGCACCCAGGTAGTCACCACGGCGCTCTTTGCGCAGCACGTGCTCGTAGACACGACCGGTGGTGAAGTTGTTGTTCTGGGTCATGGTCGTGCGGATGAACCGCTCGTAGTGGCCCAGGTCCAGGTCGGTTTCGGCGCCGTCGTGGGTGACGAACACTTCACCGTGCTGGAACGGGCTCATGGTGCCCGGGTCAACGTTGATGTACGGGTCCAGCTTGAGCATGGTGACCTTAAGTCCCCGCGCCTCCAGGATGGCCGCCAATGAAGCGGAGGCAATGCCTTTCCCCAATGAAGAAACAACACCGCCCGTGACGAATATGTAGCGCGTCATGAAAAACCCTAGAAGTCTGCGTTAAAGCGGTCCGAGCCGCCGGGGAAAGCGAAGGAAGGCCGAAGCCCCCGATCACCTGCATTAATCACAGTGCACCTTTCAAAAAAACCGCCGCGTGGTGACAGACCAGCAATGAAACACCGGTACGTTGATCGCTACACATTTTTTGGAATCGCCCAGCAAAGACTGCTTGGTAATCGGCAACTGCTGCGATTCAGTTGAATCCACAGAAGTTGTATCAAGAAGGGAGCGTAGTCTACCGGAAAGCCTCTATCAGCTCAAACCTTGATCGCACGTCTGTGGCATCCAATGTAATTGCCACTTGCCAGTCGAGCAGGCCCATAGCCCCGCAAGGGTTGGGACAGCCAGCAATTGCTCGCCCTGATAGAGCAGCGGCAATCTGCCACGGATGAAGCCCGGCAAGCTACTTTCATTCAGCAGGCGCTTCAAGTCCCGCCGGCCCCGACCAGGCACATCGATGATTTCGCCGCCCTGGCGATAACGAATCGCCAACGGGCCTGCAGGCGCCTCTCCGATAAATTCAAGCTGACCATTACCCGGTAACTCTAGTGGGTTTTGCGGATGGGGCCAGCTCACCGGCGTGTCGGAAAACGCTGAATAGGTGGAAGGCAGCCACCACACACGCTCGCCGCAGCGGTGCAATTGACCATCGGCCAGGCGCCACAGCGGTTGCGCATCACCCTTGGCATCCCGCAAGGAATACCAACCGGCCCAGTGGTCGCTGTCGGGCAAGCGCGTCAGCGGCGTGAGCCAGTGGCGCAGGGCATTGCGTTGGCGGGCATCGGAAAGTTCGCGCAAGGGAGCGAGGGCCAATGACGGCAAGGCCAGCCAGGGAAACGGCGAAGGCTGGTCGGCGGTTTGCAGGTCAATGACGGCCAATTCGTCGAGCAAGCCCTGGGCTTCGCTCAAATGCTCGGCAGCGCGGGCCAGGCTGGCGACCGCTTGGGGCCAACGCTCGCTCAGCAGCGGAAACACACGATTGCGCAGGTAATTGCGCGAAAATCGGGAATCGGCGTTGGATGGGTCTTCGATCCACTGCAACTGGTGCTGGTGCGCATAGGCTTGCAGCTCGACGCGTGAGACATCCAGCAAGGGCCGCAGCAAGTGCCCTCCCCCCAATGGGCGATGCACCGGCATGGCCGCCAAGCCTCGCACCCCCGCGCCACGCAACAGGCGAAACAACAGGGTTTCGGCTTGATCGTCACGATGCTGGCCGGTGAGCATCACCTGCCCTGCCCCGGTCACTTCGGTAAACGCCCGGTAGCGCGCCTCCCGCGCTGCGCGCTCAACGCTGGCACCCGACTGGATTTGCACACGCACCACCTGCAAGGGCACGTCCAGCTCGTCACATACGCCCTGGCAATGACTTGGCCAGGCATCGGCGGCAGCTTGCAGACCATGATGGACATGGATTGCGCTGAGGGGCGGCAGGGTTTCGGTGCTTGCCAGGGAGGCCAGGAGGTGCAGCAGGACGGTGGAATCAAGGCCGCCAGAGAAGGCAATATGCCAGGCGGGGGCGTTGCGCCAAGGGGCGAGGTTTCGCAGAAGTTTGGCGGGTAAAGTAGGGCTCATCAAAAATACCGGCGCAGAACTGGAATACGGCAGCCAAGCATACACAAAGCAAATGTGGGAGCGGGCATGTGTGGGAGCCGGGCCTGCCCGCGATGCAGACAACTCGGTTCATCTGTTACACCGAGTTGATGCTATCGCAGGCAAGCCAGCTCCCACACAAGCCAGCTCCCACATAGGGTACTGCGAGGACTTAGAGGCCGTAGCTCATCAGGCGCTCATAACGACGCTTGAGCAGCGCTTCGTTGTCCAGCTTCTTGAGCATCGCCAGTTGCGAACCCAGCTCGGCACGGATAGTCGCAGCAGCGGCAGCCGGATCGCGGTGGGCGCCGCCCAATGGCTCGGCGATAACCTTGTCAACGATGCCCAGGCCTTTCAGGCGATCGGCGGTGATGCCCATGGCTTCGGCAGCGTCCGGCGCTTTTTCGGCGGTTTTCCACAGGATCGAGGCGCAACCTTCCGGCGAAATCACCGCGTAGGTCGAATATTGCAGCATGTTCAGTTGGTCGCAGACGCCAATGGCCAGTGCACCGCCGGAACCACCCTCACCAATCACGGTGGCGATGATCGGGGTTTTCAGACGGGACATGACGCGCAGGTTCCACGCGATCGCTTCGCTCTGGTTGCGCTCTTCGGCATCGATACCGGGGTAAGCACCCGGGGTGTCGATGAAGGTCAGGATCGGCATCTTGAAGCGCTCGGCCATTTCCATCAGACGGCACGCCTTGCGGTAGCCTTCCGGGCGCGGCATGCCGAAGTTACGGCGAACCTTTTCACGCACTTCACGGCCTTTCTGGTGACCGATCACCATCACTGGCTGGTCGTCCAGGCGGGCAATACCGCCCACGATGGCCGCGTCGTCGGAAAAGTGGCGATCGCCATGCAACTCGTCGAATTCGGTGAAAATGTGCTGAATATAATCCAGGGTGTACGGACGGCGCGGGTGGCGGGCCAGGCGCGCGATCTGCCAGCTGGTCAGCTTGCCGAAAATGTCTTCGGTGAGCGTGCTGCTCTTGTCTTGCAGGCGAGCGATCTCATCGCCGATATTCAGCGAATTGTCATTGCCGACCAGGCGCAGTTCTTCAATCTTGGCTTGCAGGTCAGCGATCGGCTGTTCGAAATCAAGAAAATTCGGGTTCATAAGCGTCCGTCTTGGGTCGACGGCCAAGGAGTGCCTGGCCAGCCGGTTGTCTATTCGCGCCCTACCTTAAGGGAGAGGCGCGTTTAGGTCGAGATTAAATGTTCAGCCGAGATCAGACGTATCTGACCGTCAGCGGTATTGGAGGAAGACGTTGTCTCGCCCGAACTGGTCACGCAAAGCTTGAATCAAGCCATCAGCGGGATCAATTCGCCACGTCTCACCAAACTGCAACATCGCCTTGGCGTCATTGCCGGTGTATTCCATGGTCACCGGGCACGCGCCACGGTGACGTTTGAGCAAGTCACCCAACCAGCGTAGCTGATCGCCTTTAAGGGCTTCGGTCTTGACCTTCAAGCGCAGGCTTTCGGCCAGGTTGGTGCGCGCATCTTCCATGCTCATCACCCGCTTGATCCGCAGGCGCAGGCCGCCGGAGAAGTCATCGTTGCTGACCTCGCCTTCCACCACCACCATGGCATCGGTCTGCAGCAGTGACTGCGCGGAGTGAAACGCATCGGCAAACAGCGACGCCTCGATGCGGCCCGAGCGGTCATCGAGGGTGATAAAGCCCATCTTGTCGCCCTTCTTATTTTTCATCACGCGCAGGGCGATGATCATGCCGGCGACGGTCTGGGTATCGCGCGCTGGCTTCAGGTCGATGATGCGCTGACGGGCGAAACGGCGTATTTCACCTTCGTACTCGTCGATCGGGTGACCGGTCAGGTACAGGCCCAGGGTGTCTTTCTCACCTTTGAGACGCTCCTTGAGGGTCAGCTCCTTGGCCTTGCGATGGTTGGCATAAACGTCGGCATCTTCCTCGACAAACAGCCCGCCAAACAGGTCGGCGTGGCCACTGTCATGAGTGCGGGCGGTCTGTTCGGCGGCCTTGATCGCTTCTTCCATGGCTGTGAGCAGCACCGCCCGGTTGCGGTCGATGTTCGCCTGGTAAGCCTTCGGTTCATCATGGAAATACGGGCCGAGACGATCGAGCGCGCCACTGCGGATCAAACCATCGAGGGTGCGCTTGTTGATACGCTTGAGGTCAACCCGTGCGCAGAAGTCGAACAAATCCTCGAACGGCCCATGCTGACGCGCTTCGGTGATTGCTTCAACCGGCCCTTCGCCCACGCCCTTGATGGCGCCCAGGCCATAGATGATGCGGCCTTCGTCGTTCACCGTGAACTTGAACTCCGAGGCGTTCACGTCCGGCGCGTCGAGGCGCAGCTTCATGGTGCGCACTTCCTCGATCAAGGTCACGACCTTGTCGGTGTTGTGCATATCCGCCGAGAGTACCGCTGCCATGAACGGCGCCGGGTAGTGGGCTTTCAGCCAGGCAGTCTGGTACGACACCAGGCCGTAGGCGGCGGAGTGGGATTTGTTGAAGCCGTAACCGGCGAACTTCTCTACCAGGTCGAAAATGTTACCGGCCAGGTCCGCGTCGATATTGTTGGTGGCGCAACCCTCAATGAAACCGCCGCGTTGCTTGGCCATTTCCTCGGGCTTTTTCTTACCCATGGCGCGACGCAGCATGTCCGCACCGCCAAGGGTGTAACCGGCCATGACCTGGGCAATCTGCATCACCTGTTCTTGATACAAGATGATGCCGTAGGTCGGCGCCAGTACCGGTTTTAGGCCTTCATACTGGTAATCGGAGTGCGGGTACGCCAGTTCGGCGCGGCCGTGCTTACGGTTGATAAAGTCATCCACCATGCCCGACTGCAGCGGGCCTGGGCGGAACAAGGCCACCAGTGCGATCAAGTCTTCCAGGCAGTCGGGCTTGAGCTTTTTGATCAGCTCTTTCATGCCGCGCGACTCAAGCTGGAACACCGCGGTGGTTTCGGCTTTTTGCAGCAGCTGGTAGGTAGGTTTGTCATCCAGCGGGATAAACGCGATATCCAGCGGTTCTTCGTCGACCTTGGCGCGCTCGCGGTTAATGGTCTTGAGCGCCCAGTCGATGATCGTCAGGGTTCGCAGGCCGAGGAAGTCGAACTTCACCAGGCCGGCTGCCTCCACGTCATCCTTGTCGAACTGGGTGACCAGGCCATCGCCTTCTTCATCGCAATAAATCGGCGAAAAGTCGGTGAGCTTGGTTGGCGCAATCACCACACCACCGGCGTGTTTGCCGACGTTACGCACCACGCCTTCGAGTTTGCGTGCCATGTCCCAGATTTCGGCGGCTTCTTCATCGATCTTGATGAAGTCGCGCAGGATTTCTTCCTGCTCGTAAGCCTTCTCAAGGGTCATGCCGACTTCAAACGGAATCATCTTCGATAGACGGTCCGCCAAACCGTAGGACTTGCCTTGCACCCGCGCCACGTCACGGATTACTGCCTTGGCCGCCATGGAACCGAAGGTGATGATCTGGCTCACGGCGTTGCGGCCGTATTTCTCGGCCACGTACTCGATCACACGGTCGCGACCGTCCATGCAGAAGTCGACGTCGAAGTCGGGCATGGAAACCCGTTCCGGGTTCAGGAACCGTTCGAACAGCAGGTCGTATTCCAGCGGGTCAAGGTCGGTGATCTTCTGCACATAGGCCACCAGCGACCCGGCACCCGAACCCCGCCCTGGGCCTACCGGCACGCCGTTGCTCTTGGCCCACTGGATAAAGTCCATTACGATCAGGAAGTAACCGGGGAACCCCATCTGGATAATGATATCCAGCTCGAAATTCAGCCGGTCGACGTAGACCTGGCGCTTGGCGTCGTAGTCTTCGGTGGTGTCCTTGGGCAGCAGAACGCTCAATCGCTCTTCCAGACCGTCGAACGACACCTTGCGGAAATACTCATCGATGGTCATGCCATCGGGAATCGGGAAGTTGGGCAGAAAGTGCTTGCCCAGCTTCACTTCGATATTGCAGCGCTTGGCGATTTCGACCGAGTTTTCCAGCGCCTCAGGCAGGTCGCTGAACAGCTCGGCCATTTCATCGGCGCTTTTGAGGTACTGCTCTTCGCTGTAGTTCTTGGAGCGGCGCGGGTCATCCAGTGCCCGGCCTTCGCCAATGCACACGCGGGTTTCGTGGGCCTCGAAATCTTCTTTCTTGATAAAGCGCACATCGTTGGTCGCAACCAGCGGCGCGCCCAGCTTGTCGGCCAGGGCCACGGCGGCGTGCAGGTGTTCTTCGTCATTGGGGCGATTGGTGCGCTGGACTTCCAGATAGAAGCGGTCGGGAAACACGTCCATCCACTCGCGGGCCAACACTTCGGCTTCCTGGGGGTTGCCGCCCAGCAGCGCGATACCGATCTCGCCCTCTTTGGCGGCCGAGAGCATGATCACGCCCTCACTCGCCTCAGCCACCCACTCACGCTCAATGATGATCGAGCCGTTGCGCTGGCCGTCGATAAAACCGCGCGAGATCAATTCGGTGAGGTTGCGATAACCCACGCCATTCATCGCCAGCAGGCTGATGCGGCTCAGGGGGTTATCCGGGTCTTTGTTCGACAGCCACAGGTCGGCGCCGCAAATCGGCTTGATGCCGGCGCCCATGGCGTTCTTGTAAAACTTGACCAGGGAACACATGTTGTTCTGGTCGGTAACCGCCACCGCAGGCATGTTCATGCCCACCAGGGTTTTGACCAGCGGTTTGATCCGTACCAGGCCGTCGACCAGGGAGTATTCAGTGTGCAGGCGCAGGTGAACGAATGAAGCCGGCATAGTGATCCTGTCTAAAAAACTTAGAAACAACAAGGCCCGGGATTGTACCGGGCCTTGAGCAAAACATCAGCCTCGCGACTAAACCTCGCTGAGACTCTCACGCGCCTCGTAAGCCTGACGGACCGGGGCGAACGAACGACGGTGGATCGGCGTAGGGCCCAGGCGAGCCAAGGCTTCCAGATGAACGGGCGTCGGGTAACCTTTATGACCACCGATGCCGTAGCCCGGATAGATCAATTCAAACGCCGCCATTTCGCGGTCGCGGCTGACTTTGGCCAGGATCGAGGCGGCGGCAATCGCCGGGACCTTGCTATCCCCCTTGACCACGGCTTCTGAAGGCATCGCCAGTTTGGGGCAGCGGTTGCCGTCGATCATCGCCATTTTCGGTGTGATGTGCAGCCCTTCGACGGCGCGCTGCATGGCCAGCATGGTGGCGTGAAGGATGTTCAGCTCATCGATCTCTTCGACTTCGGCCCGGGCGATGTGCCAGCTCAACGCTTTTTCGCAGATCTCGTCGTAGAGCTTTTCACGGCGCGCTTCGGTGAGTTTTTTCGAGTCATTGAGACCGAGGATCGGGCGATTTGGGTCGAGGATCACCGCCGCCGTCACCACCGCGCCACACAACGGGCCACGCCCCACTTCATCAACACCGGCGACCAGTGCGTCGGCGTGTGCGACCAGACTGAAATCCAGGCCCATTTGCGTGGTCATAAAGCGTCCTCTTTTTGCCCGATCAAGGTCAGTACGGCATCGGCTGCCTGGTTCGATGCATCACGCCGCAGGGTGCGGTGGATGTCGTCAAAACCACGGGTCTGCTCTTCGCCGCCGTCGATCAAGGGTAGTAGGGTTTGTGCCAGGGCTTCGGGCGTTGCATCGTCCTGCAACAACTCCGGCACCAGCAGGCGTTGGGCCAGCAGGTTAGGCAAGGAGATGTAAGGGCTCTTGACCATGCGCTTGAGAATCCAGAACGTCAGCGGCGCCAGGCGATAAGCCACGACCATCGGGCGTTTGTACAGCAGCGCCTCCAGGGTCGCGGTGCCCGAGGCAATCAATACCGCATCACAGGCGGCTAGAGCCAGGTGCGACTGGCCGTCGAGCAAGGTCAACGGCAGATTGCGGCCTTCGAGCAACGTCTCGATTTGCGCACGCCGTTGCGGGCTGGCGCAAGGTAATACGAAACGCACGCCTGGCTTCAAGGCTTGAAGGCGTTCGGCAGCCTCGAAAAACACACTGGCCAGACGCCCGACTTCACCGCCTCGACTGCCCGGCATCAATGCCACCAGCGGACCGTCAGGCAAGCCCAGTTGGGCGCGCGCGGCGGCGCGGTCAGCTTGTAGCGGGATGGTGTCGGCCAAGGTATGCCCGACAAACCGCACCGGTACGCCCTTCTCTTCGTAAAACCTGGCTTCGAACGGCAGCAAGGTCAGCATCAAGTCGCAGCCTTCGCGGATCTTCAGCACACGCTTCTGCCGCCACGCCCATACGGACGGGCTGACGTAATGCACGGTCTTGATGCCGGCCTGACGCAACTTGAGTTCGATATTGAGGGTGAAGTCCGGCGCATCGATGCCAATAAAGACGTCGGGCTTTTCTTCGATCAGGGTTTGAATCAGCAGCTTGCGGCGCGCCAGCAACTCACGCAGTCGGCCCAGCACCTCCACCAGCCCCATGACCGACAGGCGCTCCATGGGAAAGTAGGATGTCAGACCTTCGGCCTGCATGAGCGGGCCGCCCACGCCAATAAACTCCACCGCTGGATGCTGGGCCTTGAGCGCCCGCATCAGCCCAGCGCCCAGGATATCGCCGGAAGCCTCACCGGCCACCAGCGCAATACGCAGAGTAGCCATGATCAGCGGGTGATGCCGCGCGTCGATGCCTGGATAGAGTCGCGGAACACCGCGACTTCCGGGAACAACGCTGCTGGCTCGGTCAGTTCAGTCAGTGCCTGCTCAACCGTCAGCCCCTGACGGTAAACCGTCTTATAGGCGCGGCGCAGAGCGTGAATCGCGTCTTCACTGAAACCGCGACGGCGCATGCCTTCGAAGTTCATGCTGCGGGCTTCGGCAGGGTTGCCGAACACCGTGACAAATGCCGGAACATCCTTGCCAATCGCCGTGCCCATGCCGGAAAAGCTGTGGGCGCCGATATGGCAGTACTGGTGGACCAGGGTGAAGCCGGACAGGATCGCCCAATCGTCAACGTGCACATGGCCGGCCAGCGCCGTGTTGTTGACCAGGATGCAATGGTTGCCGATCACACTGTCATGGCCGATATGCGCATAGGCCATGATCAGATTGTGATCACCCAGCGTGGTTTCGGCACGATCCTGCACAGTGCCACGGTGAATGGTCACACCTTCACGGATGATGTTGTGATCACCGATTACCAGGCGTGTTTCTTCACCCTTGTACTTCATGTCCGGGGTGTCTTCGCCTACCGAGGAAAACTGGTAGATACGATTGTGTTTGCCAATGCGGGTCGGACCTTTGAGGATCACGTGTGGCCCGATGACAGTCCCCTCGCCGATTTCAACACCTGCGCCGATGATCGACCAAGGGCCGACCTCAACGTCGGCGGCCAGAACGGCCGACGGATCGATGATTGCGCGAGGGTCAATCAAACTCATAGTTTGCGTTCCGCACAGATGATCTCAGCGGAACACACCGGCTTGCCGTCCACCGAGGCCTGGCATTCGAACTTCCAGATCTGGCGCTTGCAGCTGATGAACTTGGCTTCCAGGATCAACTGGTCACCCGGAGTGACCGGGTTGCGAAAGCGCAGTTTGTCGGAGCCCACGAAATAGTAAAGCGTGCCGTCGGCAGGCTTGAGGTCGAGCATTTTGAAACCAAGGATACCGGCAGCCTGGGCCATCGCTTCGATAATCAGCACGCCCGGCATGATCGGATGCGCGGGGAAGTGACCATTGAAGAACGGTTCGTTGATGCTGACATTCTTGTAGGCACGAATGCGCTTTTCCTCGACATTGAGGTCCACTACACGATCCACCAGCAGGAACGGGTAACGGTGAGGCAGGTATTCGCGAATCTCGTTGATGTCCATCATTTCGGGGGGAAGCCTGTAATAAAGATTGGGGGCGGGCGAACTAAACGCACGCCCCGCTAGCAAATCAAGGAGGCAGTCTAGCGGCTGTGCACACTTGATATGGAAATGGTATCAGCCTTCTGATGAAGCATTACCGCCAGGGGTCACGTCCTCGACACGCTTTTCGACCTGCTTGAGGCGTCGGGCCATGTCGTCGATCTTGCGCAAACGTGCCGCACTTTTGCGCCATTCAGCCGCAGGCTGCATGGCCGTACCGGAAGAGTAGGCACCCGGCTCGGTAATCGAGTGGGTCACCATGGTCATGCCGGTGATGAAGACGTTGTCGCAAACTTCAATATGCCCCACCAGCCCAACGCCACCGGCGAGCATGCAATGCTTGCCGATCTTGGTACTGCCGGAGATACCCACGCACGCCGCCATGGCGGTGTGATCGCCAATCTGCACGTTGTGGGCGATCTGGATCTGGTTGTCGAGCTTCACGCCGTTACCGAGTACGGTATCGGCCAAGGCCCCGCGATCCACAGCGGTGTTGACACCGATTTCCACGTCGTCGCCGATCAATACGCCGCCGACCTGGGCAATTTTGTGCCAGATGCCTTTGGCGTTGGCAAAACCGAAACCTTCGCCACCGATCACTGCGCCTGACTGAATGACAACCCGCTCACCAATACGCACGTCGTGGTAAAGGGTGACGCGAGGCGCCAGCCAACCATCGGCGCCGATTTCGCAGCGCGCACCGATAAAGCAATGAGCCCCCACCGTGACACCGGCAGCAATGCGCGCACCACTCTCGATCACGGCAAACGCGCCAATGCTGGCCGCAGGGTCAACCTGGGCATCATCGGCAATCACGGCCGACGGGTGAATACCAGCCGCCGCCCTGGGTTTCGGATCGAACAGGTGCGACGCCCGGGCATACGCCAGGTAAGGGTCGGCAACCACCAGCGCATCCCCGTTAAACCCTTCGGCGTCAGCGGCCTTCAGCAACACGGCTGCGGCTTGGCTGTCGACCAGGTATTTACGGTATTGGGGATTTGCGAGGAAGCTCAACTGAGCTGGGCCAGCCTCCTGCAAGGTGGCTAGCCCAGTAATTTCTTTCTCCTTGGAGCCACGCAAGGTGGCCCCCAGGAACTCGGCCAACTCGCCGAGCTTGATAGTCGCGGTCATGGCTTACTTCAGCTGGTTCATGCGCTCGATCACCTGGCGGGTGATGTCGTATTGAGGCTTGACGTCAATCACGGCGCCGCGCTCGAACACCAGGTCAAAGGCACCTTTCTTGATGACTTCTTCCACGGCGCTGTCGAGCTTAGGCTTGAGCTGCTTGAGCATTTCACGGTCAGCAACGGCTTTGGCTTCGTTCAGCTCCTTGGACTGGAACTGGTAGTCGCGGGCCTTTTGCTTGAATTCAAGCTCCAGACGCTCACGCTCGCCTTGCTGCATTTTGTCGCCACCGGCTACCAGACGATCCTGGATACCCTTGGCACTGCTTTCCAGAGTCTTGAGCTTGGTCAGTTGCGGACCGAACTTCTTCTCGGCATCCACGGCGTAACGCTTGGCCGCGTCGGATTCCAGCAGGGCCATCTGATAGTTCAGGACGGCGATTTTCATTTCGGCGAAGGCCGGGGTGGTTACCAGCACGGTGGCCAGCAGAACCAATTGAGTCAACTTACGCACGATGTACTCCTACAGAATCCGTTGTCGTTATCTTGGGTCAGACGCTTAGAACGTCTGGCCGAGGGAGAATTGGAAAATCTGGGTTTCAGCGTTATCCGGTTTCTTGATCGGCATGGCCAGAGCAAAGCTCAATGGGCCAAGTGCAGTCACCCACGTCACACCTACACCTACGGAACTGGCGAGGTTGGTCAGACTGACGTCATTGCACTGGGTGTTGGACACAGAACCAGGAGTCGGGTTGTTGACCTGTTGGCACTTGGAGTCAAACACGTTACCCACGTCCCAGAAGACCGAAGTACGCAGCGAACGCTGATCCTTGACGAATGGCAGCGGGAACAGAAGCTCGGCACCACCCTGGATCAGTACGTTACCACCGAATGCCAGAGCGTCATTGTTGGAGTCAGGGAGCGTGCCTTGGTTACCGGTTACCGCTTGACCACGACTCGGCGTACCACGCGGGCCCAAGGTACTGTCCTTGAAGCCACGAACCGAGTTGAAACCGCCTGCATAGTAGTTCTCATAGAACGGCAGACCACTGGTCGAACCATAACCGTCGCCATAACCCAATTCGGTGTGCAGGCGCACGGTGTAGTTGTCGCTCAGCGGCTGGAACAACTGGCCACGGTAGTCGAGCTTGAAGAACGACAGGTCGCTGCCCGGCGTGGTGGCTTCAGCAGTCAGGCTTTGGGAATGGCCACGTGTCGCCAGCACACCTTTGTTCAGGGTCGATTCCGACCAGCCAACCGACGCCTTGAAGTTCAGGAACTGGTCACCTTCACGGCGCACGAAGTCGAAAATCTCATCCGTGGTGTACACACCGGTCTTGATTTTGTCCTGTTGCGCAGTAAAACCGAAGGTCAGACGCGAAGTCTCGCTGATCGGGTAACCGATGTTGACACCGGCGCCGAGGCTGTCGATCGCGTAGCTGGCAACGTCAACGTTCAGGTCTTTGTAGTCGGTGGTGCGGTAGAAGGCGTTGTAGCCCAGGCTCACACCGTCAGCTGTCCAGTAGGGGTCGACATAACCGAAGTTATAGCGGCTCTGGTATTCGCTTCGGGTCAGGCCGATGGAGACCTTGTTACCGGTACCGAGGAAGTTGTTCTGGGTGATCGAACCACCGAGGATCAGACCGGCACTCTGTGCAAAGCCGACGCTGGCAGTGATCGAACCCGAGGCCTGCTCTTCAACGGCGTAGTTCACGTCAACCTGGTCATCCACACCCGGTACGGCCGGGGTTTCGACGTTGACTTCCTTAAAGAAGCCCAGGCGCTCAAGACGGGTCTTGGACTGGTCGATCAGGTAAGTCGACGCCCAGCCACCTTCCATCTGACGCATCTCACGACGCAGCACTTCGTCCGCAGACTTGGTGTTGCCACGGAAGTTGATGCGGTTCACGTAGGCACGCTTGCCTGGGTCGACAACGAAGGTGATGTCCACGGTGTGGTCTTCGTCGTGCGGGGTCGGCACGCCGTTGACGTTGGCGAAGGTATAGCCTTCGTTACCCAGGCGACGGGTGATCAGTTCGGACGTGGTGGTCATCAGCTTGCGCGAGAACACCTGGTCTTTCTGCACCAGCAACAGCGACTTCACCTGGTCTTCAGGGACTTTCAGGTCGCCGCTGAGCTTGACGTCACGCACGGTGTATTTCTCACCTTCGTTGACGTTGACGGTGATGTAGACGTGTTTCTTGTCCGGGGTGATGGACACCTGGGTCGAAGCGATATCCATGTTGATATAGCCACGGTCCAGGTAGTAGGAACGCAGACGTTCCAGGTCACCGGAGAGTTTTTCACGGGCGTACTTGTCATCGTTCTTGAAGAACGACAGCCAGTTGGTGGTCTTGAGTTCGAACAGGTCGATCAGGTCGTCATCAGCAAACTTGGTGTTACCCACCACGTTGATGTGCTGGATCGCCGCCACGGTGCCTTCGTTGATCTTGACCTTGAGGCCAACACGGTTACGAGGCTGCGGAATCACTTCGGTTTCCACGGACGCGGAATAGCGACCCTGGGCGACGTACTGACGTTGCAGTTCGTTACGCACACCCTCGAGGGTGGCGCGCTGGAAGATCTCGCCTTCGGCCAGGCCGGATTGCTTGAGACCCTTCATCAAGTCTTCAGTGGAGATCGCCTTGTTACCCTCGATCTCGATACTGGCGACGGAAGGTCGCTCAACGACAGTGATGACCAGGACGTTACCTTCGCGACCCAGTTGGATATCTTGAAAGAACCCGGTTTTGAACAGCGCACGAGTGGATTCCACCAGGCGACGATCATCCGCCTGTTCCCCGACGTTCAACGGCAAGGCACCAAAGACGCTACCGGCGGAAACCCGCTGGAGGCCGTTGACGCGAATATCGGAGATAGTGAAGGACTCGGCGTGAACTTCGGCGATCATCAATACGGTGAGAACCGCAGTTAGCAGCAGACGTTTCATGAAGTCCTTTCTTATTCCAACTGGCAATAAACAAACTGCCGCAAAATGCGGCAGATTCGCAATTCAGCGAAGCGTTACAGTCGTCCCAGATCGTTGACCAGAGCTAACAACATCACTCCAACCACCAAACTGATACCGATCTGTATCCCCCAACCCTGCACCCGATCCGACAAGGGGCGACCACGCACCCACTCGACCAGATAAAACAACAGATGCCCCCCATCCAATACTGGAATGGGCAGCAAATTCAGAACTCCAAGGCTAATACTCAGATAAGCCAGGAAATTCAGGAAATCCGCGACACCCGACTGGGCAGAAGCGCCCGCCACTTTAGCAATGGTTATCGGTCCACTCAAGTTTTTTACCGAGAGCTCGCCGAACAACATTTTCTTGAGCGATTCGAGGGTCAGCACACTCATGGTCCAAGTGCGTTTTGCACCCTCGCCAATCGCCGCCAACGGCCCGAAGCTGACCTCCCGCACCATCGAGGGTGGCCAGTCGACACCTTTCACCCCGGCACCCAGGTAGCCCCCAGCGGCCTTGGCTTCCCCGCGTACCGCCAGGGTCACAGGGACGTCGATTTGAGCACCATCGCGCTCAACTTTCAGCACAATTTTGGTATCAGGGCGTACACGCACCAGATCAACCACTTGCTGCCAGTCGCCCAGCGCCTGGCCATCAAGGGCCAACAAACGATCGCCGGTTTTCAGACCTGCGGCTTGCGCCGGGCCTTTCGGATCCAGCTCGGCCAGTACCGGCGGCAAGGCCGGGCGCCAAGGCCGAATCCCCAGCGACTTGATCGGATCAGGCTCATCTGCGCCCTTGAGCCAGTGATCCAGGGCCAGGGCGCGAGGCGTCTCGGCGGTGGAATCCTGTTCGCGCACCACCACATTAATGGTGCCGCTTTCACCCATGCGGCGTACCAGCTGTAAATTGACCGCGCCCCACCCTGTGGTCGGTTCGCCATCAATGGAAACAATTTCCTGCCCTGCGACCAGGCCGGCCTTGGCCGCCATGCTGTCCGCTTCGACCGCGCCGATGACCGGGCGCACCTGCTGGCTGCCCATCATGGCCAAGACCCAGAAGAACACCATCGCCAAGAGGAAGTTGGCGATCGGACCGGCAGCCACAATCGCGATACGCTGACGAACGGTCTTGCGATTAAAGGACTGGTCCAATTGATCAGCCGGCACTTCGCCTTCACGCTCATCGAGCATTTTGACGTAGCCACCCAGCGGAATGGCCGCAATTACGAATTCGGTGCCACGACGATCGTGCCAACGCAGCAACGGCATGCCGAAACCGACGGAAAAGCGCAGTACCTTGACGCCGCAACGACGCGCCACCCAAAAGTGGCCGAATTCGTGGAAGGTGACCAGCACACCCAGAGCAACCAGGGTGCCGACAATCATGTAGAGCGCACTCATCTAATTTCTCCGCATTCCAATCCAGTGCCTGAAGGCTCAAACCTGCCCACAGGCTAACGCGCGTTGCGGTTCAACCATTGCTCGGCCAGGGCACGGGCCTTTGCATCGGCCTCGAACACTGCACCCAAATCTTCCACTGCCACAACGGGCTCAAGGCTCAAAACTTCCTCGATGATACTCGGGATCTGCGGGAAGCGAATACGCCCGTCAAGAAACGCCGCCACAGCCACCTCGTTAGCCGCATTAAGCATCGCCGGCGCACTGTTGCCCGCCTCTGCTGCTTGCCGCGCCAAACGCAGGCACGGGAAGCGTTGTTCGTCCGGCGCCTCGAAGTCCAGGCGCGCAACGGCGAACAGGTCCAACGGCGCGACCCCCGAGTCAATCCGCTCCGGCCAGGCCAGGGCATTGGCGATCGGCGTGCGCATGTCCGGGTTACCCAACTGCGCCAGCACCGAGCCGTCCACATAGTCGACCAGGGAATGAATCACACTTTGCGGATGGATCACCACTTCAACCTGATCCGGCCGAGCGTCGAACAACCAGCACGCCTCGATCAACTCCAGGCCTTTGTTCATCATGCTCGCCGAGTCCACGGAAATCTTGCGCCCCATGGACCAGTTCGGGTGTGCACAGGCCTGATCAGGCGACACGTGCTCCAGATCAGCCAGTGGAGTTTGCCGGAACGGGCCACCGGATGCCGTAAGAAGAATCCGTCGTACACCCACCTGGCTCAAGCCGCGGGCAAAATCACCGGGCATGCACTGGAAGATTGCGTTGTGTTCGCTGTCGAGGGGCAGCAACACTGCGCCGCTCTTGCGTACTGCCTGCATAAAGAGCGTGCCGGACATGACCAGCGCTTCTTTATTGGCCAGCAGGATCTTCTTGCCAGCACCCACCGCTGCCAGCGTCGGGCGCAAACCCGCTGCGCCGACGATGGCCGCCACCACGGTGTCTACCTCGGCATCGGCCGACACCTGGCACAGCCCTTCCTCACCCACCAGCACCTGCGTAGCCAGCCCGACAGCCTGCAACTGTTGCTGCAAGCCACGTGCTGCCGCCACTTCAGGCACTACGGCAAAGCGCGGCGTATGACGCACGCACAGGGCCAGCAGCTCGGCCAAACGGGTGAACCCGGTCAAGGCAAACACCTGATAACGGTCAGGATGGCGAGCGATCACATCCAGGGTGCTCAACCCCACCGAGCCGGTTGCACCCAGCACGGTCACCTGTTGCAGGCGGCTCACGAAGCCGTCATCCACAACAGCACTGCAAAGATCGGGATAGCAGCGGTAAGGCTATCGATACGATCCAGCACGCCGCCATGGCCCGGCAGCAGGTTGCTGCTGTCCTTGATCCCGGCCTGGCGCTTGAACATGCTTTCAGTCAGGTCGCCCACCACCGAGATGAACACCACGACCGCCGTACCCAGCAGGGCCAGGAGTATTTCCTTCACCGACCAGTCGCGCACAACAC
Source organism: Pseudomonas sp. IPO3747 (assembly GCF_013385245.1). Classification (NCBI taxonomy): domain Bacteria; kingdom Pseudomonadati; phylum Pseudomonadota; class Gammaproteobacteria; order Pseudomonadales; family Pseudomonadaceae; genus Pseudomonas; species Pseudomonas sp. IPO3747. Next base: position 680,132 of record NZ_JACAQL010000002.1, read on the forward strand.
CCACTACGAGCGTGATCAGCAAGGTCAACGCCAAGCCGCCGTAGACGCCTTCCCAGCTCTTGCCAGGACTGACAGCCGAGGCCAGCTTGCGCTTGCCGAAGGCGCGACCAGAGAAGTAGGCGCCAATATCGGCGCCCCACACCAATACCATCACCGCCATGATCAGCCAGTTGCCCATCGGTGCATTCTTGATTTCCACCAGGCCTTGCCAGGCCGGCAGCAAAATCAACAAGCCAATCACCAATTTGCTGGCAACACTGGACCACTGGCCACTGGTGCGCGGAAAGGTCAGCACCAGGAAGGTCGCGAGCGCCCACCACAGCACCGCAGCGCCCAATACCCAAGGCACCACGATGCTCGACAGGGTATGCATCAGAAACAGCAACAGCGCTACAACAGCGGCGTAGACCACGCGTGGCAATTGCGCATTAAAGCCCGCCAGACGCGCCCACTCCCAGGCACCCAGGGTCACGACCACGCCGATAAACAGCGCAAAGCCGGAACCATCGAGCAGGAAAAACCCACACAAGGCGACCGGCAGCAGGATCAGTGCGGTGATGATTCGTTGTTTAAGCATTTAAACCCGGGCTCCAGCTTCGATCTGCTCGCTCGTTTTACCGAAGCGGCGCTGACGGGAAGCGAAATCGGCCAGTGCATTACGCATGGCATCGTGTTTGAAGTCCGGCCAGAACAGGTCGGAGAAGTACAGCTCGGTGTAGGCCAACTGCCACAACAGGAAGTTGCTGATGCGGTGCTCGCCACCGGTGCGGATACACAGGTCCGGCAACGGCAGGTCACCGGTCACCAGGCAGGTTTGCAACAATTCGGGCGTGATGTCGTCGGGCCGCAGGTGCCCGGCCTGTACCTCGCGAGCCAGGCGCTGCGCGGCCTGGGCGATATCCCACTGGCCGCCATAGTTGGCCGCGATCTGCAGTACAAAACGGTTGCTGCCAGCGGTGATGGCTTCAGCTTCGCGCATGGCCGCCTGCAGCTCCGGATGAAACCGCGAACGGTCACCGATGATACGCAGGCTGATGTTGTTGTCGTTGAGGCGCTTGGCCTCACGACGCAAAGCCTTGAAGAACAGGTCCATCAAGGCGCTGACTTCTTCGGCCGGCCGTTGCCAGTTCTCACTGGAGAAGGCAAACAGGGTCAACACTTCGACCTTGGCCTCGGCACATACCTCAATCACCGCGCGCACTGCATCGACACCCGCTTTATGCCCGGCGACACCCGGCATAAAGCGTTTTTTCGCCCAGCGATTATTCCCATCCATGATAATCGCGACATGGCGCGGCACCACAGAGGGCACAGTCTGCTTGGTCTTTTCCATGAAGGTGTCCTGACCCCTTATACGGCCATCAGGTCCTTTTCTTTCTCCTCGAAGGCCTTGGTGATCTTGCCTTCGAAATCCTTGATCAGCTTGTCGATATCAGCAGCAGCACGACGCTCTTCGTCTTCACTGATTTCTTTATCCTTGACCAGCTTCTTCAGCTCACCCATGGCATCACGGCGAATGTTTCGCATGGCAACCCGTGCATCCTCAGCCGCAGCGCTCGCCTGCTTGGTGAAGCCCTTACGGGTTTCTTCGGTCAGGGCCGGCATGGAGATCAACAGCAACTCGCCCAGGTTGGTCGGGTTGAGGTTCAAGCCAGCGCTCTGGATGGCCTTGTCGACAGCGCCGAGCATGTTGCGCTCAAAAGCCACGACTTGCAGGGTGCGCGAGTCTTTTACGGTGATGTTGGCCACCTGGGTGATGGAGGTATCTGCGCCGTAGTACGGCACCATCACACTACCCAGGATGCTTGGGTGAGCCTTGCCGGTACGAATCTGGCCAAATGCATGGGCCAGAGACTCCAGGGATTTCTGCATACGCTCTTGAGCGTCTTTCTTGATTTCGTTGATCATTGTTGGCCTTCCTCGATCAGAGTCCCTTCCGCGCCGCCGTGTACGATATTCAGCAGGGCGCCGGGCTTGTTCATGTTAAATACGCGCAGCGGCATCTTGTGGTCGCGGCACAGGCAAATAGCCGTCAGGTCCATCACACCCAGCTTGCGATCCAGCACTTCATCGTAGGTCAGATGATCGAACTTCTCGGCATGCGGGTCTTTGAATGGGTCGGCAGTATAGACGCCGTCTACCTTGGTGGCCTTGAGCACCACGTCAGCATCGATTTCGATGGCACGCAGGCAGGCAGCCGAATCGGTCGTGAAGAACGGGTTACCCGTGCCTGCGGCAAAGATCACGACTTCCTTGGCGTTCAGGTGGCGCATGGCTTTGCGACGATCATAATGATCAGTCACGCCAACCATGGAAATAGCCGACATCACGATGGCCGAGATATTGGCGCGCTCCAGGGCGTCGCGCATGGCCAGGGCGTTCATCACAGTGGCCAGCATGCCCATGTGGTCGCCAGTGACCCGGTCCATACCGGCAGCACTCAGTGCCGCGCCACGGAACAGGTTACCGCCGCCAATCACCAGGCCGACTTGAACGCCGATGCCGACCAGTTGGCCGACTTCGAGCGCCATGCGGTCGAGCACCTTGGGATCGATCCCGAACTCTTCCGAGCCCATCAGGGCCTCGCCGCTGAGCTTGAGTAGAATGCGTTTATAGCGAGCCTGATAACCACTGCCCTGCTGAGCCATTGCGAATCTCTCCTGCGGCGTATTTTTTAAAAATTCTTGGCGAGCCGTTTACGGCTTGCATTCACTCTAGCTGGACGCTATTACAGCGCCATCGGAACACGGCTTTGTAAGCCAGTTCCGAAAGGAAGCCAAATAAAAATTGGCCTTCCCATTTGAAAAGAGGCTGCGCGCGTGAGCGGGCAGCCTCTTTCGGCGACAGTTGAAAACTGTCTTACTGCTTGGCGGCAGCCAGCTGGGCAGCAACTTCTTCAGCGAAGTTGTCGACCGGCTTCTCGATGCCCTCGCCTACTTTGTAGTAGGTGAAGGAAACGATTTCAGCACCGGCTTTCTTGGCCAGTTCGCCAACCTTGATTTCAGGGTTCTTGACGAACGCCTGCTCAACCAGGCTCGCTTCAGCCAGGAACTTGCTGATACGGCCCTTGATCATGTTTTCAACGATGTTTTCCGGCTTGCCGGCGATCTTGTCAGCGTTGAGGCTCAGGAACACGGCTTTTTCGCGTTCAATTGCGTCAGCGGACACTTCCGATGGCAGCAGGAATTCCGGGTTGCTGGCCGCTACGTGCATAGCGATGTCTTTTGCCAGCTCAACGTCGCCGCCTTTCAGGGCAACCACGACGCCGATTTTGTTACCGTGCAGGTAACCACCAACCACATCGCCTTCAACGCGGGCCAGGCGACGGATGTTGACGTTTTCGCCAACCTTGCCGACCAGTACCAGGCGATCAGCTTCTTGAGCTTCGATCAACGGCTCAACGGTAGTGAGCTTGTCGTCGAATGCTTTCTTGACGCTGGCAGCAACGAATGCCTTGAAGTCGTCCTGCAGAGCCAGGAAGTCGGTCTGGGAGTTCACTTCCAGCAGAACGGCAGCCTTGCCGTCTTCAACCAGAGCGATAGCGCCTTCAGCAGCAACGTTGCCTGCTTTCTTGGCAGCCTTGATGGCGCCGGAAGCACGCATGTCATCAATGGCTTTTTCGATGTCGCCGCCAGCCTTGGTCAAGGCCTTTTTGCAATCCATCATGCCTTCGCCGGTACGCTCACGCAGTTCTTTAACCAACGCTGCAGTAATCTCTGCCATTTCAAAATCCTCTTGGATAGGTTTTCAACCATTCCACCCGATCAAACGGGCGATCAATTCTTCCCGAATCACCCTTGTAGGCCGCTGCACGTTACAGAAGTTGTAGCTGCGCTGCCGACAAATGGTTTTCGAGGTGGCAAAAAGGGGGCCAAGCCCCCTTTTTGCTTACTGAGTCAACGCCAGGGCGCTAATTACTCAGCGGCAGCTACCGGAGCTTCTTCAACGAACTGCTCGGTACCACCAGCAACGTGGTTGCGACCACGGATTACAGCGTCAGCCATCGAACCCATGTACAGCTGGATAGCGCGGATTGCGTCATCGTTGCCTGGGATGATGTAGTCAACGCCTTCCGGGCTGCTGTTGGTATCGACTACGCCGATAACCGGGATGCCCAGCTTGTTGGCTTCGGTGATCGCGATGCGCTCGTGATCAACGTCGATAACGAACAGTGCGTCAGGCAGACCGCCCATGTCCTTGATACCACCCAGGGAACGATCGAGCTTTTCCAGGTCACGGGAGCGCATCAGCGCTTCTTTCTTGGTCAGCTTGGCGAAAGTACCGTCTTCGGCTTGCACTTCAAGGTCACGCAGACGCTTGATGGAAGCACGGATGGTTTTGAAGTTGGTCAGCATGCCGCCCAACCAGCGGTGATCGACGTACGGCGAACCGCAACGTGCTGCTTCTTCAGCAACGATCTTGCCAGCGGAACGCTTGGTGCCGACGAACAGGATCTTGTTTTTGCCCTGGGCCAGACGCTCTACGAAAGTCAGAGCTTCGTTGAACATTGGCAGGGTTTTTTCAAGGTTGATAATGTGGATCTTGTTACGCGCGCCGAAAATGTATTTACCCATTTTCGGGTTCCAGTAACGGGTCTGGTGACCGAAGTGCACACCGGCCTTCAGCATATCGCGCATGTTGACTTGGGACATGATAGTTCCTTAATAAGTCGGGTTTGGCCTCCACGTATCCCAATGACCAACCAGCGGCATCAAGGCCTCCGGCACCCAGGTCATCGTGTCGACACGTGTGTGGATTTAAGCTTTGCGGGGTATCCCCGGAAAGCGGCGCATTTTATACCACACGAAGGACGAAAACGAAACCTGCAATCACATTTGCCAGCAACCGTGTTCGTGTAACCCCTTGAATAGAGCCGACATACCCCTACTCTATAGAGAGATGCGATTATCAGAGGATCATGATTTGACGCCATCGTCTGTTAGAATCGCGTTTTTTGAGGCTTGTGCGAATTTCGTAACCATTTGTCGCACGCCCGTAAACCGTATTGATTTCAGCGCGTCGCGCTAGAGAGAGCCTGTATGACCGTTAGTTTGAAAACCGCCGAAGACATCGCCGGCATGCGCATTGCCGGCAAACTGGCTGCCGACGTGCTGGAAATGATTGCCGAGCATGTCAAGCCAGGCGTCACCACCGACACTCTGAACCAGATCTGCCACGACTATATAGTCAACGTGCAAAAGGCCATCCCTGCCCCACTGAACTACAAGGGCTTCCCCAAATCGATCTGCACCTCGGTCAACCACGTGGTCTGCCACGGGATTCCAGGCGACAAGCCGTTGAAGGACGGCGACACCCTGAACATCGACGTCACCGTGATCAAGGACCGCTATTTCGGCGATACCAGCCGTATGTTCCACGTCGGCAACGTGCCGGTCTGGGCTGAGCGCCTGTCCCAGGTCACCCAGGAATGCATGTACAAGGCCATCGAGATCGTAAAACCTGGCTGCCGCCTGGGCGATATCGGTGAAGTGATCCAGAAGCACGCAGAAAAGAACGGCTTTTCGGTGGTGCGCGAATTCTGCGGCCACGGTATCGGCACCGTATTCCATGAAGAACCACAGATCCTGCACTACGGCCGCGCCGGCACCGGCATGGAGCTCAAGGCAGGCATGACCTTCACCATCGAGCCAATGATCAACCAGGGCAAAGCCGACACCAAGGTGCTGGGCGACGGTTGGACCGCTATCACCAAGGACCGCAAGCTCTCGGCCCAGTGGGAACATACCCTGCTGGTCACCGAAACCGGCTACGAGATCTTCACCCTGCGCGCAGACGACACCATCCCTCGCGTTTCGGCGTGATGGTTGCCTCGGTTTTCCAGCTACACCGTTGTGACTGACTCAATAGACAGATAGGAAAGCCGATCGATGCCCCAGGTGGACCCCGAACTCTTCGACCGTGGCCAGTTCCAGGCCGAACTGGCCCTGAAGGCAAGCCCCATCGCCGCCTTCAAGAAGGCTATCCGCCAGGCCCGCGAGGTGCTCGATGAGCGCTTTCGCAGCGGCCGGGACATTCGTCGGCTGATCGAGGACCGCGCCTGGTTCGTCGACAATATCCTGCAAAAGGCCTGGGAGCAGTTCAGTTGGAGTGAAGACGCCGACATCGCCCTGGTAGCGGTCGGAGGCTACGGTCGAGGTGAGTTGCACCCCTACTCCGACATCGACCTGCTGATCCTGCTGGACAGTGCCGATCATGAGATCTTTCGCGATTCCATCGAGCGTTTTCTGACGCTGTTGTGGGACATCGGCCTGGAGGTCGGCCAGAGCGTGCGCTCGGTGGACGAATGCGCCGAAGAGGCACGCGCCGACCTCACCGTCATCACTAACCTGATGGAAAGCCGCACCATCGCCGGGCCGGAACGCCTGCGCCAGCGCATGCTGGAGGTCACCAGCACCGCGCATATGTGGCCAAGCAAGGAGTTCTTCCTGGCCAAGCGTGCCGAGCAAAAAGCCCGGCACCACAAGTACAACGACACCGAATACAACCTGGAACCCAACGTCAAAGGCTCTCCGGGCGGGCTGCGCGACATCCAGACCATCTTATGGGTGGCCCGCCGCCAGTACGGCACCCTCAACCTGCGCGCCTTGGCCGGTGAAGGCTTTCTGGTCGAGAGCGAAAATGCGCTGCTGGCCTCGTCCCAGGAGTTCCTGTGGAAGGTGCGTTACGCCCTGCACATGCTCGCCGGGCGCTCCGAAGACCGCCTGCTGTTCGACCACCAGCGCTCCATCGCCACCCTGCTGGGGTTTGAAGGCGAGGACGCGAAAACCAGCATCGAAAGCTTCATGCAGCAGTATTACCGCGTGGTCATGAGCATTGCCCAGCTCAGCGACCTGATCATCCAGCACTTCGAAGAGGTGATCCTGGCGCCGGAAGACGAAGCCCCGCCGCAGCCGATCAACTCGCGCTTCCAACTGCACGACGGCTATATCGAGGCGCGCAACGACAATGTGTTCCGTCGCACGCCGTTCGCCATGCTGGAAATCTTTGTGCTGATGGCCCAGCAGCCGGAAATCAAAGGCGTGCGCGCCGATACCATCCGCCTGCTGCGGGAAAACCGTCACCTGATCGACGATGATTTTCGCAACGACATCCGTAACACCAGCCTGTTTATCGAACTGTTCAAGTGCAAGATCGGCATTCACCGCAACCTGCGGCGCATGAACCGTTACGGCATCCTCGGCCGCTACCTGCCGGAGTTCGGCTTTATCGTCGGGCAGATGCAGCACGACCTGTTCCACATCTATACCGTCGACGCCCACACCCTCAATTTGATCAAACACCTGCGCAAGTTGCAGTACACCCAGGTGTCAGAAAAATTCCCGCTGGCCAGTAAACTCATGGCCAAGCTACCCAAACCCGAACTGATCTATCTGGCCGGCCTGTACCACGACATCGGCAAAGGCCGGCATGGCGACCACTCTGAAGTCGGCGCGGTCGATGCCGAAGCCTTCTGCCAGCGCCACCAATTGCCGCAGTGGGACAGCCGCCTGATCGTGTGGCTGGTGCAGAACCACCTGGTGATGTCGACGACCGCGCAGCGCAAGGACCTCTCCGACCCGCAGGTGATCCACGACTTTGCCGGGATCGTCGGTGATGAAACCCGCCTCGACTATCTTTACGTGCTGACCGTCTCCGACATCAACGCCACCAACCCGACACTGTGGAATTCCTGGCGCGCCAGCCTGTTGCGCCAGCTCTACACCGAGACCAAGCGCGCGCTGCGCCGTGGCCTGGAAAACCCGGTGGACCGCGAGGAGCAGATCCGCCGCACCCAAAGCGCGGCCCTGGATATCCTCGTGCGCGGCGGCAACGACCCGGATGACGTCGAGCAGCTATGGTCGCAACTGGGCGATGATTACTTCCTGCGCCACACCGCCGGCGACGTGGCCTGGCACAGTGACGCGATCCTGCAACAGCCGGCCGACGGCGGCCCACTGGTGCTGATCAAGGAAACCACCCAGCGCGAATTCGAGGGCGGCACGCAGATCTTCATCTACGCGCCGGACCAGCACGACTTCTTCGCCGTGACCGTGGCCGCCATGGACCAGCTCAACCTGAACATCCATGATGCGCGGGTTATCACCTCCAGCAGCCAGTTCACCCTCGACACCTACATTGTGCTCGACACCGACGGTGACTCGATCGGCGACAACCCGGTGCGCGTGAAAAAGATCCGCGAAGGCCTTACCGAGGCCCTGCGCAACCCTGATGACTACCCAACCATCATCCAGCGCCGGGTGCCGCGCCAGCTCAAGCACTTTGCGTTTGCGCCCCAGGTGACCATTTCCAACGACGCCCAGCGCCCAGTGACCGTGCTGGAACTCAGCGCACCGGACCGCCCAGGCTTGCTGGCGCGCATCGGCGGGATCTTCCTGGAGTTCGACCTGTCGCTGCAAAACGCCAAGATTGCGACCCTGGGGGAACGCGTGGAAGACGTGTTCTTCATTACCGACGCCGACAACCAGCCGCTGTCCGACCCGCAGCTGTGCCTGCGCTTGCAGGAAGCCATCGTGCAGCAATTGAGCGTGAGCCAGGAACCGGGTGTCGAGCTGACCAGACTGACCATTTGATTTTTAACTTCCCAGTGGGCACGGTCCCTGTGGGAGCTGGCTTGCCTGCGATGCGGGCGCCGCGGTGCATCTGGTACACCGCAGCGATGTGATCGCAGGCAAGCCAGCTCCCACAAAAGGCCGCACTCATCTTGATCGAGGCTTACATGAACAACGCCCTGAACCAGCTCCAGCCCTACCCGTTCGAAAAACTGCGCGCCCTGCTCGGCAGCGTTACACCGAACCCGGATAAGCGCCCGATCGCGCTGTCCATCGGCGAGCCGAAGCACAAATCCCCGGCCTTCGTAGCCAAGGCCCTGGCGGATAACCTCGACCAGATGGCGGTGTACCCGACCACCCTGGGCATCCCGGCCCTGCGCGAGGCCATCGGCGCCTGGTGCGAACGGCGCTTCAACGTGCCCAAAGGTTGGCTCGACCCGGCGCGCAACATTTTGCCGGTCAACGGCACCCGCGAGGCGCTGTTTGCCTTCACACAAACCGTGGTCAACCGCGCTGACGATGCACTGGTGGTCAGCCCCAACCCGTTCTATCAGATCTATGAAGGCGCTGCGTTCCTGGCCGGGGCCAAGCCGCATTACCTGCCGTGCCTGAACAGCAATGGTTTCAACCCGGACTTCGACGCCGTTTCGCCAGACATCTGGAAACGCTGCCAGATCCTGTTCCTGTGCTCACCCGGCAACCCGACCGGCGCGCTGATCCCGGTCGAGACCCTGAAAAAGCTCATCGCCCTGGCCGACGAATATGACTTCGTGATCGCCGCCGACGAGTGCTACAGCGAGCTGTACTTCGACGAACAAACCCCGCCGCCAGGCCTGCTCAGCGCCTGTGTGGAACTGGGCCGCCAGGACTTCAAGCGTTGCGTGGTGTTCCACAGCCTGTCCAAGCGCTCCAACCTGCCAGGCCTGCGCTCGGGCTTCGTGGCCGGCGATGCCGATATCCTCAAGGCCTTCCTGCTGTACCGCACCTATCACGGCTGCGCGATGCCGGTGCAAACCCAGCTGGCCAGCATTGCTGCCTGGCAGGATGAGCCCCACGTATTGGCCAACCGTGACATGTATCGGGAGAAATTCGACGCCGTGCTGGCGATTCTCAAGCCGGTGCTGGATGTACAAGCCCCAGACGGCGGCTTCTATCTGTGGCCGAATGTGAAGGGCGACGATGCCGCGTTCTGCCGTGACTTGTTCGTGGAAGAACACGTGACCGTAGTGCCGGGTTCGTACCTGTCGCGCGAAGTCGACGGCTTCAACCCTGGCGCCGGTCGCGTACGCCTGGCGCTGGTTGCGCCGTTGTCGGAGTGTGTGGAAGCGGCGGAACGGATTCGGGACTTCATAAACCGTCGCTGAACACCCCACAATGCCCGCACTGTAATAAAGTGCGGGCAGCGCCACACGATCGACACTGCGCTGCATAAGTAGCCATTTGCTTAAAAACGATAATCGGTGGAATCCTATCAACGACAAGTGCCACTCAATGTTCATTAACGTCTTGAACAATGTAGACATGGCACGATGACAAACCTGAGCACAGCAACTCTCGGTTTCACCTCCACACGCACTCACGACATTGATATATATCAAGCGCCCCCGGATAAATCCCACTCAAGAAAAACCCGTGCTGTTTCAGCACCCGACAAATACTGGCCGCAAAATTCCACGCTGAAGATTGCTGTCTATGATGCCGACGAAGAAGCACTGGAGCACATAAAAAAGGCTGCGAATCTTTGGCTGTCGCATATCAACCTGACCTTTGAATTTGTTTCAGGGGAAGAGGGAGATATACGCATCGCGCTGGACTATGGGGAGACTCAATCAGGCAGCTCTGCACTTGGAACCGACGCGCAAAAAGTGCCCCTCTACCTACCGACCATGGTGTTGCCAAACCCTTACGACAACCCAAGATTCGAAGCCATTGCAGCCCATGAGTTCGGGCATGCCCTAGGGTTGCATCACGAACATAAACACCCCAATAGAACGATTGATTTTAATACGCCAACCATCTACAGGCACTTTAAAGGCCATGGATCGAATGAAGCCATCCATAAAGACATTCTCCAGCGCCTCACTGGAAAAAACGTCGCTGCCTCCAAATACGATAGAAACTCAATCATGCATTACGGCTTCACCAGAGACGAACTATGGAAGCAGCCGGCAATCCCTTGGCCCACCCGATTGACAGAACTGGATAAGTCTTTCATAGCCGAGCAGTACCCCAAACTTTAAGGCACCGCGGTGTGGACAACTACTTCATCACACCCAGATTCGCCTCACTCATATCCAGATCCGCCAAGACCTCGCGCAACACGTCATCACCAATCTGGTGATGACGGCTCAGGCTGTACAACTCCAAGCGCTGCGCGCGCAGGGCCTTGAGGCGCAATTTGCGTTCAAGCAGGTCCATCTGATGCGCCAGTGCCTGGGCTTCGGCTGAATCGTTGAATACTTCCAACTGATGACGGTATTCCGACATCAGCCGCGCCTTTAACTCGGTCGCGAGTGCTGCCTGGGCGGCGTCTGGGGTTTCGGTTTCGGCAGGCTCGTCCGCTTCCAGCGCGTGGATGGCGGCTACGGCGGTTTTTTTCCACGCCTCACGCACTTCGTTATGGCGCTTTTCATCGGGGCTCTGCTCGATGCCACGCAATAGCAGCGGCAACGCAATGCAGGCCGCCACCAGCGACAGTAGGATCACGCCGGCGGCGATAAAGATCAGCAGGTCGCGCTCGGGAAAATCCTGGCCAGGCGCCAGCAATAAAGGCACCGACATCACACCCGCCAAAGTGACCGCACCGCGCACGCCACCCACGGTCAATAGCCAGCAGGACCGGGCCGTAGGCACGAGTGTCAGCTCGCTTTTCCCACGCAGCCGCCGTAACAGGCCCGACAAACGCCAGATGCTTTGCACCCAGATAAAGCGCAGCACCACCAGCACCAGGAAGATCGCAACCACATCCAGGCAGCGATACAACAGCGTTGGCCACAGTGTCGGTTCGTGACTGACCACGGCCTTGATGATGTCCGGCAGTTGCAGGCCCAGTAGCAGGAAGATCAGGCCATTAAACGCAAACTCCAGCAGCGACCACACACTGCGGTTAAGCAAACGCGTGCTGGTCTGGCGTGGCAGCAAGTCGAGCCAGCTTTGCATCATGCCCGCCGCCACCGCCGACAGGATGCCGGATGCACCCAGGCGCTCGGCCAGCACGTAGGCTGCGAACGGCAGCAGCAACATAAACACCACGTGGGTGGCCGGGTCGTCCCAACCACGGGCAATCATCCAGGCGCGTAAACGGCCGACCAACCAGCTCAGCGCCACGCCTACCGCGAGGCCGCCCACCGCCACCAGCACAAAAGTCAGGCTGGCATCGGCCAGGGAAAACACGCCGGTCAACGCCGCCGCCAGGGCGAACTTGAAGGTCACCAGGCCCGAGGCATCATTCATCAATGCCTCGCCTTGAAGCATATGCATCAAAGGTTTTGGCAGGCGATTTTGGGAAATGGCCGACACCGCCACGGCGTCAGTCGGGGACAATACGGCCGCCAAGGCGAAGGCCACCGGCAACGGGATCGTAGGCAATATCCAATGGATGAAGTAACCGGCACCGACCACGGTAAACAACACCAGCCCCACCGCCAACGTCAGGATCGGGCCTCTGAGCCGCCACAATTCGCGCTTGGGCATGCGCCAGCCATCGGAGAACAGCAACGGCGGCAGGAACAAAAACAGGAACAGCTCCGGGTCCAGCGCCACGTGCAACCCCAGCGTAGGCCAGGCCAGCAAGGCGCCGGCGGCGATCTGCACCAAGGGCAACGGCAGGGGAATAATGCGCCCGACAAGGCGCGAAACGCTGACCAGCATCAGCAGGATAAGAACGGTATAGGCGGTTTGCATAACGCGGGTTTCCCGGACAATCGACTTGCTATGACACCGATCTGGCAACAACTGGCCGTTGAAGTGCCATATTAACCGGCTATGTTACCCGCTTGGCTGCGCAACGGCTTTTGCACATAAGTCGCACTGAATCATCGGCAAGTATGACGAGCGGCACCCAAACCCGCTGGTCGTGGCATAATCCGTGACCTTTAACTTTCATACGTCCAAAGGGGGGCAATTCCTTGACCGCTTCAAGCACAACCTTGCACCTTTTCGGCATCAAAGCCTGCGACACCATGAAAAAGGCGCGCACCTGGCTCGATGAGCACGCTGTGAGCTATGAGTTCCACGACTACAAAACAGCCGGTATCGACCGCGAACACTTGACCCAATGGTGCAACGAGCACGGTTGGCAGGTGGTTTTGAACCGTGCGGGCACCACCTTTCGCAAACTCGAAGACGAACGCAAAGCCGATCTCGATCAGTCGAAAGCCATTGAATTGATGCTCGCACAACCCTCGATGATCAAGCGCCCGGTGCTCGATCTCGGTGACAGAACCCTGATTGGCTTCAAGCCAGATAGTTATTCGGCGGCCCTCAAGTAGGCCAGCCTTCCATTTTTGTAGAGGTAACAGCATGTCCAATTCCCTGTTCAGCCTGGGCTTCGGCGTCGGCACTCAGAACCGCCAAGGTGCTTGGCTGGAAGTGTTTTACGCACAACCGCTGCTCAACCCGTCGGCCGAGATCGTTGCCGCCATCGCGCCGATCCTCGGTTATACCGAGGGCAACCAGGCCATTACTTTCACCGTGAGCCAGGCGCTGCAACTGGCTGACGCGCTCAAAGGTGTCGACACGGCCCAGGCCGCGCTGCTCAGCCGCCTGGCTGAAAGCCACACCCCGTTGGTCGCCACCCTGTTGGCCGAAGACGCCGCACTGACCTCCACGCCTGAGGCCTACCTCAAGCTGCACCTGCTGTCCCACCGCCTGGTCAAGCCCCACGGCCTGAGCCTGGCCGGTGTGTTCCCGCAGTTGCCGAACGTGGCGTGGACCAGCCAGGGCGCAATCGACATCAACGAGCTGGCCGAGCGCCAACTGGAAGCACGCCTGCGTGGCGAGCTGCTGGAAGTGTTCTCGGTGGACAAGTTCCCGAAAATGACTGACTACGTAGTGCCGGCTGGCGTGCGTATCGCTGATGCCGCGCGCATCCGCCTGGGCGCCTACGTGGGCGAAGGCACCACCGTGATGCACGAAGGTTTCGTCAACTTCAACGGTGGCACCGAAGGCCCGGGCATGATCGAAGGCCGTGTATCGGCAGGTGTATTCGTCGGCAAGGGTTCGGACCTGGGCGGCGGTTGCTCCACCATGGGCACCCTGTCGGGCGGCGGCAACATCGTGATCAAGGTGGGCGAAGGCTGCCTGATCGGCGCCAACGCCGGTATCGGTATCCCGTTGGGCGACCGCAATACCGTGGAGTCGGGCCTGTACGTGACTGCCGGTACCAAGGTTGCTCTGCTAGACGAGCACAACCAACTGGTCAAAGTGGTCAAGGCGCGCGAACTGGCTGGCCAGCCGGACCTGCTGTTCCGCCGCAATTCCCAGACCGGTGCCGTGGAGTGCAAAACCCACAAATCGGCGATCGAACTGAACGAAGCGCTGCACGCTCACAACTAAGCAGCCACTCGATGCCACTAGCGAGCCCCAAACCTGGGGCTCGCTTATACGAGTCTTAAGACCATGCTTGTGCCCTCCCCCTGGCGCGCCGATTTTCCGGCCATCGCCACCCTGCAACGGCAAGACCAGACCTACCTGGACAACGCCGCCACCACGCAAAAACCCCAAGCCCTGTTGGATGCCATCAGCCATTACTACGCCAATGGCGCAGCCAATGTGCACCGTGCCCAGCATTTGCCGGGTGCCCACGCGACCCAGGCGTTTGAAGACAGTCGCAGCAAGGTCGCGCAGTGGTTGAATGCAGGTGACAGCGGGCAGATCGTGTTTACCCACGGCGCGACGTCTGCGCTGAACCTCCTGGCCTATGGCCTTGAGCACTTATTCAATGCGGGTGATGAAATTGTCCTCAGCGCCCTGGAACACCACGCCAACCTGCTGCCCTGGCAGCAACTGGCCAAACGTCGCGCGCTGACGCTGGTGGTCTTGCCCCTTGGCGAGGATGGCGTGATTGACCTGCAAGCCGCCGCCGAATTGATCAGCCCGCGTACGCGCTTGCTGGCAGTGAGCCAGCTGTCCAACGTACTCGGCGCCTGGCAACCTTTGGAGGTCTTGCTGCCAATGGCCAAGGCCCACGGTGCCTTGACCGTGGTCGATGGCGCCCAAGGCATTGTCCATGGTCGCCACGACGTACAGGCGCTGGGTTGCGACTTCTACGTGTTTTCCAGTCATAAGCTCTACGGCCCGGACGGCGTCGGCGTGCTGTATGGCCGCAACGAAGCGCTGCATCACCTGCGCCACTGGCAGTTTGGCGGCGAGATGGTGCAGCAGGCCGAGTATCAAAGTGCGAGCTTTCGCCCTGCCCCGCTGGGTTTCGAAGCGGGCACGCCGCCGATTGCAAGTGTGATCGGCCTGGGTGCCACGCTGGACTACCTGAACTCTCTGGACCAGCCGGCCGTGGTCGCCCATGAAGCAGCCCTGCATGACTACCTGCTGCGCGGCCTGAAAGCACGCAATGGCGTGCGCGTACTGGGCTCGCCCCAGGTGGCACTCGCCAGTTTCGTGGTGGAGGGCGTGCATAACGCCGACCTGGCTCATCTGTTGACCGAACAAGGCATTGCCGTGCGAGCTGGCCATCATTGCGCCATGCCGTTGCTCAAGGCCATGCACTTGTCCGGAGCGATCCGTGTGTCCCTGGCGCTGTATAACGACTCCGATGACCTGGAGCGCTTCTTTGAAGCGCTGGATCAGGCGCTGGATATGTTGCGATGAGCTTGCCTGCGGATGCCATCAGCGCGCTTGAGTCGTTTCAGGCAGTAGGCAGTTGGGAACAACGCGCCCGCATGCTGATGCAGTGGGGCGAGCGGCTGCCGGCGTTGGCGGCTGACGAAAAGGTCGAGGCCAACCTCGTGCAGGGCTGTGAAAGCCTGGTGTGGTTGGTCGGCCGTTTACAGGACGGCCATTGGCAGTTTGCCGCGAGCAGCGATGCGCGAATGATCCGGGGGTTGGTGGCGTTGCTGCTGGCACGGGTCAATGGGTTGTCGGCAAGTGAGTTGCAGGCGGTTGACTTGCCGGACTGGTTCAATCAACTGGGGCTTTCGCGCCAGCTGTCGCCGTCGCGCAGCAATGGGCTTAATGCTGTACTGCAGCGCATGCAAGAGCTGACCTGTACGCAAAACTAATGTGGGAGCTGGCTTGTGTGGGAGCTGGCTTGCCTGCGATGCAGGCACCTCGGTCTATCAGTCAAAGCCAGCTCCCACATTTTGTTTTGTGCAGGACAGCTAGATCTGGGTAGGTTTAACCCGCTCCGACGGCCTGCGCACCCCGGCCACAATTTTGTCCACCGCCTTGGTCGCCGCCACCATGCCAAACGTGGCCGTGACCATCATCACCGCGCCAAACCCGCCCGCACAGTCCAGCTTCACGCCGTCACCGACAAAACTTTTCTGCAAACAAATGCTGCCGTCCGGCTTGGGATAGCGCAGCTGCTCGGTAGAGAACACACACGGCACGCTGTAATGGCGGGTCACGGTGCGCGAAAAGCCGTAGTCGCGGCGTAGCGTGGAGCGCACTGTCGAGGCCAGCGGGTCATTGAAGGTACGGTTCAAGTCGCAGACCTGGATCAACGTCGGGTCGATCTGCCCGCCGGCACCGCCGGTGGTGATGATCTGGATCTTGCGGCGCTTGCACCAGGCGATCAGCGCGGCCTTGGCGTTCACGGCGTCGATGCAGTCGATCACGCAATCGATATTCGGCGTGATGTACTCAGCCATGGTGTCACGGGTTACGAAGTCCGCCACCGCGTGCACCGTGCAATCCGGGTTGATACCGCGCAGGCGTTCGGCCATTACCTCGACCTTGGGCTTGCCCACGGTGCTGTCCAGGGCGTGCAACTGGCGGTTGCTGTTGCTGACGCAGACATCGTCCAGGTCAAACAGCGAAATCTCGCCCACGCCGCAACGGGCCATGGCTTCCGCCGCCCAAGAGCCCACGCCGCCGACGCCGACGATCGCCACATGGGCCGCTTTCAAGCGTTCCAGGCCTTCAATGCCATACAAGCGGGCGACGCCTGCAAACCGCGGATCTTCTGTGCTCATGACCATTACCCCAAAAACCGGCGCGCATTATGGACTACACAGCGACAAGTTCGAAGCTTCCAGCTACAAGTAAAGAACTTAGAGGGTCTTTCGCTGACTAACGTCCGGCTTTTCTCTGTCTGCTGTACGCTCAGTTAAAGGCCGGTGTAGGATGCGCGCCGTTCGGCGTAGGCCGACACCTCTTTTCGTTCCACACCCTTTGGAACCCGAAATAGCCATGTCATCGCGTAAATTTGGACTCAACCTGGTGGTAGTGCTGGCAATTGCCGCGCTGTTTACCGGCTTCTGGGCGCTGATAAACCGCCCGGTCACCACCCCTAACTGGCCTGAACAGATCTCCGGGTTCTCCTACTCGCCGTTCCAACAAGGCCAGTTCCCGCAGAAAGACCAGTACCCCACCGACGACCAGATGCGCCAGGACCTGGCGATCATGAGCAAGCTGACGGACAACATCCGTACTTACTCAGTCGACGGCACCTTGGGCGATATTCCCAAACTGGCCGAAGAGTTCGGCCTGCGCGTGACCCTGGGGATCTGGATCAGCCCGGACCTGGAACGCAACGAGCGTGAAATCCAGCGCGCCATCGAGATCGCCAACAACTCGCGCAGTGTCGTGCGCGTGGTGGTCGGTAACGAGGCATTGTTCCGCGAAGAAATCACCCCGGAGGCGCTGATCGTGCTGCTGGACCGGGTGCGCGCCGCCGTGAAAGTGCCGGTGACCACCTCCGAGCAATGGCACATCTGGGAAAAGAACCCGCAACTGGCCAAGCACGTCGACCTGATCGCCGCGCACATCCTGCCGTTCTGGGAGTTCATCCCGATGGACAAGGCCGGCCAGTACGTACTGGACCGTGCACGGGATCTGAAAAAGCTGTTCCCGAAAAAACCGCTGCTGCTCTCGGAAGTGGGCTGGCCGAGCAACGGCCGTATGCGCGGTGGCAATGAAAGCTCGCCGGCAGACCAGGCGATTTACCTGCGTACGCTGGTGAACAAACTGAACCGCCAGGGTTACAACTACTTCGTAATCGAGGCCTTCGACCAGCCGTGGAAAGTCAGCGACGAAGGCTCGGCGGGCGCTTATTGGGGCGTGTACAACGCCGCACGCCAGCAGAAATTCAACTTTGAAGGACCGGTCGTCGCGATCCCGCAATGGCGCGTGCTGGCCATCGGCTCGGTGGTGCTGGCGCTGCTGTCGCTGACCCTGCTGATGATCGACGGCTCGGCCCTGCGCCAGCGTGGCCGCACCTTCCTGACCTTTATCGCGTTCCTCTGTGGTTCGGTATTGGTCTGGATCGGTTACGACTACAGCCAGCAATACAGCACCTGGTTCAGCGTCACCGTCGGCATTTTGCTGGCCCTCGGCGCGTTGGGCGTGTTTATCGTATTGCTCACCGAAGCCCACGAACTGGCTGAAGCGGTGTGGACCCACAAGCGCCGGCGTGAATTCCTGCCGGTGGAAGGCGATTCGGACTACCGCCCGAAAGTCTCGATCCATGTGCCGTGCTACAACGAGCCGCCGGAGATGGTCAAACAGACCCTCGACGCCCTGGCCGCCCTCGATTACCCGGACTTCGAAGTCCTGATCATCGACAACAACACCAAGGACCCAGCCGTCTGGGAGCCGGTGCGCGACTACTGCGAAACCCTCGGCCCGCGCTTCAAGTTCTTCCACGTCTCGCCCCTCGCCGGTTTCAAGGGCGGCGCGCTGAACTACCTGATCCCGCATACCGCCAAGGATGCCGAAGTGATCGCGGTGATCGACTCGGACTACTGCGTGTCGCCAAACTGGCTCAAGCACATGGTGCCGCACTTCGCCGACCCGAAAATCGCCGTGGTGCAGTCGCCGCAGGACTACCGCGACCAGAACGAGAGCACTTTCAAGAAGCTCTGCTACGCCGAATACAAAGGCTTCTTCCATATCGGCATGGTCACCCGCAACGACCGTGACGCGATCATCCAGCACGGCACCATGACCATGACCCGTCGCTCGGTACTCGAGGAGCTGGGCTGGGCCGACTGGTGCATCTGTGAAGACGCCGAACTCGGCCTGCGGGTATTCGAGAAAGGCCTGTCGGCCGCGTATTACCACGACAGCTACGGCAAGGGCTTGATGCCGGATACCTTTATCGACTTCAAGAAGCAGCGTTTCCGCTGGGCCTACGGCGCGATCCAGATCATCAAGCGCCACACCGCCAGCCTGTTGCGCGGCAAGGGCACCGAGCTGACCCGCGGCCAGCGCTACCACTTCCTCGCGGGCTGGTTGCCGTGGGTGGCGGATGGCATGAACATCTTCTTCACCGTCGGCGCCCTGTTGTGGTCGGCGGCGATGATCATCGTGCCGACCCGTGTTGACCCGCCGCTGCTGATTTTCGCGATCCCGCCGTTGGCGTTGTTTGTGTTCAAGGTCGGCAAGATCATCTTCCTCTACCGCCGTGCGGTGGGTGTGAACTTGAAAGACGCATTCTGCGCGGCGCTGGCCGGGCTGGCGTTGTCACACACCATCGCCAAGGCGGTGCTGTATGGCTTCTTCACCACCAGTATTCCGTTCTTTCGCACACCGAAAAACGCCGATAACCACGGCTTCTGGGTAGCCATTTCCGAAGCCCGCGAAGAGATGTTCATCATGTTGCTGTTGTGGGGCGCCGCACTCGGGATTTACCTGGTGCAGGGCCTGCCGAGCAATGACATACGCTTCTGGGTGGTGATGCTGCTGGTGCAATCGCTGCCGTATGTGGCGGCGCTGATCATGGCGTTCCTGTCGTCGCTGCCAAAACCTGCACCTAAGGTTGAGCCGGCAACCGCTGAGTAAAAACTTGCGCAATGCACTAAACGGCGGCCTCTGGCCGCCGTTTTGCTATAAGATAACGGCCGTTTTACGAGACTTGGCCAGGCCCTGCTTTCTGTGGGAGCTGGCTTGCCTGCGATAGCAGCGCCGCGGTGTAGCTGCCAGACCGAGGCGTCTGTATCGCAGGCAAGCCAGCTCCCACATTAGATTTGCGCCGATTCAGGTTCTGTATTCCACATTCGTCCTGCGCGCCCATTACACGCTTCCCGGAGTTTTCCCATGACGGCCCATGCCGACCTTTCGCCGACCCTTCAACTTGCCATCGACTTGATCCGTCGCCCCTCAGTGACGCCGATTGATGCCGACTGCCAGAAGCTGATGATGCAGCGCCTGGGCGACGCAGGTTTTGCACTTGAGCCGATGCGTATCGAAGATGTGGACAACTTCTGGGCCACCCATGGCAAGCACGAAGGCCCGGTGCTGTGCTTTGCCGGCCACACCGACGTGGTGCCAACCGGCCCGGTGCAGGCCTGGCAGAACGACCCGTTCGATGCGTTGATCGACGAGCACGGCATGCTCTGCGGGCGTGGCGCAGCGGACATGAAAGGCAGCCTGGCGGCAATGCTGGTGGCTTCGGAGCGTTTTGTCACCGACTACCCGGACCACAAGGGCTCGGTGGCTTTTCTGATCACCAGTGATGAAGAAGGCCCGGCGCACCACGGCACCAAAGCGGTGATTGAGCGTCTGGCGGCACGCAAGGAGCGTCTGGACTGGTGCATCGTCGGCGAACCGTCGAGCACCACGCTGGTGGGCGATGTTGTGAAGAACGGCCGTCGCGGCTCCCTCGGCGCCACCTTGACCGTGCGCGGCGTGCAGGGCCACGTGGCATACCCGCACCTGGCGAAAAACCCGATCCACCTGGCAGCACCGGCGCTGGCGGAACTGGCTGCCGAGCATTGGGACGATGGCAACACCTTCTTCCCACCGACCAGCTTTCAAATCTCCAACCTCAATTCCGGCACCGGCGCCACCAACGTGATTCCGGGTGACCTGACAGCAGTGTTCAACTTCCGTTTCTCCACCGAATCCACCGTCGAAGGCCTGCAACAGCGGGTTGCGGCGATTCTGGATAAACACGGCCTGGACTGGCACGTTGATTGGGCCTTGTCTGGCCTGCCATTCCTCACCGAGCCGGGCGCGTTGCTGGATGCTGTCTCGGCCAGCATCAAGGCAATTACCGGCCGCGAGACCAAGGCGTCCACCAGCGGCGGCACGTCCGACGGGCGCTTCATTGCCACCCTCGGCACTCAGGTGGTGGAGCTGGGCCCGGTCAACGCGACGATTCATCAGGTCAACGAACGCATTCTGGCCAGCGACCTCGATGTGCTGACCGAAATCTACTACCAAACCCTGATCAAGTTGCTCGCCTGATGCTCGCGTGCCCCCTTTGCAGCGCACCGCTCAACGCGGTGGATAATGGCGTGGCGTGCCCCGCTGGGCACCGTTTCGACCGTGCGCGCCAGGGTTACCTGAACCTGTTGCCGGTGCAGCACAAGAACAGCCGCGACCCAGGCGACAACCTCGCCATGGTCGAGGCACGCCGCGACTTTCTCAATGCCGGGCACTATGCGCCAGTGGCCAGGCGCCTGGCCGAACTGGCCGCCGAGCGCGCGCCGCAGCGCTGGGTGGACATCGGGTGTGGCGAGGGTTACTACACCGCGCAAATCGCCGACGCCCTGCCCCACGCTGACGGTTATGCGCTGGATATCTCCAAGGAAGCGGTGAAACGCGCGTGCAAACGCAACCCGGCGCTGACCTGGTTGATCGCCAGCATGGCCCGCGTGCCGTTGGCGTCGGGCAGTTGCCAGTTTCTCGCCAGCGTGTTCAGCCCTTTGGACTGGGAAGAGGCCAAGCGCCTGCTCAGCCCCGGCGGCGGTTTGATGAAGGTTGGCCCGACTGCCGGCCACCTGATGGAATTGCGCGAACGCCTGTACGACGAAGTGCGTGAATACACCGACGACAAGCATTTGGCTTTGGTGCCGCAAGGCATGCGCCTGGCGCACAGTGAAACGCTGGAGTTCACCCTGAGCCTGATCGAGCCCCAGGACCGCGCCAACCTGCTGGCGATGACGCCCCATGGCTGGCGCGCGAGTGCCGAGCGCCGTGCTGAAGTGATCGAGGCCGCCGAGCCGCTGCTGGTCACCGTGTCGATGCGCTACGATTATTTCGTGCTTCAATAACTGACTTTTAAGTATCCGCGAATGGATTTTCGAATCCCGCAACGAGGAACATCCATGCGCCAACCTGATATCGAGATTTACCTGAAAGACGCCGAGGTCGACTACAAGGCCATCGCCGCCTGGCTGGGTGCCGCCCTGGGCCCATGCACCGACTGGGTCCAGAAAGGCCAGACCTACAAGTGCAAGGCCGGCACTGTACCGGTCACTTGGTTGCCAAAAGCCGTGGGCAAGTGGAACAGCCTGTACCTGGAAAGCGACCAGACGCCGTGGGACGACGACATCGCCTGCGCCCGCGCCGCCTTTGCCGCGCTGAACGTCGAAGTGCGCTGCGCGCCGGGTACCTGGGTTGAGGAGGAAGGCGAGGAAAGCGCTGATAGCTGGATTCGCATCAGTGCTGACGGCGAAGAGCAGATCACCTGGAAAACTGCCTGATCCAAACCTGAAAACCCAATCAATGTGGGAGCTGGCTTGCCTGCGATAGCATCACCGCGGTCCGACTGTTAGACCGAGGTGTCTGCATCGCAGGCAAGCCAGCTCCCACAGTTGATTGGGTTGGCAGGACAAGGGTGTTACAGACCCACCACATCCTCAGCCTGCAAGCCCTTCTCGCCGGTCACCACGGCGTATTCCACCTGCTGGCCCTCGGCCAATGAGCGGTGGCCCTCACCGCGAATGGCGCGGTAGTGCACAAACACATCCTTGCCGTCTTCACGCTGGATAAAGCCATAGCCCTTTGCATCGTTGAACCACTTCACATTGCCGGTTTCACGCGTTGCCATCTGTCTTACTCCCACATGCATTTTTATTGTTGAGTCGCTCGCATTGAACTGCCGAGTATAAGACAGGCTCAAAAACGATCAACTCAAGTTTACATCGCTGCTTTTTTGCCGATTTTCGGCGAATACGGCACACTACCCGCCCGAGCACCTGCTCGGTTTTTTCCACTTGAAGCAGCATGCCTATGACCCGCTCCCCGTTCCGCCGTCTGGTGTTTGGCACCTTGCGCCGACTGTTGTACCTCTGGGTTCGCTCGGAGACGATCAATCAGTCGTCCCTAACCCTTAACCTGGACCGCAGCCGGCCGGTGTTCTACGTCCTGCAATCGCCCTCTCTCACCGAATTGGCGGTGGTCGACAAGGAATGCACCAAGGCCGGCCTGCCGCGCCCGGTGCTGCCGGTGTCAGTGGGTTCGTTGATCGAACCCGCCGCGTTCTTCTACCTCACGCCCGAACCCGACTGGCTCGGCCGCCAGGACAAGCGCGGCGCGCCGCCAACCCTGACCCGCCTGGTCAACACCCTGACCGAGCACGCCGAAGAGAATGCACAAATCATTCCGGTCAGCGTGTTCTGGGGGCAGTCGCCCGAAAGCGAGTCCAGCCCGTGGAAACTGCTGTTTGCCGACAGCTGGGCCGTCACCGGCCGCCTGCGCCGGTTGCTGAGCATCCTGATCCTGGGCCGCAAGACACGTGTGCAATTCTCCGCGCCTATCAACCTGCGTGAATTGATCGAGCACAATAAAGGCCACGAACGTACCGTGCGCATGGCCCAGCGCATCCTGCGCGTGCACTTTCGTAACCTGAAGACTGCGGTCATCGGCCCCGACCTGTCTCACCGCCGTAACCTGGTCAAAGGCCTGGTCAACATGCCGCTGGTGCGCCAGGCCATCGCCGATGAAGCCGAGCGCGAGAAAATCACCCCGGAAAAAGCCAAGGCCCAGGCCCTGCGCTACGGCAACGAGATCGCTTCGGACTACACCTACACCGCGATTCGCTTTCTGGAAGTGGTATTGAGCTGGTTCTGGAACAAGATCTACGACGGCATCAAGGTCAACAATATCGAAGGTGTGCAAAAGGTTGCCCAGGGTTACGAGGTGATCTACGTGCCTTGCCACCGCAGCCATATCGACTACCTGCTGCTTTCGTACCTGCTGTTCAAAAACGGCCTGACTCCGCCGCACATTGCCGCCGGCATCAACCTGAACATGCCGGTGATCGGCAGCCTGTTGCGCCGGGGCGGTGCATTTTTCATGCGCCGCACCTTTAAGGGCAACCCGCTGTACACCTCGGTGTTCAACGAGTACCTGCACACCCTGTTCACCAAGGGCTTCCCGGTGGAGTACTTCGTCGAAGGCGGACGCTCGCGCACCGGGCGCATGCTGCAACCGAAAACCGGCATGCTGGCGATCACCCTGCGCAGCTTTTTGCGTTCCTCACGCATGCCGATCGTGTTCGTGCCGGTGTATATCGGCTATGAACGCGTACTCGAAGGCCGTACCTACCTGGGCGAGTTGCGCGGGGCGAGCAAGAAGAAAGAATCGATCTTCGATATTTTCAAAGTGGTCGGCGCGCTCAAGCAGCGCTTTGGTCAGGTCGCGGTCAACTTCGGCGAGCCGATCAAGCTGGCCGAGTTCCTCGACGCCGAGCAGCCGGACTGGCGTGCCCAAGAGCTGGGCCCGAACTACAAACCGGCGTGGCTCAATGAAACCACCAACCGCCTCGGCGAACAGGTGGCACGCCACCTCAACGAAGCCGCAGCGGTCAACCCGGTAAACCTGGTGGCCCTGGCGCTGCTTTCGACCACACGCCTGGCCCTCGATGAACAGGCCATGGCCCGCCAGTTGGACCTGTACCTGGCACTGCTACGCCGTGTGCCCTACTCGCCGCACACCACCTTGCCGGAAGGCGATGGGCTGGCGCTGATCAAGCACGTCAAGGACATGAACCTGCTCTCGGAGCAGAGTGACGCCCTGGGCAAAATTGTGTATCTGGATGAGCAGAACGCCGTCCTGATGACCTATTACCGCAACAACGTGCTGCATATTTTTGCCCTGCCGGCGCTGCTGGCGAGCTTCTTCCAGAGCAGCTCGCGCATGAGCCGCGAGCAGATCCTGCGCTTTACTCGCGCGCTCTACCCTTACCTGCAATCGGAGTTGTTTATCCGCTGGTCGCTGGAAGAGTTGGACGCCGTCGTCGACCGATGGCTGGAAGCCTTTGTCGAGCAAGGCCTGCTGCGTTTTGAAAACAACGTGTACCTGCGCCCGGCCCCGAGTTCGCGGCACTTTGTGCTGCTGACGCTGTTGTCCAAGAGCATCGCCCAGACCCTGCAACGCTTCTACATGGCGATCTCGCTGCTGCTTAACAGCGGCCAGAACAGCATCAGCGCCGAAGAGCTGGAAGACCTGTGCACGATCATGGCCCAGCGCCTGTCGATCCTGCATGGCCTGAACGCGCCGGAGTTCTTCGACAAGAGTCTTTTCCGACATTTTATCCAGACATTGCTGGAGCAAGATGTGCTGCGCCGCGACGAGGCCGGGAAATTGAGTTACCACGACCTGCTGGGTGAACTGGCGGAAGGCGCGGCCAAACGCGTGCTGCCTGCCGAGATTCGTCTGTCGATTCGCCAGGTGGCCTTGCATCGCGTCGACGGCGCAGCTGAAGCGCCTGTGGAACCGGCAGAAAGCCGCTAGATTGACTGAGGCGCCGGGCTGTTTCCGGCGCCGTTGAAAAGGAGCTGTACCATGAAAAAGATCATCCTCCTGGGCCTTACCGCCCTGCTCGGAGCCTGCCAATCCATGACCCCAGCCCCCAAGGCCAGCCTCGACGGCGAAGTGTTCTACCTGCAACGCATCGCCTTGCCGTCCGCCGCCACCCTGAGTGTCAGCCTGCAGGATGTGTCGTTGATGGACGCCCCGGCGGTGACCCTCGCCGAACAGAAAGGCCCGGTCAAAGGCCAGGTGCCGCTGCCGTTTCACCTGAGCTACGACCCGGCCCAAATCAAGCCAGGCCACACTTATTCGGTGAGTGCTCGCATCGAGCTGGACGGCAAGCTACTGTTTATTACCACCGAACGCCACGCGGTGCAGCTCGACGGCAAGGACGAACAGCCACTGCGTCTGCGCGTTGATGCTGTCGCACACTGACCTTTCCAGACCATAAGCCCGAACATAAGGAAGCGCTCATGCTCCGTCACTCCCTTCGCCTCACTGCCCTGTGTGCCGGCTTGCTGCTCGGTGCCAACGCCATGGCCCTGGACCTTGGCAGCCTGTCCCAGGGCGACGCCAGCGGCGGTCTCAAAGACGCCCTGACCCAAGGCGCGCAGATCGCCGTGAAACAACTGGGCGTGCCCGGTGGCTTCAGCAACAACCCCGAAGTGAAGATCGGCTTACCAGGCAAACTCGGCAAAGTCGCCGACAAGCTGAAGATGTTCGGCATGGGCGACCAGGTCACGCAGCTGGAAACCAGCATGAACAAGGCCGCCGAAACGGCCGTGACCCAGGCGCAACCGATCCTGGTCAATGCCGTCAAAAACATGAGCGTGACTGACGCCAAGGGCATTCTCAGCGGCGGCCAGGACTCGGCGACGCAGTACTTGAACAAAAGCAGCCGCGAGCAGATCCGCGCCAAGTTCCTGCCGATCGTCAAGGCCGCTACCGACAAGGTTGGGGTTGCGCAGCAGTACAACGCCCTGGCCGGCAAGGCGGCAGCATTTGGCGCAGTGGATGCCAAAAGTGCCAACGTTGAAAACTACGTGACCGAACAGGCGCTGGACGGCTTGTTCAAGATGATCGCGCAGCAGGAAGAAACCATTCGCAAAAACCCGGCGGCCGCGGCCACCAGCCTGGCCAAGAAGGTGTTTGGGGCACTATAAGCTTCTCAAACACACTGGTCCCACTGCGCCAAGACCGCTTACCACGGGCCTTGGCGCAGTTGTTTCAGGCCAAGCCCATTAACGATTCAGCGTAAAAAGCGGATAGCTAGGCCTGTAGGGTGAAGGTTGC
This sequence comes from Pseudomonas sp. IPO3747, assembly GCF_013385245.1. Classification (NCBI taxonomy): domain Bacteria; kingdom Pseudomonadati; phylum Pseudomonadota; class Gammaproteobacteria; order Pseudomonadales; family Pseudomonadaceae; genus Pseudomonas; species Pseudomonas sp. IPO3747. The sequence goes on from NZ_JACAQL010000002.1 coordinate 706,654, forward strand.
TCGTAGACCGTGTGCTGCTGTGGATACGGCCTGCCATGGTTGGTCTGGGTTGGATAGGTGTGGCCCACGTTCGGCCGGACTGTATGAGGACGATGTTGGGGATAGTGGTGATTGTTTGTTGCGTGCCCCGACCTATACCCATTTCCAAAATTGTTGCGCGGTGCATTATTGCCCAACAGGGCTCCGAGCAGCGCACTTTTGAAAGCAATTACAGCATCAAAAAAAGCCATGTAACTCTCCATAAACTCATTGAATAGGTCGGACTGCCAACTCAGGGAAGTCGAAACCTGCGCCTGTCCATCAGGCAATTCTGAGTGGAGTAAAAAAGGCAAACGTTCCAAAGGCGCAGACGCCTGTTTGCATCAGGATGTGAGTCAGTGCTACTACGTCAGCGTGAATGACCAGGCGACCGTCACTACCATCAAAATCGCGAAGCTTACGTTAAGTCGTCGACTCCAAACGGGGTGGATGAACAACTTGCGCATCCGGCTGCCTGCAAAAAGCCACAAAAAATCGAATACCACGCAAACCAATAAACAAATAAGCGCTTTTGTGCCCTGCTCCCAGCCCGGCGTCGTGCCCAAGGTGAAACTGCCCAGTAACGCTGCAAACGCGGCATACGCCTTGATATTTGCAACCCCCAGCACAAAACCGGCACCCCAGCCCGGCGTGACCACGGCTTGCTGATCCTGAATGGGCGGTGCCGTACCAATGCGGTAAGCCAACCAAAAAATATAAACAATGGAGATGATCGTCAGTGCCACCGCCAACCCGGGAAAGCTGTGCAAGACCACATACAGCCCAGAAACAACCAACGCCATGGCAATCACTAAACCCAGGGTGATCCCGACAAAAAACTGAAACGAGCGTTGCATGCCATACGCCGCGCCGCTGGCAGCCAGCGCCAGAGTCGCGGGGCCGGGGCTGGCCAGTAAGGCGATAGCTGCGAGAGTAAAGGTGAATATCGCCTGGTAAACACTTAGCGTGACATCAAACATGTGAAGCGCCTCGGTAGCCTTATTCAAAACTTAATGAAACCGCACCGCCTTGTAGTTGTAACTCGACGTTAGCACCCCTCACAACCACCACGCACTGGACCGCTTTGCACTTTCATACACCCATTCAATAAAATTTATAGCAAGTTAAAAACACTCACTCAAACACAGCCGCATCGTTTAGCCGGCGGTAACTTTTGAACGCAGCTGTAATTCGCACATTCAAGAATAAAAAAATAGATGGAAAGCTTTTAAAAATCCATTCTTTTGTCAGGGATCTGTGGTATGTAAGATTTTCACGCTATTTCATCAATGTTCGTAAGGTCCATCTAATGAAAAGGCTTACAAAAAACGATCAGACACTCGATGCCATTGATCGCGCGCTGCTGGTCGCCCTGCATCAGAATGCCCGTGCCTCTATCCGCGCGCTCAGCCGGCAGGTGGGATTGTCCGCTCCTGGTTGCAGTGAGCGTCTCAAACGCCTGGAAGTGGCAGGGGTTATAAGTGGGTTCAGCGTAGCGTTGGACGCGCAGGCACTGGGGTTTGCGCTGCAGGCACTGGTGCGGGTAAAACCGCTGACGGGAAATTTTCAAACAGTGGAGCAGCTACTGTCAGACATGCCTGAATGTATTGTCTGTTACAAGATCACCGGGGAAGACAGTTTCGTCTGCCATCTGTACACACATTCCGTTAACCACCTTGATCAAACCTTGCAAAAAATAACGCCGTTGGCCGACACCAACACTTCCATTATAAAAACCGTCGAGAAGAAACTGCCAATATTCTAAATAAACAAGTGGGAGACATTCAGGCTTAAACAGCAGTTATCGAATTTCAGGCTTTTCCCACACCCGTCAATACTATCGATACGCCTTCACGCCTCCCGTTATGAACTAGTGCGCCTCCTTCTTAATGCGAAACCATGCCGCATACAGGGCTGGCAAGAACAATAACGTCAACGCGGTCGCCACAATCAACCCGCCCATGATTGCCACCGCCATCGGCCCGAAGAACACGCTGCGCGACAGCGGAATCATTGCCAATACCGCCGCAAGCGCCGTCAGTACAATCGGGCGGAAGCGTCGGACGGTGGCTTCGATGATCGCCTGCCAGGGCGCCAGTCCCGCCTTGATGTCTTGTTCAATCTGGTCCACCAGGATCACCGAGTTACGCATGATCATGCCCGACAGCGCGATGGTGCCGAGCATGGCGACAAAGCCGAAGGGCTGGCGGAACACCAGCAGGAACAAGGTCACGCCGATCAAGCCCAGCGGCGCCGTCAGAAACACCATTGCAGTGCGTGAGAAACTGCGCAGTTGCAGCATCAGCAAGGTCAGCACTACCACGATAAACAGCGGCACGCCGGCCTTGACCGAGTTCTGGCCACGGGCCGAATCCTCGACGGTGCCGCCCACTTCGAGCAGGTAGCCGTCCGGCAGTTCGGCGCGCACGCCTTCCAGGGTCGGCAGGATCTGCTGGACCAAGGTTGCCGGTTGTTCCTTGCCGTAGATATCGGCACGCACGGTCACCGTCGGCAGGCGATTGCGGTGCCAGATGATGCCTTCTTCAAAGCCATATTCGAGGGTCGCAATCTGCGACAGCGCTACGCTTTTGCCGTTGTCGGTCGGCACCGCCAGGCTCGGCAGCAGCGACAACTCGGTACGTTCATGCACGGTGCCGCGTAGCAGGATCTCGATCAACTCGTTGTCCTCGCGGTACTGGCTGACGCTGGAGCCGGTCAAGGAACTTTGCAGGAACTTCGACAGGTTGGCAGTGCTGACGCCCAGCGCACGGGCACGGTCCTGGTCGATATTCAGGTAGACGATCTTGCTCGGTTCCTCCCAGTCCAGGTGCACGTTGACCACGTGGGTATTTTCGCGAACCTTGGCCGCGACCTTGCGCGCCAGGGCACGGACTTCTTCGATGTGCTCGCCGGTCACGCGAAACTGCACCGGGTAGCCCACGGGCGGGCCGTTTTCCAGGCGCGTGACGCGTGAACGCAGGTCGGGGAATTGTTCGTTAAGGGTCTCGATCAGCCAGGTGCGCAGGCTTTCGCGTTCCTCGATGGTTTTGGCCAGTACCACAAACTGCGCAAAGCTGGCGGCCGGCAGTTGTTGGTCCAGCGGCAGGTAGAAGCGCGGCGAACCGGTGCCCACATAGGCCACATAGTTGTCGATGCCAGCATGTTCCTTGAGCAAGGCTTCCAGGCGCTTGACCTGGTCGGCGGTGTTGCTCAGCGAAGCACCTTCAGCCAGTTTCAGGTCGACCATCAGCTCCAGGCGACCGGAGGCCGGAAAGAACTGCTGAGGTACAAAACGGAACAGCGCCACCGAGCCGATAAACAACAACAAGGTCAACACGATCACAGTTTTGCGCCGACGCACACACCATTCGACCAAGCGTCTTACACGTTGATAGAACGGCGTGCCGTAGGGATCAGGCCCATCGGTGCCGTGTTTGGCCGCATGAATCTTCGCCAGGTCCGGCAGGAGCTTTTCCCCCAGGTACGGCACAAACACCACCGCCGCAACCCACGAGGCCAGCAGGGCAATGGTCACCACTTGGAAAATCGAACGGGTGTATTCACCGGTACTCGATTGCGCGGTGGCAATCGGCAGGAAACCTGCGGCGGTGATCAATGTGCCGGTGAGCATCGGGAACGCGGTGCTGGTCCAGGCAAAACTCGCGGCCTTGAGCCGGTCGTAGCCCTGCTCCATTTTGATCGCCATCATTTCCACGGCGATGATCGCATCGTCCACCAACAAGCCCAGGGCCAACACCAAGGCACCGAGGGAGATTTTGTGCAGGCCGATGCCCAGGTAATACATGGTCGCAAAGGTCATCGCCAGTACTAGCGGAATCGCCAGGGCGACCACCATGCCGGTGCGTACACCAAGGGAGAAGAAGCTCACCAGCAGCACGATGGCCAAGGCTTCAGCGAGTACCTGGACGAATTCACCGACGCTGGTTTTCACCGCCGCCGGTTGGTCCGAGACCTTGCGCAGTTCCATGCCTGCCGGAAGGTTCTTCTGCAGGCGTGCGAATTCGCCTTCAAGGGCCTTGCCCAGTACCAGAATGTCGCCGCCGTCACGCATCGCCACGGCCAGGCCGATGGCGTCCGCGCCCATATAGCGCATGCGCGGCGCCGGTGGATCGTTGAAGCCGCGATGGATTTGCGCCACATCACCGATGCGGAAGGTGCGGTCACCGACGCGGATCGGGAAGTTACGGATCTCATCGACCGTTTTGAAGTTACCCGAGACGCGCAGTTGCACGCGTTCCGTCGGGGTTTCAAAGAAACCGGCGGTGGAGACGGCGTTCTGCTCCTGCAGTGCCTGCTGCACTGCAGCCAATGGCAGGCCGAGGGTGGCGAGCTTGAGGTTGGACAGTTCGATCCAGATCTTCTCGTCCTGCAGGCCCAGTAACTCGACCTTGCCCACATCCGGCACGCGTTGCAGTTGAATCTGGATGCGGTCGGCGTAGTCCTTGAGCACCGCGTAGTCAAAACCGTCACCGGTCAGGGCGTAGATATTGCCGAAGGTGGTGCCGAATTCATCGTTGAAAAACGGCCCCTGGATATCCGGCGGCAAGGTCTGGCGAATATCGCTGATCTTCTTGCGCACCTGGTACCACAGCTCCGGGATTTGTGCCGAGTGCATCGAATCGCGGGCCATGAAGGTGACCTGGGACTCACCGGGCCGGGAGAACGAGACAATGCGCTCGTACTCGCCCGTCTCCATCAGCTTCTTCTCGATACGTTCGGTGACTTGGCGCGAAACTTCCTGGGCCGTGGCGCCCGGCCAGTTGGTCTTGATGACCATGGCCTTGAAGGTAAACGGCGGGTCTTCACTTTGCCCCAGCTTGGTGTAGGACAACGTGCCGACCACTGCCAGCAGGATCATCAGGAACAGTACGATCTGGCGATTACGCAACGCCCATTCGGAAAGATTGAAACCCATCGGGGACTACTCCTTGGCCGCCAGATTCACTACTCGGTTGGCGCGATCCACCGGGCGCACTTGCTGGCCCTCATGGAGCACATGCACACCCGCCGCGATCACCCAATCGGTGGGGGCCAAGCCTTCAAGCACCGGCACGGTTTTTTCACCGAAAGCACCGATGCGCACCGGCGTTCGTTTGAGCGTGTTGTCCGGCTGTACCCGCCAGACGTAGGACGCACCGTTCTCCGCGCTCAGGGCCGACAGCGGCACTGACAGTGGGACGATCCCATCAGCCTGGATGAAGACGCGGGCGCTCTGGCCCAACTCGGCGGGGACTTTGCCGCCGGTGAAGGCAACGCGCGCAGCGAAGGTGCGGGATTTTGGGTCGGCTGCCGGTGAGAGCTCACGAATGCGCCCGGCAAAACGTTGGTCGGGCTGGCTCCACAACTCCACCGATACCGGTTGGCCGATCTTGAAGCGGCCAAAGCCTTGCTCGGGCAGGCTGATCAACACTTCGCGCTCGCCATCGGTGGCCAGGGTAAACACCGTTTGGCCGGCGGCCACCACTTGGCCGACTTCCACCGCACGCTTGGCCACTACACCGTCCTGGGGCGCACGCAGCACGGCATAGCCGGCCTGGTTGCTCGATACGTCGAACTCGGCCTTGATCTGCTTAAGACGTGCAACACCTGCTCGGTAGAGGTTTTCGGAATTGTCGTACTGCGAGCGGCTGACCATCTGACGGTCCATCAGGGTCTTGTAGCGGTCGCGTTCGGCGCGCACCAGGCTCAGGTTGGCTTCGGCGGCGGCAACCTGGGCGCGGGTGGCTTCCAGTTGCAGGCGCACGTCCTGTGGGTCGAGCTCTGCCAATGGTTGGTTGGCCTTGACCCGCTCGCCCTCCTCCACCAGGCGCTTACTGACTTTGCCGCCGATGCGAAAGGCCAGGTCCGGCTCATAACGGGCGCGTACTTCCCCCGGAAAACTGTCCATCGCCAGCGCCGACGGCTGCGGTTGCACCACCATGGCCGGGCGGATGGTGGTTTGGGCCGCTTCTTCATGACCGCAGGCGGTCAACAGGAAGATCAGGCTGACAGGCAACGCAAGGGGCAGGAAAGTACTGCGCATGCTGAAGGACCTTTCGCAAATGGAGCTAGGAATAATTATACTGGCCGGTATGTTATTAATACCAAACTCACCAGTCCAGTATTAAAGGTGAAAATGTCCGACAATCCTGTAAACACCAATAGCCCCGGGCGTCCCAAGGACATGGCAAAACGCCAGGCAATCCTCGAAGCAGCCAAAATCCTGTTTTTGAGCAATGGCTACGCCAGCACCAGCATGGATGCCGTGGCCCTTGAGGCCGGCGTGTCAAAACTGACGGTCTACAGCCACTTCACGGATAAAGAGACCTTGTTCACCGCCGCCGTCGTGGCCAAGTGCGAGGAGCAGTTGCCGGTGATGTATTTCGAGTTGCCCGAGGGCATGCCGGTGCACACCGTACTGCTGAACATCGCGCGCGGCTTTCATCGGCTGATCAACAGCGAAGAATCGGTGAACCTGCACCGCCTGATGATGACCACCGGCAACCAGGACGTGAAACTCTCGCAGATCTTCTTTGAAGCCGGGCCTATGCGCATGCTGCAAGGCATGGAGCGCCTGCTCAGCCGCATTGACCAGAGCGGCGCCTTGAGCATCGACAAACCATTTACGGCGGCTGAGCACTTCTTTTGCCTGCTCAAGGGCACGGCAAATTTTTGCTTGTTGTATGGGTGTGGCGGGCAGCTGAGTGAAGAAGCTGCCGAAGCGCATGTGCAGGAGGTGGTGGGGTTGTTTATGCGGGCGTATCGGCCTTGAGGGTTTGAGCTGCCTGATCGGGCACTATCGCAGGCAAGCCAGCTCCCACCTTTGACTGTGTTTGCAAATCAAAAGGTGGGAGCTGGCTTGCCTGCGATGAGGCCCGATAGAACAACAATGATTCAGGACTTGAGCGCTTTCTTTGGATAGATGTCATACCGGCTGGACTTTCCATCCAACGCATGGCTCGGTTTCGGCCCGTCAATGCACGGCGCCTTGCGCGGGCGCTTGACCACCACGCGGTGGCTGGCCAACGCCAAGGCGGCAGCGAGTAAGGCCGGTGCGTCCGGATCATCACCCACTAAGGGGCGAAACAGGCGCATTTCCTTCTTCACCAGCGCCGTTTTCTCACGGTGCGGGAACATCGGGTCCAGGTAGATCACCTGCGGCGGCTCGCCCTCCCAGTTGCGCATCACCTCGATCGAGTTGCCTTTGAGCAACTGCATGCGCGCCACAATCGGCGCCACTTCAAAGTCGTCCGCACCACGGGCCAGGCCGTCTTCGAGCAAGGCGCCGATCAACGGCTGACGCTCGATCAGGCTCATCTCGCAGCCCAGGCTGGCGAGTACGAACGCGTCCTTGCCCAAGCCCGCCGTAGCGTCCAGCACCCGTGGACGCACGCCTTGGGCAACACCGACCGCCTTGGCGATCATCTGCCCGCTGCCACCGCCGTAGAGACGCCGATGCGCCGCGCCGCCTTCGACGAAGTCCACGCGCACCGGCCCCGGCGCGTCAGGCCCGAGCTGTTGCAGTTGCAGGCCGTGTTCCCCGACTTGCAGGGAAAAGTCCGCCTCCTCCAGCTGTAAAGGCAGGCCAAGCTGCGCGGCCCAGTGCTCGGCGCGGGCCTTGAAACCGTCGGCCAAAGCCTCGACCCGAATGCGGCTGGCCGCTGGTTGTTCGCTCATCAATCGCTACGCTCAAAAATATTAAGGATCGGCAAACAACGGCCGATAAAAACAACAGTCAGGTATTTTGCCAGAGCTGAGCGTCGACCGAGAAAAATGTCAGACATTCTTCCCCTAACCATCGGTGTACTGCCGACCCACAACCACTACGGCCTGCGCAATACTCAAGCGCTGGCTGGGGTGAGCCATGTGTGGCAGGACTTCTTCGCCCGTGCGTTGGCCGAGCAGCTTGGCGATACGCCGGGTGCGCTGGCGGCCAAAGCCCCGGCGCCGAGGGACCCGGCGGTAGAACCCAGCGAAGGCGCCGACCTGTTGTCACAGATCCTCACCCAGCGTGAATGCGACGTACACGACACCGAGGTTGCCCCGCCGGAGCCGCTGTTCCTGCCCATCGCCGAATTTGAAACCGAGCTGCTGCCGCCGCCTGCCACGCCGTTCCCGGCAGAAGAAATCATCGCCCAGCAGCGCCAGCAAAACTTCGAAAGCGGCTGGGTCCGCCCGATTGTGCTCAATGCCGGCAAACCGCCGCCTGAGCCTGGCCCGGCGCCGCAGCCCCAGCCGCTGCACCTGCCGATTGCCGAATTCGAACTGGACCTGCTGCCACCGCCTGCCACGCCTTACCCGGCCGAGGAGCTGGTGGCGCAACAGAAGGCGCTGGACTTCGATTATCACTGGGCGCGCCCGCTGATCCTCAACAACCTGCGCCTGGCGGCCTGATTCAGTCTTTGAAAAAACCGTTGGCCTGGCTGAACGGCATCTTGCGTTCAGTGAAGGTAAAAGTGCCCAGCTCATACACCTCCTGCGCCGCCCGATAGAACTCGCCATACGCCGCCAGCGCCATGGCTGAGCCGACACTGATGCGGCGCACGCCCATTTCGCTCAACTGCGCCACGCTCAGGTTCAAACCACCGGACATCAGCACATTTACCGGTTTGGGCGCCACCGCCTTGACCACCGCGAGCACTTCTTCGGCACTGCGCAAGGCGGGAGCGTAGAGCACGTCCGCCCCGGCTTCGGCGTAGGCTTGCAGGCGGCGAATAGTGTCAGGCAAATCCGGGCGACCATGCAGGAGGTTTTCTGCACGGGCGGTGAGCGTAAAGGCAAACGGCAAGCTGCGGGCAGCGGCGACGGCGGCTTCCACGCGCTCCACCGACAGGTCAAACGGATAGATCGGGTCGACCGCAATGCCCGTGGCGTCTTCGATAGAGCCACCCACAATACCGCTGGCCGCGGCGCGCAGGATGGTCTGGGCGCAGCCTTCGGGGGTGTCGCTGAAGCCGTTCTCCAGGTCAGCCGCCACCGGCAGCGCAGTGGCCCGCACGATCGATGACGCATTGGCCAAGGTGTCTTCAAGGGATAATGCGCCTTCCGCATCCGGTCGCCCGAGGCTGAACGCATAGCCCGCACTGGTCGTGGCCAACGCCTCAAAACCCAGGCTGGCGAGCATGATGGCGGAGCCGGCGTCCCACGGGTTGGGCATCACGAATGCGCGGTCACGCTCATGCAAGGCCTTGAAGGTTTCGGCGCGAAGGGTTTGGGCATCCATGGCTGACTCCTGTCGGAAAAAGGAGCCCTAGAGTAACCCCAGTTGCTCCGCTGCGGGTTCCCGATGCAAGGTTGGCAGCGCTGGCAACCCCGGCAAACGCAGCATCAACTGTTGGTGAAAGCGCAGCGCCAGTTGCGCGGCGAGGCGGTTATCCGAGGTGTGCAGGAACACATAAGGCGTGCGCCCCTCTTCGATCCAGCCAGCAATTTTTTCTACCCACGGGACCAGGAACGGGTCATTGGCCTCCAGTTCCGGATGGCCGATGAAGCGCACCTGGGGAAATTGAGTCAACGCCGCCGGCCGTGTTGGTACCTTGGGCTTTTTCGATTGGGCGTGCAGCACGGCCGCCGACGTTGAAGTGCAACTGAACAGCGCACGTGGATCGAGGCAAATACGCTCCACGCCACGGTCGCGCAACAGCCGGTTGAGCCTGCGCTCGGCATCGCCCTTGGCGAAGAACTCAGGGTGACGCACTTCCACGGCCAGCGGGCGTTCCAGGCCGTCAATGAAACCCGCCAGTTCGCCCAGGCGTTGCGGCGAAAAGCTCGCCGACAATTGCAACCACAGCGGCGAAACCCGCTCGCCCAAAGGGCTCATCAAGCCGACAAAACTTTCCGCTGCCGGCAATTGCTCGCGCAAGTCGCCGCCGTGGCTGATATCTCCGGGGAATTTGGCGGTGAAACGAAAACCCTCAGGCATGATTTCAGCCCAGCGCTGCACCGTGGCGGCCGAGGGGCGGGCATAAAAGGTGGTGTTGCCTTCAACGGCGTTAAAGACCTGGGAATACAGGGCAAGGTAGTCGCTGGAACGGGCATCGGCCGGGTACAGGTACTCGCGCCAGGCGTTTTCACTCCAGGACGGGCAGCCGATGTAGTAAGGCAGGCGCATCAGATGTGGATGTCGAGACCCAGCACTTCCATATCCCATTCGACAAAGCCGGCGGTGGTCAGGTAGCTGGCCAGGGCGGTGGCAACGCTTTTGCTCATGGAACGGGGGAAGACCATGTCTTGCTGACGGGCAGGAAGGCCTCTGATGCGTGCAGCGCCAGAACCTTGGGCACTGGGTTGCGACTCTGACTGAACCTCGATGAAGTCCGGCGAATCTTCGACGGACTCGTCTACCGTGACGTTCGCCTTGCGCGGCTTACGCTTGAGTGGGTAGGACTGTGAGGAAAAGCCGTCTATACGCATACATGCAGACTCGGTATCAATGATGGCAATTTAGCGGCACTTTCCGTAGCGCGCAAATGCTCTGGTGATAACTAGAACACATAATTTGTAAAAGGTTTACAAACCGAGGCAAATTCTGACGATTGGGGATTTTTGCCGGTGCGCTGCACTTACTGTGGCGAGGGAGCTTGCTCCCGTTGGACTGCGCAGCAGTCCCGATCTATTAACAGCGGGGCCGCTTCGCGGCCCGACGGGAGCAAGCTCCCTCGCCACACTTAAAGGCCGCGCTCAGCCTTGGTTTGCGCAACTTTATCGCGCAGGTAAACCGGTGCAGCCTGGTCAGCAGGAATCGCTTCGCCGCGCTCGAAAGCAAAGCGCGCCAAGGTCAGCAAGTCTTCGGCATGCGGCAACATTGTTGCATCCTGGCCAGCCAGCTTTACGTCGATGCGCTCACCGTAACCCCAACCCGTGCCGGCGCCGAACCACTCGCCGCTGGCATCAGCAGGCAACACCGACGATTCCGGAGGCTGTACGGCTTCCACGCCCACTAGACGCATTTCGCCAGCAGTTTCGCGGTAGCAGCCCCAATACACTTCATCCATGCGCGCATCAATCGCCGCCGCCACCTGCGAGGCGCCGTGTTCACGCAATGCACGCTGGGCCAATACCGCAAGGTTGGACACCGGCAACACCGGGCGCTCCAGCGCAAAGGCCAGGCCCTGCACCACACCAATGGCAATACGCACGCCGGTAAAGGCGCCCGGGCCACGCCCGAAAGCAATCGCGTCCACGGCAGACAGCGTGGTGCCCGCCTCTTCCAGCAGTTGCTTGATCATCGGCAACAGCTTCTGCGCATGCAGACGCGGGATCACCTCGTAGTGGCTCGTTACCTTGCCATCGTGCAGCAAGGCGACGGAGCAAGCTTCAGTCGCGGTGTCCAGGGCCAGCAGGGTGCTCATCGGTGTAGGTGTCCAAGTCGAAAAAAAGTGCGCCAGTATAAACAACAACGGCCCGCAAGCGGGCCGTTGTACGCAAAGCCGATCGAAGGATCAGCTCAGTGCTTCAAGCACCTTGGCAGTGATGGATTCTACCGAACCCACGCCAGGGATGTGGCTGTACTTCGGCTTGCCTTGGGCAGCCGAAAGCTTCTGGTAGAAATCCACCAGCGGCTTGGTCTGCGAATGGTAGACCGACAGGCGATGGCGCACGGTTTCTTCGGTGTCGTCCTTACGCTGTACCAGGTCTTCACCGGTCACATCGTCTTTACCTTCAACCTTTGGCGGGTTGTAGACGATGTGGTACACGCGGCCCGAGCCTTCGTGAACGCGACGGCCCGCAATACGCTGAACGATTTCTTCGTCTTCAACTGCGATTTCAACCACAGCGTCCAGCTCAACGCCGGCTTTCACCAAGGCTTCAGCCTGGGGAATGGTGCGTGGGAAACCGTCGAACAGGAAACCGTTCGTGCAGTCTTCCTGGCTGATGCGTTCCTTGACCAGGTTGATGATCAGGTCATCGGAGACCAGGCCGCCGCTGTCCATTACGCTCTTGGCGATCAGGCCCAGCTCGGTGCCGGCCTTGACGGCGGCACGCAGCATGTCACCGGTGGAGATTTGTGGAATGCCGAATTTTTCAGTGATGAACTTTGCCTGAGTACCTTTACCGGCCCCGGGAGCTCCCAGCAGAATGACGCGCATCGATGTGCTCCTCAATTTTTTATAGAGATGACGCTCGGATTCGCCGCGTGGGGCCAATCTCGTAAAAATGTGGGTCCTGGCCGATCAAACGGCCAAAGGCTGATCAAGATACACAGCGGGCTCTATCCATACAAGCCGCCAAAAGTCGCAAGAACCGCGCCCGCCATGCAGTCATAGGTAGGGTGTGCCTGAGTGCAACCCCGCCTCCTAAACGCCGACCGCCCGTTTCCGGGCGGCCGTCGTTGTTTATCTGCAAGCCATTGAGAACACGCAGAAAACCTCAGCCAGTGTTGCGCAAACCGGCGGCAATACCGGCTACAGACACCAGCAGCGCCTGTTCCAGAGGGCTGTCCTGCGCCGCCTCCTGCTGGCGCGAGCGTGCCAGTAATTCGGCCTGCAACAGGTGCAGCGGGTCGAGGTAGGTGTTGCGCAGGCGAATGAACTCAAGCGTGTCCGGGCTATGGGCCAGCAGTTGCGACTGGCCGGTCAGGCCAAGTACCACGTCGCACGCCTGCGACAATAGGTCGCGTAAGTGCGCACCCAATGGCAGCAGGTCCGGCTGCACCAAACGCTCGTCATACAGCCGCGCAATATCGGCATCTGCCTTGGCCAGCACCATTTCCAGCATATCAATGCGGGTGCGAAAGAACGGCCATTGCTCGCGCATCTGGCCGAGCAACTCACCTTCGCCACGCTCCAGCGCCTTGCTTAATGCCGCTTCCCAACCAAGCCAGGCGGGCAGCATCAGGCGGGTTTGGGTCCAGCCGAAGATCCACGGAATCGCGCGCAGGCTCTCGATACCGCCCGCACGGCGCTTGGCCGGGCGACTGCCCAATGGCAAGCGGCCCAGCTCCTGCTCGGGTGTGGACTGGCGGAAGTACTCGACGAACTGCGGATTTTCCCGCACCACGGCGCGGTAAGCACTGACACCGTCTGCTGCCAATTCATCCATCAGATGCCGCCAGGCCGGCTCAGGTGGCGGCGGTGGCAGCAGCGTGGCTTCGAGCACGGCAGCCAGATAAAGGTTGAGGTTCTGCTCGGCAATGTCCGGCAGGCCGAACTTGAAGCGGATCATCTCGCCTTGTTCGGTCGTACGGAAACGCCCCGCCACCGAGCCTGGCGGCTGCGACAGGATCGCCGCATGCGCCGGGCCGCCGCCACGACCAACGGTGCCGCCGCGACCATGGAACAACAGCAACTCCACCTGTTGCTCGCGACAGATATCCACCAGCCGTTCCTGCGCCCGGTACTGTGCCCAGGCAGCGGCGGTGGTGCCGGCGTCCTTGGCCGAGTCCGAATAGCCAATCATCACTTCCTGCGGGCCTTGCAAGCGCGCGCGATAACCCGGCAATTGCAGCAGACGCTCCATCACCGGCCCGGCGTTATCCAGGTCGGCCAGGGTTTCAAACAGCGGCACCACGCGCATCGGCCGTTGCACGCCCGACTCTTTAAGCAACAGTTGCACGGCCAGCACATCCGACGCGGCACCCGCCATGGAAATGACATAAGAACCGAGTGATGCAGCCGGTGCGGCGGCGACTTCCTTGCAGGTGTTCAACACTTCGGCGGTGTCTGCCGACGGTTTGAAATAACCCGGCAGCAGCGGTCGGCGATTGGTCAGCTCTTTGCTCAGGAAGCTGATGCGCGCTTCTTCGTCCCAGTCTTCATAACGGCCCAAGCCCAGGTAATCAGTGATTTCGGTCATGGCCGCCGAGTGACGACTGGAATCCTGACGCACGTCCAGGCGCACCAGGAACAAACCGAAGGTCACGGCACGGCGCAGGCAGTCGAGCAACGGGCCATCAGCGATCACGCCCATGCCGCACTCATGCAGCGACTGGTAGCACAGCTCCAACGGGTCGAGCAGGTCGCGGTTGTTTTGCAACACATCGGCAGGCGCAGGCGTGCTGGCGGTAAGTGAGGTATGCGCCCATTGGCGCGTGGCGCGCAGGCGTTCGCGCAGTTGCTTGAGCAAGGCACGGTAAGGTTCGACGCTATCACCGACCTTGGCCTGCAATGCAGGGCTGGCCTGCTGCATCGACAGCTCAGAGGCCAGATGATCGACATCTCGCAGGTACAGATCCGCCGCCATCCAGCGCGCCAGCAGCAACACTTCGCGGGTGACCGGCGCGGTGACATTCGGGTTGCCGTCACGGTCGCCGCCCATCCACGAAGCAAAGCGGATCGGCGCCGCCTCAAGTGGCAGGCGCAGGCCCGTGGCGGCGTGCAAGGCCTGGTCGGCCTTGCGCAAATAATTGGGAATGGCATGCCACAGCGAATGCTCGATCACCGCAAAGCCCCACTTGGCTTCGTCTACCGGCGTGGGCCGGATGCGGCGGATCTCTTCAGTGTGCCAGGCTTCGGCGATCAGCCGCTGCAAGCGCTGGCGGATCTGCTCGCGCTCGGCGCTGGTGAGGTCGCGGTGATCCTGCAACGCCAGCTGTGCGGCAATCGCATCGTATTTCTGGATCAAGGTGCGGCGCGCCACTTCGGTCGGGTGGGCGGTGAGCACCAGCTCAATCTCCAGGCGCGCCAACTGACGGGCCAGGGACTCATTGCTGTGACCTTCGCTTTGCAGGCGCGCCAGCAACTCCGGTAATACGCGAGACTCGAAGGGCGCTGGTTGCGATTCATCGCGCCGATGGATCAGTTGGTACTGCTCGGCGATATTGGCCAGGTTGAGAAACTGGTTGAAGGCCCGGGCCACGGGCAGCAATTCATCTTCCTGTAACTGATTGAGGCGGGTGCTCAGCTCATCGCCAGCACCTCGTCTGTCAGCCTTGGCGCCTTTACGGATCTGCTCGATCTTGTCGAGAAAAGCATCGCCGTACTGTTCTCGAATGGTGTTGCCCAGCAGCTCACCCAGCAGGTGAACATCCTCACGCAAGCGTGCATCGATATCACTCATCAGCCAATCTCCAGCCAGAAATCCGGGACGCGCAGGCCTTCCAGAGTGCCGCCCGCGTCAGTTTCTGACAAGACACTTTAAACCTTGCGACTTGCAGCTAGTCTCAACAGTGAGTCGTCGTGTTACCCACGCAGGCGACTGGACACCCATCACCGCCTGCCATCGCGGGCTTATTGAGGTTGCCATGAAAATTCGAGAACTGGCCCAACATTGGGAAGAGAACGCGAAGGGTCGCCTGACCAAAACCGAGTACGCGATCCACTTGGACGTCGAGTCCGCTGCGCGCCTGGCCGCTATCGCCGAGATGTACCCCAAGCGCAGCACCGAAGAATTGCTCGGCGAACTGATCGGCGCGGCCCTTGAAGAGCTGGAAGCGAGCTTCCCCTACATCAAGGGCCAGCATGTGATCGCCACCGATGAAGAGGGTGACCCACTGTACGAGGACGTCGGCCCGACGCCGCGCTTTCTGACTCTGTCACGCCGCTATCTGCATGATTTATCAGCCACCGCCGATAAACAGCAACACTGACAAACCTTCGACACCCCCCGTTTAACCCCTGTATTCCGGGCCTCACAGAGGCTCGGAGTACCTCTGCGCAACGCGAAAGTTCAAACTTTTAAACGCTGACCAAACAGTCAGATATTTTTTTAGGCAAATCGCCATCTCCGCTGAACTTTTGAAAAAACGCTCCGGTCACAACCAGTAAGCCATCACTTGGAACGGCCGTTTGAAAAGGGCATTAGGTGCTTTACCGCCGAGCCTGCAACCGCCAACCAATGAAGTGGATTTTGATTTTTTCAGGAGTTATCCAATGGAGTTGAAGACGATGAAGACCAGCACTGCCAAATCCTCGTTTAACCATCTGCGCGGGCTGAAATTGGCCGCGCTGGCAATCGGCACCAGCTTCGTTCTGGCGGGCTGCGCCGGCAACCCTCCGACCGAGCAATACGCCGTGACCCAGTCCGCCGTAAACAGCGCAGTCAGCGCCGGCGGCACCGAGTACGCAGCGGTAGAAATGAAGTCGGCCCAGGACAAGCTCAAAGCTGCCGAACTGGCCATGCATGACAAAAACTACGACAAAGCGCGTCAACTGGCTGAGCAAGCCGAGTGGGATGCCCGAGTCGCAGAGCGCAAGGCCCAGGCTGCCAAGGCTGACCAGGCTGTGAAGGATTCCCAGAAAGCTGTGCAGGAACTGCGTCAGGAAGGCATGCGCCCGGCTGTTATCAAACAGCAATAAGCCGCCGCCACTGATTGCACTGCACCCGATATCGAATTGAAAGGACGACACGACTATGCGTAAACAATTGATGATCCCTGCCCTGCTGGCGATGAGCGTTGCTCTGGCGGCGTGCTCCACCCCGCCGAACCAGAACCTGGAAAACGCACGTACCAACTTCTCGGCCCTGCAATCCAACCCGCAAGCCACCAAGGTAGCGGCGCTGGAGACCAAGGACGCGCAGGATTGGCTGGACAAGGCTGACAAGGCCTACCGCGACAAGGAAGACGAGAAGAAGGTCGACCAACTGGCCTACCTGACCAACCAGCGTGTGGAAGTGGCCAAAGACACCATCTCGCTGCGTGAATCCGAAGCCAAGCTGAAAAACGCCGGCGACGAACGTGCTCGCGCCCTGCTGCAAGCCCGTGATGCACAGATCAAGCAACTGCAAGACAGCTTGAACGCCAAGCAGACTGATCGCGGCACTCTGGTGACCTTCGGTGACGTGCTGTTCGCCACCAATAAGTCCGACCTGAAATCCAGTGGCCTGGTGAACATCACCAAACTGGCTCAGTTCCTGCGCGACAACCCGGACCGTAAAGTGATCGTCGAAGGCTACACCGACAGCACCGGTTCGGACTCGTACAACCAGAGCCTGTCCGAGCGTCGTGCCGCTTCGGTACAACGTGCACTGGCTCAACAAGGCGTGGATATCTCGCGCATCGTGACCCAGGGTTACGGCAAGGAATACCCGGTTGCCGACAACGGCAGCGTTTCGGGCCGTGCCATGAACCGCCGCGTTGAAGTGACCATCTCCAACGACAACCAGCCAGTCAAGCCACGCTCTTCCGTTGCTAACTGATTGATTGACGCAGGATGAAAAAACCACCGGAAACGGTGGTTTTTTTTGCTTCAGAATTGGATCTGACGGTTGCTGTCGTCGCCGCCCGCCAGCTCGAACTCCGTGCGCCGCCTGGTTTCGTCCTGCTCCTTTTGGGAAAGCTCTGCGTCCCACTCGCTGAACTCATCCAAACTTTGCTGCGCCCGGGCCATATCCAACATCCTGTCTATCGCAGCAATATTCACCGTAACTCTCCCTTGGCTGGCCATTCATAAGTTATCCATCAGCAGCGCTGACAAGCCCTTAAGTGGCATCCTACGGAATACGGTTCCAGATATTTCAGTATCGCTGCATTGAAGCGCTTTACTCTTGAAGTTGCGGGGTTTCCTGGCCCATGCAACGCACGGCTTGTTTCTTGTTATTGACCAGTACGCCGCTCAAGCCTTTCTGTTCGGTATCAAACATCACCAATACGCCATCAATGCATTGCGCCACCTGCGCAGCCGGAGTCAGCGATACCTTGTAGTCCTCGCCCGGCACGGTCTTGAGCATGGTGAAGTCGCTGAGCAACAAGGCATCTTCCGGCTTGGCGAAGTGCAAGTAGCCGTAAAACCACAGGCAGCCGACGGTGCCGATGATGGTGCCGATGCCGGTGAGGATCAGCGGGATCATGTTGCGTTCTTCGCTCATTGCGGGCTCTCTGATGAATCAACTTTAGGAATAGGGTAATTCGGTATCTCGCCCAGGCGGCGCAGGCCATTGAAGTGCTGCGGGTCGTCCAGATAGCGCAGCATCACGGTTTGCCAGGTCTTGTCGGCAAAGGTCTGCACATGGCCGCCACGGGTCAACTGCAATACCCTCGGTGGCGGCGCGGCCTGATACAGGCGAATGCCGTTGGCCACCGGCACAATCGGGTCATCCAGGCTGTGGAACAACAGCTTGGGCACGCCGGTAAGCTGGGGCATGGCATTGATCGCACTGTCGGCGTCGGGCACCAGCCACGACAGCGGCACCTGAAACGGCCATGTTAACCAGGAGGTGCTGAGGGCAAATTGTCCTACGTCACGATAACTGGCGGGCACGCCGTCCAGAACCAGAGCCTTGAGCTGGGCTTGACGCTGCGGGTGTGCCGCCAAGTAATGCACCGCCAGCGCACCGCCCAGGCTCTGGCCCAACACGATCAGCGGCTGGCCTTGGGTTTCAGGGGCCTTGTCGATCCAGCCGAATGCCGCATCGATGTCCTGATACACCGCCGGCAGTGACGGCTTGCCTTCAGACAGGCCATAACCGCGATAGTCCAGCAGCAGCACTTGATAGCCCTGCTCCGGCAACCACCAACTGCCGCCCAGGTGCCAGGCCAGGTTGCCGCCATTGCCGTGCAGGTGCAGCATCGTGCCTTTGAGCGGCACACCGGGTTTGGCCGGCAGCCACCAGGCATGCAGCTTTACGCCGTCGGCGGTGGTGAGGGTGACGTCGCGATAGGCCAGGTGGGCTTTTTCCGGCGTGAACGGCAGGCCGGGTTCGGGGTAGAACAGCAGTGAGCTGCAGCCGTTTAAAGTGAGTAGCAGGCAAAGAATGCCGAGGATTCTCATCCGTTGAAGCCTCGCTGATAGGTTGTACTCATTTCTCAAGAACCAATGAGATCAAATGTGGGAGCTGGCTTGCCTGCGATAGCGGTCTTTCAGTTAAAACAGCGGTGACTGATACACCGCTATCGCAGGCAAGCCAGCTCCCACCTTTTTGATTCGGTTGTGTCAGGGAAATCTCTACAGGATATTCGAGTAATCCGCCTCGATCCGGTCCAGGCTCAGGTGGTTGAGGAAGTTGGAGAAGCACATCCACGCCGCCAGGGCGTTCATGTCGCGAAACTGCTCGGGCAGGTACTTGGGTGGCACCACCAGGCCTTCGTCGACCAGTTGGCGCAAGGTGCGCATGTCTTCCAGGGTGGTCTTGCCGCAGAACAGCAGCGGCACTTGTTCCAACTTGCCTTTGCGCACGGCCAACTGGATGTAGTTGTAAACCATGATAAAGCCCTTGAGGTAGGACAAGTCCTTGGTAAACGGCAGACCGGTCGGCGTCGAACCACGGAACACTCGGCTGGCATTGCCATAGCTTTCGGCCATCTCAAAGCCTTGCTCGCGGAAGAACTCGAATACCTGCAGGAAGTCGGCGCCCTCTTCGACCATATGGATGGCGCGGGTGCGGTTGGTCAGTTTGCGCAGGCGGCTGGGGTAGGAGGCAAAGGTGATGATCTCCATCAGAATCGCCAGGCCTTCCTGGGTCACCGTTGACGAGGGCGGCCCTTTGGACAGAAAGGTGCAGATCGGCTGGTTCTGGCCATTGAGCGTGGTGCCGACGTGCACCAGGCCTTCGTGCACTTCCAGCGCGCGCACATCACGCTCGTTGAACATCGCGTCGGCGCGGATCTTGATGTAGTCGGCGCCCGCCGCCGCATCGGCGACGATACCGTCGGACTCGAAGACGCGGATGGTCTCTTCGGCCTCACCGAACACCTTGTTCAAACGGGTTTGCAGCAAGGCCACGGCATGCTTGGCCGTGAGCGTCTTGGCTTCGTCCTTGAGGTCGCCACGGCCGTCGATCTGGTTGAGGTAGTCGGACATCATCAGGCCCAGGTCGGCCAGCGTCGGGTCACCGGCGTGGAACGCGTCCGAGGCGGCGCCGTAGAGTTCCTGGGAAATCAGGCCGAAGTCCTCGGTGCCCCGCGCTTCGAGCATGCGCACCACCATGCGGTACTCGCGGCACATGCGGCGCATGATCTGCCCCACCGGGCTGAACTGGCCGAGACGACGGGTGATGTCGCGCTCGATGTTCTGGAACTCCAGCTTCACCGCGCTGGAGTCAAACGACAGCGGCCGGCCCAGGTAGTAATCGCGGTCCACGGCCGGCATGGCCTTGCCCTTGGCCTTGAGAAAGCCCTGGCGAATGTTCTCGTCCCACTTCACGGCGTCGAGGACGCGAATCGGTGTTTGTGCCAGCACAATGCGATCGGACAAGGTGCGTATCGTCTGCTGGTAATCGTCCACCCGGTGCTTCCTCTTTAAACGTTATTTGCCCGCGCGCCGGTAGCGCACGGCTTCAACGAACACATCGGCATTGGCCGGGTCATCCAGATAGGCAAATACCTGGTCCATGGGGCTGTCGACCCGCACGCCGTCACCTTCGACGGTTTCCACGGTGCTGCCGCGCAAGGCATTTTGGCCTATGGCTTGATGGATCTGCTCAAGGTCGAGGTTGTAGACCACCAATTCACGCGTTTTGTCGCCCTTACCTTCAAAGTCAAAACCGGCCAGGAAGTAATTGCCACCCAAGGCCGCCGGCAACGGCGCAGAAAGGTACCAGCGGTTGCCATGGCGCGACACCGTAAACAGGTACTCATCACGCTGGCCCGGCTTGGCTTTAGGGTAGCTCACGGCCTTGTAATGCTGCTGATCGACACGGGTGATCTGCAGATTCAGCGGTTCGCCCCAGGCGTTTTTACTTGACCAGTGGCCGAGCAAGGCGTCGGGCGCGGCTTCACTGGCCGGCAGCGGGTCCTTGAAGGTGACCAGGCAACCGCTGAGCAGCAGGAACGACAAGGCGATTGCAATGACACGCCAGGCTTTCATTGGGCACCCCATCAAGTGTGGGAGCTGGCTCCCACATAAAGCAGATTGCGCACGGGGCTAGACCGAGGCCAACACCAAATGCATGTAACGCTTGAGAATCTCAAGCATCTCTTCACCCGTCAGAGGCTCAGGGCCGCCGAGCAGGCCCTGATATTCCATCCGACCGATTATCGCCGTCAACACTCTGGCATCCTGTTGCGGCTCGCGGGAACCCAATACCTGGAAAAACTGCCCGGTGCCCTGCAACAGAATCTGCTGGTGCGAGCGCACCAGCTCAGCCAGGCGCGGGTTAAGCAAGGCTTCCTGGCGAAAGGCCTGTTCGGCCATCAAGTGTTCGCGGCGATTGGTCAGTTGGCGCATCACGTAGTCGGCGGTCAGCCGTGCAATGTCATCGGCCAGTTGTGAGCGTGACTGCGGGCTGCCATCGCCATAGGCGACCATCTCGCGCAGCAGGCCTTCATTGCGCACCCACAGCTTGCCCATGAAGGCAGCGCTGCGCTCCACGTATTGGGCGAAGGTATCGGTGAGCAGGTCATCAATGTCCTTGAAGTAATAGGTGGTGGCCGACAACGGCACGCCGGCCTCTGCTGCCACCGCGCGATGGCGCACACCGCGTACCCCATCACGCACGACGATGCGCATGGCCGCATCGAGAATGTCTTGCCGGCGTTGCTCGCTGCCTCGACGGCTGGCCTTGCGGCCCTGGTACTGGACACTATCAGCCACGGCAGCAGCAATGCCGGCGGCGCCTTCTTGAGCCATTACGCGGTTCACGACAGATCTTCCTTTAATGAGTTATGCGGAGCGTCACGGGCTGCATTCCTGTGCAGAGCGTGGGAACGCTCAGCGCGTGCCTCTTGGCGCCGTTCTGCTGACGGCTGAATTCGTCACACAAAAAAGCCGCCTTATAAAAGGCGGCTTCGGATTTCGCTACGGTTACGCTTGTGGCCGCATGTGCGGGAACAAGATCACATCGCGGATCGACGGCGAGTTGGTCAACAACATCACCAACCGGTCGATACCGATACCTTCACCGGCGGTCGGCGGCATGCCGTATTCCAGGGCGCGAACGAAGTCGGCGTCGTAGTGCATCGCCTCGTCGTCACCGGCGTCCTTGTCGGCCACCTGGGCCATGAAGCGTTCGGCCTGGTCTTCTGCATCATTAAGCTCGGAGTAGGCGTTGGCGATTTCGCGGCCGCCAATGAACAGCTCGAAACGGTCGGTGACGTTCGGGTTGTCATCGTTGCGACGTGCCAGCGGCGACACTTCGAACGGGTACTGGGTAATGAAGTGCGGCTGTTCCAGCTTGTGCTCCACCAGCTCTTCGAAAATCATCACCTGCAGTTTGCCCAGGCCTTCGAAGCCCAGCACCTTGGCGCCAGCTTTCTTGGCGATGGCGCGGGCCTTGTCGATGTCGGTCAGGTCGTCAGCGGTCAGCTCAGGGTTGTACTTGAGGATCGAGTCGAACACCGACAGACGCACGAACGGCTCGCCGAAGTGGAACACCTTGTCGCCGTACGGCACGTCAGTGCTGCCCAGTACCAGCTGCGCCAGCTCGCGGAAGAGTTCTTCGGTGAGGTCCATGTTGTCTTCGTAGTCGGCGTAGGCCTGGTAGAACTCCAACATGGTGAATTCAGGGTTGTGACGGGTCGAGACGCCTTCGTTACGGAAGTTGCGGTTGATCTCGAACACTTTCTCGAAGCCGCCAACCACCAGGCGCTTGAGGTACAGCTCCGGCGCGATACGCAGGAACATTTCCAGGTCCAGCGCGTTGTGGTGAGTCTCGAACGGTTTGGCTGCGGCACCACCGGGGATGGTTTGCAGCATCGGCGTTTCTACTTCGAGGAAGTCACGCGCCATCAGGAAGCTGCGGATGTGCGCAATCACTTGCGAACGCACGCGGAAGGTCTGGCGCACGTCTTCGTTGACGATCAGGTCGACGTAGCGCTGGCGATAGCGCTGCTCGGTGTCGGTCAGGCCGTGGTGCTTGTCCGGCAGCGGGCGCAGCGACTTGGTCAGCAGGCGCACGCTGGTCATTTCAACGTAAAGGTCGCCCTTGCCGGAACGCGCCAGGGTGCCTTCGGCGGCAATGATGTCGCCCATGTCCCAGGTTTTCACCGAGGCCAGGGTTTCTTCAGGCAGGGTTTTACGGTTGACGTACACCTGAATGCGCCCGGTCATGTCCTGGATCACCATGAACGAGCCACGGTTAAGCATGATGCGACCCGCCACCTTGACCGGGATTGCAGCCTCTGCCAGCTCTTCCTTGGTCTTGTCCGCGTACTGTTTCTGCAAGGCATCGCAGTAGTTGTCACGGCGGAAGTCGTTCGGGAAGGCATTACCCTTGGCGCGCTCGGCAGCAAGCTTTTCCTTGCGCAGGGCGATCAGGGAGTTTTCTTCCTGTTGCAGGGCTTGCGGGTCGAGTTGTTGGTCGCTCATGTCTTTTGAAATTCCATCACAGGTTCGTTGCCCCCACCGGTGGCAGGGGACTTAAGGTCTTGGCTGACGGTTTACAGCCCCGATTTCAAGCTGGCTTCCAGGTATTCGTCGATATCACCGTCGAGCACCTTGTCGCAATCGCTGCGTTCGATGTTAGTGCGCAGATCCTTGATCCGCGATGCATCAAGCACATACGAACGGATCTGGTGGCCCCAGCCGATATCCGACTTGGTGTCTTCCAGCGCCTGGGAAGCGGCGTTGCGCTTCTGCATTTCCTGCTCGTACAACTTGGCCCGCAGCATTTTCATGGCGGTGTCCTTGTTGGCGTGCTGGGAACGTTCGTTCTGGCAGCTGACCACGGTGTTGGTCGGTACGTGGGTAATACGCACGGCCGAGTCGGTGGTGTTTACGTGCTGGCCACCGGCACCGGAGGAGCGGTAGGTGTCGATCCGCAGGTCGGCCGGGTTGATCTCGATTTCCACCTTGTCGTCGATCTCTGGCGAGACGAAAACGGCGGAGAACGAGGTATGGCGACGGTTGCCGGAGTCGAACGGGCTCTTGCGCACCAGGCGGTGTACGCCGATCTCGGTCCGCAACCAGCCAAAGGCGTATTCGCCCTTGATGTGCACGGTCGCGCCTTTGATACCGGCGACTTCACCGGCCGACAGTTCCATGATGGTGGCGTCGAAACCGCGTTTATCCGCCCAGCGCAGGTACATGCGCAGCAGGATGTTGGCCCAGTCCTGGGCCTCGGTGCCGCCGGAACCGGCCTGGATGTCCAGGTAGGCGTTGTTCGGGTCCATTTCGTGGCTGAACATGCGGCGGAATTCAAGCTTGGCGAGGTTTTCCTCGAGACGGGCCAGCTCGGCGACGACATCGCCCACTGCGCCTTCGTCGTTTTCTTCGACAGCCATGTCCAGCAGGTCGCGGCAATCGCCCAGACCGGTGTTCAACTCGTCGAGGGTGTCGACGATCTGCGCCAGCGCAGCACGCTCGCGGCCCAGTTCCTGGGCGTATTCAGGTTTGTTCCAGACAGCCGGATCTTCAAGCTCGCGATTGACTTCGGTCAGACGCTCATGCTTTTGATCGTAGTCAAAGATACCCCCGAATAGTTTCGGAGCGCTCGGACAGGTCCTTGATGGTGTTAAGGATCGGGTTGATTTCCATGGCGGGCAGCACTCGTTGGCGAACTTTTGAAAGCCGACGAGTATAACGACAAACCGGCGCTAACGGCAGCCCGCTTGGCGAAAAGGCGGGGTTGTTGACGATCTCCAGAACGATTGAGATCAAATGTGGGAGCTGGCTTGCCTGCGATAGCGGTGTATCAGGTACAGATGTGGTAACTGACAGGCCGCTATCGCAGGCAAGCCAGCTCCCACAAGGGTTCGGCGGTGTTCTGCTTACTCGATACCGACCTGATTGCGCCCGTTATGCTTGGCCGTGTACAACCCCTTGTCCGCCGCCATGATCAACTGCCGACAATCCGTACCCTGCAACGGCGTCATGGTCGACAGGCCAATACTGATGGTCAGGCTCGCCCCTTCTGCCGGGGCAATGTGCGGGATCTTCAGCCCCGCAACCGCCATGCGCAGCTTCTCGGCCACCAGGCGCGCACCGCCCGGCGAGGTATTGGGCAGCACCAACGCAAACTCTTCACCGCCGTACCGCGCCGGCAAGTCCGAAGGTCGGCTGCTGGCTTCACGGATGCTCGCGGCGACTTTGCGCAGGGCTTCATCACCTTCGACGTGGCCAAAGCTGTCGTTGTAGGTCTTGAAGAAGTCCACATCGATCATCAACAACGACAGCTGGGTCTGGTCACGCATGGCACGGCGCCATTCCAGCTCCAGGTATTCGTCAAAGTGGCGGCGGTTGGACAGCCCGGTGAGGCCATCGGAGTTCATCAGCCGCTGCAGCACCAGGTTGGTGTCCAGCAATTGCTGCTGGCTCACACGCAGCGCGCGGTACGCCGCATCGCGCTGCAACAGCGTCATATACGAGCGCGAGTGATAGCGAATGCGCGCCACCAGCTCGATGTTATCCGGCAGCTTGACCAGGTAATCATTGGCTCCGGCCGAAAACGCCGCGCTCTTGATCAGCGGGTCTTCCTTGGTCGAAAGCACGATGATCGGGATATTCGCCGTGGCCGGGTGGTTGCGGTATTCGCGCACCAGTGTCAGGCCATCAAGACCGGGCATCACCAGGTCTTGCAGGATCACCGTCGGTTTGATGCGGATCGCCTGGGCAATCGCCTGATGCGGGTCGGCGCAAAAGTGAAAGTCGATGTTTTCCTCGTGAGCCAGGCCGCGCCGCACAGCTTCGCCGATCATGGCCTGGTCGTCGACCAGCAACACCATGGCAGCGTTTTCGTCGGTCTTGATGTCGTCGATCTGTAAATCATTCATGTGCAGTCACCTGAATTACTTTCCTGCAAGCCGGCACTGCGAGAGGTCTTGATCATTTTGCAAATACCTCCAGCAATCGGGGCGCAATTCTGTCCAGTGGGCGGATTTCAACAGCAGCATCAATCGCCGCCGCCGCTTTTGGCATGCCATACACCGCACAGCTCTGCTGATCCTGGGCGATGGTCAAATAGCCTTGTTCACGCAGTATCTTGAGGCCCTGAGCCCCGTCGCGCCCCATGCCGGTCAGCAGTACGCCGACGGCATCACCATTCCAGTGGCTGGCGACGCTTTCGAAGAACACGTCGATGGAAGGCCGGTAAATCTCGTTCACAGGCTCCGCGGTATAGGCTAGCGTGCCATTTTTCAACAGGCGAATGTGGTGGTTGGTGCCAGCCAGCAGCACCACGCCGTTTTGAGGCGGTTCGCCCTCGCGTGCCAGGCGCACCGGCAGGCCGGAGGCGCTGCTCAGCCATTCGGCCATGCCGGCGGCAAACACCTGGTCCACATGCTGCACCAGCACAATGGCGGCGGGAAAGTCACGGGGCAAACCCTTGAGCAGGATTTCCAGGGCGGCCGGGCCGCCTGCAGAGGAACCAATCGCCACCAGCCTCTGACGTTTGCCAGTGGTGCGCGCTGGCGCGGTTTCGGCGCGTACACGACTGCCACGCTGGCCGATCAGCCAGCCAATATTGAGGATTTTGCGCAGCAACGGCGCCGCCGCATCCTTGGGGTTGCCCACGCCCAGCGCCGGAGTGTCCACCACATCCAGGGCGCCATGGCCCATGGCTTCGAACACGCGACTCATATTCGCTTGGCGATCGACGGTCACCAGCAGAATAGCGCACGGGGTCTCGGCCATGATCTGCCGCGTGGCCTCCACGCCGTCCATCACCGGCATGATCAAGTCCATCAGGATCAGGTCCGGGGTCAATTCGGCGCAGCGCTGCACAGCTTCCAGGCCATTGCTGGCCACCCACACAACCTCGTGGGCCGGCTCTAAACTCAACGCGCGGCGCAAGGCCTCTACCGCCAGGGGCATGTCATTGACGATCGCAATCCTCATGCCCGGGCGCCTCCAATCAGCTCCATCACGGCATCCAGCAACGCATCGTCATGGAAACTGGCCTTAGCTAGATAATAGTCGGCGCCGGCGTCCAGTCCACGACGCCGGTCTTCTTCGCGATCCTTGTACGACACCACCATCACCGGCAACGATTGCAGGCGACTATCACGGCGCAAGAGTGTGACCAATTCGATCCCGTCCATACGAGGCATATCAATGTCAGTGATCAGCAGGTCGAAGTCTTCGGAGCGCAGCGCGTTCCAGCCATCCATGCCATCGACCGCGACCGCCACTTCATAACCACGATTAAGCAACAATTTGCGTTGCAGCTCACGCACGGTGAGCGAATCGTCCACCACCAGCACGCGTTTGCGCGGTGCTTCGGTCGCCTGCTGGCTGCGCCGTGCGATGCGTTCCAGGCGCCCGGTGTTGAGCAATTTATCCACCGAACGCAGCATGTCTTCGACGTCGACGATCAACACCACCGAGCCGTCGTCCAGCAAAGCACCGGCGGAAATATCCTGGACCTTGCCCAGGCGGTCATCCAGCGGCAATACCACCAGGGTGCGCTCACCGATAAAACGCTCCACCGCAATGCCATACACCGCATCGCGCTCGCGGATGACCACCACCTTCAAGGTTTCGTCATTGCTCTGCCCCGGCGGGCGCTGCAACAACTGGCTGGCGGCCACCAGACCGACATGCCGGCCTTCGTGCCAGAAATGCTGGCGCCCTTCCAGTTGCACAATGTCATTCGGCGCCAGGTCGCACATGCGTTCGATGTGCGCCAGCGGGAAGGCATAGGCTTCCTCGCCGACCTCCACCACCAGGCTGCGCACCACCGACAGGGTCAACGGCACTTCCAGGTGGAAGCGGCTGCCCTGCCCCGCCGTCTGCTCCAGCACCACGGCGCCACGCAGTTGGCGGACCATGTGCTGCACCGCATCCAGGCCGACGCCGCGCCCGGACACTTCGGTGACCTTGTCGCGCAGGCTGAAACCCGGCAGGAACAGGAAAGTCAGCAGCTCTTCTTCACTCAAGCGCAGCGCGGTTTCCAGCGGTGACAGGTGCCGGTCGACGATGGTGCCACGCAGACGCTCCAGGTCGACGCCATTGCCGTCGTCGCTTAACTCCAGCACCAGCAAACCGGCTTGATGGGAAGCGCGCAGGCGGATCAAGCCTTCGGCGGGTTTGCCCGCCAACACCCGCTGCTCGGGCATTTCGATGCCATGGTCGACGGCATTGCGCAATAAATGCGTGAGCGGCGCTTCGAGTTTTTCCAGTACGTCGCGGTCGACCTGGGTCTTTTCACCCTCGATCTCCAGGCGCACCTGCTTGCCAAGGCTGCGGCCAAGGTCACGCACCATGCGCACCTGGCCGGCGAGCACATCGGCAAACGGTCGCATGCGGCAGGCCAGCGCGGTGTCATAAAGCACCTGGGCACGCTGGCCGGCCTGCCAGCCGAACTCATCCAGCTCGGCGGTTTTATCCGCCAGCAACGCCTGGGCTTCACTTAACAGACGGCGCGTGTCGGCCAGGGCTTCCTGGGCTTCCAGGCTCAAGTTCATGGTCTTGAGTTGGCCATCGAGCGTGTCCAAGGCGCGCGCGCTGTTGCTTTGAATGCGCTTGAGGCGCTGCAGGCTCACCAGGTAAGGCTTGAGCCGCTGGGTCTCCACCAAGGACTTGCTCGACAGGTCGAGCAGGCTGTTCAAGCGCTGGGCGGTGACGCGCAGCACGCGCTCCCCACCTTCGGTCAGGCGTTTGTTCGGGCGCGGCAGGTCAGTGCTGACCGGCGGCACAGGCTCTGGCTCAGGCTCCGGCGGCAACGCTTCAATCACCGGCGCAGGTTCGGGAGCGGCGGGGGCTGGTGTGGCGTTGACAATCGGCTGCGACGGATCCAGCAGGCGTTCCATCAGCGCTACATAGCCTTGAATGTCCGCTGGCCCGACATTATTGCCCGGCGTGGCGATGCGCATCAGCAGGTCGGTGCCCTGCAGCAAGGCGTCGATATGCTCAGGTTGCAGGTACAGGCGGTTTTCCTGGGCGCTGACCAGGCAGTCCTCCATCACATGGGCCACGCTGACCCCGGCGTCCACGCCGACAATCCGCGCCGCGCCCTTGAGCGAGTGCGCGGCGCGCATGCATGCCTCAAGCTGGTCAGCCTGGGTGGGGTTGCGTTCCAGGGCCAGCAGGCCCGCGCTCAACACCTGGGTTTGCGCATCGGCTTCCAGGCTGAACAGCTCCAGCAGCGAGGCATCGCGCATCTGGTCGGGGGTCATGTGAGGCTCCGGGTCACGGCAGACAACAATTGCGCCTCGTCCAGCCAACGCAGGCTGCGGCCTTTCCACTGCAACACGCCTTGGGTAAAGCGCGCGCTGGCCTGGGTGCCGGAAGCCGACGCGGCCTTCAAGGTGCGCTCATCGATGGCATGGATGCCGTCGACTTCATCCACCGGTACCACCACCGGGCCGTCCTGGGCAGCAATAATCAACATGCGCGGCATCACTCGCGCGCCGGTAGCGCCTGTGCTGGCCGGGTCCAGCCCCAGCAGTTCCACGAGTGACAGGCACGCCACCAGCGCACCGCGCACATTCGCAACGCCCAGTAATGCGCGGGAACGTTGGTGCGGCAACGAGTGAATCGGCTGCAGTGGCGCCACCTCCACCAGGCATCGCGTGGCAATGCCCAGCCACTCTTCACCCAGACGAAACATCAGGATCGAACGGGTGACGATGTCTTCGTCAACTTCCGCGGCTGCATACGCCTGTCGGTCGTCCTGCTGCAACGCATAACGGTCAAGCAGGCGCGTGGCGGCGGCGGAATACACCGAGCAGTTGCGGCAGTGGATATGTTCGGCGAGCAACGGGCAGGACTTGTCGCCATGGATGCCGATGCGGTTCCAGCAGTCGTCGATGGCTTGGGTGTCGGCCAGGGTCAGGTCCAGACCTGCGGTGTCGAGCGCATCAAGGTTATTCATCGTTTGGACTCACTGTCTGCACGCTCGCTACGCGCGGCGCGCGCCTGCAAGCGACGCGCGCCCGCACTGTCACCCTGGGACTCGAGCAATGCGGCCAAGTGCATCAAGGCCTGCGGGTGCTGCGGTTCCAGGTACAAGGCTTTGCGGTAATAACCCTGGGCTTCCAGGGCGCTGCCGGCCACGTCGCTGAGCAGCCCCAGCCAGTAAAACACCTGGGCTGCCGGCGGGTGGTTACTCAAATACTGTTCACACGCGGCACGGGCCTCAGCACTTTTGCCTTCGTTAGCCAACGTAGCGATGCGGCTGAGCAAATCGCCCGCATCGCTGTGCGGCGCCTTGATCGGCACCACTTGGGCACTCGCGGTGCTGAACGGGCGCGGCTTGGCAGGAATCGGTGCCGCGCTGCGCTGGGGGATGGGCAGGGGCACAAATACCGGTTCAGGCTTGACCGGCTCGGTATGCCGACTGAATGCAAAGGATTGCGGCACGCCAATCGAGCGCATGCCATGGCGCCCCAGCAGGCTGCCCTCGGCGGGGCCGATAAACAGCACGCCGTCCTCATGGGTCAGGCTCTTGAGCACATCGAACACTTGCTTCTGGGTGGGCTGGTCGAAGTAGATCAGCAGGTTGCGGCAGAACACAAAATCGTAGGTGGGCTCATTGGCCAGCAACGCCGGGTCGAGCAAATTGCCGACTTGCAGACGCACTTGTTCGCGCACCCGCTCGGCAATGTGGTAACCATCGGGCTGTTCGCTGAAGTGACGCTCGCGAAACTCGATATCGCCGCCGCGAAAGGAGTTCTTGCCATACACCCCACGCTTGGCGCGCTCCACCGACAATGGGCTGACGTCCAGCCCCAATACTTTGAACTGGTGCGGCGCCAGCCCGGCATCGAGCAAGGCCATGGCAATCGAATAAGGCTCCTCGCCCGTGGAACACGGTAGGCTGAGAATGCGCAGGGCGCGCATCTGCTTGATCGCCGCCAGGCGCTCCCTGGCCAAGCGCGCCAAGGTGGCAAAGGACTCGGGATAGCGGAAAAACCAGGTCTCGGGAACGATCACCGCTTCGATCAGCGCCTGCTGCTCATCCTGCGAACTCTGCAAATGCTGCCAGTAATCCTGCACGGTCTGCGCCTGCACGGCCTGGCTGCGCTGGCGCACCGCACGCTCAATGATCGCTTCGCCCACCGAGGCGACGTCCAAACCAATGCGGTCCTTCAAGAAGGCAAAAAAGCGTGGGTCGTTGCTCATAAGCTTAGCTCGCTGGCAAACAGCAAGGCGCGCACGTCGTCGGTGAGCAAGTCGGCCACGCCGATCCACTGCATCAAACCCAACGCATCTTCACGCACCGGCCCCAGGTACGGCGCCTCGCGATTATCCAGGCCATAAGGCTGAAACTCGGCCGGGTCGCAACGCAGGGTGTCGGTGGCCTGCTCCAGGACCAACCCCAGCCAGCGTGGCTCGATCCAAGGTTGCGGCTGGTAGTTGACCAGCACCAGCCGTGTGCTGGTGCGGGCCTGGGCCGGTTTGCCGAAGGTCAACGCACACAGGTCGACAACCGGCACCAGCGCGCCACGATGGGCAAAGATCCCCGCCACCCACAGCGGTGCATGGGCGATGGGTTTGAGTGGCAGGCGCGGTAGCACCTCGGCCACCTCCGTGGCTTTGAGGGCATAACGTTCGCCGCCGATGTGGAACACCAGAAACAACGCCTTTTTCGCTGCCGGGACGACGCCGCGTTTAGCCGCAAGGTCGCTCATCAGACTTTGAAACGCGACACGCCGCTGCGCAGACCGACCGCAACCTGGCTCAGTTCATCAATGGCAAAACTGGCCTGGCGCAGGGATTCCACGGTCTGGCTGCTGGCATCGCCCAGTTGCACCAGCGCATGGTTGATCTGTTCGGCGCCGGTGGCCTGGGCCTGCATGCCTTCGTTGACCATCAATACCCGCGGCGCCAAGGCCTGTACCTGATGGATGATCTGCGACAGCTGTTCGCCCACTTGCTGCACTTCGAACATGCCGCGACGCACTTCTTCGGAGAACTTGTCCATGCCCATCACGCCCGCTGACACTGCCGACTGGATCTCGCGCACCATCTGCTCGATGTCGTAGGTGGCCACGGCGGTCTGGTCGGCCAGACGGCGCACTTCGGTGGCCACCACGGCAAACCCGCGTCCGTACTCGCCAGCCTTCTCGGCTTCAATGGCGGCGTTGAGCGACAGCAGGTTGGTCTGGTCGGCCACCTTGACGATGGTCACCACCACTTGGTTGATGTTGCCGGCCTTCTCATTGAGGATCGCCAGCTTGGCGTTCACAAGGTCAGCGGCGCCCATCACCGAGTGCATGGTTTCTTCCATACGCGCCAGGCCTTGCTGGCCGGAGCCGGCAGCGACCGACGCCTGGTCGGCGGCGGTGGACACTTCGGTCATGGTGCGCACCAAGTCCTTGGACGTGGCGGCAATTTCCCGTGATGTCGCGCCGATCTCGGTGGTAGTGGCCGCCGTTTCGGTGGCCGTGGCCTGTTGTTGCTTGGAGGTGGCGGCAATCTCGGTCACCGAGGTAGTCACCTGCACCGACGAACGCTGGGCCTGGGAAACCAGGGCGGTCAGCTCGGTCATCATGTCGTTGAAGCCGGTTTCGACAGCGCCGAATTCGTCCTTGCGCTCAAGGTTCAAGCGCTTGCTCAGGTCGCCCGTGCGCATGGTTTCGAGGATTTCGACGATGCGATTCATCGGCGCCATGATCGCGCGCATCAGCAGCAGGCCGCACAGGCCCGCTGCGAGAATGGCCACGACCAACGATACGAACATGCTGACTTTGGCGGCGGCCACCGCTTCATCGATGGCGGCGGTGGCGTTATCGGCGACCTGTTTGTTTTCATTGATAATGTCATTGAGCTTCATGCGGCCTGCGGTCCAGGCGGGCGTGAGTTGCTCGTCGAACAGCTTTTGCGCCTCAACGCCGTTGTTAGCCTGATGGGCGTCCAGTACCAGGGCAAGAATCTTGTTGTAGTTCTGGTGGAGCTTTTCGAAGGCGTCGAACTCAGTGCGATCCTGATCAATATTGATCGTGCTCGCGTAACTGGCCATGTGCTGTTCCAAACGTGCCTCAAACGACTTGTAGTCCTGTTTGTCGGCTTCCGAGATGCCCTGACTTCGGTGGGCACCGACCAATTCCTGGGTTTGCAGGTAGCTGTCGACCCAGGCGCTGCGGATCATCGAACTGAAAAATACCCCGGGTACGGCGTCATCCCGGACCGAGTTTTCGCTGACTTCAATCTTCAGCAGGCGCGAATACGAGACCACGACCATCAACAGCATGATCGCGATAATTACCGCAAAGCTCGCCAAAATCCTTTGGCGCAAGGTCCAGTTCTTCACAGTAATTCCTCGAAGGGCCGATCAAATGCCGAGGAGTATAGCTGAGCGGGTGCCCGCATTTATCAACAGGTTTTGATGTCGCGCTCACAGAACGCAAAAACACTGTGCAGGTGACGCAGAGCGTCACGGGCTGCGCTCCCACGCAGAGCGTGGGAGCGATCATTCAGGAGGTCAGAGCGTGGCTTGGCGTACCTGTTTTTCCAGCTCGGCCTTTAAGCCGGGCTCAAGCTTGAGCTGGCGCGCCAGCTCGTCCAGGTAAGCTTTTTCCATGAAGTTCTCTTCGTCCACCAGCATCACGCTGGCGATGTACATCTCGGCGGCCATTTCCGGAGTGCTCGCTGCGCGCGCCACATCAGCGGGATCCAGAGGCTTGTTCAGCTCGGCGTGCAGCCAGCTTTGCAGTTCACGGTCGTTATCCAGCTTGGTGAATTCGCCTTCAATCAAAGCGCGCTCTCGCTCGTCTACATGCCCGTCGGCTTTGGCGGCGGCGACCAGCGCCTTGAGAATGCCCTGACTGTGTTGTTCGACCTGGGCCGGTGGCAGGCGGTCGATGGTTTGCGGCTCGCCTTGGGGTGCGCCGGCCTGCTGCGCCTGCCAGTTGCCGTAAGCCTTGTAGGCGATAACTCCGAGTGCTGCCAGCCCGCCATAGGTGAGCACCTTGCCACCGAACTTGCGCGCCTTCTTGTTACCCAGCAGCAGCCCCATCGCGCCCGCCGCCAGGGCACCGCCACCCGCACCGCCAAGCAAACTGCCGAGCCCACCGCCGCCGAGCAAGCCGCCAAGGGCGCTTTTGTCGTCCGATTTGCGTTGCCCGCCCGCCTTGTTTTGCAACATGTCCTGGCCGGATTTGAGCAACTGATCGAGCAATCCACGGGTATTCATGCGTAGCCTCCAGACACTTGGGTTCGTAGGACCAATAGGCTCCCAGCGTAAAACTAAGTGCCAAAAAGCCGCGATCTAGAGTGCTTCCAGATGTAACGCCGGCAGCGCGTATTTGAAACGTCTTGTTTCACATGCAACGCCATCACCCCGCCATCAATCAATTTTCCTTCTGCATCGAACCGCTTAAGCTATCCGGCGTCTGTTTATTGTCCGTTGCGTTTGGTCGAAGGCATGTCCGAACCGTTATTTATGATCCGTTACGTGCCAGGAACGGCGCGGGATTTGCTCACGACAGGTTGTCTCTATGCACCGCAGGAATTTGCTCAAAGCGTCCATGGCCATTGCGGCTTACACCGGCTTGTCGGCCAGTGGCCTGTTGGCCGCGCAGGCCTGGGCCGGGAACCGTGCCGCCGATGGCAAGGCCGTGGCGTTCGACTTCGAAACGCTCAAGGCCCAGGCCAGGCAGCTCGCCGCCAACGCGTATAAAGACACCAAACAGGTGCTGCCACCGACGCTGGCAACCATGACCCCGCAGAATTTCAATGCCATTGGCTACGACGGCAACCATTCGCTGTGGAAGGAGCTGAACGGCCAGCTCGACGTGCAGTTTTTCCACGTCGGCATGGGCTTCAAGACGCCAGTACGCATGCACAGCGTCGACCCCAAGACCCGCGAAGCCCGCGAGGTGCATTTCCGCCCGTCGCTGTTCAACTATGCCAAGACCACGGTGGACACCAAGCAGCTGACCGGCGACCTGGGTTTCTCCGGTTTCAAGCTGTTCAAGGCGCCGGAACTGGATCGCCATGACGTGCTGTCGTTTCTCGGCGCCAGTTACTTCCGTGCGGTGGACGCAACCGGCCAGTACGGCCTCTCCGCACGCGGCCTGGCGATTGATACCTACGCGAAAAAACGCGAGGAATTCCCCGACTTCACGCAATTCTGGTTCGAAACCCCGAGCAAGGACGCCACGCGTTTTGTGGTCTACGCCCTGCTCGACTCGCCGAGCGCCACCGGTGCCTACCGCTTTGACATCGACTGCCAGGCCAACCAGGTGGTCATGGCCATCGACGCGCATATCAATGCGCGCACCGCCATCGAGCAACTGGGCATCGCGCCGATGACCAGCATGTTCAGCTGCGGTACCCATGAACGCCGGATGTGCGACACCATCCACCCGCAAATCCACGACTCGGACCGTTTGGCCATGTGGCGTGGCAACGGCGAGTGGATCTGCCGTCCACTGAACAACCCGGCCAAGCTGCAGTTCAACGCTTTTGCCGACACCGACCCGAAAGGTTTCGGCCTGGTACAGACCGACCATGAGTTCGCCAGCTACCAGGACACTGTGGACTGGTACAGCAAGCGCCCTAGCCTGTGGGTGGAACCCACCACCGCCTGGGGCGAAGGCTCGATCGACCTGCTGGAAATCCCCACCACCGGCGAAACCCTGGACAACATCGTGGCCTTCTGGACCCCAAAAAAGCCCGTGGCCGCAGGCGAATCACTCAACTATGGCTACAAGCTGTACTGGAGCGCGCTGCCGCCGGTGAGCACACCGCTGGCGCAAGTGGATGCCACCCGTTCCGGCATGGGCGGTTTTACCGAAGGCTGGGCACCGGGCGAGCATTACCCCGAAGTGTGGGCGCGCCGCTTTGCCGTGGACTTCAAGGGCGGTGGCCTGGATCGCCTGCCGGCCGGCACCGGGATCGAACCGGTGGTGACCTGCTCCCACGGTGAAGTCAAAGACTTCAGTGTGCTGGTGCTGGACAACATCAAGGGCTATCGCATTCTGTTCGATTGGTACCCGACCAGCGACAGTGTGGAACCGGTTGAACTGCGGCTGTTTATCCGCACCCAGGACCGCACCTTGAGTGAAACCTGGCTGTATCAGTACTTCCCGCCGGCACCGGACCAGCGTAAGTACAGCTGATACGCGCCAACAGAGCGCTCCCACGCTCCCGCGTGGGAGCGCATCCCGTGGTGATAGCAGGACGCGGAGCGTCCTGGGCTGCATTCCCACGCAGAGCGTGGGAACGAGCTTATGCCGTTAAAACCGCGACACGCTCTTCATTGCGCCGATCAAATAGCGCATCGCCACCTGATCGTTTTCGGTCAGGGCGCGATACTGCGCCAGCAACTCCACCTCATCCGAACTCAACCTTCGCCCCCGCAAGGACATCCGGCGACTCCAAAAAGACGCCACCGCACCCGCTACGCCATAAGACTTGGTCATGGACCGTTACTCCTGATATCAGTCAATTACTCCTGGTGCCCATTCCCTACGCTCATGAAGCGCAATGGCTTCAAGGACAAACAGCCTGACTCCCTGGGCCAGAAATCACACTTACCCTAAGCGTAGAAACAATCTCGTCACGTGTGGGATTTTTTTAGAGTATTCACTTAAAAAATTACTTCGGTAACAAATACCTACAACCCTTTCTCACGCAGCGACCGCTAAAGGTGGATATCGGGAAGCTCTTGCGCATCAGCTGCGGATCAGGCATGCGTTAAACGCGGGCAACAAAAAACCCACCGAGTCGGGTGGGTTTATTGCAGGCAGACGCGGGTTCAATCCCTCAGGTCAGACTCGTGAATCGGCTGATCACGGTGAGTCGCCCGCTGGTACTGCGCGGGCCAGATGGCTTTGCGCCCACCCAAGTCATCGTCGGCATGCAGCGGCCAGTAAGGGTCACGCAACAGCTCACGGGCGAGGAAGATGATGTCGGCCTGGCAGGTGCGCAGTATGTGTTCAGCCTGGGCCGGTTCGGTAATCATACCCACCGTGCCGGTGGCGATACCCGACTCTTTGCGCACGCGCTCGGCAAACCGCGTCTGGTAGCCCGGGCCGGTGGGAATCTCGGCGTTGGCGGCGGTGCCACCGGAGGACACGTCGATCAGGTCCACGCCGAGTTCTTTGAGGCGGCGCGCCAGCTCTACGGTTTCATCGGGGTTCCAGCCGTCTTCGACCCAATCGGTGGCCGATACCCGCACAAACAGCGGCAGCTCCTGGGGCCAGACGGCGCGCACGGCGGTGGTCACTTCGAGCACCAGGCGGATACGGTTTTCAAACGAGCCGCCGTAGTGGTCCTGGCGCTGGTTGCTGATCGGCGAGAGGAATTGATGCAACAGGTAACCGTGGGCAGCGTGGATCTCCACCACTTCGAAACCGGCGGTCAGCGCGCGTTTGGCGGCGGCGACAAAGTCGGCAATCACCTGCTGGATCTGCCCTTCATCCAGTGGCCTGGGTTGCGTGTGGTTCGGGTCAAAGGCAATCGGCGAAGGGCCCACCGGCACCCAGCCGCCCTCCTCCGGCTTGACGCTGCCGTGCTTGCCGATCCACGGCCGATGGGTGCTGGCCTTGCGCCCGGCATGTGCCAGCTGGATGCCCGCCACCGCGCCTTGAGCAGCAATAAAGCGGGTGATGCGCTGCAGCGGTTCGATCTGCGCGTCGTTCCACAGGCCCAGGTCCTGGGCGGTGATGCGGCCATCGGCGGTGACGGCGGTGGCTTCGGTAAAAATCAGCCCGGCACCACCGACGGCGCGGCTGCCCAGGTGCACCAGGTGCCAGTCATTGGCCAAGCCATCGTCGGACGAGTATTGGCACATCGGCGAGACGGCGATGCGGTTGAGCAAGGTCAATTGACGGAGGGTGTAGGGTTCGAGCAGCTGACTCATGGCGCACCTCTTCTGGGTTCTGTGGGCACTATTCAAACAGTGCTTAGAGCCTAGTCGACAACGGTGGATTGCACAGGGTTCAGAAAGGAAAGCGGGAGCCGAATGCCGGCTCCCGTGTTGCAAAAGATTACATCTCGACCTGGGTGCCCAGCTCGATCACCCGGTTTACCGGGAGTTTGAAGAAGCGCAGGTTGCCGTTGGCGTTTTTCAACATGAACGCAAACAAGCTCTCACGCCAACGGGCCATGCCCTTGATGCGCGAGGCGATCACCGTTTCACGGCTGAGGAAGTAGGTGGTGCGCATCGGGCTGAAATCCAGATCGTCCAGGTGGCACAGCTTCAGCGCTTCGGGCACGTCCGGCTCATCGGTAAAGCCAAAATGCAGGATCACCCGGAAGAAGCCTTCGCCGTAGGCGTCCACCTCAAAGCGCCGCGAGGCAGGCACACGCGGAATGTCTTCGTAGACCACCGTGAGCATCACCACTTGCTCATGCAACACCTGGTTATGCAGCAGGTTGTGCAACAGCGCGTGGGGCACGGCATCGGGCCGCGCGGTGAGGAACACCGCAGTGCCCTGCACGCGATGAGGCGGTTGCACGCGGATACTGCTGATAAAGATCGGCAACGGCAGCCCGCCTTCGTCGAGGCGGTCCATCAACAGTTCCTTGCCGCGCTTCCAGGTGGTCATCAGCACAAACAGCACAATCCCCGCCAACACCGGGAAGGCACCGCCCTGCACGATCTTTGGCACGTTGGCGGCGAAGAACAGGCCGTCCACCAACAGGAAGCCGATCAGCACCGGAATCGCCAGCACCGGCGGCCACTTCCAGAGCAGCAGCATCACCGCCGACACCAGGATGCTGGTAATCAACATGGTGCCGGTGACTGCCACGCCGTAGGCGGAGGCCAGGGCATTGGAGGATTCGAAGCCGAGCACCAGCAGGATCACGCCGACCATCAGCGACCAGTTCACCGCGCCGATGTAGATCTGGCCTTGCTCGGCGCTGGAGGTGTGCTGGATATGCATGCGCGGGATGTAACCCAACTGGATCGCCTGACGCGTCAGCGAGAACGCGCCGGAAATCACCGCCTGGGATGCAATCACGGTGGCCAGGGTCGACAGCGCGACCAATGGCACCAAGGCCCATTCCGGCGCGAGCAAGTAGAACGGGTTGCGCGCCGCTTCGGGGTTTTCCAGCAGCAACGCGCCCTGGCCGAAGTAATTGAGCACCAGCGCCGGCAGCACCAGGGCGAACCAGGCGCGGGCGATCGGCTTGCGGCCGAAGTGGCCCATGTCGGCGTACAGCGCTTCGGCACCGGTCAAGGCCAGCACCACGGCGCCAAGAATCGCGACGCCCATGCCCGGATGGGACACAAAGAAACGCACGCCCCACACGGGGTTCAGCGCATTGAGCACCTCGGGATGTTGCAGGATGCCGTGCACGCCAAGACCGCCCAGCACCAGGAACCACACCACCATCACCGGCCCGAACAGCTTGCCGATGCGGTCAGTGCCGTGTTTCTGGATCAGGAACAGCCCCACCAGCACCACCAGCGACAGCGGCACCACCCAACGTTCAATCCCGTCAAAGGCCAGTTCCAGGCCTTCAACCGCCGACAATACCGAGATCGCCGGGGTAATCATGCTGTCGCCGTAGAACAGCGCCGCACCGATCAAGCCGAGGATCACCAGCACCGAACGCAACCTGGGGTACGGCGACGCCGCCCGTCGCGCCAGCGCCGTCAGGGCCATGATGCCGCCTTCGCCCTGGTTGTCCGCGCGCAGGATAAACAGCACGTACTTGATCGACACGACCCACACCAGCGACCAGAAAATCAGCGCCAGAATGCCAAAGACCCCGTCGTGATTGACTTGAACCCCATAACCACCGGTAAACACTTCTTTAAGGGTATAGAGCGGGCTGGTACCGATATCGCCGTAAACCACCCCGACCGCCGCCACCAGCATGCCAATCGGCTTTGCATTGGAATGCTCGGCACCTGCTGCCTGACTATTTGCCTGACC
The DNA here is from genome assembly GCF_013385245.1 of Pseudomonas sp. IPO3747. NCBI lineage: Bacteria > Pseudomonadati > Pseudomonadota > Gammaproteobacteria > Pseudomonadales > Pseudomonadaceae > Pseudomonas > Pseudomonas sp. IPO3747. Next base: position 746,198 of record NZ_JACAQL010000002.1, read on the forward strand.
CATCAACCACTCCTGCCCTTTGACCTGAGGTCTTTTATAAACAACGCGCCTAAGCTGACCCTAGCATGCGCTGTTTTACTTCTCGTAACAGACGTTTTATTGACCCCGGGGTTTCACCCGTGCGCAACGGCGCGAAGCATAGCGCAGCACTCGTCGCATTTCCCCGTATAAAGCTGGTCAAGCGCGCTGCCCGTCGATAGAATTGCGCACTTTTTGATCAGAGGCGCACCAAGCGCCCGTCTACCGCCATGTCGTGCCCGACTGGCGGCGTCATTCAATACCGAGGTTAGACATGTCCACCACCATCGCAAAAGCCAACCCAAAGGTCGGCTTTGTATCCCTGGGTTGCCCGAAGGCTCTCGTTGACTCCGAGCGCATCCTCACGCAACTGCGTATGGAAGGCTATGACGTCGTGTCCACTTATCAGGATGCCGACGTGGTGGTGGTCAACACCTGCGGCTTCATCGACTCGGCCAAGGCTGAATCGCTGGAAGTGATCGGCGAAGCCATCAAGGAAAACGGCAAGGTCATCGTCACCGGCTGCATGGGCGTGGAAGAAGGCAATATCCGCAACGTGCACCCAAGCGTGCTGGCGGTAACCGGCCCGCAGCAGTACGAGCAGGTGGTCAACGCCGTGCACGACGTGGTGCCGCCGCGTCAGGACCACAACCCGCTGATCGACCTGGTGCCGCCGCAAGGCATCAAGCTGACGCCGCGCCACTACGCGTACCTGAAGATTTCCGAAGGCTGCAACCACAGCTGCAGCTTCTGCATCATCCCGTCGATGCGCGGCAAGCTGGTCAGCCGCCCGGTGGGCGATGTATTAGACGAAGCCCAGCGCCTGGTCAAATCCGGTGTTAAAGAGCTGTTGGTGATCTCCCAGGACACCAGCGCCTACGGCGTCGACGTGAAATACCGCACCGGCTTCTGGAACGGCGCGCCGGTGAAAACCCGCATGACCGAACTGTGCGAAGCCTTGAGCAGCCTGGGCGTGTGGGTGCGCCTGCACTACGTTTACCCGTACCCGCACGTGGACGAGCTGATCCCGTTGATGGCCGCCGGCAAGATCCTGCCGTACCTGGACATTCCGTTCCAGCACGCCAGCCCGAAAATCCTCAAGGCCATGAAACGCCCGGCCTTCGAAGACAAGACCCTGGCGCGCATCAAGAACTGGCGCGAGATCTGCCCGGAGCTGATCATCCGTTCGACCTTCATCGTCGGCTTCCCTGGCGAAACCGAAGAAGACTTCCAGTACCTGCTGGACTGGCTGACCGAAGCGCAGCTGGATCGCGTCGGTTGCTTCCAGTACTCGCCGGTCGAAGGAGCCCCGGCCAACCTGCTGGATGCGGCCATCGTGCCGGACGACGTCAAGCAGGACCGCTGGGAGCGCTTCATGGCGCATCAGCAGGCCATCAGCTCCGCACGCCTGCAACTGCGCATCGGCAAGGAAATCGAAGTGCTGATCGACGAAGTCGACGAGCAAGGCGCAGTGGGCCGTTGCTTCTTCGATGCGCCGGAAATCGACGGTAACGTGTTTATCGACGATGCCAGCGGCTTGAAGCCGGGCGATAAGGTCTGGTGCACCGTGACGGATGCCGACGAGTACGACCTGTGGGCTGAAAAGCGCGACTAGCTCTGCGCACGCAAAGCGTCCGGCGAGGCATTCCCACGCAGAGCGTGGGAACGATCGGCGTGAAAAATTGAAAAAGCCTCGTGTCTGAGCAAGATGCGGGGCTTTTTTAGGTCTATCGTTTGCCCATCAGCGCCGATCATCGGCAAGGGGCAGCGGGCATGCGTCAGCATTCGGTTATCCACACACCTAAAACCAGCGACTACCAGCAATTGGCGCAGATCTGGGAAGACTCCGTGCGAGCGACCCATGACTTTTTGCCGGACAGCTACATCGTACTGCTCAAGGAGCTGGTGCTGACGCGCTACCTGGACGCGGTGATGCTGATCTGCACCAAGGACGCGCGCCAGCGCATCACCGGGTTTGCCGGGGTGGCGGCGGGCAAGGTCGAGATGCTGTTTATCGACCCGCAACACCGTGGCCAGGGCTTGGGCCAGCAATTGCTGAGTTATGCGATCGAGCACCTGAATGCCGATGCGCTGGACGTCAACGAGCAAAACCCGCAGGCCCTGGGGTTTTACTTCAAGCAGGGTTTCGAGGTGGTCGGACGGGCGGAACATGATGGCTTGGGCCAGCCGTATCCGTTGCTGCATATGCGCTTGCGCCAACAGCAACGGCGCAGTGGCTGACACAACACAGCGCCAATGTGGGAGCGTGCTTGTGTGGGAGCTGGCTTGCCTGCGATGGCATCACCTCGATTCCAAATGCACGACCGAGGTGTCTGCATCGCGGGCAAGCCCGACTCCCACACAGGCCAGCGCCCACAAAAAGCCACTACGCTGAAATGGGTCCGGGATTAACCGCGCCCACACAGGTACAATAGCCGCCCCCTTTTGCTACGGCCCTTGTCATGACTGACCCCATACGCCTTTCCAAACGCCTTATCGAACTGGTCGGTTGCTCCCGTCGGGAGGCTGAGCTGTTTATCGAAGGCGGCTGGGTCTCGGTGGACGGTGAAGTGATCGATGAGCCGCAATTCAAGGTCACCACCCAGAAGGTCGAGCTGGACCCAGAGGCTAAAGCCACTGTGCCGGAACCGGTGACCATTCTGCTGCACGCCCCGGTGGGCGTGGATGTGGAAACAGCAATGGCCTCGATCAGCGCCGAGACGCTGTCCGAAGAGCACCGTTTCAGCAAGCGCCCGCTCAAGGGCCACTTCCTGCGCCTGACCGCCAGCGCCGATCTGCAGGCCAAGGCCAGCGGCCTGCTGGTGTTCACCCAGGACTGGAAGATTTTGCGCAAGTTGACCGCCGATGCCGCCAAGATCGAGCAGGAATACGTGGTTGAGGTCGAGGGTGACATGGTTGCCCATGGCCTCAACCGCCTGAACCACGGTTTGACCTACAAAGGCAAAGAGCTGCCGGCCGTCAAAGCCAGCTGGCAGAACGAAAACCGCCTGCGGTTTGCGCTGAAAAACCCGCAGCCGGGTGTAATTGCCCTGTTTTGCGAAGCGGTCGGCCTGAAAGTCATCGCCATCCGCCGCATCCGCATTGGCGGCGTGTCCATCGGCAAGGTGCCGGTCGGCCAATGGCGTTACCTGTCCGGCAAAGAGAAATTCTAAGCCGCTCCCCTTTTCCCGGCACCGGCAACTCTGCGCGGTGCCCTCAGTTGAATACCAGGATTGCCCACCATGATTCACAACGACGTATTGCGCAGCGTGCGCTACATGCTCGACATCAGCGACAACAAGATGGTCGAGATCATCAAGCTCGGCGGCATGGACGTCACCAAGGAAGACCTGCTGACCTACCTCAAGAAAGATGAGGAAGAAGGTTTTGTGTTCTGCCCGGACGATGTCATGGCGCACTTCCTCGATGGCCTGGTGATCTTCAAGCGTGGCAAGGACGAAAGCCGTCCGCCGCAGCCGATCGAAACCCCGGTGACCAACAACATCATCCTCAAGAAGCTGCGCGTGGCCTTCGAACTGAAGGAAGACGACATGCACGCCATCCTCAAGGCTGCTGAGTTCCCGGTGTCCAAGCCTGAGTTGAGCGCACTGTTCCGCAAGTTCGGCCACACCAACTACCGCACCTGTGGCGACCAGTTGCTGCGCAATTTCCTTAAGGGCCTGACCCTGCGGGTTCGTGCGTAAGCCATGAGCTACTCGGTCTCGCCCGTCGGCTTCGTGCGCTCCTGCTTCAAGGAGAAGTTCGCCATCCCGCGCCAGCCGCAGCTGGCCCCGGCCGCACGCGGCGTGCTGGAGCTGGTGGCGCCGTTCGATCAGGGCGAGGCGGTACAGGGCCTGGAGCAGGTCAGCCATGTGTGGCTGCTGTTTCTGTTCCACCAGGCCCTGGAAGACAAGCCGCGCCTCAAGGTGCGGCCGCCACGCCTGGGCGGCAATACCTCCATGGGCGTGTTCGCCACCCGCGCGACTCATCGCCCCAATGGCATTGGCCAATCGGTGGTGAAGCTGGATAAGGTCGAGCCGGGCCGCTTGTGGGTTTCCGGGATCGATTTGCTCGACGGCACGCCGGTGCTGGATATCAAGCCGTACGTGCCGTACGCGGACATCATTGACACCGCCACCAATGATATTGCCAGCAGTGCGCCGCAGCTGATTCCCGTGCAGTGGCTGAAGACGGCACTGCACCAGGCACAAGGCCATGCGCAGCGCCTTGATGAGCCGCTGGTGGCATTGATCGAGCAGTGTCTGGCCCAGGACCCACGGCCGGCGTATCAGACGCCAGGGCCTGAGCGTGAGTACGGCGCGCAGTTCTGGGATGTGGATGTGCGTTGGCACTATCCAGAGGCGGGTGTCATCTGTGTGCTGGAAGTGGTACCGGCCAAGTAAACGCCGAAACAACTGTGGGAGCCAGCTCCCACACAAGCCAGCTCCCACATTTTTTTTGAGCAGTGTTTACTTCTCGACGAACGCGCGCTCGATCAGGTAATCACCCGGCTCACGCATACGTGGCGAAACTTTCAGGCCGAAGCTGTTCAGCACTTCGCTGGTCTCGTCCAACATGCTCGGGCTGCCGCACAGCATGGCGCGGTCGTCCTCGGGGTTGATCGGCGGCAGGCCGATGTCGCTGAACAGCTTGCCGCTGCGCATCAGGTCGGTCAGGCGACCTTCGTTTTCGAACGGCTCGCGGGTCACCGTTGGGTAGTAGATCAACTTGTCACGCAGCGCCTCGCCGAAGAATTCGTTCTGCGGCAGGTGCTCGGTGATGAATTCGCGGTAGGCGACTTCATTGACGTAACGCACGCCGTGGCACAGGATCACTTTTTCGAAGCGCTCGTAGGTTTCCGGGTCCTGGATCACGCTCATGAACGGCGCCAGGCCGGTACCCGTGCTGAGCAGGTACAGATGTTTGCCCGGCTTCAAATCGTCAAGCACCAGGGTGCCTGTCGGTTTTTTGCTGATGATGATCTCGTCGCCTTCCTTCAAGTGCTGCAATTGCGAAGTCAGCGGACCATCGGGCACCTTGATGCTGAAGAACTCCAGATGCTCTTCCCAGTTTGGGCTGGCAATGGAGTACGCGCGCATGAGTGGGCGGCCGTTGGGCTGTTGCAGGCCGATCATCACGAACTGACCATTCTCGAAGCGCAAGCCCGGATCGCGGGTGCACTTGAAGCTGAACAGCGTGTCGTTCCAGTGATGAACACTGAGGACACGTTCGTGGTTCATGTTGCTCATGTACGGGGAACTCCTGGAAATGGGTCTGCGCCAAAGATGAGATGCGCAATTGCACAGCATTCTAATGGCGGCGACAATATCTGTTAACTGGATTATTAAGATAAGGGTTATCGGTTATATCGATATGCGATTTACTCTACGTCAACTGCAAGTCTTCGTCGCCGTCGCCCAGCAGGAAAGCGTCTCACGCGCTGCTGGCCTTCTGGCCTTATCTCAATCCGCCGCCAGCACCTCAATCACCGAGCTGGAGCGTCAATCCAGCTGCCAATTATTCGACCGCGCAGGCAAGCGCTTGAGCCTCAATGCTCTCGGCCATCAGTTATTACCGCAGGCCGTTGCGCTGCTGGACCAGGCCAAGGAGATCGAAGACTTGCTCAACGGCAAGTCCGGCTTTGGTTCCCTGGCGGTCGGCGCCACCCTGACCATCGGCAATTACCTGGCGACCCTGCTGATCGGCAGCTTCATGCAGCAGCACCCCGAGAGCCAGGTGAAACTGCATGTGCAGAATACTGCCAATATCGTGCACCAAGTGGCGCATTACGAAATTGACCTGGGTCTAATCGAAGGCGACTGCAGCCACCCGGACATCGAGGTACAAACCTGGGTCGAGGATGAGTTGGTGGTGTTCTGTGCGCCGCAGCATCACTTGGCCAAGCGCGGTGTGGCGACGATGGAAGAGCTGACCCATGAAGCATGGATCCTGCGCGAACAGGGCTCGGGCACGCGCTTGACCTTTGACCAGGCCATGCGCCATCACCGTAGCGCGCTGAATATCCGCCTGGAGCTTGAACACACCGAGGCGATCAAGCGTGCAGTGGAGTCAGGGTTGGGGATTGGCTGTATTTCCCGACTGGCCCTGCGCGATGCGTTCCGCCGTGGCAGTTTGGTGCCGGTGGAAACCCCGGACCTGGACCTGGCCCGGCAGTTTTACTTCATCTGGCATAAACAGAAGTACCAGACCTCGGCGATGCGCGAGTTTCTGGAGCTGTGCCGCGCCTTCACCGCCGGGGTTCAGCGCAGCGACGAGATCGTGCTGCCAAACATTGCCTGAGGCTTAGATCAGGATCACGGCCCACACCAGGGTAATCATGGTCAGCGCTACGAATTGCGCGGCGCTGCCCATGTCCTTGGCGTTTTTCGACAGCGGGTGGCGGTCGAGGGAAATCCGGTCGATAGCCGCTTCCACTGCCGAGTTGAGCAACTCAACGATCAAGGCCAGCAGGCAGACCGCGATGAGCAAGGCGCGCTCGACCCGACTGACGTGCAGGAAGAAGCTCAGCGGGATCAGGATCACGTTCAGCAACACCAACTGACGGAATGCCGCCTCGCCGGTGAAAGCTGCGCGCAGGCCATCCAGGGAATAGCCCCCTGCGTTGAAGATACGTTTGATACCGGTTTGACCCTTGAAAGGCGACATAGATGTAGGCAACTGAACCAAAGAAGTGGGGAAACTAGATCACGCAAAGTCAAAAAAGCGTGAATCGGGTACAGCTTAATGCTGCGAAATTGACTCAAGTTGTTGCAAGAGCAGCGCCGCCTGAGTGCGGGTACGCACGCCGAGCTTGCGAAAGATCGCCGTCACGTGGGCCTTGATGGTCGCTTCCGACACACTCAACTCATACGCAATCTGCTTGTTCAACAAGCCTTCGCAAACCATGGTCAGCACCCGAAATTGCTGGGGCGTCAGGCTGGCAAGGCCATCACGGGCGGCTTTGGCTTCGTCGGACACGTTGATTTCTTCAAACGCTTGCGGCGGCCATGACACGTCGCCATCCAGCACGGTGCGCACGGCTTTCTGGATCGCTTCCATAGAGCTGGACTTGGGAATGAAACCGCTGGCACCAAACTCCTTGGAGCGCACCACCACGTCGGCTTCTTCCTGGGCTGAAACCATTACTACCGGGATCTGCGGGTATTGCCCGCGTAAGAGCACCAATCCCGAGAAGCCATAGGCACCCGGCATGTTCAGGTCGAGCAGCACCAGGTCCCAGTCGGATTTTTCGTTGAGGCGGGCTTCCAGTTCGGCAATGCTGGCCACTTCGACCAGGCTCACGTCAGGGCCAAGGCCCAAGGTAACGGCCTGATGCAGCGCACTGCGAAACAGCGGATGGTCATCGGCTATCAGGATTTCGTATGTGGCCATTGATTAAATGATCCTGTTTTTTATGGGAGCCCTGATGGGTTCAGGGTTCGCCAGTACACAAGGCAATGGCCAGGCAGCCATCGCCACAGGGCACACTCAGCATCAAAAACACCTGAAACGACACTGAAAAGTCACGGTTACGCCCCAATCGGCGCCCAGCATGCCCAGCGCAGCCTGGGGGGTCAAGCACTACGCCCGTGGGCATTTTAGCCGGTTGCGGGTTTACGGTGCCATCATGCAAACGTCGTCTGGTTATACCGTAGGGATATGGGGCGCGAGCCGCATGTGCACGCTGTCCGCCGGGTCCAGCGGCAATTGAAATTTAGCGGCCAGGTAATGCGTGCTGAACACATCGAGGTAGGCATCCAGCACTTCGCTGGCCGCTGGGTCGTCGGCCAGCTCCAGGCACAGCGCCGCAACCTCGGCGGTACAGAAATGATCATCGCGCTTGGACCGGCGCAGCTTGTAGCGTGACAGCTGTTCGGGCGCCAGGCTCAACACCGGCAAGTGCGCAAGGTAAGGGCTTTTGCGGAACATCTTGCGCGCCTCGCTCCAGGTGCCGTCCAGCAGGATGAATAACGGGCGCTTGCCGTCTTGCACCTTGACCTCGCTGCACACCCGCTCAGGCGCAACGAACTCGCCCGGAAACACGATATAAGACTGCCATTGCGGGTCGGCCAACAGGGTCAGCAACTCGGGGTCCACTTCTGTGCGCGACCAGGCGAACGCGGTGGTGTCGTCGATGACATCGGCGATCAGCCAGCCGGTGTTGCTGGGCTTCATCGGTTCCACGTCATGCATCAACAGGCACATGGCCGAGCGGGCCTGCACTGTTGGGCGCCAGGCGCACAGGCAGTACTCGGGAATCACCCGGCAACCGGGGCAACGTTCGGCGCGCGAACCACGGTTTAGAAACGGCCGGACGGCGCGCGCCAGGCGCTGGGTACGCAAGCGGGAGACGGCGTGGCTCATCGGGCGCACCGCGAGCAGAGGTCAATCGACACAGGCAAAACTCGAATCAGGCTTAAGTGGCCGCAGTTTACCAGCGATACGCCTGGCTGTAGTGGCAAGCGGTCCCCTATAATTGCGCGCCACTGAACGCACAGCGCAGTGGCTGGTCTATGCACCAGTAACCGAATCAGGAGAGTTTCATGCTGCGTTCCATGCTGCGCCTTGTTGCCCCATCCGTCGCCCTTGCGCTGGTTCTGCCCATGGGCGCCCACGCGGCGTCGCTGCTGGAGGCCCAAATGAACAGGAAACTGCAGAGCGTCGCGGCCGAGAGCAACAAGGACCTGCCCCGGGAAATCGATGCAAAGACCCTGGAAGTGGCCTACACCGTTGAAGGCATGCAACTGATTGATCACCTCAGTGTGCTACCTGACCGTGCCGAACAGATGCGCGCAAACCCCAAAGCTGTGTATTTCCAGCTGGGTCAAAGCGTATGCCTGAACAAAGGCTATCGCGAGCTGATGGCCAAGGGCGCCGTGATGCGTTATGAGATCACCGAGAACAAGACCAACCGCCCGGTAGCGTCGGTCAAGTTCGTGGAAGCCGATTGCCCGGCACCCGCTGCGGCGAAGAAGAAAAAGTAACTGTTGCTCGATCATCGCGCGCTGCTGTCCGGTGGCGCGCACCTCCCTCGCCTTATTGGCCAGCCGCCAACTAAACTGCTTGATGAGTGACCAATAAGCGGTTGCCAGCCAAGGGTTTTTCGGCTCATGATCAAGCCATCCCGGCAGCCCATCTACTGCGTTTTTCACGCCGTTCTGTAACATTTTCAGGGCAAAAGAGGGTTGCCCTCCTGCGACTTGCAGTGCAAAGGTTTCCAAATCACAAGGAACATACAGAGCCCGTTTTGCCGCCTGGCGAACACCGTGCAACGCTTAAGGCGTGCAGCGACACACGCAGTGTCGTGGCCGCGGACGAATCTCTCGCCGATGGCCCAGGTTCTGTGAAGAAGGAGAAGTTGAATGCCTTACGAACCGAATGACCGCCTGCTCCGTCATTTTGAAGCAAACGGCGCTGACCTCACCCAGCAGGTCGACGCACAACTCCAGCTGGTCGCTCCCAACAGCCCGAACATCCCCCTTTATCGCGATATGATCCTCACCGTGCTGCGTATGGCCAAGGATGACCGCAACCGTTGGAATGCAAAAATCACGCTGCAGGCGATCCGCGAGCTGGATAACGCCTTCCGCGTGCTGGAACAGTTCAAGGGCCGCCGCAAGGTCACGGTGTTTGGCTCGGCGCGCACGCCGGTCGAAAGCCCGCTGTACGCCTTGGCCAGGGAAGTCGGCACGCTGCTGGCGCAATCCGACCTGATGGTGATCACCGGCGGTGGCGGCGGCATCATGGCCGCTGCCCACGAGGGCGCAGGTCTGGAACACAGCCTGGGGTTCAACATCAACCTGCCGTTTGAACAGCACGCCAACCCGACCATTGATGGCACCGAGAACCTGCTGTCTTTCCACTTCTTCTTTACCCGCAAGCTGTTCTTCGTCAAGGAAGCCGACGCGTTGGTGCTGTGCCCGGGCGGTTTTGGCACGCTGGATGAAGCGCTGGAAGTGCTGACCCTGATCCAGACCGGCAAGAGCCCGCTGGTGCCGGTGGTGCTGCTGGATGCCCCAGGCGGTGGTTTCTGGCAAGGCGCACTGGACTTCATTCGCAGTCAGTTGGAAGCCAATCGCTATATCCTGCCCACCGACCTCAAGCTGATCCGCCTGGTCTACAGCGCTGAAGAGGCGGTGGCGGAGATCAACCAGTTCTATGCCAACTTCCACTCCACGCGTTGGTTGAAGCGTGAGTTTGTGGTGCGCATGAATCATCCGCTCAGTGATCGTGCACTGACCCACTTGCAGAGCGAGTTTGCCAGCTTGCGGCTAAGTGGAGAGTTCCAGCAGCTTGCTTACACAGGCGAGGAACATGATGAACCAAGATTCAGCCATTTGACGCGGCTGGTGTTCAACTTCAACGGTCGTGATCAGGGCCGGTTGCGGGAGTTGGTGGATTACATCAACTTGCCGGAGAACTGGGTCCAGGCTCAGGGGAAGACACAGCAGCGGGCGGCGCCAGAGCCGGCGTGATTTTTAAGGCAAAAAAAAAAGGCCCACTACTGTCGTAGTGGGCCTTTTGTTTTACCGGGATTTGGCATCCCAGCAGCCAACACAATCCAATGTGGAAGCTGGCTGGCCTGCTCCCACATTTGGATTTAACCAACCTGAAGACTCAATCTTCCATGTCCCGACCGCTGAGTAACCGGCTGATCATGTCCATCGAAAACCCGCGATAGCTCAGGAAGCGCCCTTGCTTCGCACGCTCCCTGGCATCAATTGGTAGATGCCCGGCAAACTTGCGACGCCAGGTATCCTCCAACTGCGACTGCCAACTAATACCGCACTCACGCAGGGCAAGGTCGATATCGGCACGTTGCAGGCCACGTTGGCTCAGTTCTTCACGAATTCGCGCTGGGCCGTAGCCGGAGCGCGCACGGTAGGAGACAAAGCTTTCAAGGTAACGGGCTTCGGAAAGCAGCCCCTCTTCCGTCAAACGGTCCAGGGCTGTTTCGATCATCTCGGGCTCTGCACCGCGCTGACGCAGTTTACGCGTCAGCTCGACTCGACCATGCTCGCGGCGAGCGAGCAGGTCCATGGCAGTGCGCCGAACGGCGACGAGTGTATCCAGTACAACAGTCATCGTTTGCTTCAGATGTCAGTGTCGACTTCTTCTACTTCTTCAACCGGCTCGCGGTTGGCAGCAGCTTTCACGTCTGGTGCTGGGGTCAGCAGCTTGTCGCGAATCTGCTTCTCAAGCGTGGCGGCGATATCCGGGTTGTCCGCCAGGAACTTGGCCGAGTTGGCCTTGCCCTGACCGATCTTGCTGCCGTTGTAGGCATACCAGGCACCGGACTTCTCGACGAAGCCATGCAGTACGCCCAGGTCGATCATCTCGCCGTTCAGGTAGATACCCTTGCCGTAGAGGATCTGGAACTCAGCCTGACGGAATGGCGGAGCCACCTTGTTCTTCACGACTTTAACGCGGGTTTCGCTACCAACAACCTCGTCACCTTCCTTCACCGCGCCGGTACGGCGGATATCCAGACGGACCGAAGCGTAGAACTTCAGCGCGTTACCACCGGTGGTGGTTTCCGGGCTGCCGAACATTACGCCGATCTTCATACGGATCTGGTTGATGAAGATCACCAGGCAGTTGGCGTTCTTGATGTTACCGGTGATTTTACGCAGCGCCTGGGACATCAGGCGGGCTTGCAGGCCCACGTGCATGTCACCCATCTCGCCTTCGATTTCAGCTTTCGGTACCAGGGCAGCCACGGAGTCGACCACGATCACGTCGATGGCGTTGGAGCGCACCAGCATGTCGGTGATTTCCAGGGCTTGCTCACCGGTGTCCGGCTGGGAAACCAGCAGGTCGTCAACGTTGACGCCCAGCTTGCCGGCATATTCCGGGTCCAGGGCGTGCTCGGCGTCGACGAACGCACAGGTGGCGCCCATTTTTTGCGCCTGAGCAATCACCGACAGGGTCAGGGTGGTTTTACCGGAAGATTCAGGACCGTAGATTTCAACGATACGGCCTTTTGGCAGGCCGCCAATGCCGAGTGCGATGTCCAGACCCAGAGAGCCAGTGGAAATAGCCGGGATCGCCTGACGGTCGTGATCGCCCATACGCATTACGGCACCCTTGCCGAATTGACGTTCGATCTGACCCAGGGCCGCAGCCAAGGCTTTCTTCTTGTTGTCGTCCATTAAAGTCCTCACGTAATCAATAAGGCCTGACGGCCAACACCTGTATAAGTAGACAGTATTGTTCCACAAAGATCCGGGATCGCCTACCCCTGATTTTCGATTTCTGCTGCAGCTCGTCGCAACAAGCCCTCAAGCGCGGCTTTTACCGTTTGTCGGCGGACCTCGTCGCGGTTGCCGGGGAAGTGCGCCAGCTCGGCCGTTACCTCATCGCCCACGCCGAACGCCAGCCATACGGTGCCCACCGGTTTGTCCGGCGAACCGCCGTCCGGCCCCGCCACACCGCTGACCGCCACGGCAAAGCGCGACAGGCTTTTTTCCTGCGCACCGCGCACCATCGCCTCCACCACTTCCTGGCTGACGGCGCCGACCTTGGGGAACAGCGTCTCAGGCACACCCAACTGGCGGGTCTTCTGCCGATTGGAGTAAGTGACATACCCGGCCTCGAACCACGCCGAACTGCCCGGAATACGCGTAATGGCTTCGGCGATACCGCCACCGGTGCAAGACTCGGCAGTGGTGACGTGGGCATTGAGCACCTGCAAACGGCGACCCAGTTCAGCGGCCAGTTGAGTGATTTCCTTCACGGTCGTCTCCAAGTATGGGCGGGGGTTTGCCTACCCTACAGGAGCCTATCGGCCATGCAAGTTGCAGAGTGCATCAAGACGCTAACGGCCGACGACGCGCATCCTGCCTCAGGAAACGCCCAATATCGCCTTCGCCCGCGCCCAGAGCTGCAAACGATCGTCCAGGCCATTCAGGCCACCATTGATGCGCCGGGTGATAGTGGTGAACTGGTCTTTGTCAGCAAGTTCGTTCAAACCATTGCTCTGCCAGAACCATGCGGCGGACTCACACGCCCATTGCGGCTGCTCCAGCAGTTGCGGTTGCTGCAACAGGCGGTCGTCGCCGAACAACGCTTGGCTGCAGGCGAGGTAATTGCGCCGCCCCGTGATCTGGATAAGCCCCCTGCCCCGGTACTTCTGGCCATCGCCGTCGGCCTCGGGGGTGTTGCCCAAACGCGCCGCCAGGGTGCCGGTGTCGTATTTGCTCAGGTATTGATCGCTGCCCAGTTCTCGTAAATAGAGCAACTGGCCGGATTCGTGGCCGATTTGGGCGAGGAACGCGGCACTACGCTTTGGCGTGCCAATGTCGTAGCGAACCAGCACCGCATTTAACGCAGATAAAAAAAAGCCCGCTCTAAGGCGGGCTCCAGGCATCACTTGAAGCAGTTGAGCAAGCGTTATCGCCATGGGGCTTTCCCTTTGAAAATGGCTATGCCGACAACCCATTCGCCGTAATCGAACTGCGATACCCAGTCACCGGATCGCCAACATGCACCACCTGTTTCATCGACCACTGGCCCTGCATATACGAAGGCCAGGTTTCATCCAGCAACAACACGCCTTCGGCAGCCAACAAAGGGTTGCCAGGGCAATCAATCAGCAGTTTCAAACCTTCGCGTCCCACACGTCGCAGTTCGCCTTCAGCCACGGCACGTGCCTCGGCTTGGTTCTGGCAGCGCTGACGCAAAGTTTTGAACGGGGCCACCCCCACCTCGACTACCTGCTGTTTGCCACCTGCGGCGTCCCACCAGGTCACGCGGCTGCCCATGTATTTGGAGCGAGACGTTTCGTCGAGCTTGGCAGTGATGAAGGCCTGGTCACCGGGGCGGTTGTCCTGGGTCACGGACAGCTTCACCTGCGGTAATAGTTGCCCGGTAAGTGATTTGACCTGCCCCGCCTCGGCCAGCACGTACAGCTCGTTGATTGGTTTGGTGACCGCGCTGTAGCGCTTGGCAAGGCGGGTGATGAACGCCATGTCGCTTTCATTAGACTGGTCGATATGGGCAATCGCAATGCCTTCCAGCGCAGGGGCCACACGCGGTGAAAACCCGTGGCGACTGACCAGTTGGCGAAACAGTGCGCCCAACGTGGTTGGCCCGTAACTGGCCGACCGTCGCTGGCGATAACCGCTGGCGTCGAGCATGCTGAAAGGTGCGGCTGTCGCCACGATCATCAAGCGCATGGGAAACAGCACGGGCGTGCGCTGCGTGATCACAAACTCGCCTTTTTCCACCAGCGCCGACTCCTGATAACCCACGCGCAAACCGATCTTGCCGCTCAGGCTGGGCAAACCTTCCAGCCCCTCGATATTGAGGGTCAACTCCAGTCGGTCAGACTCGATACCTGCAGCGTCGGTATGGCTCCAACGCATCAGGCGTTGATTGAGCAGCGCGGCATTGGCGCCATAAAACTCCACGATTGGCGTAAATCCCTGTGCCATGTTGCCTCCTTAATCCCAGGCCAGAACAGGCCGCACAGCAGCCGGCCGCGCTTGCATTTCCGGCACGATGACCCACACACCAGCGGGCAGTACCGGCCCGTACTCGGCAAGTTCGGGGTTCAGGCGCCAAAGGGTTTCTTCCGCCGCATCATCGCAACGGCCCAATTCGCGGTAGAGCAACAGGTTGACCGAATCACCGGCAATACTTCGCACTCTACGCATTGACGAATTCCTCCAGTTCCATAGTCCAGGCCATGACCATGGCAGTGCCGTCATCGATCACGTTGCTCTGGGTTTCCATCACCGAATTGATCCGCCACAGGCCCCAGTTACGGCCGATGCCATCGACCAGCGGTAAGGGCGCACGCGCATTTTGCAGGGCGCGCAACTCGTCCAGGCGCTGCATGCCGATGGCGTACATCGCTGTGCCGGTGAACGTGAGCTTCTCCAGCTTCTGCCCGCTTTGCCGCGACTGGGGTTTACTGGCAATAATCGCCAGGTCACTCCAGCCGCCGTCAGTGGTACGCACCAGCCCGGAATAGGCAAAGCCACGGGACAGGCCAAAAATAAAGTCGCCGAGGACCATTTGTTGTTGCATCAATCACCTCCTGGTGGATCGGCCAGCGCCGCGTTGCGCCGAATGCCAAGGGTGTCGGTGACCATCGGCATGCACTGAAATTGCAGGGCCTGGATCACCTGGTTGACGACTTGCTGGGCATCGGCGGGGTTCACGCCGGTAATCTGAATGCTCGGCGCGAGGGTGACTTGCACATTGTCTGTACGCGCGGCGTTGAGCTCTTTGCTCACTGCACCGGGTGCAGGCAGTCGGTCGGTTGAGCCGAACAATTTGTCACCCAGCCAGGTGCCCGCTTCACTGCCAAGCAAACCCCCAATGGCGCCGCCGACCGCGGTGCCGACACCGGGAAAAATCAGCGTGCCAATGGCCGCGCCGGCGGAGGCTCCTGCCCAGGCGCCACCTGCAGTGGTGAGGCCTGCACCGACGGCTTTGGCGTCGCCGTTGCGGATACCCTCGGCCACATCCATGGCAGTGTCGACATACCTCATCGGGCCGAGGCGGCGGGCGGCGGAGGACTCCAGCTTGCTCACCGCGCCTGACAGGCCGGAGGCCGGCAGCTTCGGCGCGTGAGGCAGCGCCTCAGTTGAGCGCTCATGGCTGAAGGTCTGTGTGTTTGGCAGAGCAGTCATACGCCCATCAGAAGGCAGGGGGACAAGCCCTCGCTCCAAGGCCTCCATCAGCCCCGGCCCTCTGCCAGCAGCCGGTTGACGGTAATCAGCGCCCTGCTTTCGACTATTTGCCTGGACCTCGCGCAGTTGCATCCCCTGAGTAGGGCCACCGGCGTGAAAACCATTCGACTGCGCAGGGAAAAAGGACTTGGCAAAGCGCTCGGACACACCGCGCAGCGTTGCCATCACGCCGCCGCTTTTTGTGGATGCAAGCCTGGTAGCAGCTGGCTTGGCCACGGAAGCCTGTTTCTTCTGCGAACCTTGCTTGTTCTGCGCGCGCTGCGTCTTCTTATTCTGCGATTTTAGCGGTTGGGTATTCTTCTTCCTGGCAGAAGAACTTCTACGGCTGACGCGGCGGCTACTGGGTGAGGCTTGAACAGCAGCAGCACAGCAGCAGGACTTATCCTTTTTAAAGCCATCACTCTTGAATAGCTTGCCGGCGACTCCAGGCAACTTGCCAAGCGTTACATCAACCAAGTTACCCGTTACCCTGGTTTTGATCGTCTCTCCCAAGCCCGAAAAAAAGCCAGTAATGACGGGTGAAATAACCGGCAAAACGACCACCTCAGCCATTTTTACAGCGGTGACAGCTGTGGGCGACTCACCCGCTATGGTGTTGGCGCGGTCCATCACATGGGTCTTGGCTTGCAGCCACCAGTCCTCCCCGAGCACCGGCGCGAGCTTCAGCGTGGTGGAGAGCCGCTCCTCACTCTTTGACGACTCCTCTCGCAATTGAGTGGTAGTTTTTTCCGCAACGGTGGGTGCAGCAAACGATTGCTGGAAGGCTGCGACCGGATCGAGGCTCTTTACATCGCGCAACGTCATGGCGTCACGGACCAAGCTCCGATCTTGCGATGCGCTCGACTTAACCTCGGTGGTCGTCTTCTGCTCACTACGCTGATCGATTTTAGACGGTTCAACGTCCACCGCCTTCAGCCGCGACAAGGCGTCTTCCAGCGCGTCCACGCTGTTGCGCACTAACCCCAGGGACAGCGAGAGGCCATTGAGTTGCAAGCCTGCATTGGTCAGCGCCAGACTCATTGAGGACAACGACGGCGCTTCTGCGAGAGCACTAGAGACCAAAGGGCCTGGGCTGACAATCTCGCCCCCCTTTGCGTTGTCTGCGTTGCTAAAAACACCCTGACCATCCTTGGCCATGGCATACGCGAGCGAATACTTGTTTTGCATCCCGCTTACTCCTGTTTAACGCCAAGGCGAGTGATCGCAATGTCGTAGCGGCGCAATGCTTTGCCGGCGTCCCAGTCGAGGATCTCTGCCTCATTGACCGAGTAAATCAGCGGCACCACATCGAGGATTACTTCGATGTCGCGCTGCGAAAGAAGTCCGCCGGTTGATTTAAAAAATCGTCGATGCGCTCCTGCAGTTCCGTCCAGTCGGGTACGGTCAGGCCAGCGAGATCGGGGATCATCAGGCCGGTGCAGTGCGCGGTGATGAACTCGGCGCGTTCTTTGTTGGTGGCGAGTTTTTTCATCACCTTGGTGGCGCGCAGGGCGGGCATTTCCAGGGGCAGTTCGGTCAGGCTGCGACCGGCCGCGTCGAGGGCCAGCAGCAGCTGAACAGGCTGGTCGTGGGTCGCTTCGTCAGGCTGATCCAGGAAGAATGACGCAGGGCGTGTCGACATGTCATGTACGTACTGAGCGATGCTCACGTAGTCCGGGCGCTTGAGCTGGTCGAGCTCTTTTTCCGACAGGCCGGTGGCGAGTTTCGCCAGTTCAAAAAACTGGTCGTCCTCGTCATCACCGGCCCGGGCCAGCACGTCTTTTTGCGCGGCGTAAAACAACGGCTTGAGTTGAATCTGCTGGATCGTCGCGCCAGTGTCGGCGGTGATCGGGGACAGCAGAATGTGCAGCGGTGGCATCCAGGCCATGGGGCAATTCCTTGTTAAGCATTTTTGAGGTTAAACACAGTCAATGTGGGAGCCGGGCTTGCCCGCGATGCAGGCGACTCGGTATGTCGGGTGCACCGAGGTGATGCCATCGCAGGCAAGCCAACTCCCACATTGACCGTGCCCGCTTCGCCTTTAAGGCATCAGCACCGCGCGGCGTGCATCGCCGAGAATGTCGACGCCGTTGAGCACGAACTTCTGGGTGCGCACGTCGATGTCGATCACCGAAATGCCGTTTTCCAGACGGTTGTAGGTACGGCAGGACAGTTCCAAAGTGGTGGTGACCTTGTCGCCCATCTTCAGCTTCGCCTCCTCCAAGGATTTGAGTTTGCCGCCGACCGTGTGGTAGGTGAAGTAGGTTTTGCCATCCTGATCCTGACCGGCTTCTCGTACGTTCAGCAGAATGTCGTCACCCAAGCGCACGCCCAGGGCCAACATGATTTCCGGCCCGGCACCTTGCAGAACCAACTTGGCATTGAGCACCTTGCCGCTCTTGGCCATTTCTTCGGCGATGAAGCGCCCACCGGACATGGACTCCATGTCGAACTCAATCTTCGGCGGGGTGAACTCCTCTACTGTCGCGGACAACGGCAGGCCTTGAAGGGTGGCCGCAATGGCCTGTCTTACACGGTTGGTAAACATTAGAGAACGTCCTCCAGGAACTGCTCGATGATTTCATCGCGGGCATTGAGTTGATAAATCATGTGTTCGTTCGGCGCGTAACGGCCGTAGTCGATGACGATGAACCAGGTGCCGTTCTTGTACTTCTCGACACTGTTCAGCTCCGGGTGCAGGTACACGCTGCCGCCGGGGATGGTTTCATCGGCCACCAGGGTTTGCAGCCAGTCGTTGATGCGCTTGACCTCCTGGTCCATAAACGACTTGGTGAGGTTCTTGGCCATGGCTTTCTGGCCGGCCTTGACCAGCTTGCGGCTGATGGCATCTTCCAGGCCGACGTAGCTGATGAACTTGCCGGTGAGGGAGCGGTTACCCAGCAGCGAAAAGCCGCCAAGGATAGTGCGCGCGTAGTAGCTCACGCCGTAACGGTTGAGCAGGTCGCCTTCGGTGGAGGTGTCGAGGATGTTGTACTCGACCACACGGGAAACGTCCTCGGCGAAGGTCACCTGGTTACCTGGGCTTTCCCACTGTTTGACCTTGGCCAGTGCAGCAATAGCCAGCGACGATGGCGACAGGAACACGTTTTTCTTCGCCGCCTTGGAATACACCGACGGCATATTGTGCACCAGCAGGCAGCGGTCGAAGCCGAGGTCGGCACCGCCCAGCTCGCCGCTGTAGGTCACTTGGTCAGCGACGGACGCGTCCTTGCCGTCCAGCACCACACGGGCCTTGATGCGCTTGCCGAAGGCAGCGAACTCACCGGCCACGGCCTTGGTGCCGGTGAAGCCTGGGGCGCCGATGATGGTCAGGTCTTCCGGGACGCTGCTCAGAGCCGCCAGGCCCAGCTTGCGGCCGGTGGCTGGCTCGTTGCCGCCGATCACGTTATTGACGGTGTCGGCCGGGGTTGCGCCCTCCTCCACGATCACCACATAAACCGGCACTTTCACCACTTTGAGGATCTGGTACACCGCCTGAAACAGCGTGCCCGACTCGGCGCCGGTCGGGTCCAGCAGCGCCTGGGTGGTGAAGCTGTTGATGCGAAACGGCGCGTTTTTCGGAATCGACGCGTGGGCATTCGGCGCGGTGCCGACCAGGCCGATAACGTTGTCGCCCAGGCCACCCATGGCCTCGGGGGATTCGGTGGCATTCACGGTGATGCCGTTGTGCTCGAAGTTCAAAACCTCAGCCATGATTAGTCAGCCTTCTTGGGGGTGGAGTTAAGGACGCTGGTCAGTTCCAGGCGGCCGGCGGTGCGCAGGGCGGATGCTTCGACGTCCAGAAGTTCAAGCTCCTCGCCGGCGGTGGACCAGTGGCCACCTCCGGTGGGGAATGGGATGAGGACGGTGTATTTCTGGCGATTAGACGTAGCCATTTTTTGAATCTCCAGGCATAAAAAAAACCGCAACGCGGCTCTTGGGGGATGTTTCAGATATCGGGTTAAGCATTACGCGCCAAGGCGCGAGGTTATTTCTTTGGAAGTTCGGAGGGATCGACGCCCTGAAAAGCCTTCACTTCAGGCTCGGATGTCGGTGTGTAAATGAAGGGGCTCGCGGGCTGTTCCGGCCAGATCACTGCCTGTGGAAAATCAGGCTGGCCCTCCATCTGTGCAAGATGCACACGGTACAGGCGCCAAGCCGCCACCTCAGCTTGCCTGGCGGGCAATTCGTCAGCCTCATCTCCCACCAAACCAGCGGCGATGGTGTCCTGCAATACCTCAACAGCCGTCAGCAATTCGTTGATTTTTTGGGTAGCGGATGCAGCCTTATCCGTACGCATGCACATCACCAGCGCGAGGATCATTTCACGCGTAGGCTCTTGAACCTCTCCAAACTCGCCAGCCTTCGCACGCTCGAAAAGCTCAACACCGTGGGGCTCAGCGTCATTAGGAGATGCCGCGAAGGGCTGTTCCCCAATGGTCTCCTTGGTTTGTTCAAAAACCACGTTCAGCACTATTGCGCTATGCGACTGGTCGGTCCAACGTGGATTGTTTGCACTTAGAACGGTAAACATTTGATCACCTTATTTTTTAATTAAGAAACACGTTGCCACAACGAAGCGTTGTAGCCAGTTAAAGCGCCATGCAAGCGCCACTGCCCTACGTTGAGCAGGCCTGAATTATTGCCTGCACCGTCACTTACAGTGAGCGATGTATAGAGCAACTGACTGCCCGCCAATATAGTGCCTTGGTTAGAGGCAGGCTGCGCAACCAGCGGACGCGCAAATGCATATTGCCCGACTGCACTTAGGCCAAGGGCAGCCACTTTTGCACCATGATTTGCGTCACTGATCAAATCGCCAAAATCTGTTGCATCTACCGTTAAACGCAGACTCCCTGCCGAGTTAAAGCCCAGTTTGATTTTATTATTAGCCTGCCCCACGCCACCGCCTTGTTGTATCGGCGTGTAGCCCAAACGCGGCTGAATGTAATAAACGACACCGTCTGTAGAACGGCGCATGTACATGAATTCAGGGTTATCGGACGCCATCCCTACCGTGGTAATGGAATCGCGAATTGGCCTGGACCAAACATACTCTTCGCACTTGGCAATTGTTTCGTCTTTTGTATACGCGTTGGTAATTCCATAGGCGGCAAGCGTTGAACCCCAATTTGCCTTGGTGTCAGGCGAAAAGTTTCCGGAATACCAAAAATTGCCCAGATCCGTTGTATCAACTGTCGCCTTCAAGCCCACAGTCGACCAGCCGATGTTAACCCTTGAACCCGTCTGGCCCACCCCGGTGCCTTGCGCGACGGGTGTGTAATCCAGTTTTCTCTGGATAAAGTACAACGCGTTATCCGATTCACGGCGCATGTACATAAGCGCAGGATCATTACTGGCCATGCCGATGTTGGTAATACTATCGCGCATAACGCGCTGTGCAACCAGATAACCCGTTTCATCTTTGGTATAAGCGTTGGTAATACCATAGGCCGCAAGCGTCGATCCCCAGTTTGCCTTGGCATCGGGAGAGAAGTTTCCGGAATACCAAAAATTCCCCAAGTCTGTTGTATCAACTGTTGCTTTCAACCCAACGCTGGACCAACCAATGTTTACCCTTGAGCTATTTTGGCCTACACCGGTCCCTTGCGAGACGGGTGTGTAATCCAATTTCTTCTGTATGAAATACACCAGGTTATCTGTTTCACGGCGCATATACATAAGTGATGGGTCATTACTGGCCATGCCTATGTTGGTAACACCGTCGCGCATAACACGTTGCCCGACCAGAAAATTGGTTTCGTCCTTGGTAAATGCGTTAGTCACTCCATAAGCGGCAAGCGTCGAACCCCAATTAGCCTTGGTATCGGGAGAGAAATCAGAGGACGTCCAGATTTTTCCGAGATCGGAATTATCAATGGTCAACTTCAGACCATTACCTGACCACCCCAGTCTTACCGTGTTTTGGAGCTGACCTATACCCGTGCCTTGCTGAACAGGCAGGTAGGTCAATTTTGACTGAAAACGCACGTCGCTCTCGGTTTTTGTGAAAGCATCCACAATACCGAAACCCGCGAGACTGGTTGGGTTGGTGCCACCGATTACAAAACCTCGGCGGTCAACCGAGACACTCCGATACGTGCCAGGAATGACCCCACTCGGGCCATAAATCTGCTCGAATTCGAGCGCAGTAGTGCCGAGGATAATCGGTGCGTTCGTGGTCAGCTGCCAAAGCGTGTCAGCGTACTTCGTGCCCTCTTCAACACTCACTATCAAGTTAGGTGTTACTTCACCACTGACATCCGCATCAGTACGGCGAAACCAAGCGCCATTGGCAACAGTGTAAATACCATTATTGGCTGCAATCGCCTGGAACGTTACCAGCACGCTGTCGCCCGCGACAACGGCAACGCCGTCGAGCATTTGAGCACCGCTCAATACAATTGGCCCAGTTGCAGCGGCTCGCACGGACTTTTTAGTGTCCAGCTTCGCCAGCTCGCCTGCCACGTAATCGGCCACCCAGGCACGCGTGGCCTTGACGATCGAGTCATCGATCGACAGCACCACATTCGAGGCGTTGCTTGTTTGAAAAATAGCACGCAGATAAAACTCTTTGCCTGCGCCCTGATCGGCCATTACCGGTTTGAACGACTCTGGATACTTAATCACCGCATAGAGGACACCGGTGTCAGTCCATATGGCCGCTTCGCGCACATACCAGCCACCCACCTCATTAGGAATTGTCACCTCAGCCAGTAACCAGCTTAGGTTTTTTTGATCCTGCATCAATGCATTGATGCTGCCTCGCCATACCTCACGGCGCAAAGCGACTGCGGTCGCGTCGGGGTTATATACGGACCCGCCGCCATCGCCGACCGACATATGTGTCAACTTGATGGGCGTCCCGCTTGCCTTGCAAGCGGTCTCGTGCGCGATCCCGGCGTTTGTTAACAGTGTGTAGTAATCAGCCATTTTTACTCCAACGGGTAAAGGGTCATTGTCTCGACGGTGTAAATACCCGCCGCCATATAAAGCGGCGAAATGGATGAGAGGCCTTCCAACTTGAAGGGGTAAATCGTGGTCAGTTCCCCACATACAGTGACCGCACTGATGCAGTGATTGCCTGATGCGGATAACCCGACACTCACCGCCAACGTGTCACGCTCGCTTTTTGCATCCGCGAGGCGCTTGTCGAGCCGAGTGTTAATCTCTTCGCTGTAAGGCCGATCAGTGAAAGCTCTAACGGTGAAACTGTATGGCGCACCCGAAGGAGACTTCTCATGCCACGCCTGTATCTGAGGCGATAATTCAAGCCCTCGGACCGCATTTTCGAGCGCAAGGCGCGTGCCTGCCTGGCGTTTTGTTGGCCAAGAAAACCCGACGGTAAGACGCTTTTCAGACTCCGCAGCGCTAGCACTCCATTCCGCCACACCGCGATCCGCAGCCAAGTAGGGTAGAAACTCCGTAGGCGTTTCATTAGGGTTCATCAGACTCGGAAAAGGCGGCGTAATACGGTTGACCAGCTTTGCGAAACCGAGGTCCAGCGCCCTCTCCAGTGCCGAACTATTCGCCGGCAAGAGGCTATGATCGATTTGCTCTTCGCTCATAAAATTCGCACCTCAACCGCGACACCGGTGCAATAGGGAGCCTGAAAGGCCGTTGCCTGAATCGGAGATACAGGCTCAAGGATTTCAAGCTGTGCAGCACCCGCTGCATGAATGGCGTAATCAATCCAACTGGGATCCACCCGCCCTTCGAGGCGATGACAGGACTCTGCGTAGTCCAGCAGCAGTTTCTGCGCCGCAACTTGAGTGAGCCCCGAATCCGGCCCGGCATTGATCTTGGCCACGACCCGGATCTTGTAGCGCAGGATATGCGCACCTTGCACGCTGACCAGATCGGTCTCCGGCCGCACATCCGGCCGTGCGAAATGGCGACGAACCCCGTCAAGCAAATCGGCGGACGGCGTGCCGTCGCTCTCACGAGCAAGCACAGTCACCATCACTTCACCGGGCGCTGTTCGACGAGCGTTACCGTCCTTGACCTGCGCGGCATAACCGTCGGGATCAAAGGTGTAGCTGACCGTCACCACGCCCTGCGTCGCGCTTTGCACCTTCACCGACGGCCGTTCACCCAGGGTAAAAACCTCTCGCCGATACTGCATCCGCGAGCCGGC
Source organism: Pseudomonas sp. IPO3747 (assembly GCF_013385245.1). Lineage (NCBI taxonomy): Bacteria > Pseudomonadati > Pseudomonadota > Gammaproteobacteria > Pseudomonadales > Pseudomonadaceae > Pseudomonas > Pseudomonas sp. IPO3747. Next base: position 770,033 of record NZ_JACAQL010000002.1, read on the forward strand.
TGCCGGGGCATGGGGTGCCAGGTAATAACGCAAGCGAGCGTCGTCGTCACTTTCCAATGTCGGCGGCACCGGCGGAAACGCCGCAGGGTCACCTGGGTCGAGCACTTGGCGTTCCAGGCCCATATCCGCCAGGCGTGCATCCAGGTTGCTGCCGGTGGCCCACCACGCCAGCATCTGCTTGATGCGGGCGTTGTATTTGCGTTCGTGGGTTTGCAGCCGCACGCAAAAAGCTTCCAGGGCCAGGGTCAGCAACTCGCTTTCGTTGTCGAGGCTGACCTTGAGTTTGGCCGCGCTTTGCGGTGCTCGGGTGGCGACGTAGTCCACAACAAACGCCTTGAATTCGGCCAACAACGGCTCGAACTCATCCACCGCAATGATGGCCGGTTCCGCCAGTTGGTTCTGGCCGGGGATCAGCATGCTCATGTCACGACCTCGAAGGTTTGTTGGCGGTTTTTCCAGGTGCCGGCGAAGCGCAACAGCAGGCCGGCGCCTTGGCGGGTGGCGACGATGACCTGGGGTTGAAAATCGCCGATGCCGTTGTGGCTGTTGTAGAACGCCTGCGCGGCGTGGCTTTGGGCGAGTATCAGCAGGTCGTCGCCGAGGTTCTGGCCGAGCAGTTGCGGGATCAGCGAGCCATATAGCGGGCGTTTCTGCCGAGTGCCCACGGGGGTGGTCAGCGCTCGGGTGGCGCGCTGCACGAACTGCAGCCAGTCATCGACGGCTGCCCCGGTGTTTCGATCGATGCCGAGCATGGGATGTCCTTATCGGGGGCTGATGACGCGGCCTTGATGGTCCACCAGCGGGCCGCTGAAGTGCGCGCCGCCAGCGTCCAGTACCAGGCTGGTGCCGCCAATTTGCAAGGTGATGTTCTGGGCGCTCATGACCAAGCTGGCGGCGCCGACCTTGACGTCTATCTGTTCGCGGGAGCCGCTGAATGTGGTGGGGCCGTTGGCCCAGTTGAAGGTGTGGCTGGCGTCGTCATAGTCACTTTGGGTGCCGTCCTGATGACGCCGCCGGGTCAATGTGGCAACGCTGGAGACGGGCGGAAACTGACTACTGTTGAGGCCGAACAAGGCTACCGACTGCCCACCGCCTTCGCCGCCGCCGTAATTGAGCAACAGGCATTGTTCACCCACAGACGGGATACGCGTTTCGGTTTGTGCGCCTGCGCTGGGGTTGAAAAAGCGGATCGCCGGGGTGAGCAAATCACCGTGGCTGACCTTGCAGGTATTGCTGGCGGCATCGACCGACTGACACGTGCCGATCCGACAAAAACTCTCGGCGCGTCGATACAGGTCTTCAAGTTGGGTTTCCATCTCTGCCAGGCGCTCGACAATCGGCCCCAGCTGCATGCGTAACAGCGCGTCGAACATGGGCTACTCCGCCAGTGGTTTGTATTGGTCGGGATCGTCGATGTTCGACACTTCCCAGGTGCGGGCAAACAGCGGCTGGCCGGTAGGATCTGTGAGTAATACCGGCCCGATGTAGACGGTCTGGGTGAAGGAGACAGTCCAAGTGTCGTAGTCCGTTTCTGCTGCTGTTGCAGCAACCGGAGCGGCGACGATATTTATCGGCAAATCACACTGGGCCAAGGGCAGGCCCCAACGGTTATCCAGCACCTGGTCCATCAGTTGGCTGGCCAGGTCGCAGGCATCAAACGGCAGCGCACCCGGCGCCACCATGGCCCGGAGAGAAATCGTCAGGGCGTGAGCCTTGCGCCCTTCGCGAGAGCGAATGCCTGGGCCATTGCCTTCGACCGTGATCAACACGCCGGTTTTATCCAAGGCGCCCTGAAAATCCTGGTGATTGCCGACCTTCAAGTTCGGGAAGGCCGCGTGCAGCGCCGCGCCTATGGCGTTGGGCAGTTGGGATGGCTTTTCGATAAGGGTCATATTAAGTAGCGTCCTTGCAACGGTTACTGCGGATCTTGGCCGGAGCCTTGGTTGACCCCGATGCGCTTGGCGGCCCAGCGTTCATAAAGGCCGATGGCGACGTCGGCACCGGCCATCGCGGTGAGGCACCCAATGGCGCCGGCAGTCCAGATCGACATGCCGGCGGCGTAGCACAGCATCAGGGCTGAAACTCCGCAGACCATGCACGCGCCGGAGCGCAGGGCCAGGCGGCGGATCAGCGACCAACCACGTGCGCCCTCCTTGTCGGCGCGCCACATTTCGCCGGATACACCGCCGATCACGGCCAATACGATGACCAGCCAGATAGGCATTTCCGCTAACGCTTGTTGTTCATTTGTCATGTCACGCCTCCTGGCTGAGCACTCAATAGTCCATTTTTCATTTACACATGCTTCGATAGGTCGGCATTCCAAAAAGCCCGGTTGCCCAGGCTTTTCAGTAATGATGTCCTCGAACGTTCGGCGCTACTGGCGCGGTACGTACATTACAAAAATTATTTCCGACCACGATCCCTGTCTGCCGGATAACTGCTTCTGGTGCTTTACGCTGCACACCCGGGTCAGTTGCCAACCCTCTGAACCGTCAAGGCCGGTTCATCGCTGCCTGTTTTTTTGAAGCGGTGTAACTAAAGAGCGTCGGCATCCTTGCCGGTGTTGCCTGGCATCCCTGCCATCGCTTCGATGGCGTCCTTGCCGATGTTGCGTGCCGTCCTTGTCACTTTCCTTGGCAGCATCCTTGCCGCCTCCACCACCTTGTTGGCTGGCTTGAGATGGAGAATATGCATTTATGCATATACAGTCAATGCATAGATGCATTTATTTTTACCAAAGGAATGCACCAGTGCATTGAGAGCCTGATGGGCCAGGGGTTTACCGGTTTTTTAAGGCCGAAAAAAAGCCCGCACAGGGGCGGGCTTTGTCTTACGCAGGGAGGTTATCGGGCGTACATGCCCCACCAGAATACATGGCCGAGGATGCTGATTTGCTCATCCTGGATATCCTGGAAGCTGTAGTCCTCGTCGGGATGCTCATCACGATTGAAGCTGCGCAGGCGAATCCCGGAAGGCAGGCGATAGAGCTGTTTCACCCGCAATTGGCCATTGTGATTGATGGCATACAAGTCGCCATCGACGATGTCACCAATGCCGCTCTTGCCCGCATTCACTCCGACCGTCGCGCCGTCGCGCAGCACCGGCAACATACTGTTGCCACGCACTGTCACGCATTTGGCCTGGTCGAACTGCACACCGTTGTGGCGAAGGCTGCGCTTGCCGAACCGCAGGCTGGCCTTCTCGCTTTCCTCGATGACGAATCTTCCTGATCCAGCAGCCAATTCAACCTCGCGCAAAAAGGGGATCGACACCTCGTCATCATTAACGGGCGTGTCGTCGTCCCACAGGCTTATGTCCTTGAGTTCCGAATGCATCGGGTCGCGCCCATCATCGCGCCCGGCGCCCAGCGCCGCGCGCCCGCGCAGGTGGTCGGTGCTGACGCGGAAGTACTCGGCGATGCGCGAGATGTGCTTGTCCGACGGATCAACGATCTTGCCGCTGAGGATCCGAGAGAGTGTGGATTGAGGCACGCCGGTACGCCGGTGAAGCTCCGTGGGGGAGATCCGGTCGCGGTCCAGCAGCTCTCTTAAGACGGTTGAAACGTTGCGTTTTTGCATAAAGGCGATAGTGCCGGGAGTTTTTGGGGTTGGCAAATGCTAAATTGCATATTTTATGCAATGGCAACACATTTCAATCTCTGCCCGGCTGTTTGCAAGCCCCTATGAGGGCTTCAAATAGCGATAAAGTGTCTGACGACTGATATCAAAATCACGCGCCAATTTAGATTTGTTTTCTCCTGCGCTGGCTCGGCCAATTAAACTGACCACCTGATTGTCAGACAGTTTTTTCTTGCGCCCGCCGTAGCAACCGCGAACCTTCGCAGCAGCGATTCCGGTAGCCTGTTTTTCCCTCCTTGTAGCGCGTTCGAACGCGGCAATCCGCTCCATCACCGCAATGATGGTCTCTACAACCTCAAGACAGTCATGCCGGAAAATCAGGTTTTCGTTTAGAAACTCCAGCGTTACCTGTTTTTCAATCAGACGTCGAATAAGGGTGCACAGTTGTTCGGTACTGGAAGTCAGCGAGGTCATGCTATCGACCACCACGGTATCCCCGCACTGCAGGTAGCGAATGAGTCTTTCCAGACCTGCGCGATTCACCGCCTCGTCTGCTGCCTCATCGCAAAACACGGCGTCAAATACATCACGGCTGGGTATGTTCTCGATGTTATCGCAGGGTGCTTGCAGAGAGTGCCGGAAATATCTAATGCGATGAGATCTCATGGTGCCTCCTTGGCAATAGTTGTACAAAGTCCTTTTTATACTTGTACAAACTGTAACTAAACCACTAATTCCTTACACATTCGTAACAATGAACCCACCCAAAATACACAGTTGCAAAGACTTGAACTTGTCTTATCATTTTGAAGCCCGGATTAATCCTAACAAGTTTTTTGACACACCGTCGATTTTGCATTCATTGAATTTACGCAACAGCGTTAAATACCTATCGTTTTACAGTTCAAACAATTGACGTGACCGGCTTGACAAGGCTGGCAATTCACTGACGCAAGCAGAGGATGAGTTGATGAAAGTCTTGGAGAAAACCGTTGAAGTTGATGGACTAACTACCGATCAGGAAAAGATTGATACGGTCACCCGCAGCATTACCGAGCATGGCAATTACCTGCGCGAACGTTATCCTGTTTTGCAACACCAGGATGCCCTGGGCGCGAGTGTCATGGTGTTTTCGCTGGTGGGCATGGTTGTCACAGGCGGGCTCTACGTGAAGGGTTTTATCCCCGCATGGCTGTGCATCTTTATCAATGCGCTACTGACTTCGTTTATTCATGAAATCGAGCACGACTTGATTCATCGTCTTTATTTCAGGAAAAAGCCACTGGCCCATAATGCCATGATGTTTTTTTGCTGGCTGGCCCGACCGGGCATGCCCAGTCCTTGGTTAAGACGCAGTCTGCACTTTCATCATCACAAGGAATCCGGAACTGATTCAGATGTCGAAGCCTGGATAACGACCAGTGGTAGCCCGTGGGGAATACTGCGCTTATTGAAACTGATGGATGGTTTTATATTTGGTTTTCTAAACGCGATTTTTGCACCTGGATGGCGGCAAAAGGTAAAGTTGTTAGGCAAGATTATTCGGCTCAATACACCGTTCGGCCTGTTGTATTGGGGGTGCTGGTATGTGTTCCTTGGCTACCACGCAACTGTCTGGCTTGGCTCAATCATGGGCCAGGAGGTTCACCCTTCCGCGGCAGCGCTGGGGTTAATGGAGATAGTTAACAGCGCCGTTGTTATTCTTATTGCACCCAATTTGATACGCCAGTTCTGCCTGTTTTTCATCAGTTCAAACATGCACTATTACGGCGATGTTGCCCCGCGCAATCCGTTACAACAAACTCAAGTGATGAACCCCTGGTGGTTGTGGCCGTTTCAGTTGTTCTGTTTCAACTTTGGCAGCACGCACAGCATTCATCACTTTGTGGTCAGAGACCCGTTCTACCTTCGCCAGATGACGGCACCCTATGCGCATAAGGTCATGGCGCAAGCCGGTGTCAGATTCAATGACTTCGGCACCTACAAGCGCGCGAATCGTTATTCCACTAAGCACGCTCACACTCGGTCGCGGGGGTGAGTGCCATCGCGCTCGCACGTATCAAGGGCAGCACTACAACGACAAGGAGTCTGAAGTATGAAAGCACAAGGGATCTGTGCGCAGCAGTTCGCAGCGGTCAGGCAGGCCTTCGAGGACATTTTTAATGATCCGCAGGAGCGTGGTGCAGGGTTGTGCGTGCAAGTAGACGGAAAGCGCGTTATCGACTTATGGGCCGGTACGGCGGATCAGGAAGGCACCACGCCCTGGCGGCACGACACGCTGGCCAATACCTTTTGCGTGGTAAAACCCTACGTCGCGGTGGCCGTGCTGATGCTGGTTGAACAGGGCAAGCTGGAGTTGGATGCATCTGTGGCCCGCTACTGGCCTGAGTTCGCCCAAAATGGCAAAGCCAAGGTCACCTTGCGTCAGGTGATGAATCACACCGGGGGCCTACCCGCACTGCGAACCCCCGGCCATAACGCCATGATGTATGACTGGGAGCATATGGTGCGGGTCCTGGAGGCCGAGCCGCTCTGGTGGGAAGCGGGAACAGACCTGGGCTATGGCACCACGACGTTTGGCTGGATTCTGGGTGAACTGATTCGCCGGGTGGACGGGCGAGATCCCTGTGTCTTTATCCACGAAGAGATTCTGGATCCCCATGCCCTCGACGTTCACCTTGGCGTGGACGCAAAACACTTTCATCGCATTGCTCGTTTCGACACTGCCAGCGGACGAGTCGGCGACAGTTACTCGCAAGCACTGCGCACGGTGCTCAAAAACGAGCCATCGCACATCGCGACACTCGCCTTCACCAACCCCGGAATGTTGCCCAGGCGAACCAGTGACCCACGCTGGTGGGCCTATCAGCAACCGGCCGTGTGCGGGCATGGCACAGCGCACGGCTTAGCCGGTTTTTACACGGCATTGATGGCCGGACACTTTATCGGTCGCGAGCTGCTCAGTGAGTTCACACGAGAGCACAGTCACGGCATGGATCGGGTCTGGATGCGCCCAATGCGTTATGGCTTGGGCTGCATGCTGGAACAGCAACGTGACACGACGGCCTCCCACGCAATGGGCCCGGGCACCTTTGGCCATATCGGGCTGGGTGGCCCGATCAGCTTCGCGGACCCCGAGAGGCGAGTGAGCTTTGGGTTTGTCACCACGACTTCGGGCAGTCATTCGATGATTGACCCTCGGCCTGGCCGGCTGTCATCACTGGTGTATGCAGCGCTTTGAGAGGGTTGATATCTGGGTGGAGTTCGTGATGCCTGGAATACGCCAACAGATCAGGTGGCGGTTTTATTTTTATTTAAATAAATCTGCCCCTTTTTCACCTTAACACTTCCATAAATTTTTACGCGGCTCTTTATGATTAAAGACTATACCTTAGTCGGTATAACAGTCAAAAAAATAGCTCTCTCTAAACATGATAATATTCAATTCAAACCCAGCACACTACCCCGCTTACCGATTATTTTAATCTGCTAGCTCGAGCGAGCATTATGCCTGCCGCGCCCGAGCCACTTTCATCGATGAAAATCAGTTCCGCCTATACACTGTACACTCTCTAAATATCGATACCGAAATTACCTCAGCCACTTTGGCTTCATATACCTCGACATTGTATCCTTCGCCCCACACCAAATTAACAAGCTCATGAGCACATGCCATAATCGAGCAAACTTCACGGCTAGGACCGCACTGAACCAACTCATCAGGCCATGCAAAAGAACTATGATCTTCGATCTCAAGCACATTATCCATGTACTCAAGATGAGTATAGAAATCTCTATAAACAATATCATCATCATCATCATGCTCGATGGTCCCATCATGAATGATAAGGATATCCGAATCTTTTAAAAACTCAGCAAGATCTGCATAATATATGGCGCTCCCCTTTAACTTTCCAAGCATCAGCTTATCTGCACTCGCCCCAAAATACGACAACAAACTACTTGAGGATATAGTTATCGCTTTTGAATCATAAAGTTTATGGGCTTGCTCTTGAGCCCAACGTTGCAGGTCTGAAGTATTCATAATGGGAGTTGCCGAATTTCGAGCCAAATCCTCTTGTTGCTGTGACATCACAACACCCATGATTCCATGAACTATACCCGCACGAATCCCATTTATCGCCCCGATTCCGACTGACGGATCTGAGAGATATCGATCATTATCGTACAAAGCGAAACGCCCGAGAATATTATCAGAGCTATCTCTTAATATGGTCATATTCGACCACGGCCCGGATTTTCCATATTTGATGACTTTGGGGTTTTTAAAATATGCCGGGGAAATCCGCCTAGCTAGTAGATAAGAGTCCAATTCCAGCCAATCATTTGCTCTTACAACTTTAGTCCTCTCAGAGCCTTGCTCTTTTACAAAAAGATTAATATCAAGCGCAGGCACCAATTTACCGCAGACCTCTGACAAGCTAAGTGTGACATTTCCGTTTTCGGCGACTTGACCAGTCTCTCGGAGCTTACAATATGCCTCCCCCTCTAACAACACTGAAATCCTAGTACCTGGGCGTTTTAAGCACTCACTATCAAGGGGTGGACGGAGAATAGGTCGTTGATTAGCACCGTTAGTAAACTCGAGCACCCACTGAGACCGCTCATTATCTTTCGACTCGTACCGTCGAGTCACTATTTTTATGTGACCACCAAGCATGAATATTGAAAAAAAACCTATTCCATATTGCCCAGTTGCTTGAAAACCAGTAGCGAGCAAATTGTTCCATTCTCCATCTAAATCACTACTACGCCATAACGACTTCCCAAAGTCTAACAGAACATCGGTTAGGACATATCTACTCATGCCTAATCCTGTATCAGTAATATGAAGCCAGTCGCCCTCTGACTTTAATTCATGCGCAACCTCTATCTCTCCTTCTTCCTCTCCAAGCCCGCCAAGCTTCCTACATGCCCGGATAGCGTCTACAGAGTTCTGCAACAACTCTCTCAATGCAGCGGATAGATCCTTACCATATAGCTTTTCGCCACCAAATCGCCTAACAGTTTCATGTATATCTGTAATTTTTATACTAGCATCGATAGGGTGCCAACCCTCGACGGGTACTACTTTCGAGAAGTCTTCCGGAGTGTGGGCATGAGCAACCGCATTAACAGCCAGACGGGGTCTATGCGAGTCCATCAAGAGTCGATCTGCAGCCTTCAATTCACCATCGATCATTCGGGCAGTGTCATATGCTAACCACCAAGACTCTTGCTCATCTACTGGAAAACTGGCTCCACTGATGCAAAGCTCTTTGCGATTTTCGTCAGGATCACGAGTTGGTTTATTAATCCTAGATTGAAAATCCCAATGTAGCTTTGATATACCCTGCGGACTAAGCAAAGCCTGTAAAAATCTAGGCGCTCGTTCCGAGTCGATATGAGCAGCGTCGGCAGTTCTAAGAATAACGGCCACCTTCAAAACATCAACCCCCCAAGGTGCTGGATGGATACACGCAGGAGGCGTTATTTTGAATTGGTTAAATTTTTCCAACTGGTGAGGATACAACCAGTGACTTTCGGCAATAACCCCAATTGCCTCTCCATAAGCTCTTCTAAGATCTTCATTAGGTAGCAAATACATAGGCTCGTGATTATCTGGAGCTTTCCAACTTTGCCTAGCTAATACTCGGGCCTGGGTAGGATGAAGGACCCGCAAGACATCAAAAAGTATATTTTGAAACTTCTCAGTTCCTCGCACAACATCTTCAGATTTGACTCCGTGCTTTATACACGAACTTTTCCACTGAGGAAGATTTACTATTTCGGTAATGCCACCAGGATAAGCAGCAATACAATGTGCAGAGTCATGCAGCAGAAACGCGCCACCTAGCAAAAAAGCTTCAGCAGCATTAAGTTCATATTCGGGACCCGCGATCTCTGACGCAGTCCACCAGAGGGCATCAATATGAGTTACATCATGTATTGTTAAGGCAGGCATATCTTTTTGAATTTGCGCGACCAACACCGATACTCGTTCACGAAATTCATGCAGAGCATTTGCCAAAAATCCCCTCTGTTCATCGTATTTATCGCTGCGAGGTCCAAAAGCCTGTACCCATAAAGGGGCACTGCGGTAGTCCTTCATTCTGAAGCCGATTCCTATATAGCTCTGTCTGGGATGCCCGCATAAAGAGACTGGTTTTCTCCCTCTTCCCTGTAGGCAGTGTCAACCGACGGATGGTCCGTGGCTTCCGAGTAGCCTATAGCCATCATCCTAATTAGCAAAGCTGAAAATGCCCTTTCACTGCGAAGCGCAGCGTATTTCTGCATTCAGTGCGTATTATTTAAATCCCCGCAAGATTGGTTCATGATTCGATTGGTCGCGCGGAGCCGTTTAACCGGGCGAATTGCAGCTTCGAAAACGGTAAAAAATATACACTGGCACTATATGAATAGTGCCTACCGGGCAAACCGTCCCGTTCTTCAAAGAATTTGCTGAAGCTCTATGGGAAGCTAAGCACAATAGGATGAAGTCAGGTACCTGAGAAAAAATTAGCGCTCCAACTTCTTCCGCGAACCACCGCTTAGCACTCCCAACTAGCAGCAAGGCCCCCTCGTTTCCCAGTTGCACCCACCCCACCATCACGCTAACCTCCCCCGGTCGCTGCAAATTCAGCGACCGGGTGTGAGAACCCGAGCAAATCAAGGCGCAAAGCGCCCAAGAACCCTATCGCGGCGTTTTTTTTCGTCTGCGGTATCGTTTTATGGCGGCTGTGCGTGGGAGACCTTCGGGTCTACCGGTTGCCTTGATTGCCGGTTTCTCACCCTGCGCACAGCTGCCACCCAAACCTGTGAGAAGGTTCGTGGCAGTTCCTCAAATCAAGGAACTTTCACTTATGTGCTTCTACGTTTATTGCATCAAAAGGTGTCACCTTTCTCGGCTCATTTCCTCCGTCCTCGGAGGTGTTTTATGAGCTCTGCGCAAGATCTAACCACCCTCGGCGTCACGCCCTTCTCTTTCCACGCCGACCAACCGCTATTTCGCGTCAACAGCGGTGTTTCCCTGCACGAAGCCTTGCACCACGCCTCCGACCTCCTCCACGTCGCCAAGCAACTCGCCGAAGATGCGGCGATGACCAAGGAGACGGACCGTTACGCCTGGGCGTCGCATTACTTGCAGGAGATGGTCAAGGCGGTGGTTGATGATGTGGCGAAGGTGTTGGGTTCGCCAGGTAACCTTCAGTAAGGGGCGAATGAAAAACCGGTGCGGCGCCTGATTCCGATCACTCAAGAGATAGCTCAAGCACCGCTAACCTGTGGCGTGGGAGCTCGCCACAGGTTCGGTGTTCATTCTTGAGAGTGATGGCCATTGGGCGCTGCGCCATTTTTGGCTTTTACCTGGCTGTTTGTGACCTGCGAACCCTCGACCTCGCGTGTTAACCTTGCCGCCATCGCAAAATTAGCAGGGCCAAGTGCCCCATCTTTGCCCCACTCCTTTTAACGAATTTGCTAACTATCTGATGAGTAAAAACACCTCCGATCTGTCCTCCCACACCCCGATGATGCAGCAGTACTGGCGCCTCAAAAACCAGCACCCTGATCAGTTGATGTTCTATCGCATGGGCGATTTCTACGAGATCTTCTACGAAGACGCGAAGAAGGCCGCCAAGCTGCTGGACATCACCCTGACCGCGCGCGGGCAGTCGGCGGGGCAGTCGATTCCGATGTGTGGGATTCCTTACCATTCGTTGGAAGGTTATCTGGTCAAGCTGGTGAAGTTGGGCGAGTCGGTGGTGATCTGTGAGCAGATCGGCGACCCGGCGACCAGCAAAGGGCCGGTGGAACGTCAGGTGGTGCGCATTATCACGCCGGGCACGGTGAGTGATGAGGCGTTGCTGGATGAGCGTCGTGACAACCTGATCGCAGCAGTGCTGGGCGATGAGCGTTTGTTTGGCCTGTCGGTGCTGGATATCACCAGTGGCAACTTCAGTGTGCTGGAGATCAAGGGCTGGGAGAACCTGCTGGCGGAACTGGAACGCATCAACCCGGTGGAGTTGTTGATTCCGGATGATTGGCCCAAGGATTTGCCGGCGGAAAAGCGTCGTGGGACCAAGCGGCGTGCGCCGTGGGACTTTGAGCGCGACACGGCGCTGAAAAGTCTGTGCCAGCAGTTCTCGGTACAGGACCTTAAAGGCTTCGGCTGCGAAACCCTGACCCTGGCCATCGGCGCTGCCGGTTGCTTGCTCAGCTATGCCAAGGAAACCCAGCGCACCGCCCTGCCGCATTTGCGCAGCCTGCGCCATGAGCGCCTGGATGACACCGTGGTGCTCGATGGCGCCAGCCGTCGCAACCTCGAGCTGGACACCAACCTGGCCGGTGGCCGCGATAACACCCTGCAATCAGTGGTCGACCGTTGCCAGACGGCCATGGGCAGCCGTTTGCTGACCCGTTGGTTGAACCGTCCGCTGCGCGACCTGACCGTGCTGCAAGCGCGCCAGACATCGATTACTTGCCTGCTGGATCGCTATCGTTTTGAAAACCTGCAGCCGCAGCTCAAGGAAATCGGCGATATCGAGCGCATCCTGGCGCGAATTGGCCTGCGCAATGCGCGGCCACGTGACCTGGCGCGCCTGCGCGATGCCTTGAGCGCGCTGCCGCAGCTGCAAGTGGCGATGACCGAGCTGGACACGCCGCACCTGCAACAACTCGCCGTCACGGCCGGCACTTACCCGGACCTCGCGGCGCTGCTGGAAAAAGCCATTATCGACAACCCGCCGGCGATTATCCGTGACGGCGGCGTGCTTAAAACCGGTTACGACAGCGAGCTGGACGAGCTGCAATCGCTGAGCGAAAACGCCGGGCAGTTCCTGATTGACCTGGAAGCCCGCGAAAAAGCCCGCACCGGCCTGGCCAACTTGAAGGTCGGCTACAACCGCGTGCACGGCTACTTTATTGAGTTGCCGAGCAAACAGGCCGAGTCGGCGCCGATTGACTATCAGCGTCGCCAAACCCTTAAGGGCGCCGAGCGTTTCATTACGCCGGAGCTCAAAGAGTTTGAAGACAAGGCACTGTCGGCCAAGAGCCGTGCCCTGGCGCGCGAAAAGATGCTGTATGAAGCGTTGCTCGAAGATTTGATCAGCCGCCTGGCGCCGCTGCAAGACACCGCCGCCGCCCTGGCGGAACTGGATGTGCTGAGCAACCTGGCCGAACGTGCGCTGAACCTTGACCTCAATTGCCCGCGTTTCGTCAGTGAGCCGTGCATGCGCATCGTGCAGGGGCGCCACCCGGTGGTGGAGCAGGTATTGACCACGCCGTTTGTGGCCAACGACCTGTCGCTGGATGACGACACGCGCATGCTGGTGATCACCGGTCCCAACATGGGTGGTAAATCCACCTACATGCGCCAGACCGCCTTGATCGTGTTGCTCGCGCACATCGGTAGCTTTGTGCCGGCAGCCAGTTGCGAGTTGTCGCTGGTGGACCGCATTTTCACCCGGATCGGTTCCAGTGATGACCTGGCCGGTGGGCGTTCGACATTTATGGTGGAAATGAGCGAAACCGCCAACATCCTGCACAACGCCACCGAACGCAGTTTGGTGCTGATGGACGAAGTGGGACGCGGCACCAGCACCTTCGATGGTCTGTCGCTGGCATGGGCGGCAGCCGAGCGTTTGGCGCATTTGCGCGCCTATACGCTGTTTGCCACGCACTATTTCGAGCTGACGGTATTGCCCGAAAGCGAGCCGTTGGTGGCCAACGTGCACCTCAATGCCACTGAGCACAACGAGCGCATCGTGTTCCTGCACCACGTGCTGCCGGGGCCGGCGAGCCAGAGTTACGGCCTGGCCGTGGCGCAGTTGGCGGGGGTTCCCGCGCAAGTCATCAGCCGTGCCCGCGAACACCTGAGCCGCCTGGAAGAAACCGCCCTGCCCCATGAGATTCCGGTAGCAAGCCCGGCCAAAACCAACGCCAAACCCAGCGCGCCGCACCAGAGTGATATGTTCGCCAGCCTGCCCCATCCGGTGCTGGATGAGTTGGCAAAGCTTGACCTGGACGGCTTGACGCCGCGTAAAGCGCTCGAAATGTTATATGCACTGCAAGTTCGGATATAACGCACAGGCTTGCAAGCTGGTAGACTCTCGCGCGGTTTGGGATGCTGCGGGTTATTAGCCTGGCCTGCAGACTATCGCTCCCGAACCTCGCGAGCCCTGCCACAAAGGGTTTCGCTGCCGCCGCCTGAGGAGAGAATTAGAAATGACCTTCGTCGTTACCGACAACTGCATCAAGTGCAAGTACACCGACTGCGTCGAAGTGTGTCCGGTGGACTGCTTCTACGAAGGCCCGAACTTCCTGGTTATCCACCCGGATGAGTGCATCGACTGCGCCCTGTGTGAACCAGAATGCCCGGCCGTCGCTATTTTCTCCGAGGACGAAGTCCCGGCAGAGATGCAGGAATTCATTCAGTTGAACGTCGAGCTGGCGGAAATCTGGCCGAACATCACTGAGCGCAAAGATCCGATGCCTGATGCAGCGGAGTGGGATGGCAAGAAAGGTAAGATTGCAGACCTCGAGCGCTGAAAGCGCCGCCGCCCAATAAAAAAGGCCCCTTGCGGGCCTTTTTGCGTTTCTGGGTGGTCGGTTTCACTTTTCTGCAGGCAAAAAAAGGGGCGGTATGACCCGCCCACATTTTTTCCCTAGTCCCTGTATTCCTTTTCATCATCCTGATGAATCGCATCCTGCGACGTTCCTTCAACCATCGTTCCTTGATGGCTGTGCCAATCCGTGGACACAGGGCTGATCTTAGAGAGTTCCGGGGGAAGTTCAACGGGATCCAAGTGATCGGCTGACAGACTTGAACGCTCATTCAAGTATAAATAATTGTTATTTTTCAGATGGATAGAAAATTCGTTCACCGTTTCGAGATGGACATGCCCGGTAAAAAAACCAAACACTTACGAAAAAGTAAGCAAATGCTTACACGCGCAATTGCGCAAACGCATGATTCGGAACCATTGACTGATCGGCAGGCATAAAAAAGCCCCGACAACGCCGAGGCTGTTTTCCTTCAGCAGGTTCAGTCGTCGCTGACGGTGATGGTCGGCATTGCCGGTGCTGCGGCTTCCTGCAGGACGATCCCCGCGCCCACGTGACGGGCCAGTTCCTGGTACACCATAGCGATCGGTCCATCGGGCTCTGCGGCCACGGTGGGCTTGCCGCCGTCGGCCTGCTCACGAATTTCCATCGCCAGCGGCAACGACGCCAGCAACTCAACCCCGTATTGGGTCGCCAACTTCTCACCGCCGCCTTCGCCAAACAAATGCTCGGCGTGGCCGCAGTTGGAGCAGATGTGTACCGCCATGTTTTCAACAACGCCCAGCACCGGGATGTTGACCTTGCGGAACATCTCCACGCCTTTTCTGGCATCCAGCAGCGCCAGGTCCTGGGGTGTGGTCACGATTACCGAACCGGCCACCGGCACCTTTTGCGCCAGGGTCAGCTGGATATCACCTGTGCCTGGCGGCATGTCGATCACCAGGTAATCCAGGTCGCCCCAGGCAGTCTGGGTAACCAGTTGCAGCAAGGCGCCGGAGACCATCGGCCCGCGCCAGACCATCGGCGTGTTGTCATCAGTGAGGAAGGCCATGGACATGACCTCTACACCCAACGACTCGATCGGCACAAACCACTTCTGGTCCTTGACCTTGGGCCGCGTGCCTTCGGCAATGCCGAACATCACGCCCTGGCTCGGGCCGTAGATATCGGCGTCGAGGATGCCCACACGCGCACCTTCTCGGGCCAGCGCCAGCGCCAGGTTGGCGGCAGTGGTGGATTTACCCACACCGCCCTTGCCGGAGGCCACGGCGATAACATTCTTGACGTTGGCCAGGCCCGGAATCTGCGCCTGGGCCTTGTGCGCGGCGATCACGCACTGGATGTCGACCTTGGCCGAACGCACGCCCTCCAGGCCTTCGATGGCCATTTGCAGCATCTGCGCCCAGCCACTCTTGAACAAACCGGCGGCATAGCCCAGTTCCAACTGGACCGACACCTGGTCGCCCTGGACTTCAATGGCACGTACACAGCCGGCGCTGACCGGGTCCTGGTTCAAATAGGGGTCGGTGTACTGGCGAAGAACGGCTTCCACCGCTGCGCGATTGACGGCGCTCATGGGCTACTCCCGAAAAAAGACTGACTGAAACAGGCGGCTATCCTAACCGTTCCGGCCGCCCAGCGGCATGCTTTCGAGACCTGGGAAGATTCAGAAACAGCACCACGGGGTGAAATATATTTCCCGGCGCTTTATAGTGGCCGACCTCCGTTTCATCAAGTAGCCGAGCCCCATGTCCGAGCCACGCAAGATCCTCGTCACCAGCGCCCTGCCCTATGCCAATGGTTCCATCCATCTTGGCCATATGCTTGAGTACATCCAGACCGATATGTGGGTGCGCTTCCAGAAGCATCGCGGCAACCAATGCATTTATGTCTGCGCGGACGACGCCCACGGTTCGGCCATCATGTTGCGTGCCGAGAAGGAAGGCATCACCCCGGAACAACTGATCGCCAATGTGCAGGCTGAACACAGCGCCGACTTTGCCGAGTTCCTGGTGGACTTCGACAACTTCCACTCCACCCACTCCGAAGAAAACCGCGAGCTGTCGAGCCAGATCTACCTGCGCTTGAAGGAAGCCGGGCACATCGACCAGCGTTCGGTGACCCAGTATTTCGACCCGGAAAAGAAAATGTTCCTGGCCGACCGCTTCATCAAGGGCACCTGCCCTAAATGCGGCACCGAAGACCAGTACGGCGACAACTGCGAAAAATGTGGCGCGACCTATGCACCGACGGACTTGAAGAACCCGAAGTCGGCAATCTCCGGCGCCACCCCGGTGCTCAAGGATTCCCAGCACTTCTTCTTCAAGCTCCCGGATTTCCAGCAAATGCTGCAAACCTGGACCCGCAGCGGCACCTTGCAGGACGCCGTGGCCAACAAACTCTCCGAATGGCTCGACAGCGGCCTGCAGCAGTGGGACATCTCCCGCGATGCGCCGTACTTCGGCTTCGAGATCCCGGGCGAGCCGGGCAAGTACTTTTATGTGTGGCTGGACGCGCCGATTGGCTACATGGCCAGCTTCAAAAACCTCTGCGACCGCACGCCTGAGCTGGACTTCGACGCGTTCTGGGCAAAGGATTCCACCGCCGAGCTGTACCACTTCATCGGCAAGGACATCGTCAACTTCCACGCGCTGTTCTGGCCGGCCATGCTCGAAGGTTCGGGCTATCGCAAGCCGACCGGTATCGCCGTGCACGGCTATCTGACGGTCAATGGCCAGAAAATGTCCAAGTCCCGTGGCACCTTTATCAAGGCGCGCACCTACCTGGACCACCTGTCGCCGGAATACCTGCGCTACTACTACGCCGCCAAGCTGGGCCGTGGTGTCGACGACCTCGACCTGAACCTGGAAGACTTCGTGCAGAAGGTCAACTCGGACCTGGTCGGCAAAGTGGTCAACATCGCCAGCCGTTGCGCCGGTTTTATCCACAAGGGCAATGCCGGTTTACTGGTGGCTGAAAACGCCGCACCGGAACTGACCGAAGCCTTCCTGGCCGCCGCGCCAAGTATCGCCGACGCCTATGAAGCCCGTGACTTTGCCCGCGCCATGCGCGAGATCATGGGCCTGGCCGACCGCGCCAACGCCTGGATCGCCGACAAGGCACCGTGGTCGCTGAACAAGCAGGAAGGCAAGCAAGCTGAAGTCCAGGCTATCTGTGCCACGGGCGTCAACCTGTTCCGCCAATTGGTAATCTTCCTCAAGCCGGTGCTGCCATTGCTGGCCGCTGATGCCGAGGCGTTCCTCAACGTCGCGCCGCTGACCTGGAACGACCACGCCACCTTGCTCAGCAACCATCAGTTGAACGAGTTCAAGCCGTTGATGACGCGTATTGACCCGGTCAAAGTCCAGGCCATGACCGACGCTTCGAAAGAAGACCTGGTCGCCAGCCAGACCGACACCGGTTCGGCTGCGCCCGCCGGTAACGGTGAGCTGGCCAAGGATCCGATCTCGGCAGAAATCGACTTCGACGCCTTTGCCGCTGTAGACCTGCGCGTTGCGCTGATCGTCAAGGCCGAGGCCGTGGAGGGTGCCGACAAGCTGCTGCGCCTGACCCTGGACCTGGGTGGCGAGCAACGTAACGTGTTCTCCGGCATCAAGAGCGCCTACCCGGATCCTTCCAAGCTCGACGGCCGCCTGACCATGATGATCGCCAACCTCAAGCCACGCAAAATGAAGTTTGGCATCTCCGAAGGCATGGTGATGGCAGCCGGCCCTGGCGGCGAAGAGATCTACCTGTTGAGCCCTGACAGCGGTGCCAAGCCGGGTCAGCGTATCAAGTAAGCCTGCAAAGCCCGTCTGCGGCAAGCGGGCCTCCCGTGGCAAACGGGCTGCCTGTGGCGAGCGGGCTTGCCCCGCGTTGGGCTGCGCAGCAGCCCCAATAAAGTCGCCGCATTTGGCCTGTTAAGCCGAGTGTCTGTACCAAGGGCCGCTCCGCGCCGCAACGCGGGGCAAGCCCGCTCGCCACAGAACGCGCGCTCGCCACTACAGGCCCTGTTTGTTCAACCGGCATACCAATGATCACCCCATGAACTTGATTCAACGTATCGACGCGCTGCTGCCGCAGACCCAATGCGGCAAATGCGGGCATCCGGGTTGCAAGCCTTACGCCGAAGGCATCGCGTTGGGTGAGGCAATCAACAAGTGCCCGCCCGGAGGGCAGGAAACCATTGCTGGCCTGGCCCAGCTGTTGCGCGTGCCGGTGTTGGAACTGGACACCAGTCGTGGCGAAGCCCCGGCCCAGGTCGCCTACATCCGCGAAGCCGAATGCATCGGCTGCACCAAGTGCATCCAGGCGTGCCCGGTGGATGCGATTGTCGGCGCCGCCAAGTTGATGCACACCGTGATCATGGATGAATGCACCGGCTGCGACCTGTGTGTTGCGCCCTGCCCTGTGGATTGCATTGAAATGCGTCCAGCGACCACTGTGCTGGCGATTGTCGGCGGCCTGGCGGCCGATGATGGGCAACGCCATGAGCGCGGCCTCAAGCGCGACCGCGCGCGGCGGCGCTTTGAGCAACGCAATGCGCGGCTGCAACGCGAGGAAGCGCATAAACTCGCCGAGCGCCTGGCGCGGGCTAAACGTTTGGCCCCGCCGGTTGCCCCTGTGCAAGCCGATGACGCTCAGGCGGCCCGGGATACAGCGGTCAAGAAGGCCAAGATCACCGTTGCCATGAGTCGCGCCCAACTGCATAAATCACTCAAGGCATTTGGACATCCACCGACCTTTGAGCAGCAGTCGCAGTTGATCGTGCTGCAACAGCAGTTCGAAGCAGCGGAGCAGGCGCTGGCCGCACTGGAAGTACAGAGCACACCGACGCCAGCAACGGCACCGAGTAACAGCGCCGATCTCAAGCGCGCTAAAATCCAGCTGGCCATGCACCGCGCAGCATTGAAGAAAGCCCAGGATCTAAACGCCACTCCACAGCAACTGGCCGAGGCGCAAAGCAAAGTCGATGACGCACAACGCCAAGTGGATACTCATGACAGCGTTTAAACCCGCGCTAAACCCTGCTGTGTGTATTACTACAATCGCGCTGATCGCCTGCAAGGAACCACCTGCCCCATGAACGCTGCAAAACGCCTGGAAATTTTCCGCAGGTTTCATGAAGACAATCCGGAACCCAAGACCGAGCTGGCCTACTCGTCGCCGTTCGAGTTGCTGATTGCGGTGATCCTGTCAGCACAATCCACGGACGTGGGCGTCAACAAGGCTACGGCCAAGCTGTACCCAGTGGCCAATACGCCAGCGGCCATTTATGCCTTGGGTGTGGAGGGTTTGTCGGAGTACATCAAGACGATCGGCCTGTACAACAGCAAGGCCAAGAATGTCATTGAGACCTGCCGCTTGTTGGTTGAGCTGCACGGCAGTGAAGTGCCACAAACCCGCGAAGCCCTGGAAGCCCTTCCCGGCGTAGGCCGCAAAACTGCGAACGTGGTACTCAATACCGCGTTCCGGCAACTGACCATGGCAGTGGACACGCATATTTTCCGCGTCAGCAACCGAACCGGCATCGCGCGTGGCAAGAATGTGGTCGAGGTAGAAAAGCAGTTGATGAAGTTTGTGCCCAAGCCCTATCTGCTCGACTCCCACCACTGGCTGATCCTTCACGGGCGCTATGTGTGCCAGGCCCGCAAGCCTCGCTGCGGGAGTTGCCGCATCGAAGACCTGTGCGAGTACAAGGACAAAACCTCGGACGATTGAGGGTTCATTGGTTTTCTCGATCAGTCGATTGAAAAAATCTTTTTTACCCGTTCGTGGATTATCGTTATAAGGAGCGCCAACGGCAGTCTTAGCCTGGAGTTAACCTTATGAGCACTGGCAAAGAACAACTGGATGTAGAAGACGATCTCGTTGATGTGGCGGAAGACGAAGGGGACGCCCCTGTGGCAGAGGTGGCCAAGACCAATTTGAGCAAACGCCGCACTATCGACAACCTGTTGGAAGAGCGACGCTTGCAAAAACAACTGGCCGATTACGACTTCGACCTCTGATCGATGCGCTGACGGCCGGAAGCCTCCCTGACGGAGGCTTTTTTTTTGCCGGGTTTTCGGTTTTTGGTGCAAAACCGCACCGCGTCTACACGAGGCCGTTGCGCTGGGCCAGCTCGATCAGGTCCACAAGGGAGCGTGCATTGAGCTTGAGTAACAGGCGGGTCTTGTAGGTGCTGACGGTTTTGTTGCTCAGGAACATGCCATCGGCAATTTCCTTGTTGGTTTTGCCTCGGGCCAGTTGCTGCAACACCATCATCTCGCGACCCGACAAGCGTTCAACCATGTCCGCCTCGCTGGCATTGCCCATGGTCGAGCGTACCGAGTTGAGCGCCTGGTTGGGGAAATAGCTGTAGCCGGAAAGTACAGCCTTGATGGCGCTCAGCAGCTCGGTCAGGTCCTGCTGCTTGCATACGTAGCCCGCCGCCCCCGCCTGCATGCAGCGCATGGAGAAATGGCCGGGTGCCTGAGACGTCAGCACCAGCACCTTGACGGGTGTAGCCTGCTTGGTAGACGCCAGCCGACAGATAACTTCCAGGCCATCGAGCTTGGGTATCCCGATATCCAGTATGACAATGTCCGGCATATGTTCCCGTGCAAGTTGCAGCGCATCGACGCCGTTATCAGTCTCGGCAACGACTTCATAACCATGACGTTCCATTAGCATGCGCACAGCAAGTCGAATGACGGGATGATCATCCACGATCAGCACTTTATTCATGAGAAAGTCCAATTTCGCTGTTCGAATTATTTAGAGCAAGCACAATAGCCTAGTCGTTTCCTAGTTGGCATAGCGCTCCCCCCCAAGCAACAGCAAGCAGAGACCCAACCCACAACGATATAGGAATTAACCTACAAAAAAACACAAACTCAGGTGCAGGGAATTTTATGCAACCCTTCAGAACTTTCCGGGGCCATACATATTTCGAGTGAAATATACGCCGCAGAATGGGTACGAGGTAAATGTACCGCACATGACTTTCAGGAAATACCCCTTGCTTATGGCAGCTAGGCCAGTGAGCAGCTGAAAAGAAATCAACTGATTTAGTTCCATTCAACATACCTGTTTACATCCCTATTTCCTACAGAAGTTTCAGCGCCCTACATACTCGCTGTACTTAGGTAGTGAATTTTCCGTAAGACATAGTTCCTGTGCAGGTGTAAAAAATTCATTCAACCGTACAGAAATAAACACGCCATCGCTGAAACGGCCGAATTCAACTTCAACATTCAACAAACCTTAAACAGTCAGACCGCGTTTAAACATCAGCTTGCTTTTAAATGCGCCCGTCTTTATATGCAGGCAAAAAAAATGGCCCCTTGGACTAGGGGCCATTTTTACAACGAGGGTCGCACTCAGAACAGCTTGCGACCCTTGTTGGCGGCGATGCGCATACGCAACGCGTTCAGCTTGATGAAGCCTGCCGCGTCCGCCTGGTTGTAGGCGCCACCGTCTTCTTCGAAGGTGGCGATGTTGGCGTCGAACAGCGACTCATCAGACTTGCGACCGGTAACGATCACGTTGCCCTTGTACAGCTTCAGGCGCACAACGCCGTTCACGTGGACCTGGGAGGCGTCGATCATCTGTTGCAGCATCAGACGCTCCGGGCTCCACCAGTAACCGGTGTAGATCAGGCTGGCGTACTTGGGCATCAGCTCGTCTTTGAGGTGAGCCACTTCACGGTCCAGGGTGATCGACTCAATGGCGCGGTGAGCGCGCAGCATGATGGTGCCGCCTGGGGTTTCGTAGCAACCACGGGACTTCATGCCCACGTAGCGGTTCTCGACGATGTCGAGACGGCCGATACCGTGTTCGCCACCGATACGGTTCAGGGTCGCCAGCACGGTGGCCGGGGTCATTTCGACGCCGTCCAGTGCAACGATGTCGCCGTTGCGGTAGGTCAGTTCCAGGTACTGGGCCTTGTCTGGAGCGTTCTCCGGGGAGACGGTCCATTTCCACATGTCTTCTTCGTGCTCGGTCCAGGTGTCTTCCAGCACGCCGCCTTCATAGGAGATGTGCAGCAAGTTGGCGTCCATCGAGTACGGGGACTTCTTCTTGCCGTGACGCTCGATCGGGATTGCATGCTTTTCAGCGTAATCCATCAGCTTTTCACGGGACAGCAGGTCCCATTCACGCCAAGGAGCAATCACTTTCACGCCTGGCTTGAGCGCGTAGGCGCCCAGTTCGAAACGCACCTGGTCGTTGCCCTTGCCGGTAGCGCCATGGGAAATGGCGTCGGCGCCGGTTTCGTTGGCGATTTCGATCAGGCGTTTGGCGATCAGCGGGCGTGCGATGGAAGTACCCAGCAGGTACTCGCCTTCGTAGACGGTGTTGGCGCGAAACATCGGGAAGACGAAATCGCGGACGAATTCTTCGCGCAGGTCGTCAATGTAGATCTCTTTCACGCCCATGGCTTGCGCCTTGGCACGTGCAGGTTCGACCTCTTCGCCCTGACCCAGGTCAGCGGTGAAGGTCACCACTTCACAGTTATAAGTATCCTGCAGCCACTTGAGGATCACCGAAGTGTCCAGGCCGCCGGAATACGCGAGAACGACCTTGTTTACGTCGGCCATGCCATCACTCCACGGGGTTGTACGGAAAGCCGTCGATTCTACCGACCAAAACCGTGAATTTACAGAGGCGCGACAGCAAATGAAGATAAAGCGACAGATTATGTCGAGCGGGCGACCGATGGTCGCACCTTATGACGTGTGTGCCGCGCTGCTCGGGCCAGTGGCCTGGGGTGCCGGTTTCTCGGGGGCAGCCACGCGTTCGAGCTGAATATTCACGCGACGATTGCGGGCGCGGTTGGCGGCATTGGTATTGGGCGCCAGTGGGTAACTTTCACCGTGAAAACGCAGGGTGATCTGCGATTCCTGAATGCCATTGGCCTTGAAGTAGTCCATCACCGCCAGGGCACGACGGCGCGAGACGTCACGGTTGGTCAGGCGGTTACCGCTGTTGTCGGAATGACCATTGAGCTCGACGTGATTAACCGTCGGGTCGGCTTTCATGAACGCGAGAATCACGTCCAGCTTCTTCTTGGCAGCGGCGTCCAGCTCGATACCGCCGCCGGGGAAGCCGACTTCAGTCTGTTTGACCTGATCGTAATTCATCGGCAACAGCTTGGTGGTGCACAGTTGATAGTCGTTGAAGGCCTTGTTGAATTTCACCGGCAACAGGCGGACCTCCGAGTAGCCGCCCTCACGCCCGTAATGCCGCACCGTCGGGCTACGCCCCTCCAGCAAACCCGTGAACAAACGCCCGGCCTGGGCCTGGGAGCTGTTGAACAGCACGTCGCCACTGCCAACACGCACGGCGCCCAAGTTGATATCACCACGGCCCGGTTGCCAGGGTGCCGCCGCAGCCAGCAAGGTCGCCGAGCCCGCTCCGAGCGCGCCGCTATAGGCTTTCAGGCGAAATGTCGCCTGCTCGCCGGCCCGGCGCACAAACTCACCCGAACCGAAATCGGTGATCGGCTGGGCCAGGCGGCACTCGAATTGGTCGCCTTCCACCTTCCACTCAATATTCTCCAGACGTGTCTGGAATGTGAGTGCCATCGCAGGCAGGCTGGCGAACACACTGAGCAGGGCTAGATAATGCTGGCGCACGGGAGGCTCCACTGGTTTCTACAACACTTCAAAGCGTCATACGTCGTTAAGGCATACCCAGGGATATCGGACACGTGCGGCAAAACTTGATAGCGAGTGCCTGCAAGAGTCTTTTCCGGTAGCATTCCCACCAGATTGACCCGCCTGGAATCCCCAATGTCCGACCGCCTGACCCTGCTGCGTCCCGACGACTGGCATATTCATCTTCGCGATGGTGCTGCGTTACCCCAAACCGTGGCCGATGTAGCGCGCACGTTTGGCCGCGCGATTATCATGCCTAACCTGGTACCTCCGGTGCGTAATGCCGAGCAAGCCGATGCCTATCGCCAGCGTATCCTCGCTGCGCGCCCGGCCGGCAGCCGCTTCGAACCGTTGATGGTGCTCTACCTCACCGACCGTACCCAGCCTGCCGAAATCCGCGAGGCCAAGGCCAGCGGTTTTGTGTACGCCGCCAAGTTGTACCCGGCGGGCGCGACCACCAACTCCGACTCCGGCGTGACCAGTATCGACAAGATCCTGCCGGCAATCGAAGCCATGGCTGAAGTCGGCATGCCGCTGCTGATCCACGGTGAAGTCACCCGTGGCGATGTGGATGTGTTTGATCGTGAAAAGATCTTCATCGACGAGCATATGCGCCGCGTGGTCGAGCTGTTCCCGACCCTCAAGGTCGTGTTCGAACACATCACCACCGCCGACGCCGTGCAGTTCGTCAACGAGGCTTCGGCCAACGTCGGCGCGACCATCACCGCGCATCACCTGCTTTACAACCGCAACCACATGCTGGTGGGCGGGATTCGGCCGCACTTCTATTGCCTGCCGATCCTCAAGCGCAACACCCACCAGGTGGCCCTGCTGGACGCCGCTACCAGCGGCAGCCCGAAGTTCTTCCTCGGCACCGACTCGGCGCCCCACGCCCAGCACGCCAAAGAAGCTGCGTGCGGCTGTGCCGGTTGCTACACCGCGTATGCCGCCATCGAGCTGTATGCCGAAGCGTTTGAACAGCGCAACGCCCTGGACAAGCTCGAAGCCTTCGCCAGCCTCAACGGCCCGCGCTTCTACGGCCTGCCGGCGAATACCGACCGCATTACCCTGGTTCGTGAAGATTGGACCGCCCCTGCCAGCCTGCCGTTTGGCGAGCTGACTGTTATCCCGCTGCGCGCCGGTGAAACACTGCGCTGGCGCCTGCTGGAGGAAAGCAAGTGAGTGAAGACCATTACGACGACGAACACGAGCACAGTGGTGGCGGCTCCCGCCACCCGATGGCCGAGCGGTTTCGCGGTTATCTGCCGGTTGTCATCGACGTAGAAACCGGTGGTTTCAACTGCGCCACCGACGCATTGCTGGAAATCGCCGCGACCACTATCGGCATGGATGAACAGGGTTTTGTGTTCCCGGAACACACCCACTTCTTCCGTGTTGAGCCGTTTGAAGGCGCGAATATCGAAGCTGCAGCCCTGGAGTTCACCGGCATCAAGCTCGATCACCCACTGCGCATGGCCGTGAGTGAAGAAGCGGCGCTGACCGATATCTTCCGTGGTGTGCGTAAAGCGTTGAAGGCCAATGGCTGCAAACGCGCGATCCTGGTGGGCCATAACAGCAGCTTCGACCTGGGCTTCCTGAATGCTGCCGTGACGCGGTTGGACATGAAGCGCAACCCGTTTCACCCGTTCTCCAGCTTTGACACCGCCACGCTTGCGGGCCTGGCTTACGGCCAGACCGTGCTGGCAAAGGCCTGCCAGGCGGCCGGTATCGACTTTGATGGTCGTGAGGCCCACTCGGCCCGCTACGACACCGAGAAGACTGCCGAGCTGTTCTGCGGCATCGTCAATCGGTGGAAGCAAATGG
Source organism: Pseudomonas sp. IPO3747 (assembly GCF_013385245.1). Taxonomy (NCBI): domain Bacteria; kingdom Pseudomonadati; phylum Pseudomonadota; class Gammaproteobacteria; order Pseudomonadales; family Pseudomonadaceae; genus Pseudomonas; species Pseudomonas sp. IPO3747. The sequence goes on from NZ_JACAQL010000002.1 coordinate 795,639, forward strand.
GCGGCTGGGAAGACTTCAACGACTGAGGCTGACGCCTTTGTGGTTGTGGCGAGGGAGCTTGCTCCCGCTGGGTTGCGCAGCGGCCCCAATAAGACCGCCGCGGTTAACCTGTTAAACTGCGGTGTCAGGTTATGGGGCTGCTTCGCAGCCCAGCGGGAGCAAGCTCCCTCGCCACAGAACCAAATGCAGTGCATAAAAAAACCGGCCCTCACAGGCCGGTTTTTTTGTACCTGAAACGAGGCTTACAGCTTGCCAGCGTTCTCGGTCAGGTAAGCCGCAACGCCTTCTGGCGAAGCGTTCATGCCTTTGTCGCCTTTTTTCCAGTTGGCAGGGCAGACTTCGCCGTGCTCTTCGTGGAATTGCAGGGCGTCAACCAGACGGATCAGCTCTTCCATGTTACGGCCCAGCGGCAGGTCGTTGATGATCTGCGAGCGTACAACGCCCTTGTCGTCGATCAGGAACGCGCCACGGAACGCCACGCCGCCTTCGGACTCAACGTCGTAGGCCTTGGCAATGTCGTGCTTCATGTCGGCAGCCATGGTGTATTTGACTTTGCCGATGCCGCCATCATTGATGGCGGTGTTGCGCCAGGCGTTGTGGGTGAAATGGGAGTCGATGGAAACGGCTACCACTTCAACATTGCGCGCCTTGAAATCGTCCATGCGGTGGTCCAGAGCGATCAGCTCCGACGGGCACACGAAGGTGAAGTCCAGCGGGTAGAAGAACACCAGGCCGTATTTGCCTTTGATGGCTTCAGACAGTTTGAAGCTGTCTACGATTTCGCCATTGCCGAGGACGGCAGGTACGTCGAAATCCGGGGCTTGTTTGCCGACGAGTACGCTCATTGGGTATCTCCTGATGTAAGGGTGACGATTGAAGTAAAAGGACCAGCCCAAGTCTGGCGCAGTTAAGCGACAGGCCTGTGACGCGGTCACGCTTCGTGAAGACCGACCATCATACACTGAAAAAACCGTTCGTCAGCGCGCCGCAGGTACCTGGCAATACCCTGTGAATCTACTTTGACAATCATTCTCGTTAACATTAAGATCCATCGCACTTAAGCCTTAAACCCGCGATGGTTCTCCCTTATGTATGTCTGCCTCTGCACTGGCGTCACCGACGGACAAATCCGCGAAGCAATCTATGAAGGTTGCTGCAGCTACAAGGAAGTACGTGAAACCACCGGCGTTGCCAGCCAGTGCGGCAAATGTGCTTGCCTCGCCAAGCAAGTGGTACGGGAAACCCTGACGCAGCTGCAAACAGCCCAGGCCGCACTCCCCTACTCAGCAGAATTTACACACGCTTAAATAGGCGTGTTTTGAAGAACCGGACTTAATGTCCGGTTTTTTTATGCCCGTAATTCAATTAGTTAGCGTCAAGACGCGGAACACAAACATTCTTATTCCGATTAATTTTCATTTATTATTCAATAACTTAGGTTTGACACTAGGGATTTCGCCGCTCAAACTCCGCCCTATACACAGCTATTACAGGGCAGGACCCCAGTCATGAAAGGCGACATCTCAGTCATCCAGCAACTCAACAAAATCCTTGCCAATGAACTGGTCGCGATCAATCAGTACTTTCTGCATGCGCGCATGTATGACGATTGGGGCCTGGAAAAGCTCGGCAAGCGTGAATACAAAGAATCGATCAAGGCCATGAAGGACGCAGACGCGCTGATCAAGCGCATCCTGTTCCTGGAAGGGCTGCCGAACGTACAGGACCTGGGCAAGCTGAACATCGGCGAGCACACCCAGGAGATGATCAGCAGCGACCTGAAGTTCGAGCAGAAGATCCACAGCGACCTCAAGGCCGCCATCGCTCACTGCGAAACCAAAGGCGACTTCGGCAGCCGTGAGCTGCTGGAAGATATCCTGGAAGATCAGGAAGAACATATCGACTGGCTGGAAACCCAGCTGGGCTTGATCGTTAAAGTCAGCCTGGAAAACTACCTGCAATCGCAGATGGGTGAATAAGCGCTGAAGATCGTTCCCACTTGAGCATGGTGACGCAGAGCGTCACAGGATGCATTCCCACGCGGAGCGTGGGAACGATCACAAAAAAGCCCCGCTCTCTTTCGAGAAGCGGGGCTTTTTATTGCATTCGGGTCAAGCGTCAGTCTTGGCCGCCGCGTTTACCGCTGCTTCTTTGATCAGCGCTTGCAGCGAACCGTCAGCAGCCATCTCAGTGATGATATCGCTACCGCCGACCAGCTCACCGGCTACCCACAGTTGTGGGAAAGTTGGCCAGTTGGCGTACTTCGGCAGGTTGGCACGGATTTCCGGGTTTTGCAGGATATCCACGTAAGCGAATTTCTCGCCGCACGCCATGATGGCCTGGGAAGCCTTCGCGGAGAAACCGCACTGAGGAGCGTTCGGGGCGCCCTTCATATAAAGCAGAATGGTGTTATTGGCAATCTGCTCTTTGATCGTTTCGATGATATCCATGGAACACCTCGGCTGGAACTTTGCGACTCACAGGTCGGCACGGTGGCGCATTGTAACGCAAAATTCCAGCGCGGTGCTCGGGCCTTATGCGGCGGCCACCTGTACCGGCACGCCATTAAGCGCGGCGTTTCCAGACAATTCATCCAATTGCCGCTCGTCGGTCAGGTCATTGGCACTGGCCCCAGGCTGCCCACTGGCGATGGTCATGCGCACGCCTGGACGACCGTGGCCCCAGCCGTGTGGCAGGCTGACCACGCCAGGCATCATGTCCAGGCTGGCCACCACTTCCACTTCGATCTCGCCAACGCGTGAGCTGACGCGCACCCACTGCCCATCACTCAATTGTCGGCTGGCAAGGTCGTCGGGATGCATATGCAGTTGATGGCGCGGCTTGCCCTTCACCAGGCGGTGATAGTTATGCATCCAGGAATTGTTGCTGCGTACATGCCGACGGCCGATCAGTAACAGCTCATTGACCATTGGCACCGGCTGGGCCGCAAAGCGCGCCAGGTCTGCCAGGACCACCGCAGGCGCTGCCTGCACGTGGCCGTCGGCGGTTTTCAAGCGTGCGGCCAAGTTGGGGTTGAGCGCCCCCAGATCCACGCCATGGGGATGATCAGCGAGCGTGGCCACCGACAGTTTGTGCTCGGACGCATCGCCATAGACCCCGGCACGCAAGCCAAAGTCGATCATCTGTGCCGGCGCCATGGTCGGCTTGAGCACCGCGCCGGTGTGCGCAGCGAAGGCCTTGGCCAAGCCGACAAAGATCTCCCAATCATGCAACGCGCCGGCAGGCTTGGGCAGGATCGCGCGATTGAAGCGGGTGACGTTACGCACTGCGAACATATTGAACGTGGTGTCGTAGTGATCGTTTTCCAACGCTGAGGTGGACGGCAAGATCAGGTCGGCATAGCGCGTGGTTTCGTTGATATACAGGTCGACGCTGACCATGAACTCCAAACCGTCCAGGGCCTTCTCCAGTTGGCGACCGTTAGGCGTGGACAGCACCGGGTTTCCGGCCACCGTCACCAGGGCGCGGATCTGCCCTTCGCCTTCAGTGAGCATTTCTTCGGCCAGGGCCGATACGGGTAACTCGCCACCGTACTCCGGCCGCCCGGACACCCGGCTTTGCCAGCGATTGAAGTGCCCGCCGCCAGTGGAGGCCACCAGATCCACCGCCGGCGTGGTGCACAAGGCGCCGCCGACACGGTCGAGGTTGCCCGTGACCAGATTGATCAACTGCACCAGCCAATGGCACAGCGTGCCGAAGGCCTGGGTCGATACGCCCATGCGCCCGTAGCACACGGCCTTGTCCGCCGCCGCAAAGTCCCGCGCCAACTGGCGGATCTGTTCGGCAGGCACCGCACACTGGCGGCTCATGGCTTCGGCGGTAAACCCGGCGATCGCCTGGCGCACATCCTCCAGGCCAGCAATCGGCAAATGGCTGTCGCGGGTCAGGTTTTCGCTGAGCAAGGTGTTGAGCAGCCCGAACAGCAGCGCCGCGTCGCCACCGGGCCGCACGAACACATGCTGATCGGCAATCGCCGCCGTCTCGCTGCGCCGGGGGTCAACCACCACCACTTTGCCGCCGCGGGCCTGGATGGCCTTGAGGCGTTTCTCCACATCGGGCACGGTCATGATGCTGCCGTTGGACGCCAGCGGGTTGCCGCCCAGGATCAGCATGAAATCGGTGTGGTCGATATCCGGAATCGGCAGCAACAAGCCATGGCCGTACATCAGGTGGCTGGTGAGGTGATGGGGCAACTGGTCCACCGAGGTGGCGGAAAACCGATTGCGCGTCTTCAGCAGGCCAAGGAAGTAGTTGCTGTGGGTCATCAACCCGTAGTTATGCACGCTGGGGTTGCCCTGATACACCGCCACCGCGTTCTGCCCGTGCCGGGCCTGGATGCCTGCGAGGCGTTCGGCTACCAGTGCAAAGGCCTCGTCCCACGGGATCGGCTGCCAGTCGCTGCCCACTCGCAGCATGGGCTGGTGCAGGCGGTCGGGGTCGTTCTGAATATCCTGCAGCGCCACGGCTTTTGGGCAAATGTGTCCGCGACTGAACGTGTCCAGCGGGTCGCCCTTGATGGAGGTGATCGCCAGGCTGCCGTCGTCCGCCTGGGTGGTTTCCAGGGTCAGGCCGCAGATGGCTTCACACAAATGGCAGGCACGGTGGTGGAGAGTCTTGGTCATGGCCAGTCTCTTTATTGGGCTTTGGCCCAACTATGGCCCGACACCTGAACGCGCACCAGCAACGTTCGTTCTGTGAATCGAGGGGCATCAGGCCAGGCCATGGGCAAGTGTTTCAAATCTTTGCATAGGCGCTCCGAAACCGACACAACCCGCTCCAGGCCCGCCCCACACATTGCAAAAGGTCTTGGCGCCAGTGTACAAATGGAGCGCTGCTGTCAGGAATCAGTCTTCAAAAGCGCTCCGGCGCCCCTCTTGAACACCCTTAAAAACTGTAGCCCTATTGGTAAGACGCGACATTTAATTATAAGATCGCGCCTTCCCCTATTTCGTCGCCCCGTGCGGCTTTCGCCGCAGGTCTCGCCCGTTGTCACAATAAACAAGGCTTTGAGTATCTGCGGTCTGTTGCAAAAAGGTAGTTAATGATGAGCGCAAGGCACTTTCTCTCCCTGATGGATTGCACGCCCGAAGAGCTGGTCAGCGTGATCCGTCGAGGCATTGAGCTTAAAGACCTGCGTAACCGCGGCGTACTGTTCGAGCCTTTGAAAAACCGTGTGCTCGGGATGATTTTCGAGAAGTCGTCGACCCGCACCCGCGTGTCGTTCGAAGCCGGCATGATCCAGCTGGGTGGCCAAGCCATCTTCCTGTCCTCGCGTGACACCCAACTGGGCCGCGGCGAACCGATCGCCGACGCTGCCCGCGTGATGTCGCGCATGCTCGATGCGGTGATGATCCGTACTTTTGCCCACAGCACCGTGACCGAATTTTCCGCCAACTCGCGCGTACCGGTGATCAACGGCCTGTCCGATGACCTGCACCCGTGCCAGTTGCTGGCCGACATGCAAACCTTCCTTGAACACCGTGGTTCGATCCAGGGCAAGACCGTGGCCTGGATCGGCGACGGCAACAACATGTGCAACAGCTATATAGAAGCGGCGATCCAGTTCGACTTCCAACTGCGTGTGGCCTGCCCCGAAGGCTACGAGCCGGATGCACGTTTCCTGGCCCTGGCCGGTGATCGCGTGACCCTGGTGCGCGACCCGCGTGACGCGGTCATCGGCGCGCACCTGGTGAGCACCGACGTGTGGACCTCCATGGGCCAGGAAGAAGAGACCGCCAAGCGCCTGGCGCTGTTCGCGCCGTTCCAGGTGACCCGCGCCCTGCTCGACCTGGCCGCGCCGGACGTGCTGTTCATGCACTGCCTGCCCGCACACCGTGGCGAAGAAATCAGCCTCGACCTGCTCGACGATGAGCGTTCGGTGGCGTGGGACCAGGCCGAGAACCGCCTGCATGCGCAAAAGGCGCTGCTCGAATTCCTCGTCCCGCCGTCGTACCACCACGCATGAGCCAGCCATTACTGCTGAACCTGCGCAATCTGGCATGCGGCTATCAAGATCAACGCGTGGTGCAGCACCTCAACCTGCACCTCAACGCCGGTGACATCGGCTGCCTGCTGGGCTCCTCGGGTTGCGGAAAAACCACAACTTTGCGCGCGATCGCCGGGTTTGAGCCGGTGCATGAAGGTGAGATCAGCCTGGCCGGTGAAGTAATCTCCAGTGCCGGGTTCACCCTGGCGCCGGAGAAACGTCGCATTGGCATGGTGTTTCAGGACTACGCGCTGTTTCCGCATTTGAGCGTGGCCGACAACATCGCCTTTGGCATTCGCAAGCACCCGCAAAAAGACCGCGTGGTTGGCGAACTGCTGGAACTGGTCAACCTGAAAAACCTCGGCAAGCGTTTCCCCCACGAACTTTCCGGCGGCCAGCAACAACGCGTCGCCCTCGCCCGCGCCTTGGCGCCGGAACCGCAACTGTTGCTGCTCGATGAACCTTTCTCCAACCTCGACGGTGAACTGCGGCGCAAGCTCAGCCATGAAGTACGTGACATTCTCAAGGCGCGCGGCACCAGCGCGATTCTGGTCACCCATGATCAGGAAGAAGCCTTCGCCGTGAGTGATCACGTGGGCGTATTCAAAGAGGGCCGTCTTGAGCAGTGGGACACGCCCTACAACCTCTACCACGAACCGCAAACCCCTTATGTCGCCAGCTTTATCGGCCAGGGGTACTTCATTCGCGGGCAACTGAGTTCGCCGGAATCGGTGAGTACCGAACTGGGTGATCTGCGTGGCAACCGTGCCTACACCTGGCCAACGGGTGGCGCGGTGGATGTGTTGCTACGTCCGGATGACATCGTTTACGCACCCGACAGCGCGTTAAAAGCGCGGATTGTCGGCAAGACTTTCCTCGGCGCTTCGACCTTGTACCGCTTGCAACTGCCGACCGGTGCACAGCTGGAGTCGATTTTCCCCAGCCATGCAGACCATCAGGTGGGTGCGCAGGTGGGGATTCGGGTGGCGGCGGAGCATCTGGTGTTGTTTCAGGCATCGGGCAGCACGGCGGCGCAGATTCCTCAAGTCGAATCCGGCGTGCGACGTTACAGCCCGGCTCACTGACCAACTGACAAACCGGATAAAAATGTGGGAGCTGGCTTGCCTGCGATGGCATCACCTCGGTTCAACTGACAGACCGAGGTGTCTGCATCGCAGGCAAGCCAGCTCCCACATTAGATTTTCAGCGCATTCAGAATTGAGTTTCAGCCCCGCCCAATCGGCGCAAATTTGGCCTGGGTATGCTCGGCCAGCACCGCTGCGGCCAGTTCCACTTCTAACCCCCTCCTCCCTGCGCTCACATGAATCGTCGCAAACTGTTGCGCGGTCTCATCAATAAACGTGCGCAAACGCTTCTTCTGCCCCAACGGGCTGATGCCGCCCAACAGGTAACCGGTAGAGCGCTGCGCCGCTACCGGATCGGCCATCTCGGCTTTTTTAACGCCGGCCGCATGGGCCAGCGCCTTCAGGTCCAGACTTCCGACGACCGGCACCACCGCCACCAGCAATTCACCTTTCTCACTGCTGGCCAGCAAGGTCTTGAACACCTGCGCCGGGTCGAGCCCCAATTTTTCCGCGGCCTCCAGGCCATAAGACGCGGCCTTGGGGTCGTGCTCGTAACTGTGGATGCGATGTTCGGCGCGAACTTTTTTCAACAGGTCCAGTGCGGGTGTCATGACTACTCCGGGCGCGGCAGAAAGATCGCCAATTCTAGGCCAAGCCCGCGCAAAACGCTCTAGTGCGCCCCTCCCGCCATGCGCGCTTGCAGCCTCACCCGTGATCATTCACCAGACCAATAGTTCGAAAATGACCAATGGTTCACTTTCGACCTTTGACAGCGGTCATTCTTGTCTATATTTTTTCGTTTCCGAATACTGTAGGAATAGTGCTCCAGTGTTCCAGCGGGAAGCTGCAGTCAGGATGGGGATCCTGATTACGGTGAAAATCGCGCAACGGCCCGTTGAGGCTGTGCGCCAACAAGAACAACAATCGAGGTTTGCCATGACTACTGCTCTTCAACAGCCTTCACTTTCGAGCCAATGCATGGCCGAATTCCTGGGGACTGCGCTTCTGATCTTCTTCGGTACAGGATGTGTCGCTGCGCTCAAGGTCGCGGGTGCCAGCTTCGGGCTGTGGGAAATCAGTATTATCTGGGGGGTCGGCGTGAGCATGGCGATCTACCTGAGCGCCGGTATTTCCGGGGCGCACCTCAACCCGGCGGTAAGTATCGCGCTGTGCATTTTTGCCGATTTCGAAAAACGCAAACTGCCCTTCTATATCCTCGCGCAAATCGCCGGCGCGTTCTGCTCGGCGGCGTTGGTTTACACGCTGTACAGCAACCTCTTTTTCGATTACGAACAAACTCACCACATGATTCGCGGCTCTCAGGCCAGCCTGGAATTGGCGTCGGTGTTCTCCACCTACCCGCACGCGCTGCTGAGCACGGCCCAGGCATTCCTGGTGGAAATGGTCATCACCGCCATCCTGATGGGCGTGATCATGGCCCTGACCGACGATAACAATGGCCTGCCCCGCGGCCCGTTGGCCCCGCTGTTAATCGGCCTGCTGATTGCAGTTATCGGCAGTGCCATGGGCCCGCTGACCGGCTTTGCGATGAACCCGGCGCGTGATTTCGGCCCCAAGCTGATGACCTTTTTCGCCGGCTGGGGTGAAATGGCCTTTACTGGCGGCCGCGATATTCCTTACTTCCTGGTACCGATTTTCGCGCCGATTGTCGGCGCCTGCCTCGGCGCAGCGGCTTATCGCGGGCTGATTGCCCGCCACTTGCCGAGCGCCGCACCTGCTATAGCTGAAGAAACACCTGACACGGCTGTCAACGGCAAGACTCGTATTTCCTGAAAGCGCCGGCCTGGTGCCCCTGCCCTTCGCGGCCCAGGCTGATTTCTGACTTCCTTATTTCGTCCAAGGCAATTGACATGACCGACATTCAGAATAAGAACTACATCATTGCCCTCGATCAGGGCACCACCAGTTCGCGGGCGATCATCTTCGATCGTGACGCCAACGTGGTCCGCACCGCCCAGCGTGAATTCGCTCAGCATTACCCGCAAGCCGGCTGGGTCGAACATGACCCGATGGAAATTTTCGCCACCCAGAGCGCGGTAATGGTCGAGGCCCTGGCACAAGCCGGCCTGCACCATGACCAGGTCGCCGCCATCGGTATCACCAACCAGCGTGAAACCACCGTGGTCTGGGACAAGATCACCGGCCGCCCGATCTACAACGCGATCGTGTGGCAGTGCCGCCGCAGCACCGAGATCTGCCAGCAGCTCAAGCGCGACGGCCACGAGCAATACATCAGCGACACCACCGGCCTGGTCACCGATCCGTACTTTTCCGGCACCAAGCTCAAGTGGATCCTCGACAACGTCGAAGGCAGCCGCGAGCGTGCGCGCAATGGCGAGCTGCTGTTCGGCACCGTCGACAGCTGGCTGATCTGGAAATTTACCGGCGGCAAGACCCACGTCACCGACTACACCAACGCCTCGCGCACCATGCTCTTCAACATCCACACCCTGGAGTGGGATGCGAAGATGCTGGAGATTCTCGACGTGCCGCGCGAAATGCTGCCGGAAGTCAAGTCCTCCTCGGAAATCTACGGCCGCACCAAAAGCGGCATCGCCATCGGCGGTATTGCCGGTGACCAGCAAGCGGCGCTGTTCGGCCAGATGTGCGTAGAAGCCGGCCAGGCCAAGAACACCTATGGCACCGGTTGCTTCCTGCTGATGAACACCGGCGACAAGGCGGTGAAATCCAAGCACGGCATGCTCACCACCATCGCTTGCGGCCCACGTGGCGAAGTGGCTTACGCCCTCGAAGGTGCGGTCTTCAACGGTGGCTCCACCGTGCAATGGCTGCGTGACGAGCTGAAGATCATCGCCGACGCCACCGACACCGAATACTTCGCCGGCAAGGTCAAGGACAGTAACGGCGTGTACCTGGTGCCAGCCTTCACCGGCCTGGGCGCTCCGTACTGGGACCCGTATGCCCGTGGCGCGCTGTTCGGCCTGACCCGTGGCGTGCGCGTGGATCACATTATCCGTGCCGCCCTGGAGTCGATTGCCTACCAGACCCGCGACGTGCTGGACGCCATGCAACAGGACTCTGGCGAACGCCTCAAAGCCCTGCGTGTGGACGGCGGCGCGGTGGCCAACAACTTCCTGATGCAGTTCCAGGCCGATATCCTCGGCACCCAGGTCGAGCGCCCGCAAATGCGCGAAACCACGGCACTCGGCGCCGCGTACCTGGCAGGCCTGGCCTGCGGTTTCTGGGGCAGCCTGGACGAACTGCGTGGCAAGGCCGTCATCGAGCGCGAATTCGAACCACAGCTTGATGAAGCCGCCAAAGAGAAGCTCTACGCCGGCTGGCAAAAAGCAGTCAGCCGCACCCGCGACTGGGAACCGCACGAAGGCGCTGAATAAGCCAACCGCCGGACCCATATCGGGTTGTAACTGGCGGGGAGTCGATTGCTGCGGCATCATGGGCCACTTTTGTATGGCAGCCCAAAGGACGCCCCATGAATCTGCCTCCCCGCCAACAACAAATTCTCGAACTGGTGCGCGAACGCGGCTACGTCAGTATCGAGGAGATGGCGCAGCTATTCGTTGTCACCCCGCAAACCATCCGCCGCGATATCAACCAACTGGCGGACGCCAACCTGCTGCGCCGCTACCACGGCGGCGCGGCCTATGACTCCAGTGTCGAGAACACCGCGTACGCCATGCGTGCCGACCAGATGCGCGATGAGAAACAACGCATCGGCGAAGCCATTGCCGCGCAAATCCCTGATCACGCCTCGCTGTTCATCAATATCGGCACCACCACCGAATCCATCGCGCGTGCGCTGCTCAATCACAACCACCTGAAAATCATCACCAACAACCTCAACGTTGCCACCATGCTCAGTGCCAAGGACGACTTCGATGTGCTGTTGACCGGCGGCAACGTGCGCCGTGACGGCGGTGTGGTGGGCCAGGCGAGTGTCGACTTTATCAACCAGTTCAAGGTCGACTTTGCGTTGGTCGGCATCAGTGGCATTGATGAAGACGGCAGCCTGCTGGACTTTGACTATCAGGAAGTCAGGGTTTCCCAGGCGATCATCGCCAATGCACGCCAGGTGATCCTGGCGGCCGACTCAAGTAAATTCGGGCGCAATGCCATGATTCGCTTGGGGCCGATCAGTCTGGTGGACTGTCTGGTGACCGACCAGCAGCCGGTGCCGGCGTTGGTGCAGTTGTTGAACCAGCATAAGGTTCGGCTGGAAGTGGTTTAGAGTCTGTAACACCGCCATCGCGGGCAAGCCCGCTCCCACAGTTGACCGCATTCTCATGCAGGCACTCGGTCAACTGTGGGAGCCGGGCTTGCCCGCGATGGCGATATATCCAACCCCCCTCTCTCGAGCCTTTCCTTGGCTCATGTTCACAATTCTTCCTTTTTCAGCCCTTCGATGAGTTTTTTCAATCGAAGTCGGGTGGCTGTGCGCGCGTTTATCAGCTACCATTTTCGCAAATGAACATTAATGTTCGAATTCAAAGACGAAAAGATCGCGAGGCCAGCCGATGAACCCTTCCACCTTGCCTGCTCCACCGCTTGCCGAAGTCTATGACGTTGCCGTAATTGGCGGCGGAATCAATGGCGTCGGCATTGCAGCAGACGCAGCCGGGCGCGGTTTGTCGGTATTCCTTTGCGAAAAGGACGACTTGGCCAGCCACACATCTTCCGCCAGCAGCAAGCTGATCCACGGCGGCCTGCGCTACCTCGAACATTACGAATTCCGCCTGGTGCGCGAGGCTCTGGCCGAACGTGAGGTGCTGCTGGCCAAGGCCCCGCACATCGTCAAGCAGATGCGCTTTGTCTTGCCGCACCGCCCGCACCTGCGCCCGGCTTGGATGATCCGCGCTGGCCTGTTCCTGTACGACCACTTGGGCAAGCGCGAAAAACTCGCCGGTTCCAAGAGCCTGAAGTTCGGCCCCGACAGCCCGTTGAAAAGTGAAATCACCAAAGGCTTCGAATACTCCGACTGCTGGGTTGATGACGCCCGCCTGGTGGTACTCAATGCCATGGCCGCCCGTGAAAAAGGCGCGCATATCCACACCCAGACCCGTTGCATCAGCGCACATCGCAGCAACGGCATGTGGGAAATGAACATGGAACGCGCCGATGGCAGCCTGTTCTCGATCCGCGCCCGCGCCTTGGTGAACGCCGCCGGCCCGTGGGTCGCCAAGTTCATCAAGGAAGACCTGAAGCTGGACTCGCCTTACGGCATCCGCCTGATCCAGGGCAGCCACTTGATCGTGCCGAAACTCTACGAAGGTGCGCACGCGCACATCCTGCAGAACGAAGATCAGCGCATCGTCTTCACGATTCCGTACCTGAACCACCTGACCATCATCGGCACCACCGACCGTGAGTACACCGGTGACCCAGCGAAGGTTGCGATTACCGAAGGTGAAACCGACTACATGCTCAAAGTAGTCAACGCGCACTTCAAGAAGCAGTTGAGCCGCGACGACATCGTGCACACCTACTCCGGCGTGCGCCCGCTGTGCAACGACGAATCGGACAACCCGTCGGCCATCACCCGCGACTACACCCTGTCGCTGTCTGGCGGTAACGGTGAAGCGCCGATCCTGTCGGTGTTCGGTGGCAAGTTGACCACCTACCGCAAGCTGGCCGAATCGGCGATGGCGCAACTGGCGCCGTTTTTCACGCAGATGCGCCCAAGTTGGACCGCCACGGCGAGCCTGCCGGGCGGCGAGAACATGACTACGCCAGAAGCCTTGGCCGAAGCGATTCGCGCCAAATTTGACTGGGTGCCAAGCGAGATCGCACGCCGTTGGTCCACCACGTACGGCAGCCGTACCTGGCGCTTGCTCGAAGGCGTGCAATCGCTTGCTGACTTGGGCGAACACCTGGGTGGCGGCCTGTACACCCGCGAAGTCGATTACCTGTGCGCCGAAGAATGGGTGACGCAACCGCAGGACGTGCTGTGGCGCCGGACCAAGCTGGGCTTGTTCACCACACCGCAAGAGCAGGAAAACGTGCAGCGCTACCTGTCCAAGGTCGAGCAAAACCGCGCGAAGATTGAAGCAGCCTGATCGCAGGCAGTGACGAGAAGCCCCTGTACCGCAAGGTCCAGGGGCTTTTTTATAGGGTGTGTCCTGGCATAGCGCAGGCCGATGTCGCGAATCACGCTGAAGGCCGAGCCCAGCAGCACCGGATAGGCCGCCGGTGCCTGCGATTGCATCACCTCGGTTCAATCAAAGACCGAGGTGCAGGCATCGCGGGGCAAGCCAGCTCCCACAAAAAGCCTGGCTCGGAATACCTTGCTGACCATTCGGTTTTCCGAACGCCACACCCCACCCCATTCGGTTTGCCGGACCAAACCGTTACAAATCCCTCGTAACACAAACTTAATCTCCTTATAAATCAATCAAATAACCTTTTATTTCTGGTATGGCACGACTCATGCTCTACACTCCCTGACGATTGCCTGAGGCGCCTTAGGAGCCGTCATGGGCATTCGCAGTACAAAGAGAGTCGCTTAGCCGGCTTCATAAAAAAAACAAATGTCGAGGAAGTATTGATGCGCATCGTTCCCCATATCCTGGGCGCAGCTATCGCTGCTGCTCTGATCAGCACTCCAGTTTTCGCCGCCGAACTCACCGGCACACTGAAGAAAATCAACGACTCCGGCACCATCACCCTCGCTCACCGCGACAGCTCCATTCCGTTTTCCTACATCGCGGATGGCTCGGGCAAACCCGTGGGCTACTCCCACGACGTTCAGTTGGCTGTGGTTGAAGCCCTGAAAAAAGACCTGAACAAGCCCGATCTGAAGGCCAAATACAACCTGGTGACTTCGCAGACTCGTATCCCGCTGATCCAGAACGGCACTGCGGACCTTGAGTGCGGCTCCACCACCAACAACGCCGAACGCGCCCAGCAAGTTGATTTCACCGTCAACATCTTCGAAATCGGCACCCGTCTGCTGGTCAAGAAGGACAAGGATGGCAAGCCGTCCTACGCTGACTTTGCCGACCTGAAAGGCAAAAACGTCGTGACCACCGCTGGCACCACGTCCGAGCGCATCATCAAAGCGATGAACGCCGACAAGCAGATGGGCATGAACGTTATCTCGGCCAAAGACCACGGCGAATCCTTCCAGATGCTCGAAAGCGGCCGTGCCGTTGCGTTCATGATGGACGACGCCCTGCTGGCCGGCGAAGAAGCCAAGGCCAAGAAGCCGGACGACTGGGTCATCACCGGTACTCCACAGTCCTTCGAAGCCTACGCGTGCATGGTGCGTAAAGACGACCCGGCCTTCAAGAAAGCCGTGGATGACGCCATCGTCGCCCTGTACAAATCCGGCGAGATCAACAAGATCTACAGCAAGTGGTTCGAGAGCCCGATCCCACCAAAAGGCCTGAACCTGAACTTCCCGATGAGCGAAAAGGTTAAGGAGCTGATCGCCAACCCAAGCGACAAGCCAGCCCCTGACGTAAAAATCTGATACCTGACTAAGCTTATGTCCTGAGGGAGCCAACCCTCCCTCAGGCGTCTGTTACTACCTGCTGGCATTAATGTGGAACACTCGACCTGGCGGTTTTCGAGCCGATCGCGTGTGCCTGGCGTTCACCGTCAGGCGGGAAAGGATCTTCCCCAAGCGGGTGCTTGTACATCGATCGATCTCGAGGGGAGACCCTAATGAATTACAACTGGGACTGGGGCGTGTTCTTCAAGTCCACTGGCGTTGGCAGCGAGACTTATCTCGACTGGTACATCGCCGGCTTGGGCTGGACCATCGCCATCGCTGTCGTGGCATGGATTATCGCCTTGTTGCTTGGCTCCATTCTGGGGGTCATGCGCACCGTGCCAAACCGCATCGTAGCGGGCATCGCGACCTGCTACGTCGAGCTGTTTCGTAACGTGCCGCTGCTGGTGCAGCTGTTTATCTGGTACTTCCTGGTGCCCGATATGCTGCCGCAGAACCTGCAGGACTGGTACAAACAGGACCTCAACCCGACCACCTCGGCCTACCTGAGCGTTGTCGTGTGCCTGGGCCTGTTCACCGCCGCCCGTGTGTGCGAACAAGTGCGTACCGGCATCCAGGCGCTGCCACGTGGCCAGGAAGCTGCGGCGCGTGCCATGGGCTTCAAGCTGCCACAGATCTACTGGAACGTGCTGCTGCCCCAGGCCTACCGCATCATCATTCCGCCGCTTACCTCCGAATTCCTCAACGTGTTCAAGAACTCCTCCGTGGCGTCCTTGATCGGCTTGATGGAACTGCTGGCGCAAACCAAACAGACTGCCGAGTTTTCGGCCAACCTGTTTGAAGCCTTCACCCTGGCTACGTTGATCTACTTCACCTTGAACATGAGCCTGATGTTGCTGATGCGCGTGATCGAGAAGAAAGTCGCGGTGCCCGGCCTGATCTCCGTGGGGGGTAAATAATGGACTTCGATTTCAGCGGTATCATCCCCGCCATTCCGGGCCTGTGGAACGGCATGGTCATGACCTTGCAGTTGATGGTCATGGGCGTGGTCGGCGGCATCGCACTGGGTACGGTCCTGGCGCTGATGCGCCTGTCGTCCAGCAAACTGCTGTCGCGCCTGGCCGGCGCCTACGTGAACTACTTCCGCTCGATCCCGCTGCTGCTGGTGATCACCTGGTTCTACCTGGCGGTGCCGTTCGTGCTGCGCTGGATCACCGGCGAAGACACCCCGATCGGCGCGTTCACTTCCTGCGTCGTGGCCTTCATGATGTTCGAAGCTGCGTACTTCTGTGAAATCGTGCGGGCCGGCGTGCAGTCGATCCCCAAGGGCCAGATGGGCGCAGCCCAGGCAATGGGCATGACCTATGGCCAGACCATGCGTCTGATCATCCTGCCCCAGGCTTTCCGCAAGATGACCCCGTTGCTGCTGCAACAGTCGATCATCCTGTTCCAGGACACCTCGCTGGTCTACACCGTGGGCCTGGTGGACTTCCTCAACTCCGCCCGCTCCAACGGCGACATCATCGGCCGCTCCAATGAGTTCCTGATCTTCGCCGGTGTCGTCTACTTCATCATCAGCTTTTCCGCCTCGCTGCTGGTCAAGCGTCTGCAAAAAAGGTTTGCCGTATGATCTCTATCAAGAACATCAACAAGTGGTATGGCGACTTCCAGGTGCTGACCGATTGCAGCACTGATGTCAAAAAAGGCGAAGTGATCGTGGTGTGCGGCCCATCGGGTTCGGGCAAATCCACCCTGATCAAGTGCGTCAACGCGCTGGAACCGTTCCAGAAGGGCGACATCGTGGTCGACGGCACCTCCATTGCCGACCCGAAGACCAACCTGCCCAAACTGCGCTCGCGCGTGGGCATGGTGTTCCAGCACTTCGAGCTGTTCCCGCACCTGACCATCACCGAAAACCTGACCATCGCACAGATCAAAGTGCTGGGCCGCAGCAAGGAAGAAGCCACCAAGAAGGGCCTGCAGCTGCTTGACCGTGTGGGCCTGTCGGCGCACGCCCACAAGCACCCGGGCCAGCTCTCCGGCGGCCAGCAACAACGTGTGGCCATTGCCCGCGCCCTGGCCATGGACCCGATCGTCATGCTGTTCGACGAACCGACCTCGGCGCTCGACCCGGAGATGGTTAACGAAGTGCTCGACGTGATGGTGCAACTGGCCCACGAAGGCATGACCATGATGTGCGTGACCCACGAAATGGGCTTCGCGCGCAAAGTGGCCGACCGCGTGATCTTCATGGACGCCGGCAAGATCATCGAAGACTGCCCGAAAGAGGAGTTCTTCGGCGATATCAGCGCCCGCTCCGAACGCGCGCAGCACTTCCTTGAGAAAATCCTGCAGCACTAAAAAGCAGCACTGTTCTCCCTGTGGGAACCGGGCTTGTGTGGAAGACGGCTTGTGTGGGCGCTGGCTTGCCTGCGATAGCATCACCTCGGTGCAACTGATACACCGAGGCGCCTGCATCGCGGGCAAGCCCGGCTCCCACATAATCAAATTGCCCACACAACCGGGTTCGCAACAGGGCTGACAGCGCTGGTTGACCCAAGGCATCTGTGATGAAATGCGACCCCAACCAATTTCGCGCCGCACCGCCATCACTTGCCGTGAAACCTCGTCTGATTCGCCAACTGTTCCTGCCGCCGTTGATCATCGCCCTGATGATCGGCTTGGGTTACATCGGCTTCTGGGTCAGTGAGTACTATGGTATCCGCACCCTCAGCGACAACGGCGAACGCCAGTTGGAGCTGCATGCCCGCACCGTCGAAAGCGAACTGAGCAAATACACCTACCTGCCCAGCCTGTTGGAGCTGGAATCCAGCGTCTCCAGGCTGCTGGCCGACCCGAGCCAGGAAACCCGGCAAACGGTCAACGATTACCTCGAAGGCCTGAACCGACGCAGTCGCAGCCGGGCCATCTACGTGATGGACACCACCGGCCGCGTGCTGGCCACCAGTAACTGGCGCGATGCCGACAGTTACCAGGGTGAAGACCTGTCCTTCCGTGCCTATTTCCAAAACGCCGTGCGCGGCCAGCCCGGCCGTTTCTATGGCATTGGCAGCACCAACGGCGAACCCGGTTACTACCTGGCGCACGGCCTCGAAGAGCACGGCAAGATCATCGGCGTGGCCGTGGTCAAAGTGCGCCTTGAAGCACTCGAAGAACGCTGGCAGCGCGCGCGTCTCGAAGCCTTTGTGAGCGATGAGAACGGCATCATCATCCTCTCCAGCGACCCGGCCCGGCGTCTCAAGGCCGTGCGCCCGCTGAGCGATGACACCAAGGAACGCCTGGCCCACAGCCTGCAATATTACTGGGCGACATTGAACGAGCTGGAGCCGTTGGCCCGCGAGCGTCTCAACGAAGGTACCGAGAAACTCACCTTTCCGGCCAACAGCGAAGTGGTCAACGACGAGCGCGAAGTCAGCTACCTGGCCCAGACCCGCCCGCTCAGCGACACGCCGTGGAACTTCACCCTGCTGACTCCACTTAACGACCTGCGTCGCGCCGCGATCAATCAGGGCATTCTGGTGGCGGTCGCATTTGGCCTGGTCGCGTTCCTGCTGATTGCCTGGAACGAGCGGCGCAAAGTCATCGCCACCCGCCTCGCTGCGCGCGAAGCCTTGCAGGAAGCCAACAGCCAGCTGGAACGGCGAATTGCCGAACGCACCGCCGACCTGCGCGCCAGTAACGAACGGCTCAAGGGCCAGATCCGCGAACGCCGCCAGGCCGAAGAAACCCTGCGTCGCGCCCAGGATGAACTGGTGCAGGCCGGCAAGCTTGCGGCCATCGGCCAGATGTCCACCAGCATTGCCCATGAACTCAACCAGCCGCTGGCGGCATTGCGCACGCTGTCGGGTAACACCGTGCGCTTCCTGGAGCGTGGCGCCCTCGACACCGCCAGCGCCAACCTCAAGACCATCAACGAGTTGATCGACCGCATGGGCCGCATCACCGCCAGCCTGCGCTCGTTTGCCCGGCGCGGCGATGATCAGGGCGAGGCCAACCTGGGCAAAGCCGTGGACGCCGCCTTCCAGGTTCTGGGCGCGCGCCTGGACGGCTTGCCGTTGACCGTGCACCGTGACTTTGTCAGCGCGCAATTGCAGATCGACCAGACCCGCCTGGAACAGATCCTGGTCAACCTGATCGGCAACGCCCTCGACGCCATGCAGGCACAACCGGCCCCCGAACTATGGCTGGACGGCCACAGCAGCGAGGGCAAGTACCGCCTGCAAGTGCGCGACAATGGCCACGGCATCGACCCCGAAGCGCGCAAACATTTATTTGAACCGTTCTTCACCACCAAACCCGGCGAACAAGGCCTGGGCCTGGGCCTGACACTTTCGGCCAGCCTGGCGGCGGCCACCGGCGGCAACCTCGCCGTGGAACACCCGGCCAGTGGTGGTACTGCCTTCGTCTTGTGCCTGCCGTTGGTGGGCACCCAAAAAGCTGAGTCGACATGATGAGTACCGATCCTAAAGACCTCACCGTTCTGATCGTCGAAGACGACCCCCATGTGCTGCTCGGCTGCCAGCAAGCCCTGGCGCTGGAAGACATTCACAGCGTGGGTGTGGGCAGTGCCGAGGAAGCGCTCAAGCGCATCGGTGAGAACTTTGCCGGCATCGTCATCAGCGATATTCGCCTGCCAGGCATCGATGGCCTGGAGCTGCTCACCCGCCTCAAGGCCCTGGATAAAAGCCTGCCAGTGGTGCTGATCACCGGCCACGGGGATATTTCGATGGCAGTCGGTGCCATGCGTAACGGCGCCTACGACTTCATGGAAAAACCCTTCTCCCCCGAGCGCCTGGTCGATGTGGCGCGCCGCGCGCTTGAGCAACGTGGGCTGGCGCGGGAAGTCTGGTCGCTGCGCCGCCAACTGGCCGAGCGCGACTCGCTGGAAGGCCGCATCATCGGCCGCTCGCCCGCCATGCAAAACCTGCGCGAACTGATCGCCAACGTCGCTGATACCTCGGCCAACGTGCTGATCGAAGGCGAAACCGGCACCGGCAAGGAACTGGTTGCGCGTTGCTTGCACGATTTCAGCCGACGCCACGACCATCAATTCGTTGCCCTGAACTGCGGTGGCCTGCCGGAGAACCTGTTCGAAAGCGAAATATTCGGCCACGAAGCCAACGCCTTTACCGGCGCGGGCAAGCGGCGCATCGGCAAGATCGAACACGCCCATGAGGGCACGCTGTTCCTCGACGAAGTGGAAAGCATGCCGATCAACCTGCAGATCAAACTGCTGCGTGTGTTGCAGGAACGCACCTTGGAACGCCTGGGCTCGAACCAGAGTGTGGCGGTGGATTGCCGAGTCATTGCCGCGACCAAATCCGACCTGGACGAACTGAGCCGCGCCAACCAATTCCGTAGCGACCTTTACTACCGCCTCAACGTCGTGACCCTGGAATTGCCACCGTTACGCGAGCGCCGTGAAGACATCCTGCAGCTGTTCGAACACTTCCTGCAGCAATCGTCACTGCGTTTTGACCGCAGTGTGCCTGAGCTGGACAACCAGACCGTATCGACCCTGATGAGCCACGACTGGCCAGGCAACGTGCGTGAACTGCGCAACGTCGCCGAGCGCTTTGCGCTGGGCTTGCCAGCCTTCAAGAAAAGCGGCGCCAGCAGCAGCAACCACGGCCTGGCCTTTACCGAAGCGGTGGAAGCCTTCGAGCGCAACCTGCTTAACGACGCCCTGCAACGCAGCGGCGGCAACCTCACCCAGGCGAGCCTGGAACTCGGAATGGCCAAGACCACGCTGTTCGACAAGGTCAAGAAATACGGGTTGAGCCACTGATGGACTTACTCTTGAAAGCCGCCCTGGGCGCGGCGGTGGTGCTGATCCTGGCGGCGCTGGCCAAGACCAGAAATTACTACATCGCAGGGCTGGTGCCGCTGTTTCCGACTTTCGCACTGATCGCGCATTACATCGTCGGCAAGGGCCGTTCGGTGGACGACTTGAAGACCACCATCCTGTTTGGGATGTGGTCGATCATTCCGTATTTTGTGTATTTGGCGACGCTGTATGTGATGGTCGACCGCATGCGCCTGGAGGCCTCACTCGCCGTGGCGGCAGTGGCATGGTTGATGGCGGCGACGGTGTTGGTGACAGTGTGGGTACGCGTCCACGCCTGACACACCGCGGTTAAACCTGCGGGAGCTGGCTTGCCTGCGATGGCGGTGTATCAGCCAACTTATCTGGCACAGACATACCGCTATCGCAGGCAAGCCAGCTCCCACATTGGGGTTCATGGTGAGCCTGATAGATCAGCGGATGATCTTCTCGACCTGAATCCCCAGCTTCTTCAGCCGATACCAAAAACTCCTCTCGGAAATCCCGATCTTCGCCGCCGCTGCAGCCTGCACGCCGTTGCTCTCGTTCAACGCCGCCATGATGTAGGTTTTCTCGACCTCAGCCAGCGCCGCATCCAGGTCGGCAGGCACGCCCGGTGTGTCACCGAGCAGCGCCGTAACGCCGTCCTCGGCAGGTTTGGACGCAAACAGATAAGCCGGCAAGTCAATGTCTTCAATCACCGGCGAAGCCGCCACGATGGTCGCCCGCTCCACGCAGTTCTGCAGCTCACGAATATTGCCCGGCCAGTGGTAAGCCGCCATCGCCTGCAATGCCTCGGGGCTGAAGCCGGTGATGCGTTTGCCCGCGGTAGCGCTCAGGGTCTGGGCGAAGTGCCGGGCCAGGGGCACGATGTCTTCGGCGCGCTCGCGCAAGGCCGGCAACGGGATCGGGAATACATTGAGGCGGTAATACAGGTCTTCGCGAAATTCTTTATTGGCCACCGCATCCAGCAGGTTCTTGTTCGTGGCGGCGATCACACGCACATCCACCTTGCGCTCGCGCGAGTCGCCCACCGGCTCGATCACCCGCTCCTGCAAGGCCCGCAGGATCTTGGCCTGCAACGCCAACGGCATGTCGCCCACTTCATCCAGAAACAAAGTGCCTTGGTCAGCCTGCATAAAGCGCCCTACCCGATCGGCCACGGCACCGGTAAAGGCGCCTTTGCGATGGCCAAACATCTCGCTTTCCAGCAAGCCTTCGGGGATGGCCGCGCAGTTGACCGCCACGAACGGCTTGTCGGCGCGGCTGCCATGTTTGTGAATCGCGCGGGCGACCATTTCCTTGCCGGTGCCGCTCTCGCCGGTCAGCAGGATAGTGGCGTTGCTGTCGCGTACCGAATCGACCGCGTGCAGCACCTGGCGAAACGCCGGGCTGTCGCCCACCAGACTGTCGAACTGCGCATGGTGATCCAGCTCGGCGCGCAGGCGTGCGTTGTCGCGCATGATGTCGCGAAACTGCAGGGCCTTGGCCACGGTGATGTCCAGCTCGTCGATATCGAACGGCTTGGCAATGTAGTCATAGGCGCCATTACGCATCGACTGCACGGCGTTTTTTACCGTGCTGTAGGCGGTCATCACGATCACCGGCAACTCCGGGAAGCGCACTTTTATCTCCGCCAACAGCGCCGGCCCGTCCATGCCTGGCATGCGCCAGTCGCTGATCACCAGGTCGATGTCTTCCTGCTCCAGCACCTTGAGCGCGTGCAGGCCATTGCCGGCGGTAAATACCTGGATGCCGTTCTGGCTCAAGGCCGATGACAGCAAGTCGCAGAGCTTGGGCTCGTCGTCGACTACCAATACGTTATGCGTCATGAACTTCCTCATCGTCACCGTCGTCTTCACCATGGGCCGGAATGTACAGGCTGAAGGTGGCGCCGGCATCTTTCTCACTGGCACATTCGATGCTGCCGTCATGACTTTCCATGATCGAATAGACTTTAGCCAGCCCCAGGCCCGTGCCCGAGGCCTTGGTGGTGACGAATGGCGTGAAGATCCGCTCGATCATATCGGCCGGAATGCCTTGGCCGGTGTCAGCAATGCTGATCACCGTATTGCCGTCCACACTGCGAATGCCCAAGGTCAGGCGCCCGCCTTCGGGCATCGCATCAATGGCATTGAGGATCAGGTTCAGGCATGCCTGCTTGAGTTGCTTGGCATCGGCATAAATCGTCGCGCCGGGCGCCTGGTCATCGATGTGCGCATCGATGTTATGGGTGGCCAGCTCCGGGCTGCAAAAGCCGAGGATCTCTTCCACCACCGGGCGCGCCGCCTGCAACACACGCAGGGGCGGATTGGGCTTGGCGAAATCCAGAAACTCGGTGATCAGGTCGTTGATGCGGCTGACTTCGCTGATAACGTATTCGAGGTGGCGCTTGTCGGTGTCCGGCAGGTCGACGCGACGGTGCAGCAGTTGAGTGGCGGTCTTGATGATGCCCAGCGGGTTGCGAATCTCGTGTGCCAGGCCCATGGCGACTTCGCCCAAAGCATGCAGCCGGTCGCGGCGGCGCAGCTGGGCCTCGAGGTGGTGCAACTCGCCCAGGCGTTCGGTCATGTGGTTGAAGGTGCTGCTCAGTTGCGCCAGCTCATCGCCGCCGCTGACCAGCACGCGATGCTCGTAATTGCCCGAGATCACTGCGTCCACGCCCTGGGATAAATCGCGCAACGGTTTGGTCAGGCGGCGTGACACCAAGACACCGGCGCCCAGCGACAACGCCGAACTCAGCAAGAAGATCAGCACGAACAGGTTGCTCTGGTTCACCAGCCCCACCAGGCTGGTATGGCGCAACAGGCCGCTGAAAATCACGCCTTGCAGTTCGCCGCCATCATTGAAGATCGGCCAGTACAAACCGCTGTAGTTATTGGTGAACTGCTCGCTCGGTTGCTTGGTGGCGCGCATCGCCGTTTCAACATTCGTGGGAATGCGTGACGGATGATTCTCAAAGCGCTGGGTCGAGAATATCTCGGAAAACCCCGTAGGATTGGCCAGGTACAGGCGCAGGTCGAGGGAATGCACATCGGCCACGCTGGTGAGGAAGCTGCTGTCCAGGTACGTGGCCACCAACAGCACGTAGTCGACGCCCTCTTGGGTGGTTTCGAACGTTGAGACCACCAGGCCCGTCGTCACGCCGGCCACCTGGATGGTCTGCAACACTGCGTTGCTGGTCAGGTTGATCTGCTTGACGACATCGTCAGGGGCCGTGCTGAACACAATCTTGTGGTCACTGACACGAATCAGCGAGACCACGTCGATATCGGTGGCCTCGGCAATATCGGCGGTGAGCCGGTCATGCTTGGCGGCTTGTTTGTTCAACGGCGGAGCCGTGTAGCGCAGGAACAGCTTGGCCATGCGCGCGTTGTCATGCAGGATGTCGCCGATTTCGTCCTTGACGATCTTGGTCGACTCTTGCAGCCAGATGCGCACGTTGCTGTCAAAAATCTGCGACAACGTGGTCGCCGCCAGTTCGGCCGCGATCATGGTCGGGATAACGCTGACCAGCCAGAACGCCAGCACCAGCTTGCGCTGGACGCTCCAACGCGAAATGGCAAAGGGGCGGGCTTTTGGGCGGGTCTTGGTGATCATCAGGTTTCGCTTATCGCAGCAGCCATGGCAGGGTCGGAACGGTCCGGTCTTATGTACATTTTCACGAGTTTGAGCAGGCCGTTGACCAGCCGGTTACGGTGACGGAAGAACATGCTGTTGCCCTGGAACTCGCACCCCAGGCGCAGCTTACTGGCATAGCCCTCCTGACCGCACTCGTACACCGCGATCTTGTGTGCAATACAGTAGTCGACATTGGTCAACCAGTAGCGAAAGTACAAACTGTACGCACGGCTGAACTCACGGTCATGCCCGAAAAACTTGTCGATCAGCCGATGCTGGTCCAACAGCACCAGGTTGAACGCCACCAGACGCTCATCCACCCAGTAAAGAGCACAGACCGCACGCCCTTGCAGCTGTTCAAGAATGCCGGTGAAATAACGCGCCGGCAGGCGTTCGAACTGCAAATCGGCGCGGCTGAGCGTGTCTTCGTACAGGCGCATCACCTCGGGCAACACATCATCAATAGTGTGCCGCCACTCGACCCGTGGGCCTGGCGCGCGCAACTTGCGGCGCAAGTCTTTGCGGGTCGCCTTGCACAGCGAGCCCAGGTAGGCGTCCACCGAGCCGTAAGGCACCGTCAACCACCCCCTGGGTAAGCTTGGCATACTCTGAAAGCCTGCCTGGCGGCAATTTTCTGCCCAGTCCAGGTCACTGGTCGGCACGTCTTTGACCGCCACCAGGCCAATCCCGAAGGTAGTGGCATCCTCGCGTGCCGCCTCCAGCAAATGCTTGATCAACAGTCGGCGCTGCCCCTGGGGCACGTGACTGGCGATGCCCGCATCGCAACGCTCGGCCACCGGCGAGCCAATGGCATACAACTGCAAGCGCAAAACACCCGGCCACAGTCGCTCCAGGCGCTCGGTAAAGCGCTTGCCGGCGCCCGACACCGTGGTGTCGAGGCGATAATAAGTGATGAACGCGGCGGCAACGGCCACCAGCGTTTCATCGTCGTAGACGGCCAGGTAACGCCACTTGAAATCATCGATCGCGGCGTTTTCCACGGCAACGTAAAAATCCCAATCCTCCAGGGCTGCGGGAAAGCAGTCATTCCAGGCGCAACGCGGGATGGCCCGGATAGTCGAGAAGGCTTGGGCGGTGATCACGTCTAGTCCTTAGGCTGAGGCCCGCTGTCGATAATCCACGGGCGCCTGCACAGCCGGGGCGGCGTGTTGCTCGACAAACTCTGCGCTCAACTCGATCACTCGGCGGTATTGCAGGTCGACGGTGATCATGTGGTAGCAGTTATCCAGCAGGATCTTGGTCACCGGGCCGCCCAGGTGGCGCTCGACATAATCGGCGTTCCAGCGGCTGGTGATGTCGTCCTCGATGGAGTGCAGCACCAGCGCCGGCACCTTGACCTCGGGCATGCGCTTTTTGACCACCGCGTTCATGCGGTGCAACTCGCGCACCGTGATGCCTTCCATGGTCAGTAAACCGGCCTCACTGCTTTCGCCTTCCTTCATCTGACGCTCGACGATCGCCCGCAGGCGCTCGTTCTTGATGCCGTAAGGCGGCTTCTCTTCGAAGCGACAGATGTGCACGCCGAACGGGATCTTCATCAGCAACGGCGTCAAAAACGCCAGCTTGTTAATGCTCCAGCCGTCGTACTTCAAGGTGGTCGAATACATCAGCAGCCCGGCCACTTGCCCAGGGTGCTCGGCGGCCACGTACATCGACATCACCGCGCCCATGGACAAGCCACCGACAAACACCTGCTCATGGCGCTGCTTGACCTGCGCAAAGGTCTTGCGCACGCCTTCGTACCAGTCCAGCCAGCCGGTGGCCTGCAGGTCGCTGTTATCGCCGCAGTGCCCAGCGAGTGTGGGCACATACACCGTGCAGTTACCCGCCTTGGCCAGGCCTTTGGCGACCTGGCGCAATTCCGTCGGGGTGCCGGTCAGGCCGTGGATCAACAGGATCCCGACCGGACCTTCACCGAGAACGAAGCCGGCATCACCCTCGCCGAGGTCGATCCCAACGCTGTTCACCGTTTAGTCGCTCGCACCAGCAATTGCTCGAGCAGCTTCAGGCCCAGGTCGATTTCCGGGTAGCTGATTTCCAGGGACGGTGCCAGGGTGATCACGTTTTTGTAGTAGCCGCCCACGTCGAGGATCAGGCCGAGTTTCTCGCCATCGACGATCATGTCGCCCTTCATGCCTTCTTCGACCATGTAGTCCAAGGTCGCCTTATCCGGCGTGAAGCCATCCGGGCCGCAGATTTCGCAGCGCAGGGCCAGGCCCAGGCCATCGACGTCGCCGATGATCGGGAAACGTTTCTGCAGGTCTTGCAGGCCTTCCAGGAAGTATTTGCCCTTGGCCATGACCATTGCGCCGTAGTCGACTTCGCTGGTCATCTTGAACATTTCCAGGCCTACCGCCGTACCCAGTGGGTTGGAGGCGAAGGTGGAGTGGGTCGAACCTGGCGGGAAGACCTTCGGGTTGATCAGCTCTTCACGCGCCCAGATGCCGCCCAGCGGGTTGAGGCCGTTGGTCAGCGCCTTACCGAAGACGATCACGTCCGGCTGTACGTCGAAGTGTTCGATCGACCACAGTTTGCCGGTACGGTAGAAGCCCATCTGGATTTCGTCGGACACCATCAGGATGCCGTGCTGATCCAGCACTTGCTTCAATTCGCGGTAGAAGTTCATCGGCGGGATCACGTAGCCGCCGGTGCCCTGGATCGGCTCGACGTAGAACGCTGCGTATTCGCACTGGTTGGTTTTCGGGTCCCAGACGCCGTTGTATTCGGTCTCGAACAGCCGCGCGAATTGCTGCACGCAGTGGCTGCCGTATTCTTCTTTGGTCATGCCCTTAGGGCCGCGGAAGTGGTACGGGAACGGGATGAAGTTGGCGCGCTCGCCAAAATGGCCATAGCGGCGACGGTAGCGGAAGCTCGAGGTGATCGACGAAGCGCCGAGGGTACGACCGTGGTAGCCGCCTTCGAAGGCGAACATCAGGCTCTTGCCGTTGGAGGCGTTACGCACCACTTTCAGCGAGTCTTCGATCGACTGCGAACCGCCGACGTTGAAGTGCACGCGACCGTCGAGGCCGAATTTGTTCTTGGCATCGACCGCGATCATTTCCGACAGCTCGATCTTGCCTTTGTGCAGGTACTGGCTGGCGATTTGCGGCAGGGTGTCGATCTGCTGTTTCAGCGCGTTATTCAAGCGCGGGTTGGCGTAGCCGAAGTTAACGGCCGAGTACCACATTTGCAGGTCGAGGTAGGCCTGGTCTTCGGTGTCCCACACGTAGGAGCCTTCGCAACGGCTGAAAATACGCGGCGGCTCGATGTAGTGAACGGTGTCGCCGTAGGAGCAGTATTTGGCTTCTTTATCCAGAAGAATCTGGTCTTCGGCGGTAGCGATACGAATATCAGACATGGTGGAAGAGTTCCTGATTTTCAACAGAGAGGTCGGCGGCAAAGGTGCCGGAGTTAGCGGCGATGCCTTGTGGCAAAGCGGTCAGCAGTGCGGGCAATTCGGCAAAGGTGTCGAAGCGCGCATGGGGAATGTTGTTGGCTTCGCAGTACTTGGCGAGGCTGCCTTTGGCGAAGACGAAGTCGGCGGTTGAAGCCACGCACATGTCGGACTTGCCGTCGCCGATCACCAGCACGCGCTTGTTGCGCGGCGTGGATTTGCACTTGCAGTTGCCGGAGGCGGCGCGGCAGGCATCGCTGGAATACGGGAAGTCGATGCGCCAGCTGTTCTGGTCGACCTGGCGCAGGCGGTTGGCGAGGATCGGCAGCAAAGTCACGTAGTTGCGCGACAGAATGCGCGCGATGCCTTGCTCGATGCCGTCGCTGACCACTTCGATGGTCGCGCCCAGGCCCATGACGTGATCGACAAAGTCCGGGAAGTCCGGGTCGATTTCAACGCTGTCGAAATACGCCAGCAGTTCAGCCGGGGTGGCCTTGATCAGCGCCAGTTGACGGCTCAGGCATTCGCGGGAACCGATATGCCCATCCAGCCATTCCTGTTCGATGGTTTCCCACTCAGGGCCGGCGAAGCGCTGGAGGACGTTGTCGATGACGTCGGTGGGGGTGATGGTCCCGTCGAAGTCGCACACGATATGCCACTGGATCATTGCGTTTACCTGGAAGAGGAGCGCTCTGTGCGCTTGTGCCAGGGGTATTGCAGAGACTGTGCCAACTGGCCAAAGCCCAGCGGGGCTGGGGTTTTGGTCGATAAACAGGGTGATTTGTGTCGCAGGAGCTACAATTTTTGTAGCTTGCTACAAACAAGATGAGTGCTTGCCTCAGGGAGGCTCTTCGCGCGTGAATGCGCGCAGGTTCAGATAAGGAAACGCTCCATGTTCAAGGTTACTTCTGCTGTATTCGCCGGTTTGCTGGGGCTGTGGAGCTTTTCCAGCTCGGTATTGGCCGAAGGTATTACCGGCGAAGTCGGCGCGGGCGTCAGCTATGAGCCCCATGACCCGACAGGCAGCCGCTACGAAACCCGGCCGATTCCTTATTTCGATCTGGATTGGGGCAATGTGAGCCTGGGCACCGACGACGGCCTGACCTGGAGCGCACTCAATACCAACGGTTTCACCGCCGGCCCGTATATCAATTACCTGCCGGGCCGCACGGCCAACGGTTCACTGCGTGGGTTGCGGGATGTGCCGGACATGGCCGAAGTCGGGGGGTTCGTCCAGTACTCACCGGCCGAGTTCTGGCGCGTATACGCCCAGGTTGGCCAAGCCGTCGGCGGCTCGCGTGACCAAAGTGGCGTGCTCGGCAAACTGGGCGGCGAGTTGGGCTACCCGCTGGGCGGCGGTATTATCGGCAGCACTGGCTTGATGGCGCATTTTGCTGATGCGCGCCAGACCCAGGCGTTTTTTGGCGTTGATGATAAAGAGTCCGTTGCGTCTGGCATCCGCACCTATAACGCCAGCGCAGGCTTTCAGAACCTGACGCTGACCGAGAGCTTCGAATTCCCACTGGACAGCCACTGGTCACTGTTGACCAGCGCCAGTTGGACTCGCCTGGTGGGGTCGGCGGCGAACAGCACCATCGTCAAAGAGACCGGCAAGGTAAACCAGGGCCAGGTCCAGACGGCGATCAGCTACAAGTTCGACTGACGCATCCTGTGACGCTCTGCGTCATAACTTCAAGGGCAGGACGCGGAGCGTCCGGGGCGGCGTTCCCACGCAGAGCAAGGGAACGATCATCAGGCCTTGGCTTCCTGGATGATCTGACGAATAGCCCCGACAAAGGCTTCAGCCGGCTGCCCACCGCTGACCGCGTACTGGTCGTTGAACACGATGGTGGGTACTGAAGTCACACCGCGTGTAATCCACAACTCTTCCTGCTCACGGACTTCAGCAGCGTACTCGTCAGACGCCAGAATTTCAGCCGCGCGCTTGATATCCAACCCAACACTTTCGGCGATGATCGCCAGCGTCGCGTGGTCGGACGGGTCTTGCCCATCACTGAAATACGCCTTGAACAGCGCTTCCTTGAGGTTGTACTGCAACCCTTCAAGCCCCGCCCAATGCAGCAGCCGGTGCGCATCGAAGGTGTTGTAGATACGGCTGTGCCCGTCCGTGCGAAAGGCAAAGCCCAGCGCCGCGCCCATGTCGCGGATACGCTCACGGTTGGCCTGGGATTGCTCGGCGGTGGAGCCGTACTTTTCGGTGATGTGCTCGACGATGTTCTGCCCTTCGGCCGGCATCTTCGGGTTCAGCTCAAACGGCTGGAAATGAATCTCGGCCTGCACCTCGCTACCCAGTTGGTCGAGGGCTTCGGTCAGGCCGCGCAGGCCGATGATGCACCAGGGGCAAGACACGTCGCTGACGAAATCGATTTTCAGGGGAGTACTCATGGTAGGCAACCTCGCTGGCATTAATGTGCGCCATAAAGGTTGCACCATACACCAACTTCACAGCACCTTCGAAGGCTCGCCCAGATCAATCTGCGCCCAATGCGCGGCATCTTCGCGATGGGCTTTCAGATACGGCAACACAGCCGTCAGCAGCGGTGCCTTGAAGGCTTCCTGGAAGCGGTGGGCCATGCCCGGTATGAGCTTCAGCTGGCTGCCCTGGATATGCGCGGCCAGGTGTACGCCGTGCATCACCGGCAACAACGGGTCGGCGGTGCCGTGCACCACCAGGGTCGGCACGCGCAATTGGTTAAGCAAAGGCACGCGGCTCGGCTCAGCCAAAATCGCCATGATCTGACGCTTCACGCCGTCCGGGTTGAAGGCGCGGTCGTAGGACAGCGCGGCCTGGTGCAGCAGCGCCTGGCGATCATCTTTCACGTTGGGGCTGCCCAGGGCTGCGAGTAAATCGGCTTGTTGCTCCAGCGCCACTTCACGGTTCGGCGCGCTGCGCCGCGACAGCAACTGCACCAACGCCGCATTGGGCGCCGGCAGGCCTTCGGCGCCGGAACTGGTCATCACCAGCGTCAGGCTTTCGACCCGCTGTGGCGCCATGGCTGCCAGGTGCTGGGCGATCATGCCGCCCATACTCGCGCCCAGCACGTGGAATTGCTGAATCTGCAGCGCGTCCATCAAGCCCAATGCATCGTCGGCCATGTCGGTCAGCGTGTACGGCGCCGCCACCGGTAAACCGAGCTTGTAGCGCAGCACTTCGAACGTCAGGTTGGCGCTGGCGGGAGCCTGGCGCCAGGTGGACAAACCAACGTCACGGTTGTCGTAGCGGATCACTCGAAAACCCTGTTCACACAAGGCCACCACCACTTCATCCGGCCAGTGGATCAACTGCCCGCCCAGGCCCATGACCAACAGCAACGCCGGGTCCGACGCTCGGCCGATGCTCTGATAGGCGATGCTGACTTTTTCCAGGTCGACCGTTTGGGTCGGGACATTGACATCACATCGAGAAGCCGCAAAAGACGGCAGGCCGAACACTAGAGCGGCCAATAAAAACAACACGCGCATGAAAAACACCGAAACGCAGAACCCCAGTAGAGCGCGAGTCTGATGAAGTTTGTACAAGCGCGCTGCCACAGTTGCGTGACAGTTTGATGAAGTGCGCCCAACGGTCATGGTCGACATGACTGGCAACATGAGACAAACTCACGATATATCTAATCATCACAAATTATCTTCATGGAGCGCCCGTGCTCGAAATCCGCCACCTCAAGACCCTGCACGCATTGCGCGAAGCCGACAGCCTGGTCGAAGCCGCCGAACGCCTGCACCTGACGCAATCGGCGCTGTCCCACCAGTTCAAAGAACTGGAAGAGCGCCTGGGCATGCCGCTGTTCGTGCGCAAAACCAAACCGTTGCGCTTCACCAGCGCCGGCTTGCGCCTGCTGCAACTGGCCGATGCCACCCTGCCCTTGTTGCGCGGCGCCGAGCGTGACATTGCGCGTTTGGCCGGTGGCACCGCCGGGCGCTTGCACATGGCGATCGAATGCCACAGCTGCTTCCAGTGGCTGATGCCGACCATCGACCAGTTCCGCGATGCCTGGCCGGAAGTCGAACTGGACCTGGCCTCAGGCTTTGCCTTCGCGCCGCTGCCGGCCCTGGCGCGTGGCGACCTGGACCTGGTGGTGACCTCCGACCCGCTGGAACTGCCGGGCATCACCTATGTACCCTTGTTTACCTACGAAGCCATGTTGGCCGTGGCCAACCAGCATGCGCTGGCGAACAAGTCGTACATCGTGCCGCAAGACTTGCTCAGCGAAACCCTGATCACCTACCCGGTTGAGCGCGACCGCCTGGACATCTTCACGCGCTTCCTGGAACCGGCCGACGTGGAGCCGGCCCAGGTGCGCACCTCGGAGCTGACGGTGATGATGATGCAATTGGTCGCCAGCGGCCGTGGCGTGTGCGGCATGCCCCATTGGGCGCTGCATGAATACAGCGCGCGTGGGTATGTGAAGGCCAAGCGTTTGGGCGAAAAAGGCTTGTTCGCGACGTTGTATGCGGGGATCCGTGCGGACATGCTGGATGCGCCGTATATGCGCGACTTCTTGCTGACCGCCAAGGACACCTCGTTTTCAACTTTGGATGGGGTCAGCGCCGTGCGTTAATCACGCACAAAGGTGAACACAATGAGGACTCTAATGTGGGAGCTGGCTTGTCGAATCGTCGCACCGCTGCGATGCAGACACCTCGGTGTGTCAGGTACACAGAGTTGATGCTATCGCAGCGGTGCGACGATTCGACAAGCCAGCTCCCACACAGAACTATGGTTCCCCTATGGAATTTCAGTCGCCTTTGAGTTCACGCCACATGTGGACCTTGTCGAAGTACTCGATCCCCACCCGCACCGCCAACGGCTCCAGGCCGTATTGAATAAAACCGCAGCGCTGGTACAGCGCGAAGGCTGCGTCGTTGCCGGCGGTGACGGTCAGTTGGATCAGTTTGACGCCGGGCTGGCGTCGCGCGGCATCGAGCGCCGCCTCCAGCAACTCACGGCCCAGGCCCTTGCGCTGATAAGCCTCGGTCACGAACATGCCGAACAGCGTGACTTTGTGCCGGGCCTTTTCCCGGGGTTCGAAGGCCAGGCCGACAATCCCGGCCAAGGTGTCAGCCGCGAACGCGCCGAGTACCCGGTCCAACGGATTGTCCAGGCGCTTTTCCCACCAACTCATTGGCATCCGCGCGCGCTCGGCGACGCTGGAGGTAAACGCTTGGGGATAGGCGCCGTAGGCCTCAAGCATCAGCGCTCGATATGCCTCGGCGTCGTGGGCACCCAGTGGGCGAATCAGCATGCGGTGAGCGACTTTCGGTAAAACGGCAGGATCAAATCCCGCGTTAAAGGCGCCAGGTGCAAGCCGCCGTCACCGGCCGGGTCGATCCAGCGCACTTCTTCAATCTCGGCAGCGGGCGTCACCGGCACATCAATGTGCACCTGGAACAACTCGGCGTGCACCGTAAAACCCGGTTCGTTGGCGGCAGGCGCCGAGAAGTGGCCCAAGTACACGGCATCACTCGGTTTGATACACAGGTTCAGTTCTTCGTACAGCTCACGGGCCAGCGCCTCGGCGGGTTGCTCACCGGCGTCGATCTTGCCGCCGGGCTGCATGAACGCCTGGGTGCCACGTTTGCGTACCAGCAGGGTTTGACCGTCGCTGCCGATCAGCAGGGCGGCGGCAATTCGAATAGTGGAAATGCTCATGAAAGAATCGGTGTCTCTTCAGGTTGTTTGATAAATACGCTGTATTTCGCGCCTTCCATCGCCTCGAACGCAATCAGCTTGTCCACCAGCGGCAGATTCAACACCTTGCCGGCGTTAAGCAACAGCATGCCGTTATCGGCATTGAGGTTGCGGGCCAGCACCATGCCGGCTTCCAGCTCTCGGGTGGAGAGGACCTTGACGCTGGGGTCGCCCAAGGTCACATCGCTGAGGAAGGCCGCGCAGGCCTGCACGAAGTCTTCCACCAGCTCCGGATCGTAAAGACGACCGGCGTACTTGCGGATATACAGCAACGCTTCGTCGCTGTTCAGATGCCGTTCAAGGATCAAGCCTTTTTGCAGTTCGATGAAGTCCACTGCCAGTTTAAGCAGGCGCGAGCCGGGCGGGATCGCATCGCCCTTGAGGTGATCGGGAAACCCTGTACCGTCCCAACGCTCCTGGTGGTGGCGAATGATCCGCGCCGCATCCTTCATCGGTTCCAGGGTCATCAGCAGCGATTCGCTCTGGGTCGGGTACTCGCGATACAGACCACGGTCGGTGCTGTGCAGCTTGTCCGACGGCGCAACCATCATGCTGTCGCTCCAGCTCAGCTTGCCAATGTTGTACAGCGCAGCGGCCATGGTCAGGTCGCGGGTGCTGGCTTCGTCGATGGACTGGGCCGCGCAGTAGACCCGGATCAGTTCGATCAAGGCGCGGTTGGTCTGTTTGTCCTTGGGCAAGCGCAGGTTGGCCAACAGCGAAAACACTTCGGTACCGGTCACGTAGCTGCGCTTGAGCTCGTCGTAGGCCAGATCGAGCATGTCGGCGGTCTGTTGCAGCTCGCTGGTACGGGCTGCCACGCGCTTTTCCAGGTTGGCGTTCAACACCTTGAGCTGATCGTTCTGCTCATGGGCCAGGCGCTCCAGGCGCTGATGCTCCAGGGCCTGGCGCAACACCAGCGGCAGTTCTTCGTCATTCCAGGGTTTGCTGATGTAACGGTGAATCTGCCCTTCGTTGATCGCCTTGATGATCGTCGCAAGGTCAGCATAGCCGGTCAACAGGATGCGGCTGGTGGCCGGGTACAGCCGGTGGACTTCAGCCAGCAACTGCGCGCCGTCCATGCCGGGCATGCGCGCGTCGCTCATCACCAGGTCGATGGGCTGGGCCGCCATGATCTCCAGGGCCTGGGCGCCGCTGCCGGCGAGTACGACATTGAAGGGTTGGCCGCGCAACAGGCGGCGCAGGCTGTTGAGGATCGATTCTTCATCATCAACCAGCAGAATCGTGGGTGGGGTCGCAAGTTGTTCATCCATGGTTACTGCGCCTTAAAAATAAACGTAATAGAGCTAAATTGAACCCTGGTATCCCGCCGCGTTTCTGCGCTTGATGCACGCAGCCACGCGGCTGATTTGACGCCAACTTGCCGTCGATATCAAGGGAACTCAACTATGCTGTCTTAACCGGTACGTACTCCTCCCGGATGTCAAACCAAGGAAGGAAGCGTTATGCCATCGAACCTCTTGCCAATGCAGAGTGCGCCATGAACCCGGATTCAGGGCGGGCCAACCGACGCATTCTGATCGTGGATGACACCGCCTCTATCCACGAAGATTTCCGCAAGATTCTGTGCGCCAATCCCAACGATGCCCCCTCACTGGACAGCCTGGAAGAAGCCCTGTTCGGCACCGCGGCGCCGGTGCGCCAGGCGTTTTTGCTGGATTCGGCCTATCAGGGCCAGGAGGCCCTTGCCCTGGTGAACAAAGCCCTGGCGGACGGTGCGCCCTACGCCATGGTGTTTATCGACATGCGCATGCCGCCCGGCTGGGATGGCCTGCACACCATCGAACAGTTGTGGAACGTCGACCCCAACCTGCAGATTGCCCTGTGCACCGCCTACTCCGATTACTCCTTTGAGGCCATCGAAGCGCGATTGAAGTACAACGACCAGCTACTGATCCTGAAAAAACCTTTTGACCACCTGGAAATCCGCCAGATGGCCAGCGCCCTGACCTGGAAATGGCAGCTCGCCCAAGACGTCGCCCTCAAGGTACTGGGCCTGGAGCGCACCATTGAAGAACGCGTGCAGGAACTGCTCAAAGTGTCGCACCTGTTGCAATACGACGCGCTCACGCAGTTGCCCAACAGCACGTTACTGGGTGACCGCCTGACCCAGGCCATCGCCTTGGGCCGACGGCATGACACACAACTGGCGGTGATATTTATAGGGCTCGACCGCTTCAAGCGCATCAACAATGCCTTGGGGTATCCGGCGGGCGACGAGGTGCTCCAGCAGGTCAGCCAGAGCCTGGTGGCGACGGTGCGAGACTCGGATTCAGTGTTTCGCTACGGGGCCGACGAGTTTGTGATTCTGCTCAACGATATCCAGCACCCGCAACAAACCCAGCATATTGCGCAAAAGTTGCTCACGGCCGTGCGCACAACCCGCCACGTCGCCGGGCACGACCTGAGCGTCACCGCCAGCCTGGGCATCAGTATTTACCCCAATGACAGCAGCACGGCGGTGGAACTGATCAAACATGCCGAAACCGCCATGCGCACCAGCAAGGAGCGCGGCCCGGGTGACTTCAGCTTTTATACCGAGACCATGAACCTGCGCGCGCAGCATCAGCAAGGCCTGGAAAGCGCGATCCGCCAGGCCCTGGAGCGTGACGAGTTCGTGCTGCACTACCAACCGAAACTGGAATTGAAAACCGGCAAAATCGTCGGTGCCGAAGCCTTGATACGTTGGTTTGAGCCGCGCTCCGGATGGGTCAGTCCGTCTGAGTTCATTCCGGTGGCCGAAGACAGTGGGCTGATAGTGCCCTTGACCCAGTGGGTACTGCGCCGGGCCTGCGAGCAAGGGCAAGCCTGGCGCGCCATGGGCTTGAGCCCGTTGTGCATCTCGGTGAACGTCTCGGCCATCGACTTTCGCCAGCGGGACTTTACCGACAACCTGGCCGAGATACTCACACAGACCGGCCTGCCGCCTGCCCAATTGGAGTTGGAAATCACCGAAAGCGTGTTGATGCAGAATGTCGACGACACCGTCGCCACCTTGAACACCATCAAGGCCATGGGCGTGCGTCTGGCCCTGGATGACTTCGGCACCGGTTATTCCAGCCTCAGCTACCTGCGGCGCTTTTCCATCGACGTGCTGAAAATCGACCAATCTTTCGTACGCGGCATGAGCGTAAATAGCCAGGACGCGCAACTGATCAGCGCTATCATCGGCATGGGCAAAAGTCTGAACATGAGCATCATTGCCGAAGGCGTGGAGACGATCGAACAACTGAACTTCCTGCAAGCTCAGCGGTGCGAAGAAGGCCAGGGTTTTCTATTCAGCAAAGCCGTGCCCCCAAAGGATTTTGCGCAGTTGATGCAAGCCGGTCACCCTGCCCTGATGCCCGATCAATAGCCGATTGCAAGGAGTGCTCGCTTGAGCGAAGTATCAACCCAAGGGCTCATTTTCACCTTATGGTTAGGCGCGAGTCTGCCACTGGCAGCCGCACCGCTGGACGAGGCACTCAAACCCTTGCCGGGCGTGCCGACGCTGGACCCGGCCAAAGTCGAACTGGGCCGGCAACTGTTCAATGAGCCACGCCTGTCAGCCAACAACACCCTGTCCTGCGCCAGTTGCCATCGCCTGGAGTCCGGCGGCGCCGACGACAAGCCGTTTTCGATCGGTTTTGACGGCAAACCGGTAGAGGTCAACACCCCATCGGTGTTCAACGCCAGCCTGAACTTCAAACAGTTCTGGAATGGTCGCGTCGACACGCTGGAGGCGCAGGTCGAACACGTGGTCACCAGCACGGCAGAAATGGGCAGCGACTGGAAAACCGTGGTGCAGAACCTCGCCGCCGTGCCCGCCTACCAGAGCGCATTCCAGCAAACCTATCCCGATGGGGTCACCGCAGCCAATGTGCAAAACGCCCTGGCCACCTATGAGCGCACACTGCTCACGCCCGACTCACGGTTTGACCAATACTTGAAGGGCAATACGGAGATCCTGACCCTCAAGGAAAAGTACGGCTACCAGCGTTTCAAAGATTACGGCTGTATCGCCTGCCACCAGGGTGTGAACATCGGCGGCAACATGTTTCAAAAATTCGGCGTGATGGCTGACTACTTCAAGGACCGCGGCAACCCGGTCGAGTCAGACCTGGGGCGTTACCTGTTGACCAAGGATGAAGAGGACCGCTATGTGTTCAAGGTGCCCAGCCTGCGTAATGTGGCGGTCACCGCGCCCTACTTTCACGACGCTTCGGCCAAGAGCCTGGAAGAGGCTGTGGACGTGATGTTCAAGTATCAGCTGGGGCGCACTCCGACCCAGGAAGACAAGGACCTGATCATCCTGTTTCTCAAGACCCTGACTGGCCAATGGGCGGGCAAGCCGTTATGAGCCGACTGCCGAGCCTTTCCCGCCGTCGTATCAGTCAGCTGTTGCTGGGGTTGATGACCCTGCTGCTGGCCTCGACCCTGGTCTTTTTGTACCTCATGTCCTCCCGCGACCAAACAGCCAGCTACACCCAGTCACGGGACCTGATCCGCCAGCTCCAGCAACTCAACGCACAATGGGACAGCGAAGTGCTCAAGGCCCGGATTGCGATTACCCACAACTACGATCCGCTGGTGACACCACTCACCGAAATGACGCGTATATGGGCCGAACTTAACAGCCGCAGCACCTACCACAACAGCGTCGACCTGCCCCGTTGGCGCACCATCCAGCTAGCGTATGAAACCGCCATCCAGGAAAAGGCGCGGCTGGTAGACCGGTTCAAATCCCACAATGCGGTGCTGCGCAACTCGCTGGCGTTTCTGCCGACCGCTGAAGACGATATCCAGGCCCAGTTCAATCGTGTTGACGATGGAGGGCGGCTGCAACTGCAAAGCGTGGCCACCGACACCTACGACCTGCTGCTCAGCAGCCTGGAGTTCGCCCAGGTCACCAGCGACGACCGCGCCGCCGATATTCTGGTGGGCCTGGGCAAACTGGAAATTAACAAGGAACGCCTGCCCATTGAGTTCCAGGCCCCGGTCGAGATCCTCAGCAACCACATTTCGCTGATCCTGCGCGAGCAACCGGTGGTCAACAGCCTCCTCGAACGAATTGCCGCAGTGCCCGTGGCCGAGCGCCTGGATGACTTGACCACCCACCTCAACCAGGACCAGCAGGCGGCCGACCTCATTGATCATCAATACCACCGCTACCTGTTGATTTTCTCAACCTTGCTGGTGGTGTTGCTGCTGTACCTGGCGGTACGCCTGTTGCGCAGTTTCGCCGAGATCAACCGGATCAATCGTGCCTTGCAGGCCGCCAACGAAACCCTGGAACAAAGGGTGGAGCGGCGCACGCAACAGCTCAAGGACGCCCAGAGCGAGCTGATGGACAGCGCCCGCCAGGCGGGCATGGCGGAAATCGCCACGAACGTGCTGCACAACGTCGGCAACGTGCTCAACAGTGTGAACATTTCCGCCGACCTGGTGGGGCGTAAATTGCGCAACAGCAAGGCCCAGGGCCTGGGCAAAGCCATGCAATTGATCAACGCGCATCAGGGCGACCTGGGCACCTTCCTCAGCGAGGATGAAAAGGGCAAGTTGCTGCCGGGCTACCTGAACCAATTGGTCGAAGCGATTGCAGTCGAACAGCAAGACATGAGCGAGGAACTGACGCAACTGAGCAAAAGCGTTGACCACATCAAGGACATCGTCTCGACCCAGCAATCCTATGCCGGCGCCTCCACACTGCTCGAACCCGTCAACATCAGCGCGTTGATGGAAGACGCCCTGCGCATGAACGCCGGCGCGTTGAGCCGTCATCACGTCACGGTGGTCAAGGAGTACGCGCAAGTACCGGAGATTCTGGGCGACAAACACCGGCTGTTGCTGATCATGGTCAACCTGATCAGCAACGCCAAGTACGCCATGTCCAACCTCAGTGACCGGCCACGGCAAATGACCCTGACCGTGCAACCGGCGGCTGAAGAGACGCTGAAAATCAGTGTAAGGGACGATGGCGAGGGCATACCCGCCGAGAACATGACCCGGATATTCACCCACGGCTTCACCACGCGCAAAGAAGGCCACGGCTTCGGCCTGCACAGCTGCGCCCTGGCCGCCGTGGAAATGCACGGCCAACTCAGCGCCCACAGCGATGGGCCAGGCCTTGGCGCAGTGTTTACCTTGACGATTCCTCTTACCCTTGCCGGAACTGCCCCATGAACCAGACTCCCAACCGGCGCATTCTGTTGATTGATGACACACCGTCAATTCATGAAGACTTTCGCAAGATTCTGATGCCGAGCGTGGCCGCCAACCCTGCACTGGACGACCTGGAGTCAGCGCTGTTCGGCGCCGCCGCCACGCCTCAGGCTCAGGTATTCGACCTGCATTCGGCGTACGGTGGCGAAGAAGGCCTGGGCTTGCTGACCACGGCCATGGCAGAACAACGGCCCTATGCGCTGGCTTTTGTGGACATGCGCATGCCCCAGGGCTGGGACGGCGCGAAGACCATCGAGGCATTGTGGAAGGTCGACCCCGACCTGCAAGTGGTGGTGTGCACCGCGTACTCGGATTACTCCTGGGAGGACCTGCTCTTTCGCCTGCACGCCCATGACCGCTTGCTGATCCTGAAAAAACCCTTCGACAACATTGAGGTCCAGCAAATGGCCAACACCTTGGCCAACAAGTGGGACATGGCCCGTCGCGCCGCCTTGCAAACCTCCCACCTGGAACAGCTGGTGGAACAACGTACCCAGGCGCTGCAACTGGAAATCGACGAGCGCAAGCACTTGGAAAGCCAGCTGGTGCAGTCGGAAAAGCTCGCGTCGCTGGGTCAGCTTGCCGCCGGTGTCGCCCATGAGATCAACAACCCGGTAGGCTTCATTTCGTCCAACCTCAGCACCCTCGATGGCTACTTCAACCAGCTGCAACAGATGCTTGAAGCTTATCGACACACTGAAGAAATAATCGCATCGCAACCACAGCGCGACCAGCTAAAGGCTTTGCGCACGACGTTGGAGCTGGACTTTCTCAAGGAGGACATCCCGATCCTGATCCGCGAATCCAAGGATGGCATTGGCCGCGTGGTGCAAATCGTCAAAGACCTGAAAAATTTTTCGCGGGTGGACAACGACCAGACCTGGCAATTCACCAACCTGCAACAAGGCATTGATTCGACGCTGAACATCGTCGCCAGCGAACTGAAGTACAGGGCTGATGTGGTCAAGCACTACATGCCGCTGCCGGACATAGAGTGCCTGGCGTCGCAGCTCAATCAAGTGGTGATGAATCTGGTAATCAATGCCGCACAAGCCATGGGCCCGGAACGCGGCACCATTACCATCAGCAACGGCGTGGAAGGTGAGAACATCTGGCTGGAAGTGGCGGACGACGGCTGTGGCATTGCGCCGGAAACCGTGCAGAAGATTTTCGACCCCTTCTTCACCACCAAACCCGTCGGCGAAGGCACTGGCCTGGGGTTGTCACTCTCCTACGGCATCGTCAAGAAACACCGGGGCTCAATCTCGGTCAGCAGTGA
Organism: Pseudomonas sp. IPO3747; assembly: GCF_013385245.1. NCBI lineage: Bacteria > Pseudomonadati > Pseudomonadota > Gammaproteobacteria > Pseudomonadales > Pseudomonadaceae > Pseudomonas > Pseudomonas sp. IPO3747. The sequence continues at coordinate 836,273 of NZ_JACAQL010000002.1, forward strand.
GTTGGGCAAGGGCACAACCTTTCGGGTGGTGCTGCCGATTCGGCAAACGGCGGCGTAGGGCACGCCGCCGAGTCGGGGTTATGCATCCGCCTTTTTTGGGCTGGACCCAAACGAAGCGAAACGCTTGTTGAACCCGGCGATCCGGCCTTCGACCTGGGTCTTGCGCTGCTGGCCGGTGTAGATCGGGTGCGAGGCGCTGGACACATCGAGCGGGATATACGGGTAAGTGTTGCCGTCACTGTGTGTATGGGTGCGGTCGCTGTCGGCGGTGGAGCCGATCAGGAAGAACACGTCGGCGGCGGTGTCGTGGAACAGCACAGTGCGGTAGTCGGGATGGATACCAGCTTTCATAAGGCCTCCGGGGCGTCTGGGTGCAATTCAAGTGTTATACAGTAACACAAATCATGCGCCCAAACGAGAACCGATTTCAATAAGAATAGGCCGACTGCTTCTATGCCGCTTCCTGGAAGTCCATTTCCGGGGGTTGTTTCGAGAAACCGCGCGTTAGAAAGCCCAGGTACACTAGGCCAATCGCCAACCACACCGCGCCCAGGTAAATCGCCAGGTGATCGAGGCTGACCATCAGCCACACGTCAGCGAGCAAGCCGATGGTCGGGAATACCAGGAACAGGATCAGCTCACGCACACCGCGCTGTTTGGCGCCGATCCAGTAGTGAAAGATCACCGACAGGTTCACCAGGCTGAACGCCAGGAACGCACCGAAGTTGATGAACGAAGTTGAGGTGGTCACGTCGAGCTTCAACGCCAGCAAGGCCACCACCGCACACAACAGGATGCTGTTGACCGGCGTGCCGAAGCGCGCATGCAAGGTGCCGAAGAACGACTTGGGCAACACACCGTCACGGCCCATGGCAAACAACAGCCGCGAACCGCTGGCCTGGGCCGACAGCCCCGAGGCGAACTGGCCGACGATCAGGCCGATCAGGAAGATCGACACAAACAGGTCGCCGCCCACGTTGCGGGCAATCTCGTAGGCCGCCGAATCCACATCGGCGAATTCGAACGACGGGTGGGCGATCTGCACGAAGTACGACACGCCGACGAAGATCAGGCCGCCGATCAAGGTGATCAGCATGATTGCCCGTGGGATGGTACGGCGCGGGTCGCGGGTTTCTTCGGTGAGGGTACTGACCGCATCAAAGCCCAGGAACGAATAGCAGGCGATGGCCGCGCCGCTCATGATCAGCGGCATGTGCATCTGGCCGTTGAAGAACGGGGCGATGGTCCATAGCGGCTTGCTCGCGTCACCGCCGATGTAGTGGATGCACAGCGCGACAAACGCGATCAGCACCAGAAATTGCACCAGCATCAGCAGCGCGTTGATGCCGTTGGCGAGCTTCAACCCGATGATATTGATCAGCGTTGTGATGCCGATAAACGCCAGCACCCACACCCATTGCGGCACCGCCGGGAAAGCCGAATGCAGGTACGCAGCGCCGATCAGCCAGATGGCCATGGGCAGGAACAGGTAGTCGAGCAACACCGCCCAACCGGCGATAAAGCCCAGCTTAGGGCTGATGGCCTTGCGCACATAGCTGTAGGCGGAACCGGCCACCGGGAATGCCGAGGCCATGCGCCCGTAGCTCATGGCGGTAAAGAACATCGCCACCAGGGCCGCCAGGTACGCGGCCGGGACCATACCGCCGGTGGATTGCGCGAGGATGCCGAAGGTGCCGAGCACAATGATCGGCGTCATATAGGCGATGCCAAACAGCACCACCGACCCTAACGACAGGGTGCGTTGCAAACGAGCCATGAGCGATTCTCCGCTGATTTATTAGATTTATGGCAGAACTGAAGTCAGTGAAGCGCAAACTATTTTTATGATTGATGTCGCTTTTGTGGCGAGGGAGCTTGCTCCCGCTGGGCTGCGCAGCGGCCCCAAAATCTTAGGGCCGCTACGCGCCCCAGCGGGAGCAAGCTCCCTCGCCACTAGGGGCCAGTCTTAAACGTGGGGGATCAGCAATTCGCGCGTCCCATCGCTGCGCTCAATCACCTCGCCGGGCAATTTCAAGCGCTGGTCATCCAGGTAGCGGTAGTCCTTGCGAGCCGCCACCAATTGGTCAAGATCCAGCTCGACGGTGAATTGCCCTTCCTCACGCCCCGCTTCAAACAGCAAGGTGCCGATCGGGTCCACCAGGGCGCTGCCACCGGCGAACAACAGGTCGTCGTCGCCCTCTTCGACCCGGTTGACCATCAGCGCAAACGCCTGGTTTTCCTGGGCGCGGGCCATGATCGCGGTGCGGTGCGTGGGGCCGTAAGGGTCCATGTTGCCGTTGGTGACGATCAGCAGTTCGGCACCCAGTTGCGCCAGGGCGCGGGCGGTTTCCGGGAACTCGATGTCGTAGCAAATCAGCAGGCCGACGCGCACGCCGTTCCACAGGCATGTGGCGTAACGATCACCAGCGGTGAACACGCCGCGATCCGAAGCCCACAGATGCGTCTTGCGATAACGCAGGGCGATGCCCTCGGGGGTGATCAGCAAGGTGGTGTTATAGAACTGGCCACCGTCGTGTTCGGCCATGCCGATGACCACGGCGATATTGCGCGCACGGGCCGCCTGGATAACCGCTTGTACGGTGGGGCCGTCTACCGGCTCGGCGATAGTGGCGACGGTCTCGGCCGACGGGAAGCCCATCAGGTGGGTTTCCGGGAAGACGATCAGTTGCGTGTCGGCGGCGCACGCAGCTATGGCCGCCAAGGCGCGCTCAAGGTTGTAAGCTGTACCGTTATCGCGGCCTGCCAATTGGGCAAATTCGACCTTCATGGGTATTCCTTGTTCTTTATCCGTGTCGCAGTATGCGCAGCCAACACCGGCCAGGGAATTACGCGGCCGAGGTAACCCGATAGGGGTAGATTGATGAGCATGACGCTGCAAGACATCGCCTGGCACCGTTCGGTGGGGCAAATGATAGACGCCCTGGACCAGCCCAATTTCTGGACCCAGCTTGTGCGGCTGTTGGACCAATACGTGCCGTCCGACAGTTGGGTGGCCTTGCTGTTCAGCAGTCAGCACCGCCCGCTGGTGTTCGCCGAATCCCCGGGCGCCGATGGCACGCCGGACCCTCTGTTCCAGGACTACCTCAACGGCCTGTACCTGCTCGACCCGTTCTACATCGCCAGCCGCGAACACGCGCGCACCGGCCTGTTGCGCCTGGCGGACGTGGCGCCGGAGCATTTCGAGCTGACCGAGTACTACCAGCGCTACTTTCGCCTGAACGTGGTGGCCGATGAAATCCAGTTCAATTGCCACCTGCCGGACGGGCGCACCCTGTGCCTGTCGCTGGGTTCGAAACAGCGTTTTGACCCACAGCAAATTGCCCTGCTGTCACTGATCCAGCCGTGGGTGGTGAGCTTGCTGCGCCAGCGCCTGCCCCATGAACTGAACCAGGTGAGCGCGCCGCAACCGCCGATTCAAAATGATGACTGGGGCGCACAACTCACCGCCCGTGAGCTGGATGTAGGCCGTTTGATGCTCAGCGGTTGCTCCAGCAAGGAGATCGCCCGTAAGCTGGAAATCTCTGTTGAAACCGTGAAAGTCCATAAGAAACACATGTACAGCAAGCTAGGGATCAAATCCCAGTCGGAGCTGTTCTCGATCTTTCTTCAGGCACAAAACGCCTGACCGATGAGTCCGAACCCAAGGAAACCCGTATGAGCCTGTCGTTGCTAAGCCGTTACGCCTTCTTTGCCGTGTGCGTCATTTTCACCCTCGCCAGCCTTCCGTTTATCGAACATGAGTGGCTGTGGCCTATCACCGTGGTCACCGGCATCCTCAGCCTGATCGGCGTTTTCGACCTGCTGCAAAGCCCCCACGCGGTGCGCCGCAACTATCCGATCCTGGGTAATATCCGTTACCTGGTGGAAGCCATTCGCCCGGAGATCCGCCAGTACCTGCTCGAATCCGACAGCGACGCCCTGCCCTTCTCCCGGGCTCAGCGCTCGCTGGTTTACTCGCGCGCCAAAAACGAAACCGCCGACAAGCCGTTCGGTACCCTGATCGACGTGTACCAGTCGGGCTTCGAGTTTATCGGCCACTCCATGCGTCCGGCGCCGCTCAGCGACCCCAGCGCCTTTCGCGTGATGGTCGGCGGCCCGCAGTGCACGCAACCTTACTCGGCCTCGGTCTTCAACATCTCGGCGATGAGCTTCGGCTCGCTGAGCGCCAATGCGATTCGCGCGTTGAACCAAGGCGCCAAGCTCGGCAACTTTGCCCATGACACCGGCGAAGGCAGCATCAGCCCCTACCACCGCGAAAACGGCGGCGACCTGACTTGGGAACTGGGCAGCGGTTACTTTGGCTGCCGCACCAGCGACGGCCGTTTCGACCCGGAACGTTTTGCCGTGCAGGCGCAGAACCCGCAAGTGCGCATGATCGAAATCAAGATGAGCCAGGGTGCCAAACCCGGCCATGGCGGGATTCTGCCCAAGCACAAAGTCACCCAGGAAATTGCTGAGACGCGCGGCATCATGATGGGCGAAGACTGCATCTCGCCATCGCGCCACAGCGCGTTTTCCACACCGATCGAGATGATGCAGTTCATCGCGCAATTGCGTGAACTGTCCGGCGGCAAACCGGTGGGTTTCAAGTTCTGCCTCGGCCACCCGTGGGAGTTCATGGGCATCGCCAAGGCCATGCTCGAAACCGGCATCCTCCCGGACTTTATCGTGGTCGACGGCAAGGAAGGCGGCACCGGCGCCGCGCCGGTGGAGTTCACCGACCATATCGGCGTGCCGCTGCGTGAAGGCCTGCTGTTTGTGCATAACACCCTGGTGGGCCTGAACCTGCGCGACAAGATCAAGCTGGGCGCCAGCGGCAAAATCGTCAGCGCCTTCGATATCGCCAGCGTGCTGGCCATCGGCGCCGACTGGGCCAACTCGGCGCGCGGCTTTATGTTCGCCATCGGCTGCATCCAGTCGCAAAGCTGCCACACCAACAAATGCCCGACGGGCGTCGCCACCCAAGACCCGCTGCGCCAGCGTGCTCTGGTGGTGCCCGACAAAGCCCAGCGCGTGTTCAACTTCCACCGCAACACGCTGCACGCCTTGGCGGAAATGCTCGCTGCGGCCGGCCTGGATCATCCGTCGCAACTGTCGGCCAAGCATTTGGTGCGGCGCATGTCGGCGACCGAAATCAAACTGTTCTCGCAGCTGCATGTGTTCCTCAAGCCTGGCGAGTTGCTCACCGGCGAGGTGAACGGCGAGTTCTATTCGCGCATGTGGCAAATGGCACGGGCGGACAGTTTTGAGCCGCAGGAAGTGGCTGCCGCATAAATATCCGAACACTCTTGACCGCTGAACCGGACCACCGACGGCATCGTTGAAACAAGGAGCTTCACATGCCGTTACTCGACTTCAGCGCCATTGCGGCGCAACTGCCCGACAGCTGGAAATCCACGCGACTGGGCCAGGTCGGCCCTGCGCGGATCAAGGTGTTGCGTATGGATGAGCAGGCTTATGAGGAGGAAATCCATGATTACAACGAAGGGTTATTGGTGATCGACGGTCAGTTACGCTTGAACCTCGGCGGCCGGGAAGTTCGGGTAAATGCCGGCCAGATGTACCTTGTGGAAGCCGGCACTGCCCATGCCGTACTTGGCGGGAGCCATGGCACGTTGGTGGTGGTGGATGTGTAAAATGACTAAAGTCACCTGGGATTCATTAAGACATAACCTTCATCCATCACGACATAAAGTTTATAATTTTGCGTTTCCAGTAAAGACTTATATACACCCAACTTGAGATCTCTCTCAATGATTACATCTGCTTCACCATCGACATTCCTCACACCCACCCGCGGCAGCATCTCGGGCAGAATGACATATGTAAAATCCACAACTCCTTTGAGGACGGGCATAGCCCTATAAAGGCCTTCACTCGCAGGTGACGCCCCGCCCATCCAGCTATTTATAATATGTATACTTTTCACCCTGGCCAACTCACTGTGTTGAATGTCATAGGCGAGACTGGTCAAAACAGCCGCTTCATACGTTTTTTGATAAGCTAAAATTCGCCCATATGCATATGAAACCGACAAACTATAATAAAGGGGCAACACCAATACAAAACTACACCACCACCTAAAACCCACCAACACCTTGTGACTTAAAAAAAACACCAACACCATTGCACCAGACAAACCCAACAGCGTCCTATAGTCCTTATTATACACTTCAAAAACCAAGGCAATTCCTGAAAACGAAAAATACACAACGGGTAGTATTAGACAATAAACCCCAATCAGCACCCCCTTACTCAGCCGTGTGCCTTTGCAGTACAAAATCTCTTTGCCTACCCACAAATAACCCAACAATGCGACTGCAAAAAGTCCCCCCATCAGCACTTTGAACATCAACGGATAGGGTGTACTCACCTGGTGTGCAACTTGCACTGAACGTAAGAATATCTCGACGATCGACTCCTTGCTTACCGACAGCATGCCCTGTCTATCTGAATGCATAAAAGGATAAACGCTTATAAGATAGATAAGGCTACCGACCGCCACCGTTCCCAACCGTATACCCATCATCGAAAAAATCTCAGCCGCGGACTTACGGTCACTCACGCATTTCACGAATTCAAAACAACAAAAAACGATAAAAAAATTGAGTGATATTTGATAAAGCGCACACGCGATTGCCACACACATTCCGGATATAATAATTGCCCTCCACTTTCTCACGCCGTTTGACGTCACGGCATAAATAATCGCTACCAGACTGAGTGCAACAGCAGAGCCATCATACTGATAAGAGAGATTTTGCAGAAAAAACGGATTATATAAGATCGGTAAAACCACCAGACAACTGCTCAACGTCGGCTTATCAAAACCCCAAAACACAAGACGTCTCAAAGCGAACGCCATCACCAATAAAGAAATGATCAACTGCAAAGGAAACAAATTAGGGACCCAGCCACTAAAACTTAAAACATGATAATATACCTGAATCAACGGTCGTCCTTCACCTATCCAATTCGCATCAGCCTCATTTGAGCGAAGCGTATCATCATAGAAGCTGAAATCAGCTTTTACCAAAGGGTACGCATATAAAAAAACGCAAGCCAAAAACACACTTATTACTTGACGCGGCGTTAACTCACGCCAAAAAAATGAATTATTCATGTGCTTTTTCCTTTGTTCGCACCGCACTAACAGCCCCGACCACCTTATCTTTAACGACATACCTAGGCCGATGCTTGGCCTCCATATAAATCCGCCCCACGTACTCCCCCAATATCCCAATCCCAATCAGTTGCACCCCGCCCAAAAACAAAATCGCTGTCATCAACGACGGATACCCCGGCACGTCATTGCCAAACAACACTTTGTCGACGATCAAAAACCCCGCATACACCAACGCCACCAGCGAAATACACCCGCCGATATAACTCCACAGCCGCAGCGGCAAGGTGCTGAATGAGGTGATGCCGTCCAGCGCCAGATTCCAGAGTTTCCAGGCGTTGAACTTGCTCTGGCCCGTGGCGCGTGGGGCGCGGTCGTATTCGACGATGGCCACGGTAAAGCCGGCCCAGGACAACACGCCTTTCATGAACAGCTGCTGCTCGGGCAGGGCCTTGATCACGTCGACTACCTTGCGATCCATCAGCCGGAAGTCGCCAACGTTTTCCTCGATGTGGGTGTAGGCGATGCGGTTGAGCAGGTGGTAGAACAGCGAAGCACTGTGGCGCTTGAGGTAACCGTCACTGGCGCGGTTACGGCGTTTGGCCAATACCACATCGGCGCCGTTTTGCCATTCGGCGAGCAGTTGCGGGATAACCTCGACCGGGTCTTGCAAGTCCACGTCCATGGGGATCACTGCATCACCCGTGGCGTACTCCAACCCGGCGAACAAGGCGGCTTCCTTGCCGAAGTTGCGCGAGAAGTTGATCAACATCACGTCGCTGTCAGCCATGGCGAGCGCGTGCACCCGTTCGGCGGTGCGGTCGGTGCTGCCGTCGTTGATAAACACAATCTCGACCGTATGGTTGCGCAATAAAGGCTCCTGCCGCGCCGCGCGGTAAAACCCGTCCACGGCCTGCTCCTCGTTGTACAGCGGCACCACCAGCGAGATTCTCATTGGTCACGCTCGCGAAACACCACCCAGCGCGACAGTAAAAACCCGCACACCAGGCTGACCAGCGAAAACACCAGCACGGTGACCATGCCCGGCATGCCCCAGCGATCGGCCAGCCCGCCCACCACCAGGCTCAAGCCGCCCATGCACAGCATGAACAGCCCATAACGCGGCAATGAGGGCGGCATGGAAAAGGTGTAAAGCGCATTCATATAAAAGGACAGCGACGCCGCCGCCGCGAAGGCAAGAAAATTGCTCGCCGCCTGGCTCATCTCAAACGCGGTCCTGAACACAAAAAACAGCTGCCAATGGATCACCGTATTGGCGATACCAATGACCGTGTAGCTGGAGAATCCCTTCCATGCTCGGCGCATAAAGTTGTCCTGTGGCGTCTGGCCCAGCAAGCCATGACACGCCCACTGCGTCTACTGTCAAAGTTGACAGGTAGCCCGGCCGCCACACTGAGACATTCAGTAATACCCAGCCTTTGCAATTGCTTACAAATACCGCCAACCTGCGCGCGCCCGACGTGCGGCGTGTGAAAACACGCGCATTCGTCTGTCATGACTTAAACCATTGCCCAAGAGCCCGCTGCCATGCTGAACGGACGCGACCCGCGCATCGATTTTTTTCGGGGCCTGGCGTTGATCTTCATTTTCTGGGATCACGTCCCCCACAACCCACTCGGCCAGATCACCCTGCGCAATATCGGTTTCAGCGATGCCGCTGAAGTGTTTGTATTTCTTGCCGGTTATGCCTCAGTGCTGGCCTATGGCAAGGTCTTGCAACGCGAAGGCTACTGGATGGCCTGCCTGAAGATCCTGCGGCGCACCTGGGTGCTTTACGTGGTGCATATTTTCTTGCTGGCGATGCTGATGGGCATCGTGTTCTTCGCCAACAGCCATGTGGAAACCCGCGATCTGGTGCAGGAGATGGGCCTGACGCACTTTGTCACCCAACCACAGCAAGCGTTGGTGGATGAATTGCTGCTGCGCTTCAAGCCCAACCTGATGGACCCGTTGCCCTTGTATATCGTGCTGCTGGCCGGCCTGCCGCTGGTGTTGCCGTGGCTCTTGCGCAAAACGTGGTGGGTGGTGGCGGGGTCGATGGCGGTGTACCTGCTGGCGCCACACCTGGGTTGGAACCTGGCAGCGATTGCCGACGGGGTGTGGTATTTCAACCCGGTTACCTGGCAGTTCCTGTTCGTGCTGGGCGGCGCGGCGGCGATTCATGGGCAACAACCCCGCGCGCAGGAGCATCGGCCACTGCTGCGGCAGCCGTTATTCATGATGGCCGCGACCTACGCATTGATGGCCGGCGTGATCACGATCGGCTGGCGCTGGCCCGAGGTGCATGACGCACTGATGCCGCACGCGCTCAGCGAACTGTTGTACCCGATCAGCAAGACCGACCTGTCGCCGGTGCGTCTGCTGCATTTCCTGGCCTTGGCCTATGTCACCGCCAAACTGTTGCCGGGGCGTGCCTGGACGCAAAACTGGCTGGCACAGCAGACCTGCCGGATGGGCCGCTTTTCGCTGGAAGTGTTCTGCCTTGGCGTGTTGTTGGCGCCGTTGGCGGACATGGTCAACGCCATGGCCGGCGATGCCTTTGCCATGCAAATTTTTACCGCGCTTGTGGGCGCTGGCTTGATGGCGATGTTGGGCGCCTGGCTGGAGTTCAACAAACGGCTGGACCAATCGACACGCATGGCCGCCGCCTGAAAACAAAAAGCCCCGATCAAGGGGCTTTTGGTGTACGCCAGGCCGTCAGGCGACGGAGCGTGCCGCCGCATTGGTCGGCTGCAACTTGAACACGTAATACAGCACGGTCAGCAGCACCAGAAACGCAGGCCCCACATACAGCGCCACCCGCGTATCCGGGAAGTACGCCATCAGGCCCACCACCAGCACCAGGAACGCCAGCGCCAGATAGGAACTGACCGGGTACAGCCACATGCGGTACTTGAGGCCCGCCGCTTCGGCCGGGCTCAGGCCTTTGCGGAACTTGAGCTGGGCCAGCAGGATCATCAGCCAGGTCCAGATCGCGCCGAAGGTGGCGATGGAGGTCACCCATACGAACACCTGGTCAGGTACCAGGTAGTTGAGCAACACGCCCAGCAGCAAGGCAAAGATCGACAGCAGCAGCGCCTTGCGCGGTACGCCATTGCTGGAGGTGGTGCCGAAAGTCGCCGGCGCCTGGCCGTTCTGCGCCAGGCTGTAGAGCATGCGCCCGGTGCTGAAGATGCCGCCGTTGCAGGACGACAGTGCGGCGGTGATCACCACGAAATTGATGATGCCTGCGGCGGTCTTGATGCCCAAACGTTCAAAGGTCATCACGAACGGGCTGCCCTGGGTGCCGATTTCGTTCCACGGGTAGATCGACAGGATCACGAACAGCGCACCGACGTAGAACAAAAGAATGCGCCAGAACACCGAGCCGATGGCGCTTGGAATAGTCTTCTGCGGGTTGCGTGCTTCACCGGCGGTCAGGCCGATCATCTCGACGCCCAGGTAGGCGAACATCACCATCTGCAAGGACATCAACACGCCCTGCACGCCATTGGGCATGAAGCCGCCGTGAGCCCACAGGTTGGAAATACCCAAGGCCACACCGTCGTTACCGAAGCCGAATGCAATGATGCCGACGCCGCCGATCACCATGGCAATAATCGTGACGATCTTGATCAGCGCAAACCAGAACTCGAACTCACCAAAGGCTTTGACGGCGATCAGGTTGATCGTGCCCATGCTGATCAGCGCCGCCAGGGCCCAGATCCAGCGCGGCGTGTCGGGGAACCAGACACCCATGTACACCGCCACGGCGGTGATTTCCGCGACACAGGTCACCAGCCACAGGAACCAATAGTTCCAACCTGTGAGAAAGCCCGCCAACGGGCCGAGGTAATCCTGGGCATAACGGCTGAACGAGCCGGCTACCGGGTTGTGCACGGCCATCTCACCAAGGGCGCGCATGATCACCAGAATGGCCAGGCCGCCGATGATGTAGGAGAGCATGATTGCCGGGCCGGCCATCTCGATGGCCTTGGCCGAACCGAGGAACAGGCCGACACCGATACAGGCGCCGAGCGCCATCAAACGGATGTGTCGTTCACCCAGTTCACGTTTGAGCGGGCCGCCTTGAGCGGTCTCGCCAGGGGGCAGTGGTTTGCCGACAGGCATAGGGAAACAACCTCATTTTGTTATTGGATTGTCCGTCGAGTTTCCGGGGCCAGGCCGGTAAGCCTGTGCCCTTGTTGAAACCGGGGCCGCCTCATGGACGGGCCCTTCTTGCCGGGCAAGATCGGCGGGACGTGCAGTATAAAAAGCCGGGACCAGGGTCTTTCACTATAAAAACCATGCAATTCAGTGAAAGACCCGGCTAAAAAGCCACTTTACAGGAGCATATTACCTGCGCTGAGCGACAAAACGTCGCAACCCACCCTGCATTCACACGCCATCCAAGAAGATTCCGACTACCCAACCACAATTCCCTCACACCTGTCGCCCAGCGACTAAGCTTCAGACAAGTCCGATCAATCTGCGTGCAGGATCAATCGACTATGGGCGCACTGTGGCAAACCGAATCGACCAAGGCTGCGCAATTACAAGGCAGTTCGGACCCAGCGCCTTTACCCAAAAATAAACCCAGGCCCCGTTACATACGTCGCCTGTTCTGGCTGATTGTGTTGATGGTGGTGATTGCGCTGGGGTTCGCCGCCGCCAAAGAGATACGCACATCCGCACTGCAAGCCCGGCAACTGAGCCGGCTGGCCCACGACCTCACCTACCGGCTGGAACCCGGCCCGAGCCAGGCAATGGTTTACCCCGGCGCCGGCCCGTTCGATCGCCGCTTGGGCTACAGCGACCTCGGCACCTTTTTGCCGCGCCTGCTCAAGCGCGGTTATGTGATCGAGTCCCAGGTGCAGTTTTCGCCAGCGCTAATGAGCTACGCCGGCCACGGTCTCTTCGTGCCTTACCCGGAGAAAATCCAGGCCGGCCTTTCGATCACCGACTGTCGCGCCTTGCCCCTGTACCAGTTCGAGTACCCGCAGCAGCTGTACTCAAGTTTTGCCGCCATCCCGCCGCTGGTGGTCCACAGCCTGTTGTTCATCGAGAACCGTGACCTGCTCGACCCCGCCCAGCCCCAGGCCAACCCGGCGGTGGACTGGCCGCGCTTTGCCATGGCGGCCTGGTCGCAAGTCGCAAAGGTATTGCACCTGCCCGGTCAAAGTGCCGGCGGCAGTACCCTGGCCACCCAGCTGGAAAAATACCGGCATTCGCCCGACGGCCTGACCTTGTCCGGCAGTGAAAAACTGCGCCAGATGCTGTCCGCCGGTGTGCGCGCCTACCAGCCAGGGCCTGACACCCAGGTGGCACGCCAGAATATCGTGCGCGACTACCTCAACAGCGTGCCGCTGTCCGCCGTGCCGGGGCATGGCGAAGTGCATGGCATGGCCGAGGGTTTGCGCGTGTGGTACGGCGCTGACTTCAAGCAGGTGAACCTGGCCCTTAACGGCACTGAAAATGATGCGGTCCATGTGGCCCAACGTGGCCTGGCTTTGCGCCAGGTGCTGTCGCTGATGATCGCTCAGCGCCGGCCGTCTCATTACCTGGCCAACGGCCGCGATGAACTGGCGCAACTCACCGACAGCCACCTGCGCCTGCTGGCGCAGAACACCGTGATCGACCCGCCGTTGCTCAAGGCCGCCCTGGCATCCCACGTCACTTACCGCGACTGGCAGCAACAGCCGACCGTGCAGCCCATCGACACCAACAAGGGCATCAGCGTTGCCCGCAGCCGTCTCGCCGCCCTGCTCAACCGGCCGCTGTACGACCTCGACCGCCTGGACCTGTCGGCCACCAGCACCCTGCAAGCCGAGCTGCAAAGCCAGGCCACCGACTACCTCAAGCAACTGGCCGACCCCACCTTCGCCGGCAAAATGGGCCTGCTCGGCGAGCGCCTGCTCACACCCGCCAGCACACCCCAGGTGCGCTACAGCTTCACCCTGTTCGAACTGACCCCGGACGGCTCGCGGGTGCGCGTGCAAACCGACAACACCGACCAGCCTTTCGACATCAATGAGGGCAGCAAGCTGGAGCTGGGCTCCACGGCCAAGCTGCGAGTGCTCACCACTTACCTGCAGATCATCAGCGAGCTGCATGATCGCTACGCGGCGCAAACACCCGCCGCGTTGAAAAAAACCGAGATTGCCGAGCAGGACCGCATCAGCCGGTGGGCGGTCGATTACCTGATCCAGAATCCCGATAAGTCCCTGGCCAACATGCTCGATGCCGCCCTCGACCGGACTTACTCGGCCAACCCCAACGAAGGTTTTTTCACCGGCGGCGGCATGCACCACTTCCACAACTTCCGCAACCAGGACAATGGCCGCAGCCCGTCGCTGCGAGACGCCTTGCGCGAGTCGATCAACCTGCCATTTATCCGGCTGATGCGTGACCTGGAACGCTACGTTACTTACGCAGGCCCCAACAACAGTGCGCAATTGCTCAAGGATGATAACGACCCACGGCGCCAGGAGTACCTGGCCCAATTCGCTGATCGCGAAGGCACCACCTTCCTGCTCAAGTTCTGGAAGAAGTACCAGAAAAAAGACACCCAGACGCGCCTTGAGACCTTTCTTGACGGGCTGCACCCCACGGCGATCCGTATGGCGGCCGTGCATCGCTACCTGTTCCCCGAGGCCGACCAGGACACCTTTAATCGCTTCGTGCGTTCACATCTGGTGAATGCCAAAACCAGCGACAAACTCACCGACGAACGCCTGCAACGCCTTTACACCGACTACGGCCCGGGCCGCTATGATTTGCCCGACCAGGGCTACATCGCCAAGGTCCACCCACTGGACCTGTGGTTGCTCGGTTACCTGCTCAACCACCCCGACGCGACCTTCAGCGAAGTGGTCAAGGCCAGCCAGTTTGAACGCCAGGAGGTCTACAGTTGGCTGTTCAAGAGCCGTCACCAAAGCGCGCGCGACAGTCGTATTCGCACCATACTGGAGGTCGAGGCGTTCCTGGATATTCACCAGCGCTGGCAGGCGGTGGGTTACCCGTTCGACCACTTGGTGCCGTCGCTGGCCACCGCGATTGGCAGCTCGGGCGATCGCCCCGCCGCGCTCGCCGAACTGATGGGCATCATCCTCAACGACGGCGTGCGCGGCAAAGTGCTGCGCATCGACAGTCTCCACTTTGCCGCCGATACGCCGTACGAAACCCGCGTGGTCAACACGCCCGATGCGGGTAAACGAGTGATGCCGTCCGAGGTCGCTACCGCGCTGCGCGGCGCGTTATCGCAAGTGGTGGACGCGGGCACGGCCAAGCGTGTTTCCGGCAGCTTCGTGCAGGCCGACGGCACGCCGATGGCCATGGGCGGCAAGACCGGCACCGGCGACAACCGCATCGAAGCGATGGGCGCCGGCGGCCGAGTGATCAGCTCCAAAGCGATCAACCGCACCGCCACGTTCGTGTTCTACATCAGCGAGCGCTACTTCGGCACCCTAACCGCCTTTGTGCCAGGCAGTTCGGCGCAAAACTTCAAGTTCACTTCGGCACTGCCGGTGCAGGTGCTCAAAGGCATGGCGCCGATTTTGACCCCGTACTTGCAAGGCAGCGGCACCCTGCTGTGCCACGGGGCATGACCGAAGCGCCTGGGGTGAAATGGGGTTTGTGCGGGAGCTGGCTTGCCTGCGATGGCGGTGATGAATTCACTATTGCTATCGCAGGCAAGCCAGCTCCCACATTTAATTTTTAGCGCTGGCAACACTGATCCCCTGTGGGAGCTGTCGAGCTTTAGCGAGGCTGCGAAAGCGGTGGGCCAGGCAACTTATAACTTGCCTGTGCCGCCAATTTCGCGAACAGCAAAGTGCATGTCTCAAGGCGCCGGAAAATCAAACAGCAGGTGTACCGTGCCGTAATACTCGCCGCCCTTGTAGCCGTCTTCCGGTTCAACGGCGGTGATTTCCAGTTCAGCGCGACGGCCCGAGCGGGCTTCATCGGCGCTGATCACCAGGGTTGAATCGAGGGTCAGCGGCATCCGGTTGAACAACACCTGCAAATCGATACGGTTGCGGCCACTCAACAGATAAGGCGTGTCACCAAGGCGCGCCGCCACGCCGCCGTTGATGTTTTTCACATCAAAGTTCTTGCGCAGACGGCCCAGCCGGGCTGTCGCAAGGTCCCAGGGCAGCACTTGGTCCTGGCCCATCCAATCGGACTCGGAAGGCAGCACATAGGCCTCATGGATCGGGATGGTCACCGATACATCAAAACTGTGGCGCTCCTGAAATGCCTGCGCCTGGTCACCCGCCAACACAGGCGCCATCAGTACAGCCAGTACCGTCAGTTGCTTGAACATTGTCATCACCCGTTACTGTTGACCGTCATCGTTTTTTTGTTGCGACCTTCGATCAGCTGGAAGTTGAACTGACGCTCCGACTTTTTCTCCAGCACCAACTGGCGGCCAGGCAGGATGTGGTGCTTGGTGGTGGCCTCACATTCGGTCTTTTTCGTCACCGAACAATCGCGGAACTCATCGAGCACCACCACGCTGTTGCCGGCATTACGCATGGTGTATTGGCTGGCGGTTTCGCTGATCCGGGTATCAAAACGGGTGTCTTGCGGGCGCACGAAGAACACCGTGCCGTACCCGGCCATGACGTTGACTCCGGCGGCCAGGGCGTCCTTGTATTCGGCGCGTTCGGCATCGGTGACAGCAAAGTCATCTTCCTTTTCCGGTACCACCGGGATGAAACGCACACGGAAATAGCGCTCCTTGTCTCGCTGGCCCATGTACAGCAACCGAGTGCCCTGACGCCCGCCGGCCGGTACGATCAGACGAGCCGGGCTGGCCATCAGGCCGTCGCGGTTGGTGGTGCTGCCTTTGGCGTCGGTCATCGACGCGACGGGCACTTCCCTGGACGTGCCGTCGTCGTTGTAGACGATCTCCAGCACATTGACTTTGATAAACGCGGTACTGGTGCCGCCGTTGTAGACACGCTTGAGGTAAGAACTGCGGTCGCCTTCCAGGTAGTCGTAGACCACGCCGACGTTGATCGCAGGTCCCGCATGAACCGCCAAAGACACCAGCCACAGCCCCACTGATAACACTGCATGTTTCATGTTTGATTACGCCTTATTGATTGAACCCAGCCCAGCGGCCGGCGTGCGGCAAATATCCGCTCAGACTTCCGAATCCCAGATCACCGTGACCACACCCGAATAGGTGCTGCCCGGCTGTTCGAGCATGTCCTTGACCTGGTCTTTTTCGACTTCGAAGTGCAGCGTTCCAGCACGGTTGTTCACGTAAAACGCAGGCTGGAACAACTCGGTGCCCACGCCATCCAGGCGCAAGGGCTGCTTGTTGACCGCCTGCCCGGCCTGGTTCTGCAAGCCAAAGGGCAGGCTGACAGCAACCTGCAACGGCACCTGATCCCCCGCGCCGTTGCGCAAGCCACAGGTGTTGCCCACCGCAAGGCTGCATTCGAGCTGCATCTTGAAACGCCCACTGGCGGAAATGACAAAGGTCTGGTCACGGAACAACCGCGCCGGTTGGCGCCCACGGTTAAGCCAGGCTTGCCAGCCGCCTTCGGGTAGCAACTCGATGCGGTTGCCGCCCGGTGGGAGATCGACCTTGAGCTCATGCTCTACAGCCAATTGAAAATTGAACGTCAGGGCGCTTTCGGTGGACGCCATCACGTCACCGAAATCAAAATCCCCGCCCGGCCCGATGCTGTAAGTCAGGGAGCCGCGGTATTCGCCGCTGGCCATGCCTAGCGGGTTGGGGGTTTTAAGTTCGTAGCCGTACTCCAAGTGGCTGTAGGTCAAACGCGCAAAAGTGGTGCCCGGGTTTACCGTACAAGCCCCCACGCCCTCCGGGACGATCCAGAAAAACAGTGCGTAACTGGCGGATGCCGCCAAATAGTTAACCCCCTGGCAAGGAGGCGCACCGTTACTCCAATAGTAGGTCCAACCGGTTCCTCCGTTAGCCCACCCGCTGACGCCAGGCGGACGCGGCACATCCCAACGCGTACCAATACCCGCAATACGCATTTGTACGGTTTCAACCTCACCCGTCCCGACATGGACCACCTGTACATCACGCCAAGATGAAGGCACTTTGAAATAGGCGCCTTTTCGAGGGTCTTCATGGTTGGCTTCGATCGGCTCTACCGACTCGGCCCTGAATGCCGCATCACGGATACTGAAGGTATTCAACGCCTCGCACCTGGCCGGTACGTGCCACGCGCAGACGCCACTGTGGGGCGTGGTGTTTTCGAATTTATTCACCATCGGGTTCGACGGGTCAGGACGAAACACCGCCGTGATGTTCTGCACCAGCGCGTGCGCAGGCAGGCTCATGCTGACCAGCGCCAGCGCGAACGCACACTGCTTCAAGCCGGTTCTCGTTACGTTTTTCACGTTCATAAAAATCCAGTCCATGCCATCAACCAGCGGTTTCGGCGTTGTGGGTTGCTTCTGCCAGGGTGTCCTTGGTGCAGCGCAAATCGCCGATCATCAACACATCGCTCTCACTCGGCGCATTGGCAGGGTCCAGGCGGAACTGACAGAGCAATTGGTTCTGGTAGCGCACTTGCAAGGTCGGTGAACTGGCGCTCATTTCCATCGAGAAGAACCCGTCGACTTCGCTGACCCCACGGCTGGCGTGGTTGATCACGTGATGGCCCTTGAGCGGTGCACCACGCTCATCCAACAACCGGCCGAGCACGGTGACGGTTTTCATCACGGTGATTTTCCGGTAGTCGACCCCGCCCTTGTTCAGGTGATAACTGGCGCGGGTCGGCTGGATATTCGCCGCGGGCGGGTGATTACCTTCAAAGTCGAAGCTCACGCTGCTGCTCTTGTAGGCTGAGACCGGCACGTAGTTGCGCCCCGGCCGCAAGATCGCGCCGCCACCGCCGAGGTCGTCGGCACGCAGGGCGATTTCGTCGAGGTCGGTTTCCACGTCGATGATCATGCCCGCACCGTTGCCCTGGTACTGGCTGCTCAGCAGCATCTGGCCGGCGCCGGCAACGAAGGTGCTGTTGAGGTTCAAGCCACCGCTCAGGTCGCCGTTGAACGAGCTGCGTTGCACAAACCCGTCACCGCTGACCGCATCCGTATTGAAGCTGGCCATGCCCGACAGGCCGACGCCGTAGGTGTCGGTGATCGCCGTGGCCGAGACGCTTTGCAGCAAGTGGTCGGTGAGGTCCTGGCGCAAAGTCACCGAAGCGTTGTTGTCGCGCCCACCGTCACGGGCAGTACGGGTGCCGATGCTGCCGGAAATCTGCCGGCCTTCGGTGCCCAGGTTGACGCTGACGCTCACGTCCACGCCGCGGTTGCGCGCGTCGTTGGTGCCGGCGCTGCCGGGCCGGTCGAACACTGAGAAGCGCCAGTTGGCGTCACTGCCGAACAGGTTGTCGTGGCGGCTCCAACCCAGGTCGACGCCGGCCCCCTCCACATTGCCTTCGCTGTGGGACAGGCGCATGTTCAGGGTGTTTTTCGCATCCAGCCGGTGGTTGACCGACAACGCCGTGTTGCTGGCTTCACCGACGAAGGTGTTGCGCCGCAGGCGTGTGCCATCGGGCAGAGTCTCATAGGTGTCGCGGGTGTCGAGCCAACTGCGGTTATGGCTGAACACCAGGTTGGTCGCGCCCAGGGTATAGAGCCCTTGCAGGTCCATGCCGGTGCCGTGTTCCTGGGTCTGGTAGAGGTTGGCATACAGGCTGGTATTATTGGCCACCGTCCAGTCCGCCGAGCCGCCGTATTGCAGCTGCTCGCGCACCTGACGGGCCGACAGGCCGAGGATCACGCGCGGGTGTACCAGATAGTTGAGCGACGCACCGGCCGTCACCGCGCCGGAAGCTTGTTCTTCCCAGTTGCTGAACAACTTGGTCTCGCGCCCGGCGAAAAGGTTATAGCGCCAGCGGTCTTCGGCGTTGCGCCAGTTGCTGGGTTTGTAGACCAGCTCCTGGGTGGTGCTGGTGGTCAGGCCGTCTTCGATAAGGCGCACTTCCACTTCATAGATGCCGCCGGGCAAGGGCCGGGTGTCCAGGGTTTGCAGGCCGGCCGCAACGGCCTGGGTGTTAATCAACAGGCCATTACGGTAAATCTCCACCGCCGCCTGGCGGTTGGCGGTGACATAGATCGGGTACACGCTGGGCTTGGCGTTGTTGATGGCCAGGCTGTCGGAGCTGCCATACATCAGGCCCAGCGCCGTATCGGGGCTGGCGCCGAAGCTGCGCAGTTGGCGGGTCAGGCCATCGGAATTGGGGGTGAAGTGGCCCAGGCGGAAAAACTGCCCTTCGAGTTCTCGCTGGGTATACAGCTCATGGATCGCATGGCGCATGGGCTCGTCATCGCCGCTCTGGCGCGCCAGCTGCAGGTTGAACACCTGACTCCAGTTACCCAGACTGGAACTGGCTTGCAAACCATAGCGTCCGCCGAGGCTGTCCTCTTGGCTGCCATTAAGGTTGAGCTGGTTGTTGATGATCAAGCCGAGGCTGCCACCTTCGGGCTGCTCATGGAAACGCGGGATGTCGCCACTCAGTTCGACGTCTTGGGTAAGGATCGACAGCTGGGAGCTTTCCAGGTTGTAGAAGGCCGAGAGCATTTTCTGCGGGCAGGACTGGGTACAAGCACCCAATGACACGCCTTTTTCCAGCAGCGCTTGCCAGGTGTCGCGGGTGGCGGCCGGGACTTTGCTGTCGGCGGTGTCGGTAAATTCAAGCAAGGTGACACGGTCATCGCGGGACAAAACAATCAGCGCCTCGCCCAACAGTTGCTGGTCAAGGTCCACGCGTACCGCCAACGGCACCTCGAAAAAATGATCAGTAAAACCAGCGGGCAAGCCTTGCGCCTGAGTAATCAGACTGCCGGGGGTTGAAGCACCGGAAGAAGCAGGTGCAGCCAGGGCACTCGTACACATCAGCAGCGCTAGCGCAGCCGCGATAGGCGTCATCGGAAACATGAACGGAACACTCTGAATGCCAGAAGACTGGAGAGAAAATCAGGCCGGCGGACCGAGGAGGGAAGTCAGCCGACCTGCAAGCAGATGCCCGTGGTTAACGAGCACGCATTGGCCTTATGGGGTGACTGGCAGTACCGCGTCGAACACTACCGGGATCGTGGTTGTGTAGGAGCCACGCTGAGTGGCCGTAGGCTTGGCCGCGGCGATGTGCATTTCCGCCCCTATACCCGGGGTGGAGTCGGCTTCGTTGACCACTTCCTGAGGGCTGCCGCTCAAGATCACACCATTGAAGGTGGTGGTGACCGGGATGTTTTGCGCGGCATCACCGTTGAACAGTACGGCCGGGCCACCTTCGATGTAGGCAGCAACCGAACCGTTGGTGTTCTTGACGTCGTAGGTGGCCCTCAACGAAGCAAGCTCACCGCTGACCAGGTTGTAGGTCATGGTTTCGTCACGACCCCAGTTCGGATCACGCGGTTGTGCGTGGAACACGGTGGTCGGGATGTTTGCCTGGACATTGACGGTGTGGCGGGCTTCACCGGCAGCAGTAGCTGTTACCGAGGAAGACAGTGCCAGAACAGCCAGGGGAACAGCGACAGCAAACTTCTTGAACATGATCAATACCTGTAGTTATCAACATTGATTGATTCGTCGCCAAGCAACTTCTCAACAACGAATAACGCAGACGGTTAGTTGAACCGCACAACGCCAAGCAATGATCAATTCAAATCAACAACCGGTATGCAGGTCGCTTCCCACGGCCTAGTAGCCTTTAGAAACAGGGGGCGAACGAAAAGTATGGCACTTTGCCAAAACTTTAAAAATAGCCGTAAGAATCAGCCTACTTGAACATAAGCGTCATAACGGGAAGGGGCTGTAAGAGCAATACTACACGCACAAGCGCTGCTATAAAGAGCAACCTGTTAACGCGCCTGTTCGAGCACAAACTCTAATTAAAGTTATAACTCTAAATACTTTTATCGTCCATGCCCCTCGAACGTGAGCGGCTTGACGCTGCTCACGACCGTTGGTCGTCTCGGGCTACCGTCACCATAAGATATATCTTAAGTTATATCTAAATAGGACGGAGGACAGACCATGCGACACGAGCATCGCAGTGAATTTGAAAAACGCGGCGGCCGCGGCCCTCGGGTATTTGCCCCTGGCGACCTGAAACTGCTGCTACCGGCCTTGATCGCCGAGCAGCCCTGCCATGGCTATGACCTGATCCGCCAGATCGAAAGCCTGTTCGACGGCGCCTACAGCCCCAGCCCCGGAGTGATCTACCCCACGCTGACCTTTCTGGAAGAGAGCGAGTTGATCAGCGGCGACGCCGAGAATGGAAAAAAACGCTACACAATCACCGACGCCGGTCGTCTCTTCTTAAGCGAGCAAGCCGTTGCCCTGGAAGGCGTGCGCATGCGCATTGATGTCAGCAAGCGCTCGCTGCGTGGCCACGACCGCCCACCCGAGATTCACGAGGCGGTGCATAACCTGCGCCACGCCTTGCATTCGCACCACGGGCGCTGGAGCCCGGAAGAAATCGTTCGTGTCGCGGCGCTGCTCAACGGCACCGCTCAAGCCATTGCCGACGGGAAAAACCAATGAATACTCAAGCTATCCATCGCGTTACCCACGAAATCAAACGCCGCCGCCTGCAAGTGCTGCGGGTGGTCGACATCACCCCACGCATGCGCCGCGTCACCTTGGGCGGGCCGGAGCTGGCCGGTTTTATCAGCCTGGGCAGTGACGACCACATCAAACTGCTGTTCCCGCAAAACGCCGCCGAGCAGGCTGCGCTGGAAAGCCCGACCTTCAACATCAAGGGCGACGGCCCGCAACCGGCCATGCGCGACTACACGCCACGGCGCTTCGACCTGAGCATCGGCGAGCTGGATATCGACTTCGTGCTGCACGGCGATGGCCCAGCCTCTACCTGGGCCGAACAGGTGCAGGTTGGCCAGCACCTGTACATCGGCGGGCCGCGCGGCTCGATGATCGTGCCGGACATCTTCGACAGCTATTTGCTGATTGGTGATGAAACCGCTATCCCGGCCATCGCCCGTCGCCTGGAAGAATTGCCGGCCGGGCGCAAGGTGTTGACGGTGATTGAAATCGCCAATAGCGCCGAACAGCAGCCACTGAACAGCGCTGCCGATGTAGAGGTGATTTGGGTGGTGCGCGGCCAGGACGACCTGCTGGAGACGGTGCGCAACCTGACCCTGCCGGGCGGTTCGCTGTACAGCTTTGTCGCGACGGAAACCAAACTGTCGCGCCAGCTGCGCCGCGTGTTGCTGGACACGCACCAGGTCAATGAGGAGTTCCTCAAGGCCGTGGGATACTGGCGTGCGGAAGGCAGCGAAGAAGAATAAAAACTGACGCGATTCAACTGTGGGAGCTGGCTTGCCTGCGATGGCAGCAACTCGGTGTACCTGATGTACCGAGGTGCCTGAATCGCAGGCAAGCCAGCTCCCACATTAGTTCGCCGGTGTCTTCAAGATTTTGTCCAACCCCACCACCGCCAACGCAATCCCAACAAACCCCGCCAAAATCCCCCCGGCATTCACAAACACCTGTGGATAACCGAGGCTGTCCACATCGATGAACGGGTACTGATACTGCCCCAGCAAATGCCCGCGCAGCAGCACATAGCCGAAGTACACCAGCGGGTAAATCACCCACCCGCCAATGTGCTTGAAGCGCAACGTGCCCTTGGGCACACACCGCCACCAATAGATCACGAACAGCAGCGGCATCACGTCGTGCAACAACTCGTCGGCGATAAATTGAAAGCCGGTGGGGCTCCACAAATGTCGGAGCAACAGGTTGTAGGCCAGGCTCACGACCACGATGCTCGCGGCAATACCGCTACTGACAGCGGGCGCCAGGAAGAAACGTTTTGCCGCCGACTCGCGATTGACCAGCGCATAGCTCAACACCACGACCACCAGGGTGTTGGTCAGCACCGTGAAGAAACTGAAAAAGTTGATCAGCCCGCCCAACAGGCTCGCGCCGGCCTCCCAGCGCGAATAGAAAATCAAGTATTGCTGAATCGCCAGCCCTGTCCAGCCAGCCAGCGCCGCCGTGGCCACATACCGCTTCATGGCCTCAATCCAGCGGGCGTTTGGTACGCATCAGCTTGACGTACAAACCTTCGACTTTCTCCCGCGCCCACGGCGTTTTGCGCAGGAAGGTCAGGCTCGACTTGATGCTGGGGTCGCTCTTGAAACAGCGCACATCAATGCGTTCGGCCAGACCGCTCCATTCGTAGTGTTCCACCAGGGTGGTGAGGACGTGCTGCAGGGTCACGCCGTGAAGTGGGTCGTTGCTTGTCGCGGTCATGCCAGGCCTTTTGCAAAAAGAGGAAACACAGCCGCGCACCTTAGCCGACGGGGCGTAGAGGTGGAAGCACTGCATTGAATATAGCCCCTGGAAAAAAGTTCCCCTTTTCAGGCAAAAAAGTGATGTTATATTGTAACGATACTTATCAAAGTCGATACCGTTTTAAGCCTTCTCTTTTCTGTGCCTTTTACCAAGGAATGTTTGATGTCCCTCTCTACTCTGTGGCGCTTGACCCCGCTTGCCGCCGCCCTGTTGATCGGCTCCGAAGCCCACGCCCTGGAACTGCAACCCCAAGTCATTACCGGCAACCCCTTGGGCAGCGAACAACTCGCCTCGCCCACCACGGTGCTGGAAGGCGATGACCTGACCCTGCAACAAAAAGGCAGCCTCGGCGAAACCCTGAATAAGCAGCCAGGCGTGTCGTCGTCGTACTTTGGCCCAGGCGCCAGCCGCCCGATCATTCGTGGCCAGGATGGCGACCGCATTCGCATCCTGCGCAACGGCGTGGGTGCACTGGATGCCTCGTCGCTGTCCTATGACCACGCCGTGCCCCTGGACCCGATCAACGTCGACCGCATCGAAATCGTACGTGGCCCGGCAGCCTTGCTCTACGGCGGCAGCGCCATCGGTGGTGTGGTCAACACCTTCGACAACCGTATTCCCACAGAAGCCATCGAAGGCATCCACGGTGCCGGTGAACTGCGCTACGGCGGCGCCAACACCACCCGCAGCAGCGCCGGTAAACTGGAAGCCGGCAACGGCACCTTCGCCTTGCACCTGGACGCGAACGCGCGGGAATTCAACGACCTCAAAATCCCAGGCCAGGCCCGCAGCCGCCATGCCCCGGAGACCGAGGATGGCCCCGGCAAAAATGGTCGACTGGGCAACAGCGACGGGCGTCAGGATGGCGGCGCGGTCGGCGGTTCCTACACCTGGGACGACGGTTATGCCGGGCTGTCCTACAGCAACTATGACAGCAACTACGGTTCACCCGCCGAGCAAGATGTGCGCATCCGCATGAAGCAGGATCACTACGCCTTTGCGTCCGAGATCCGCAACCTGCAAGGCCCGTTTAGCTCGGTGAAACTTGACGCGGGCTACACCGATTACGAGCACCGTGAAATCGAAGGCGGCGAAACCGGCACCATTTTCAAGAACAAGGGCTATGAAGCCCGCGTTGAAGCGCGCCACCAGCCGCTCGGCCCGTTCGAGGGTGTGGTCGGCGCCCAAGTGACGCGCAATGAGTTCTCGGCACTGGGTGAAGAGGCCTTTGTACCGCAGACCGACACCAACGCCGGCGCGCTGTTTATTCTCGAAGAGATGCAGGCCACCGAGCGTCTCAAGCTCAGCCTTGGCGGGCGTGTGGAACACACCAATGTCGACCCGAATGCCAAGGGTAATGCGCGCTTTGCCGGTGCCGATAAATCCAATGACTTTACCGCCGGCAGCCTGTCGTCCGGCGCGGTATACAGCCTCACGCCGGTCTGGTCGCTGGCCGCGACACTGGGCTACACCGAGCGCGCACCGACTTTCTACGAGCTGTACGCCAACGGCGCCCACGTCGCCACCGGCACTTACGAGTTGGGTGACGCCAACCTGAAGAAAGAGAAAGCCGTGTCCAGCGACCTGGCACTGCGCTTTGACAACGGCACGCACAAAGGCAGTTTCGGCGTGTTCTACAGCCGCTTCTCCAACTACATCGGCTTGCTGGGCACAGGGCGCACGCTGAACGATGAAGGCGAAGAAGACGCGGGCGGTATCCCGGAATACAAATATTCCGGTGTGCGCGCACGTTTCGCCGGCTTCGAAGCCCAGGATCACTGGAAGTTGGGCGAAAGCGCCTACGGCAAGTTCGCCCTGGAGCTGTCGGGCGATTACACCCGCGCCACCAACCTGGACACGGGCGAAGCCTTGCCGCGTATTGCGCCTCTGCGCTTGAACAGCGGCTTGCTGTGGGAACTGGACCGCTGGCAGGCGCGGATCGACGTGGAACACGCCGCGGGCCAAGGGCGTGTGCCGGATAACGAAAGCGGCACCGACGGCTACACCACCTTGGGCGCCAGCGCCGGTTATCACTTCAATGTGGGTGGCAGCCAGTGGTTGGCGTTCGTCAATGGCGAAAACCTCACCAACCAGACCGTGCGTTATGCCAGCTCGATCCTGCGCGATATCGCCCCGGCGCCTGGGCGCAGCGTGCAGTTCGGCGTGCGCACCACCTTCTAAACAGCAGCACAATCCTCCTGTAGTAACCGGCTTCTGTGGGAGCCGGGCTTGCCCGCGATAGCATCACCGCAGTTTCCCTGGGGTACCGAGGTGACGCTATCGCAGGCAAGCCAGCTCCCACAGAAGCCAGGCTTTACAGGCATTCTTGCAGCGACGTTCTGTCACTGTTACCAGATCTGAAATGATGCATCTCTCTAATTACGCTTTCTCAAAATGAGAAGGCGCTTTATCCTTGCCGCAACAAACTGAAACGTTTCACGCCTGCGGTCGATCCCATCTTGCCGAATATTCCCTGCCTTAAAGACAGCGCTGTCTTAAACCGACCCGCGCGTGGGGTTCAATCGCCCGCCTGTGGATAACCGACTTATCCCCAGAAAAACCCAATTTAACGCTGAACCAAGCCCGCGCCGAATCGTCATCTACAGTGAAGCACGGGGTTACATAATTCCAACGTCACGGAGAAACACACTATGAGCACTGATGGTGCTTCAAGCCCAAGCCGCCTGCTGCCCAGGCTGCTAGGCGTCTTGCTGCTGATCATGGGGCTGGCCTTGCTGGCTGGCGGCGTCAAGCTGAGCATGCTCGGCGGGTCGCTGTACTACCTGCTGGCCGGTATCGGCATCGCCCTCACCGGCGTGTTGCTGCTGGCCACCCGCCGCGCAGCGCTGGGCCTGTACGCACTGGTGCTGTTCGCCAGTACCGTGTGGGCACTGTGGGAAGTCGGCCTGGACTGGTGGCAATTGGTGCCGCGCCTGGCCCTGCTGTTCGCCTTGGGCATCGTCTTGCTGCTGCCGTGGTTTCGCCGTCCGTTGCTGCGTGGCCAACCCGCGCCGCTGGGCACTGGCGCGCTGAGCGTAGCCGTGGTGCTGGCGGGCGCTGCCGCCCTGGCCAGCCAATTCACCAACCCGGGTGAGATGGTCAAGACCGGCCAACTGGACCGCGACGCCGCGCCTGGCATGGCCAGCACTGCACCGGCCCAGGCCGATGGCGACTGGAATTCCTATGGCCGCTCGGCCTTCGGTGATCGTTACTCGCCTCTGGCGCAGATCACCCCGGAAAACGCCCACAAGCTGGTGCCGGCGTGGACCTATCGCACCGGTGACATCCCTGGCCCAGGCGATCCCGGTGAAACCACCGCAGAAAACACCCCGCTGAAAGTCAACGGCATGCTCTATGTGTGCACGCCGCACAGCCAGGTGATTGCCCTGGACCCGGACACCGGCAAGGAAATCTGGCGTTTCGACCCGAAGATCAGCAGCCAGGGTGCCGCGAACTTCAAAGGTTGGGCGCACATGACCTGCCGTGGCGTGTCGTATCACGATGACGCCGTCTACGCTTCCGCGCAAAGCCCTACCGGCAGCGCCAGCACTGCACCTGTCAGCGCTGTCTGCCCTAAACGCATCTTCGTGCCGACTGCCGACACCCGTCTGATCGCCCTGAACGCCGACACCGGCAAGATGTGCGAAGACTTCGGTGACAAAGGCCAGGTCGACCTGCGTGCCAACATCGGCAGCTTCGCTCCAGGCGGTTACTACTCCACCTCGCCACCGGCCGTGACCAAGAACCTGGTCGTGATCGGCGGTCACGTGACCGACAACGTCTCCACCGACGAGCCTAGCGGCGTGATCCGCGCGTTCGACGTACACACCGGCAAACTGGTGTGGAACTGGGACAGCGGCAACCCGGACGACACCACGCCGTTGGCCGAGGGCAAGACTTACACCCGCAACTCGCCGAACATGTGGTCCATGTTCAGCGTCGATGAAAAACTCGGCATGCTCTACCTGCCGATGGGCAACCAGATGCCTGACCAATACGGCGGCGACCGTACCGAAGACTCGGAAAAATACAGCGCCGGCCTGACCGCTCTGGACATCGACAGCGGCCACGTGAAGTGGACCTTCCAGTTCACTCACCATGACCTGTGGGACATGGACGTGGGCGGCCAGCCTTCGCTGATCGACATCAAGACCGCTGACGGCGTCAAGCCAGCAGTCATGGCCTCGACCAAGCAAGGCAGCATCTACGTGCTGGACCGCAGCAACGGCAAGCCGGTGGTGCCGATCAACGAAATCCCTGTACCGCAAGGCGCAGTGGCCGGTGATCACACCTCGCCGACCCAGCCGAAGTCCGACCTCAACTTCATGCCGCCGCCGCTGAAAGAACGCGACATGTGGGGCGTGACCCCGTTTGACCAGATGCTGTGCCGTATCGATTTCAAATCCATGCGCTACGACGGCCCATTCACCCCGCCTTCGCTGCAAGGCTCGATCGTTTACCCGGGTAACTTCGGCGTGTTCGATTGGGGCGGCATCTCGGTTGACCCGGTTCGCCAGATCGCTTTCGTGAACCCGAGCTACATGGCGTTCAAATCGAAACTGATCCCGGCGGCCGACATTGCCAAGCAAGGCCCACGCGTCAGCGAAACCGAAGGTGTGCAGCCGAACAAAGGCGCGCCGTATGGCGTGATCCTCGAAGCACTGCTGTCGCCTTTAGGCCTGCCGTGCCAGGCGCCAGCGTGGGGTTATGTGGCGGCGGTCGATCTGACCAACCACCAGACCATCTGGATGCACAAGAACGGCACCGTGCGCGACAGCTCGCCGGTTCCGATCCCGCTGACCATGGGCGTGCCTAGCCTGGGCGGTACGTTCACCACCGCCGGTGGCGTCGCGTTCCTCAGCGGCACCCTCGACCAGTACCTGCGTGCCTATGACGTGAAAAACGGCAAGCAACTGTGGGAAGGCCGCCTGCCTGCAGGCGCGCAGACCACACCGATGACTTACACCGGCAAGGACGGCAAGCAGTACGTGCTGGTCATGGCCGGCGGTCACGGCTCGCTGGGCACCAAACAGGGTGACTATGTGATGGCGTTCAAACTGCCGGATTAAGCTGAACCGGCGGTAAAACAAAGGCGGCTACCTGATGGGTAGCCGCCTTTTTTATGCCCTGCTGGAAACCATTTTGACCGAGCACGGCTTCAACACTCAGGTCGTCTGCCCAACCGCCATCGCAGGCAAGCCAGCTCCCACAGGAATGCCTGGAGATCACGATTTACAACACCATCCGCTCGCGCCGCATCCACATTTCAAATGCCATGGCATTCAACGGCCGACTGATCAAGTACCCCTGCGCCGTGTCGCACTTCCACTGCCTGAGCAACTTCAGACTGGGCTCAAACTCCACGCCCTCTGCCACCACCTTGAGCCCCAGGTTGTGGCTCATTTCAATGGTCGAACGCACGATCACACCGTCGCCACTGGCGCTGTCGAGGTTGCGGATAAACGACTGGTCGATCTTCAATTCCTGCACCGGCAAACGCTGCAATTGCGCCAGCGATGAATAGCCTGTGCCGAAGTCATCCACCGACAGGCTGATGCCGCAGCCACGCAGTTGCTCCAGCACACTGAGGGCCTGTTGCGGGTTATGCATGATCGCGCTTTCGGTGATCTCGAAAATCAGTTGGTCGGCCGAGACCTTGTACTGCATCAACAAGGCGGTGACGCGTATGGCCAAGTCATCATCAGCCAAATCATCCACCGAGATATTGACCGAGAGTTGCAGGTGCAACCCCCCTTGCGCCCACTCGGCCATTTGGCGGATGGCTTCCTCGATTGCCCACAAGGTCAGGCTGCCCATGCTGCCGGTGCGCTCGGCCAATGGAATGAATTCGGTGGGCGACACCTGCCCAAGGGTCGGATGCTGCCAGCGCAGCAAGGCTTCTGCCTGACGCACATGGCCGTGCCTGAGGTCGAGCTTGGGCTGGTAACACAGGAACAATTCGCCCTCGACCACCGCCCGGCGCAGGTCGCGGATCAGGGTGATCTGGCGCTGGTGTGCAAGGTCGCGGTCTTGCTGGTAGATCTGCAAATGCCCCGGCAGGCTCGCCGCATCATGCCGGGCAATGGCCGCGCGGCTGATCAACTCTTCGACCTGTTGACCGTCGGTGGGGTACGCGGCGATGCCGATGCTGACTTCATGGCGCACTTCGTCATTGCCGATACGCTGGGGTTCGGTAAGCAGCCCGTAAAGGCGATCGGCGCGGGCCACGGCGCGGTCGATCTCGGTGTTTTCCAGCAACAGCAGAAACTCACTGCCGGCGATGCGCGCCGCGGTGTCGCTGGCCAACAGGCTCATGGACAAACACCGGCTGGCTTCACGCAGCATTTCTTCGACGCCCTGAGGGCCAAACCCTTCGTTGATCACCCGGTAGTTTTCGATCCCCACGTACAGCAACACAACTGGCCGCCGCGCACTGATCGCACTGCCCAGGCGCTCCATGGCCAAGGCGCGGTTGGGTAAGCCGGTGAGCGGATCATGCAAGGCGTTATGCGCCAGTTGCCGCTCGCGCACAGCGATGCCGCTTTGCATGGCGTTGAAGGCGCGGGCCAGCAAGCCGAATTCGTCATGACTGCGCACCCGCACTGGCGTGCGGTAGTCACCGGCGCCAATGCGTTCAGCGGCCTCCACCAAGGCAGTGAGCGGGCGCGACACACGGCGCGCCAGCAACAACGCCGCCGCCAATGACACCAGCAGCACCGCCAGGGCAATCCCGAGGAACTGCCGGTCCAGCGGCGCAAAGGATTCCAGCGCATGGTCCAGCGGGCTTTGCAGCAACACGCGTACTTGATCGCCATCGCCGGTGTTGGCCAGCGGCAGCACCTGGCTCAGTGCACGTTGCCCGTGAAACACATTGATCTGCGCCTCAGGGTTGGGAGGGCTTTCGCGCATCAGGCTGATGACGGTGTCTTGATAGGCTTCAGGCTGGGTGCTGAACAACTGGCCGACAAGGCCGTCCTGCTCACCAAGGAACGACACTTCAAGGTTGCTCATGGAGCGCAATTCATTGGCGAACAACTTGTCCATGGGGAAACCCATGACCACGCGGGCAATGGGCTCCGGGTCGAGTACTTCATCCTGCACCAGCAAATACGGCTGCCCGTCCATGGCGACGATGAACATTTGCTGGCCACTGCGCCGCGCATGGCGCAAGGCCTGCTCATAAGGAAACACCGCGCCCTGTACCAACACCGGCAAGGTGCTGATCATCACCTTGCCATCCAGGTCGAGGACAAACACCTCGGTGGAGTGGATACCGGTGCCATGCCGGCGCAGCGCAGTCAGGATCGAATCAGCCTTGGCGTCGATCACTGCGTGTTTGAAAGGGCCGTCCGCCGTCAGCCAGTCCAGGCCGTATTGCAGGCGACGCCCGCGCAGGTCCAACAGGCGCTCAAAGACCTGGATGCCGGTACTGAGCTGAACCTGGGCCTGGTTCTCCACGGCACGAGTGGTAGCAGCCTTGACTGCAAAGTAAGTGGCCGCCACCACCACCAGCAACAACAGCGCCAGCACCCCGGCGATACGGGTCTGGAACGTGTGGCGCCACTGCATGGCCGAACCCTGCGGCCGCGTTCGCCTCTCTGTGCCACTGGGTTCCTTGGTCATACGCATCCCTGACGAAGCTGATCTGGCGTCAAAAAAACATCCATTTAAACTGAATATTTGGTTTTAGCAGATTAGCTGGGACTTGGGATAAGTACACCCAATTGGAGCGGGGACTTGAATGTCATTTTATTGGCGGTAAAGGCGTGCGTAGCGTCCGGGAAGGCACTCCCGCGCGGAGCGTGGGAAATATCCGGCTTAAACGCTGCGCGCGCGCATAAAGTCCCCCCAACGGCGCACCAAGTAGTTGTGCTCATCCATCACCGAGTTCCACACCGCGATATGCCCCATGCGTTGCTCGTAGGAACCGCCATCGCGCACGTCACCGATGTCGATCAACGGCAACCCATCGCTGCCCGGCAACTCCTCTCGGGCAGGAAGGCCCGCGTACCAGTAATCCCACTCGGCGCTGCTCAAATGGTCGCGGGTGCGCGCCGGGTTGCCGATGTAGTAACCCTGGCGCGCCATCACCGCGCCCGGCCAGCCGGACAACCACCAATTGAGATAGGCATACGCCGCATCCAACACCGGGCCTTGGGCATGGCGTGACAACGACAAGCCGCCAAACCAGGCGCGATAGCCTTCACGCGGCACCGCCAACCGGTACTTCACCCCCGCACGGTGCAGGCGCATCAAGGTCGGCGACCACAGGCTCTGGATATCGATGCTTGGGCTGAGCATCAACTGCGCGGCTTCTTCATCATCGGACCAGAACGCGGCGAAGTGCCCTTCCTTCTGCTTGCGCACCAGGATGTCGGCCAGCACATCGATCTCTTCGATGCTCATGTTGCCGATGTCCTTGAACTGCGCCAGCCCCGCGCCTTGCACGGCCAGCGCGGCATCCAGCGCGCCAATCGCCGCGTCACTTTGCAACGCGGTACGCGCGCGCCAGGCCGGGTCGAGCAGCCAGCCCCAGCTTTCATTGCCGTGGCTGAAGCCATCGGGCAAACGCTCGGGGCGGTAGGCAAAACTATCGGCGTTGTGGGTCAGCGGCAGCATGCTGATGCGCTCGGTCACCGTGCTGCCGAGGCTGCCGTCGTGCTGCACGAACAGGCGCTCACTGGGCACGCTGCCGCTGCCCAGGCGGTCGCTGGCCGACAGCCGGCCGCGCTTGGGCAGGTCATTGATCTCATGCCACAACGCAATACGCCGTGTGTCGATGGGCTGGATCGCCCGCGCCGGCCATACGAAGTCGACGTTGTGAAACCACTGGTCGTACAGGTCGTAACTCTCGGGTTGCATCACCGCAATGCGCTGGGCCTGCTCCACATCGTGTACCTGGTACACCAGGCGAATGCCCAGCTCTTGCTCGGCGCGCACGCGCAGGCATTCCAGCAAGGTCACGGAAGTACCGAGGACACGCAATGTGATCATGCCGCGAACCGCCGTGAGAACACATCAAAGGAGCGCTGCAACAACGCCGGGTCGAGACCGCGCAGGATAAACACCAGGCGTGACTGGCGGTCGGTGCCTGGCCATGCAGGCAAATGCACCGGAGCATGCAGGCAATGCTGCACGCCATGGATAACGATGGGGGCCGAGCTTGCGTTCACGTTAAGCAGTCCTTTGACGCGAAGGATTCGTTCGCCGTGGCATCTTAACAGCATCGACAACCACACCCCGAAGCCCACCCAATCCAGCGGCTGCTCAAAGGTCAGGCAGCAGACTTGGGCAGCGCCGTGGCTCGCCGTGGTGGTGCGGTGCAGTTGCCAGCGGCTGACTTCAACCGCGGGCTCGGCGCTGCGCACCCCCTCACCGAGCAACAGTTGGTCGCCGCTGTGAACCGCATGGGTATCGAGGATTGGCGTGCCGGCATTCAATGCCCGCAAGTGCGCCCGTAGCGCGGTGCAATCGCCGGCCAGGTCGGTTTTGCTCAGCAGCAAACGATCCGCCGCCGCCACCTGGGCCAGCCATTCCGGGTGCAGGCGCTCTTGCAATTGGGCGTGGCTGGCATCCACCAAGGTGATCACCAGGCCAATGTGAAAACGCCCACGCAGTTGCACATCGTTATACAGGGTGGCGAAGATCGGCGCCGGGTCGGCCAGGCCGGTGGTTTCCAGGATCACGCGCTTGAACGCCGGGATCTCACCACGCTCACGGCGTTGCAACAGGCCAAGCAGCGCGTCTTTCAACTCGCCGCGAATCGAGCAGCACACGCAGCCGCTGGGCAGCAACACGGTGTCTGGCGCGACCTCTTCCACCAACAGATGGTCGATGCCGATATCACCGAATTCATTGATCAAGAGGGCGGTATCACCGAGGCTTTCGCCTTGCAGCAAACGCTTGAGCAAGGTGGTTTTGCCGCTGCCGAGAAAGCCGGTGATGACATTAAGGGCGATGCTCATGACGACTCCAGATGATCGAGCAAACGCGGGTCCAGCGGGTCCAGCGGGCGCCCGAGCATGGTCTCCGCCGCCTGCCACAGTTGATCCAGGCCACTGGCCAATGCCTGTTTGCCGGTCGCGCCCAACAACAGGTAGGACGCGCCCTGGAAGTCTTCGACCTTGAGTCGGAACACCGCCAGCACTTGATTGATCGCCGCAATGCGGCGCAGACGCTCACGGCGCCTGGGCAGCTCATCGCCCAAGGGGTCGCTCCAGTGCAAGTCTTCGCCGAGCAAGCCGCAGAGTCCGCACATGCTTACACCCCACTCATGGCATGACATCGCCGGAATTCGGGCCGAGTGTCTGGCCGACAAACAGGTTGCCTCCCGGCTCGCTGGCGAGCAGTACGGCGGTCGGCGCCACTTCATCGGCCTGGCCAAAGCGGCCCAGGGGCAACTCGGCGGCTTTGGCGCGCTTCCAGTCTTCGCTGATGCCGCCCACCAACGGCGTCTCGATCGGGCCGGGCGCAATGGCATTGACCAGCACGTTGTCCTTGGCCACTTCCAGCGCCAGGGATTTGGTGAAGCCGATCACCCCAGCCTTGGCCGCGGCGTAGTGGGTCAACTCGGCGCCGCCCTTGATACCCAGTTGCGAGGCCACATTGATGATGCGGCCCCAACGCTGCGCCAGCATGTGCGGCAAGGCGCGCTGACTGGCGACAAATACACTGGTGAGGTCGACGCGCAGCATGTCGTTCCACATCTCGATGGAAAGGTCGACGCAGCGTGCCTGGGTGAGCATGCCGGCATTGTTGACCAGAATATCGATGCCGCCGAAGTGCTCGACGCAGCGGTCGACACTGGCCTGGGCGCCTTCAACGCTGCCGACATCGGCCAGGCACTCGACCACCTCGGCGCCGAGGTTGCGGCAGGTGATCGCGGTTTCGGCGAGGCTGACGGCGTTGCGGTCGGCCAGCAGCAGGCGTGCGCCTTCAGCGGCGTAGGCACGGGCGATGGCGGCACCGATGCCGCTGCCGGCACCGGTGATCACGGCACGACGGTTAACGAGTTGGGACATACAAGTCTCCTTGGACAAACACAGTTCCAATGTGGGAGCGGGCTTGCTCGCGAATACGGTGGGTCAGTAACACATGCATTGACTGACACGGCGCATTCGCGAGCAAGCCCGCTCCCACATTTGGATTGGATGCATTCAGTCGGGCCAGCGCACGGTTAAACCACCGTCGATGACGATGCTTTGGCCAGTCAAATAGCTCGACGCCTCACTGGTCAAAAACTGCACCAGCGACGCCACCTCATCCGCCCGCCCTACCCGGCCCAACGGAATTGCCCGGGCGGCCTTGGCCAAGCCTTCCGGCCCCAAAGAATTCTTCGCATCCAACGACTGCGGCGTCTCGATCAACCCCGGAATCACCGCATTGCAACGAATCCCCAACGCCGCCAACTCCACCGCCAGCGAACGGCACAACCCCGGCACGCCGGCTTTTGCCGCCGCGTAATGGCTGTGTTCCTGCCAGCCATACACACCGCCGGCAATCGATGAAATCGCCACCAGCGCGCCGCCCTCTTTCATGTGCCGGCTTGCAGCGCGGAAGGTGCGCATCACCCCCGTGAGGTCGATATTGAGCATCTCGTCCCACAGCTCATCGGTCATCTCCAGCAACGGCGCGCGGCGCAGCAAACCGGCGTTGGCCACGGCATAATCGAGGCGGCCGAAGTGCTGCACGGCGGCCTCGGCCAGGGCGTTTACCGAGGCGCTATTGCCCACGTCCAGCGGCAACATCAGGCATTCGCCGCCGGCTTCTTTCACCAGGGCCACGGTGGTATGCGGGTCATGGGGATCGGCCGGGAAATACCCGCCGACCACCGCCACGCCGCTGCGCGCATACGCCACGGCGAGGGCTTGGCCGATGCCGCTGGCGGCACCGGTAATCAAGGCAACTTTACGGCTCATCTAACACTCCTTACTGAACGGTTTCCGGACGCACATGGCGTGCGGCAAACATCAGCGCACCGGACAAGAAGCACGGCAGCGCGCCGAACCACAGCGCGGCGGTCTGCCAGTCACTGCCGGCGGACAACACCTGGGTGGCGCCAAACCCTGCGACCACTGCACCAATCGGCCCCATGGCATGGATGATCGCGCCGCCGGTGGCGCGGATGCTGGTGGGGAAACTCTCGCTGATAAAGAACAACGCCGCCGAGTAAGGCCCGATCAGGAAGAACAGGCCCAGGCTGTAAAGCCCGACCACCATCGGCATGTTGCTTGGGCCAAACAGCATCCCGGCAAATGCCAGGCCACCGAGCATCCAGCCCAGGCCGATCACGTTGCGGCGGCCGATCTTGTCGCCCATCCAGCCGTGGGTCAGGTAGCCGCAGTAACCCACCAGGTTCGACAGCACGAGGATGATCAGCGAGTTCTCGAACGAAATATGGTGCACGCTGACGATCACCGAGGTGCCGAGCACGCTGAACACCTGGATCGCTGCCCAGTTGAGCAACAACGCGGCGCCGATCACCAGCGTGGCGCGCCGTGCCGGACCACGGAAGGCAGCTTTAAGGCCAGCCTTGCTGTGTTCGTCGTAGTCGACGCCGTAAGTCACAGCGACGTTTTGCGCTTCTTTTACCGCGCCGCTTTTACGCAGTTCGCTGATGCGCTGATGGATCTGGAACTGCGGGCTCTCCTTGAGCTTGCGCGCCATGATCGCGATCACGACGGCCGGGATCGCTGCAAAGATGAAACACCCCTGCCAGCCGATAATCGGCAGCAACAGCGCGGTCAACCCGGCAGCGATCAACGCGCCCACCGGCCAGCCGCCCTGCACCAGGCTGTAGATAAACCCGCGGCGCTTGGTCAGTCGTGGGTCTTCCGAGGCGCCATACAGCTCGCTCAGGTACGTGGCGTTGACGGTTTCCTCGGCATAGCCCAGGCCGCCCAGCGAACGAATCAGAATCAGCGGCGACTTGCCCCACGCACCGCCAATCGCGGTAAGTGCCGAGCACAGCGCGGAACCTGCCACGGTAAAAATAATGCCTTTGCGCCGGCCCAACTTGTCCACTACCGGGCCAATCGCAAAGGCGACCACCGCTGTGCCCACCGCCACCCATGTTGCGATTTCAGCTTGCTCCACTTCACCCCAGCCAAAATGCCGGCCGATCTCCGGCAGCAAGGTGCCGAAGAGGATGAAGTCATACACCGCAAACACCCAGGCGAAAAACGCGATCCAGGTGGCAAAGCGCACCTCTTGCGACGTCAGTTGCCGGGGTTTCCAGCCAGTCAGGTCAAGCTTGTTGTAGATGGACATAAATCGCGCCTCGCAGGGTTGGGGCAAATGCCGACTAGCCAAGGTGGAACCTGAACCACAGGTAACGGATGACTCAGATCAGGTACGCGGCTGGCGGCGGATAAAGTCGTCGGCAATTTCGTCAAAAGTGACAAAGCGCACGCCGGCATGGCTCTGGATGTGTTCGATCAGGCGCTCGAGCATCAACAGCACTTGCGGGCGGCCGGACACGTCGGGGTGGATGGTCATGGTGAACACCGCGTGTTCGTGTTCGCGGTAAACCCAGTCGAACTGGTCGCGCCACATCTCTTCCAGGTGGCGCGGGTTGACGAAGCCGTGGCTGTTGGGGGCTTTTTTGATGAACATCATCGGCGGCAAGTCGTCGAGGTACCAGTTGGCCGGGATTTCCACCAGGTCGGTTTCTTCGCCGCGCACCAAAGGTTTCATCCAGGTATCCGGGTGCTGGCTGTAATCGATCTTGGTCCAGCTGTCGCCCTTGCGCACGTAGTACGGATGGAAGTCGTTGTGCATCAGGCTGTGGTCGTACTTGATGCCTTTTTTCAGCAGCAACTCGTTAGTGACCTTGCTGAACTCCCACCAGGGCGCGACATAACCGGTCGGGCGCTTGCCGGTAACTTGGGTAATCAACTCGATCGACTTATCGAGGACGATTTCTTCCTGCTCGGCGGTCATCGCGATCGGGTTTTCGTGGCTGTAGCCGTGCACGCCGATTTCGTGGCCGGCGTCGGCCACCGCTTTCATCTGCTCGGGGAAGGTTTCCATTGAGTGACCGGGAATAAACCAGGTGGTGCGCAGGCCGTAGCGTTCGAACAGTTTGAGCAGGCGCGGCGCGCCAATTTCACCTGCGAACAAGCCGCGGGAGATGTCGTCCGGCGAGTCTTCACCGCCGTAGGAGCCGAGCCAGCCGGCGACGGCGTCTACGTCGACGCCAAATGCACAGAGAATGTCTTTAGCCATGGTATGTCTCCTTAAAAATTCAGGGTGGTTTCGACCGACAGTGCGGCCCTGAGCAGACGTGCGTCTTCGCCGCTTGGGGCGCTGAGCAGCAGGCCGGTGGGTAAACCCAGGGCATCACGGCCGCTGGGCAGGCTGACGCCAGGCATGTCGAGCAAACTGCCGGGCATGGTCAGGCGCAGGGTGGCGAGGTTGGTTTTGACGAACAGCTCGTCATCGGCTTGCAGCGGTGCAAGGGCCGGGGCGACATGGGCGACGGTCGGGGTAATGAGAACGGCACCGTCGAGTTCATCGACCAGTTGGAGTTGCAAGCGGCGACGCGCGTCGATCAGGTGCAGTAATTGGCTGGCAGGCAATTCACGCGCGGCCTCCAGGCGGCGACGTACACGCGGGTCGAGTTGCTCGGCATCGCGACTGTCCAACAAGTTTTCGTGCAGGGCGAAGGCTTCGAATGAGCCGAGCCAGCCGTCCTGCTTGATCAGGTTGAGGGTGGCCTGGAAGGTGGCTGACGCGCGCACCTCGATCAGCGCACCGGCAGCCTTGAGCTGGTCCACCGCGCGCAGCAGGTTATTGCGTACGGCGGGTTCGATGTCTTCCAACGTGCCCTGCTCAAGGACGAAGTGCTGGCCCTTGAGGCTGCGGGCGACGTGCTGTTGCGTGCGGCCGTTGAGCAGGTCGTCGATGGCCAGCGCATCGCGCACGCTGCGGGTCAGCGGGCCGAGGCTGTCGAGGGTGTGCGCCAGCGGGAATACACCGTCACGGCTGTAGCGCCGACAGCTGCTGCGGTAGCCCACCACACCATTGAGCGCTGCGGGGATGCGGATCGAGCCGGCGGTGTCGGTGCCCATGGCGATGGGCACGATCCCCGCCGCCACAGCGACCGCCGAGCCCGACGACGAGCCGCCGGGAATGCGCGGTTGATCGCTGCCATTGGGGTTATGGGGCGTGCCGAAATGCGGGTTCAGGCCCAGGCCGGAATACGCCAGTTCACTGAGATTGGTCTTGCCCAGGCTGACCATTCCGGCGCGGCACAACAGCCCGACACTGGGCGCATCGACCAAGGCCGGCGCAGCCTTGCGGCGATAGGCGGCGCCTGCGGTGGTGATGCTGCCGGCCACGTCGAACAGATCTTTCCAGGCCAGTGGCACGCCATCGAATGCGCTCAAAGGCTGCCCGGCACGCCAGCGCGCGGCGGCAGCCTCGGCCTCACGGCGTGCGCGCTCGGCGGTCAGGGAGATAAAGACACTGGGCGCCATGCTCGCGTGGACGAGTGCCTGCTCCAGTGCCTGCACCGGGTCGTTGCGACCGCTGGCGAACGCTTGGGCCATTGAGGTGGCGTCTGACATCAAGATGACCCTCACAAAACGTACATATTAATAAAATGTACGTTTTACAAAGGCAGATTTCGTGCCAGTCTCTTTGGACGTGTTGTGGTGTTCCTAAGCCATAACGTCAACACCAGCGGGATAGATGGTTTTGCAGGCTGCAAAAAATATCGGCGCACGTGCATGGCCTGGCCCGAATTGAAATAATGTATCTTTTATTAATAAATACATTTTGGTGCAAAAAGTAACGTTTCTCTCTTGGCGGCCCCAAAAAAGTGCCACCGCTGTAGCGCAGAGTGACAGGTGCATCTATGAGAGAATCCCCGACCAATTTCCTACACGCCCAAGAGAACACGATGAAAGCAGTGTCCGCCTCGGCCTCCCGTTACGCGATGATTCACCAACTGTTGCGTGATGCGATCGTTAACGGCACTGCGCGCCACGGGCTGGTGTTGCTGGAAGCGCCGCTGGCCGAGCTGTTCGGCACCAGCCGCGTTCCAGTCCGCAAGGCTTTGGACCTGCTGCATGACGAGGGCTTGATCTGCCGTTTCAATGGCCGAGGTTACTTGATCAACCCCAAAGGCCTGGTCATGGAGCCGCTGCGCTTGCCCCTGAGCCATGCGCACCTGGGCCTTGATGGCGAAGCTGAGTTGGTGGATACGCGGCCGCTGGGTGAGCGGATCGTCGAGGAAATCGGCGCGGCGCTGTCCACATGTATCGCTTTTGGCCACTACCGCCTGGACGAGCAAGCCGCCGCTGACCACTACAGCGTCAGCCGCGCGGTGGTGCGTGAAGCGCTGATGCGCCTGCGCGACCGTGGCCTGGTGGAAAAAGAACCCTACTCCCAGTGGCTGGCCGGGCCGTTGACCGCGCGGGAAGTCACCGAAGACTACGAACTACGCGCCTGCCTGGAACCCGAAGCGCTGCGCCAGAGTGCGCCAAACCTGGACCGCGAGATGCTCGAAGCGATGTTGCAGCGCGTGCTGGATGCCCAGCAAAGCCCACACTGCAGCCTGGAAACCATCGAACAGATCGAAGAGGACTTGCACCAACGCTGCCTGGCCGGCCTGCAAAACCGCAAGATCGCCGCGCTGATCCGCCAAGGCCAGAGCCCGATGATCATCAGTCGTATTTTTTACCGTTTACTGGGAATCGGCGCAGATCCCGCCATGCTCGCCGAACATCGCTTGATTCTGGAGTTGTTGCTGCATGGGGCATTTGATGCGGCGGCGCTGAATTTGCGCGAGCATTTGCAGCGGGCGCGGCAGCGGATGTTGCAGCGCCTGAAGGTGCTGTCGGTGTTACCGGAGCAGCCGCTGCCGGCTTACCTGCACAAAATCAGCTGACGCCACTCGGTCTGACATGTAGGAGCTGGCTTGCCTGCGATGGCGGTGTATCAGTCACCCGATGTATCAACTGGCACACCGCTATCGCAGGCAAGCCAGCTCCCACATGGACTCAGCGTCGTTTTAGAAATTTCATGCAATATGTTGCTATCTCACGCCCACCATTGAAACCACCGCTACCCCGCCCCATCTAACCTGCATACTTCCTTATGCAGGTGCCCCATGAGCGACCAGCAAGATTTCCCGGACATCGACCTGAACGATTACGCCGATCCCGAAAACGCTGAGCACGAAACCTCGTCCAACACCGGCCTGGCCCTGCCTGGGCAAAACCTGCCGGACAAGGTCTATATCATCCCGATCCACAACCGGCCGTTCTTCCCGGCGCAGGTATTGCCGGTCATCGTCAACGAAGATCCGTGGGCCGAAACCCTGGAGCTGGTGAGCAAATCCGACCACCACTCGCTTGCGCTGTTTTTCATGGACACACCACCCGAAGACCCGCGCCACTTCGACACCTCCAGCCTGCCGCTGTACGGCACGCTGGTGAAGGTGCACCACGCCAGCCGCGAGAACGGCAAGCTGCAGTTCGTCGCCCAGGGCCTGACCCGCGTGCGCATCAAGACCTGGCTCAAGCACCATCGCCCGCCATACCTGGTGGAAGTCGAATACCCGCACCAGCCCACCCAGCCGACCGACGAGGTCAAGGCCTACGGCATGGCGCTGATCAATGCGATCAAGGAACTGCTGCCACTCAACCCGCTGTACAGCGAAGAGTTGAAGAACTACCTCAACCGCTTCAGCCCCAACGACCCGTCGCCGCTCACCGACTTCGCCGCCGCGTTGACCTCGGCAACCGGTAACGAGTTGCAGGAAGTGCTGGACTGCGTCCCCATGCTCAAGCGCATGGAAAAAGTATTGCCGATGCTGCGCAAGGAAGTTGAAGTCGCGCGCCTGCAGAAGGAAATCTCCGCCGAGGTAAACCGCAAGATCGGTGAGCATCAGCGCGAGTTCTTCCTCAAGGAACAACTCAAGGTCATCCAGCAAGAGCTGGGCTTGACCAAGGATGACCGCAGCGCCGACGTCGAACAGTTCGAGCAACGCCTGGTGGGCAAAGTGCTGCCGGCCCAGGCGCAAAAACGCATCGGCGAAGAGATGAACAAGCTGTCGATCCTGGAAACCGGTTCGCCGGAATACGCGGTCACACGCAACTACCTGGACTGGGCCACTTCCGTGCCGTGGGGCGTATATGGCGAGGACAAGCTCGACCTGAAACACGCGCGCAAAGTGCTGGATAAGCACCATGCGGGCCTGGACGACATCAAAAGTCGCATCCTCGAATTCCTCGCGGTCGGTGCTTACAAAGGCGAAGTCGCCGGTTCCATCGTGCTGCTGGTCGGCCCGCCGGGCGTGGGCAAGACCAGTGTGGGTAAATCCATCGCCGAATCCCTGGGCCGGCCGTTCTATCGGTTCAGCGTTGGCGGCATGCGCGACGAGGCCGAGATCAAGGGCCATCGCCGCACCTACATCGGCGCCCTGCCGGGCAAGCTGGTGCAGGCGCTTAAAGATGTGGAAGTGATGAACCCGGTGATCATGCTCGACGAGATCGACAAGATGGGCCAGAGCTTCCAGGGCGACCCGGCGTCTGCGCTGCTGGAAACCCTCGACCCTGAGCAGAACGTCGAATTCCTCGATCACTACCTGGACCTGCGCCTGGACCTGTCCAAAGTGCTGTTCGTGTGTACCGCCAACACCCTGGACTCGATCCCCGGCCCGTTGCTGGACCGTATGGAAGTGATTCGCCTGTCGGGCTATATCACCGAAGAAAAAGTCGCCATCGCCAAGCGTCACCTGTGGCCCAAGCAGCTGGAAAAAGCCGGCGTGGCGAAAACCAGCCTGAGCATCAGCGACGGCGCCCTGCGTGCGTTGATCGACGGTTATGCGCGGGAAGCCGGGGTGCGCCAGTTGGAGAAACAGCTGGGCAAACTGGTGCGCAAGGCCGTGGTCAAGTTGCTGGATGAGCCAGACTCGGTGATCAAGATCGGCAACAAGGACCTGGAAAGCTCATTGGGCATGCCGGTGTTCCGCAACGAGCAAGTGCTGTCGGGCACTGGTGTGATCACTGGCCTGGCCTGGACCAGCATGGGCGGCGCGACCTTGCCGATTGAGGCGACGCGCATCCACACGCTCAATCGCGGCTTCAAACTCACCGGGCAGTTGGGTGAAGTGATGAAAGAGTCCGCCGAGATCGCCTACAGCTACATCAGCTCGAACCTGAAGTCGTTTGGCGGCGATCCGAAGTTCTTCGATGAAGCCTTCGTACACCTGCACGTGCCGGAAGGCGCCACACCAAAAGACGGCCCGAGCGCGGGTGTCACCATGGCCAGTGCGCTGCTGTCGCTGGCGCGCAACCAGCCGCCGAAAAAAGGCGTGGCCATGACCGGCGAGCTGACGTTGACCGGGCATGTGCTGCCGATTGGCGGCGTGCGCGAGAAGGTGATTGCGGCGCGCCGCCAGAAGATTCACGAGCTGATCTTGCCGGAGCCGAATCGCGGGAGCTTTGAGGAGTTGCCGGAGTACCTGAAGGAAGGCATGACGGTACACTTTGCCAAGCGCTTTGCGGATGTGGCGAAGGTGCTCTTCTAAATTTCACTCCAACCCTGTGGCGAGGGAGCTTGCTCCCGCTGGACTGCGCAGCAGTCCCAACAAAGCCGGGGCCGCTTCGCGGCCAGCGGGAGCAAGCTCCCTCGCCACAAAGGTTTCTGTCACTGTCTGCTTGTCACACCTTGTCTCATCTTCGGTTATGCTCGCCCTTCGTCGCCACACAACGGAGCCTCCATGACCGCTGCCCGCCTGCTTCTCCCCTTGAGCCTTGCCCTGCTGGCCGGATGCGCCAGTGCCCCCAAGCAAAACGTCACAGTGGACAACCAGAGCGCCTGCCCGCTGCAGCTTAAAACCGGACAAAACCTGATCCTCACCCTGCCGAGCAACCCCACCACCGGCTACCGCTGGGCCATCCAGGATTCCGCGGGCGGTGTGCTGCGTGCCTTGAGCCCGGAGGTCTACAGCAGCGCGGAATCCGGTGTGATCGGCGGCGGTGGCCACTCCACCTGGCGCTTCCAGGCCTTCGCGGCCGGCCAGGGCCGTTTGCGCCTGACATCCCAGCAACCCTGGGAGCCGGAAGCCGAACCGGCCGAAACCTTCGACTGCGCCATTACGGTGAACTGATATGCCATGGCTGATCCTTGCGCTGATGGGCGCCGGCACCTTTATCTACGGCCTGACCACCCACGCCACCTTGTTGTGCCTGCTGGTCAAACCACTGCCGGTGCTGGCACTGCTGGGCTGGCTGCATGATGCGCCGCCCACTGACTATCGACGCTGGATCAGCCTGGGGCTGATTTTTTCCCTGGTCGGTGATGTGCTGCTCGCTTGGCCGGGCGACCTGTTTATCTTTGGCCTCGGCGCGTTCCTGTTTGCGCACCTGGCGTATCTGAAAGCCTATTTCAGCGATTGCCGCCGCCTGGCGGTGTTGCCATTGGTATTGGCGCTGGGTGTGGGGGCAATCCTGCTGAGTATTTTGATTTCCCACGGCCTCGGCGACTTGCTGATTCCAGTGGTGGTTTACGCCCTGGTGATCAGTGCCATGCTTTGGCGTGCGCTCGCACGGCTGGGCAGTGAAGTGCCCAAACGCTCGGCATGGCTTGCGGCAGCGGGGGCGGTGTCGTTTGTGTTTTCCGACACGCTGATCGGCATCAACCGGTTTGTGTTGGCCTTCGATGCGGCACCGTATTTGCTGATCACCACCTATTGGCTGGGTCAGTGGGGTATTACCGCTTCGGCTTTCCATCAGACAACCCGCGCACATGAGGGCCAACTTGGCTAAAATGCCGGCCTTTCCCCCCTCGTCGCCGGAACAACCGTGAGCAAAGAACCCGATCGCCTATTCGCCCAGCCCCTGCCCCAGGTGCCGGACTTCGC
This sequence comes from Pseudomonas sp. IPO3747, assembly GCF_013385245.1. Lineage (NCBI taxonomy): Bacteria > Pseudomonadati > Pseudomonadota > Gammaproteobacteria > Pseudomonadales > Pseudomonadaceae > Pseudomonas > Pseudomonas sp. IPO3747. The sequence continues at coordinate 880,610 of NZ_JACAQL010000002.1, forward strand.
CTTTAACGAGGACGTGGTGCGGGTGTTCCCGGACATGATCAAGCGCTCGGTGCCGGGTTACCCGACCATCGTCGAGAACCTCGGCGTGCTTGCGGCGCAATTTGCCCAGCCGGGCAGCGTGCTTTACGACCTCGGTTCGTCCCTAGGCGCTGTGACCCAAGCTTTGCGTCGCCACGTGCGCACCGACGGCTGCCGGGTGATTGCAGTGGATAACTCCGCCGCCATGGTCGAGCGCTGCCGCGAATACCTCAACGGTCAGGACTCGATGTTCCAGGAGTTGCTGCCGGTTGAGGTGATTGAGGGCGACATTCTCGCGCTGCAATTTAAGCCTGCTTCGGTGGTGGCGTTGAACTTCACCCTGCAATTTATCGCGCCTGACCAACGCCTGGCGTTACTCGGGCGTATCCGCCAGTCGCTGCTGCCAGGCGGGGCGCTGATCCTTTCGGAAAAGCTGCGTTTCAACGATCCCGAAGAACACGCGCTGCTCACCGACCTGCATATCGCGTTCAAACGCGCCAACGGCTACAGCGAACTGGAAATTGCCCAGAAGCGCAGCGCCATCGAAAACGTCATGAAACCCGACAGCCTCGAAGAACACCGCGAACGCCTGCTGGCGGCCGGGTTCTCGAAAGTCGTGCCGTGGTTCCAGTGTCTTAACTTTGCCTCGTTGATTGCCTTGCCATGATTGATTTGTCCCCCCTCGCCCGCCACTTGGTCGGTACTCCTCTGGCCGTATGGGCCCAGGGCCTGCAAGCGCAGCTCGACAGCAAAATGGAAAAGGGCCATGGCGACCTGGAGCGCTGGCAAAGTGCGCTGGACGCACTGCCGCAGATCCAGCCCAGCGAAGTCGATTTGCTCAATGGCCTGACGCTTGATACCGATTGCGACGACGCCACCCGCGCACAAATGCACACCGCCCTGATGGGCCTGAGCCCGTGGCGCAAAGGCCCGTTCAACCTGTTCGGCGTGCACGTGGACACCGAATGGCGTTCGGACTGGAAATGGTCGCGGGTGGCGCCGCACCTGGATTTGAAGGGCAAGCGCATCCTCGATGTGGGCTGCGGCAACGGCTATTACATGTGGCGCATGCTCGGCGCGGGGGCCGACAGCGTCATTGGCGTAGACCCGAACTGGCTGTTTTTCTGCCAGTTCCAGGCGGTGCAGCGCTACTTGTCCGAGCCAAAGGCCTGGCACTTGCCGTTCCCGTTTGAGGACCTGCCGTCGAACCTGGAAGGCTTCGATACGGTGTTTTCCATGGGCGTGTTCTATCACCGTCGCTCGCCGATCGAGCATCTGCTGGCACTCAAGGACACACTGGTCAAAGGTGGCGAGTTGGTGCTGGAAACCCTGGTAGTGGACGGCGATCAGCAGCAAGTGCTGGTGCCGGAAGACCGCTACGCACAGATGCGCAACGTGTGGTTCCTGCCGTCGGTGCCGGCACTGATGCTGTGGCTGCGCCGCGCGGGTTTCAGTGAAGTGCGTTGTGTGGATGTGAGCGTGACCACGGTTGAAGAACAACGCGGCACCGAGTGGATGAAGTATCAGTCGCTGAGTGATTTCCTTGACCCAGATGATCACAGCAAGACCATCGAAGGGCTGCCCGCGCCGATGCGGGCGGTGATTATCGCCAAGAAATAAACACTGATTTCCCTGACTAAATGGGGATCAAAATGTGGGAGCTGGCTTGCCTGCGATAGCGGCCAGCCCGACAACTCATCAGTGACTGATGCACCGCTATCGCAGGCAAGCCAGCTCCCACATTGGCTCCTCGGTGTTCTTTAGAGTGTGGGCTTGGCTCTGCGGGCCTTGAAGAATTCACTCAGTACCGTGCCGCATTCCTCGGCCAACACCCCGCCTTCATACAGCACCCGATGGTTGAGAAAGCCCTGGGTAAAAAACTGCCCCTGGCTTTGCACAATCCCGGCCTTGGGCTCCAGCGCGCCGTACACCACCCGCGCGATACGCGAATGCACAATCAAACCAGCGCACATGCTGCACGGCTCCAGCGTCACGTACAGCGTGCTGCCCACCAGCCGGTAGTTGCTGATCGCCTGCGCAGCGGCGCGAATGGCGACCATCTCGGCATGGGCGCTGGGGTCGTTGCCGCTGATCGGGCAGTTAAAGCCACGGCCGATGATTTCACCGCCTTGCACCAGCACCGCGCCCACGGGCACTTCGCCAAGTGCCGCGCCCTGGGCGGCAAGGGCCAGGGCTTCGCGCATGAAGTGCTGGTCGCGGCTGCGGTCGATAATCGCTGCGGGGCGAATCTGGCGCATCACGCCACCTCGATGGCGGCCATCAGGCCGGTTTCCATATGGTCGATCACGTGGCAGTGAAACATCCACACGCCTGGGTTATCGGCCACCAACGCCACGCGCGCACGCTCGTTCTTGCCCAGCAGGTAGGTGTCGGTGAAATACGGAATCACCTTGTGGCGGTTCGAGGCGATCACCTTGAAGCTCATGCCGTGCAGGTGAATCGGGTGCTGGTACTGGGTCATGTTCTTCAATTCAAAAATATAGCTCTTGCCCTTCTCAAGCCTGGCAATCGGGCGGTCGGCGCAGGTCTTGTCGGTGATGTCCCAGGCCTTGCCGTTGATCTGCCACAGGCTCGGCGGTTTGCCGTCATCCACCGACACGCTGCCGACCCACTCGAAATTGAAGTTGAGTTTCTCGGCATTGGCCAGGTCCGGCTCGGCAATCGGGTTGGCGGGCAGTGCTGGCGGCCATTCGCTCGGCGCGTCGGTATTGGCGACTGAACGGAAAGTGCCGAGACGCACCGGGCCGTTACGGATCGACAGCTCTTGACCCGCCGGTGGCGCCTTGATCGCCAGGCAAATGCGCATGCCCGGGCCCAGCCAGTATTCCTTGCCCAACGGGCGCGGCTCGATGGGGTTGCCATCCAGTGCGTAGATCTGCGCTTCAACGTCGGGGATGTTGAGGCGGTACGTCAGGGTGTTGTCGAGGTTGAGCAAGCGCACGCGGGTGATCTGCCCGGCAGGCAGATCGATCACCGCCTGGGGCACGCCATTGATGGTCGACAGCCGCCCGGCCGTGCCACCACGCGCCGCTTCACGGGGCACGCTGAAGGCGACAAAGGCGCCCTCTTCGTCCACGTGCCAGCTTTTCAGGCTCAAGGTGCATTCGTGTTTGAAACCGGTGGGCTCGCGCTCTTCGACAATCAGCGGGCCGACCAGGCCACGGCCAAGTTCTTCGCTGCTGTTCACATGGGGGTGATACCAGTAGCTGCCGGCATCGGGCACGCGGAATTTGTAGTCGAAATATTCACCGGGCAGTACCGGCAGTTGCGAGACGTAGGGCACGCCGTCCATTTCCAGCGGCAGGCGGATGCCGTGCCAGTGAATGGTGGTGGCGACCGGCAGGTGGTTGATAAAACGTACCCGCAGCCACTCGCCTTGGCGCACACGCAACTCGGTGCCTGGCGCCGAGGGGCCGAACGCCCAGGCTTCGGTCTTGTGGCCGGGCACCAGTTCCACGTCCAACGGTGCGGCAATCAGCTCGTAATCGTGGCCCGCGTTGGCCTCGGCGACTTTCCCCAGCCAGTAGCGATAGGCGCCACCGGCACCGACGCCCACGACGGCTAGGCCTGCCAGGCCACCCAGGATTTGTCGACGGGAAAAGGATCGGGACACAACAACCTCACGTATCTGCCGCAGGCCAGAGGCCCGCAAAGGGCAGATACGATACACCTGCATCGGCTAAACAGTAAGGCTTCGCATTGCCGCATGGCGAAAACGCCGATGAAGACTCTGAAGATTTCCTGTGGGAGCTGGTTTGTGTGGGAGCCGGGCTTGCCCGCGATACAGGCGCCTCGGTTTTTCAGTTTTACCGAGGTGATGCTATCGCAGGCAAGCCAGCTCCCACACAAGCCCGCTCCACAGGAGATTTCCAGTGTCTGATCAGTGCTTGGCAGCCGCCAGAATCAGGGCTTTCATTTCGGCAACCGCGCCTTTGAAACCGACGAACAGCGCATGCGCCACCAGCGCATGGCCGATGTTCAGCTCGTTGATGCCCTTGATCGCGGCCACGGCTTCGACGTTGTGGTAGTGCAAGCCATGGCCGGCGTTGACGATCAGGCCTTCGTTGAGGCCGCACTTGACGCCGTCGATGATGCGCTGCAGTTCCTCAGCCACTTCGGTGGGCGTGGTGGCATCGGCGTAACGGCCAGTGTGCAGTTCGATCGCCGGCGCGCCGACGCGACGCGACGCTTCGATCTGGCGCTCGTCGGCGTCGATGAACAGTGACACTTCGCTGCCGATCTTCGACAGGCGCTCCACCGCCGCCTTGATCCGTGCTTCCTGGCCGGCCACGTCGAGGCCGCCTTCGGTGGTGAGTTCCTGGCGGGTTTCCGGCACCAGGCAGATATGCGCCGGGCGGATGCGCTCGGCGAACGCCATCATTTCTTCGGTGACGCCCATCTCGAAGTTCATGCGGGTTTGCAGCACGTCCTTGAGCACCAGTACATCGCGCTCCTGGATGTGGCGGCGGTCTTCGCGCAGGTGCACGGTGATGCCGTCGGCGCCCGCTTCTTCGGCGTCCAGCGCGGCCTTGACCGGGTCGGGGTAACGGGTGCCCCGGGCCTGGCGCAGGGTGGCGACGTGGTCGATGTTGACGCCAAGAAGAATGCGATTGCTGGTGGTCACGGAAGCGCTCCTGAAAAGGGAAAGAAACGCTGCACAGCATACACGGGCTTGTCAGGGCTTTCGAAACAACTCGCGACTGACCAGCGGGCGCCCGCCCAAATGCACGGCCAGCGCCTGGCGCATCAGGCGCTTGGCGGCGGACAAGGCACCAGGGGCGGTCCAGTCCGCTTCGCTCATGGCCAACAGCTCGGTGCCCTGGAACAGGCCCGGTTGCAGCAGGTATACGCGCTCAAGGCCGGCGTCGACTTGCAGGCGGTACATACCGTCGGCGGCGATGGGGTCGCCGTGCAGGTCGTTGCTCAGTTCGAAGCCGTAGCCCAAGTCATCGAGCAGGCGCCATTCGAAGGCGCGCAGCAGCGGCTCCAGCGGGCGACCTTCGGCCAGGGCCACCAGCGTGGCAGCGTAGTGATCGAAGACGGCGGGGTGCGGGTCTTCGGCGGGCAGCAGGCGGATCAACAGTTCGTTGAGGTAGAGGCCACTGAACAGCGCTTCGCCATTGAGCCAGGCCGAGGTGCCGACGCTTTCCAGGCGGCCGACGTTTTTCAGCTCGCCCTTGCCACGAAACTCTACGTCCAGCGCCACAAACGGCCGTGCCAACGTACCCGCTTTGCCCCGCGCACTGCGCAACACCGCGCGCAAGCGGCCTTGGGGCGTGAGGAAATCCACCAAAGCGCTGGTCTCGCGGTAGGCGCGGCTGTGCAGGACGTAGGCGAGTTGGCTGGGGGGTGGGGTTTGGGACATGAGACGGGGAATCTCTAAAGAAGGAGAGCGCTTTTGTGGCGAGGGAGCTTGCTCCCGCTGGGCTGCGAAGCAGCCCCTATACCAGCCATAGAGTTACGTCAGGTAAAACGCGCCGACCTTGTTGGGGCCGCTTCGCGGCCCAGCGGGAGCAAGCTCCCTCGCCACAACAAGCCCACCCGCCATCAGGCGGAGGGTTACAGGTCGCCGTAGCCCAGGGAACGCAGCGCGCGCTCATCATCGGACCAACCACCTTTAACCTTCACCCACAGGTTAAGCATGATCTTGGAATCAAACAGCAATTCCATATCCTTGCGCGCTTCGGTGCCGATGCGTTTGATGCGCTCGCCCTTGTCGCCAATGATGATTTTTTTCTGGCCGTCGCGTTCGACGAGGATCAACGCGTGGATATGCAGGGTTTTGCCCTGCTGCTTGAACTCTTCGATTTCGACGGTGATCTGGTACGGCAGCTCGGCGCCCATCTGGCGCATGATTTTCTCGCGTACCAGTTCGGCGGCCAGGAAACGGCTGCTGCGGTCGGTGATCTGGTCTTCCGGGAAGAAGTGCTCGTTCTCCGGCAGGTGCTCGGCGATCACACGTTCCAGAGCGTCGAGGTTGTGGCCGTGCTGGGCCGAGATCGGGATGATCTGGGCGTTCGGCAGTTGCTCCTGCAGCCAGCTGAGGTGCGGCATCAGCTCAGCCTTGTCTTCGATACGGTCGGTCTTGTTCAGCGCGACGATCAACGGGCCAGTGACGTACTGCACGCGCTCCAGAACCATTTGGTCTTCGTCGGTCCACTTGGTGCGGTCGACCACGAAGATCACCACGTCGACGTCTTTCAACGCCGCCGAAGCGGTTTTGTTCATGTAGCGGTTCAGCGCCTTCTCGCCACCTTTGTGCATGCCTGGGGTGTCGACGTAGACCGCTTGCACATTGCCTTCGGTCTTGATGCCCAGCATGTTGTGGCGGGTGGTCTGCGGCTTGCGCGAGGTGATCGCCAGCTTCTGGCCGAGGATGTGGTTCAGCAGCGTGGACTTGCCCACGTTCGGGCGGCCGACGATGGCAACATAGCCACAGCGTGTTGCGGTTGAATCAGTCATGGCCATTCTCCACGCCCAGGGCAATCAGTGCTGCAGCGGCCGCTACCTGTTCGGCAATACGACGGCTCACACCCTGACCTCGGCTTTTTTCATTCAATAAGGTGATTTCACATTCCACGAAGAACACGCGGCAATGGGGTTCACCCTGGATATCCACCACTTCGTAGCGTGGCAGTTCGCAACCACGCGACTGCAGGTATTCCTGCAGGCGGGTCTTGGGATCTTTGTTGGTGTCGACCAGCGTCAGGCTCTCGATCTCCGACGCCAGCCAGGCGACTACGCGCTCCTTGGCGGTCTCCATGCCTGCATCCAGGTAGATCGCACCGATCAACGCTTCGAGGGCATCGGCCAGGATCGACTCGCGGCGAAAGCCACCGCTTTTCAGCTCGCCGGACCCCAGGCGCAGGTACTCACCCAGGCCGAAACCACGGGCCAGCACGGCCAGGGTCTCGCCTTTTACCAGGCGTGCACGCAGGCGTGACAGCTGGCCCTCGCGCGCTTGCGGGAAACGCTCGAACAGCGCCTCACCGGCGGCAAAGTTGAGGATGGCATCACCGAGGAATTCCAGGCGCTCGTTATTGCGCCCTGCAAAGCTGCGGTGTGTGAGGGCAAGGACCATCAATTCCTGGTCCTTGAAGGTGTAGCCGAGCTGGCGCTCGAGACGGCTTAGAGAAACGCTCACGGTTTACCCATTTCTGTTTGGTGGCACCGGCGGCCATCGACGATTGACGCAGTGTTCAAATTCAAATCCTGATTGGTACAGCAAGGAGTTGGGCCAATAATTGTCCCAACCCCAGAAAAGCATTCGGCGCTGTGTTCACAGCGCCGCCTGTATTACTTGATCAGCCCGACCCGCGAGAAGTTCGGCAGGTGGCTGAGCTTGGGTTCCGGCCAGCTCATCCAGACCGCAAAGGCCTTGCCGACAATGTTCTCGTCGGGAACCATGCCCAGCAGGTCCTTGGGGATATTAGGGTCATCCCAATACCGGCTGTCGTTGGAGTTGTCACGGTTGTCGCCCATCATGAAGTAGTGCCCGGCAGGCACTTTCCATTCGGTGTCGGGCGGCGAGCGGTAGCGGCTCATTTCCTTGCGGATCTGGTGCTCTACTGCGCCGAGTTTTTCCTGATACAGCTCAGCGCTGCCCAGGGTGTTCGGCTCGGTGCCGATCAACTTCTCGGCTACCGACTCACCATTGACGAACAGGCGCTTGTCGCTGGTGTAGCGAATCACGTCGCCCGGCAGGCCCACGACACGCTTGATGTAGTTGACGTTCGGGTCGCTTGGGTAGCGAAACACCATCACATCGCCGCGCTGCGGGTCACCGACCGGGATGACTTTCTTGTCGAGCACCGGCAGGCGGATCCCGTAGGAGAACTTGTTCACCAGGATGAAGTCGCCCACGTCCAGGGTAGGTTTCATCGACCCCGAAGGGATCTGAAACGGCTCCACCAGGAACGAACGCAGCACCAGCACGATGAACAACACCGGGAAGAACGACTTGCCGTATTCAACCAGCAAAGGCTCTTTGTTCAGTTTCTCGATTGCCACCGCATCGGGCTGGCTGACGCTGCCCTGATACGAGGCGATCGCCGCCCGCCGACGCGGGGCGAAGAACACCAGATCGAGCAACGCCAGGAGACCGCAAACGGCAACGGCGATGACCAGCAACAGCGGGAAATTTAGTGACATAGGACCTAACTATCCAACCTGAGCACTGCAAGGAAGGCTTCTTGTGGAATTTCCACGTTGCCCACTTGCTTCATGCGTTTCTTACCGGCCTTTTGCTTCTCAAGCAGCTTGCGCTTACGGCTTACGTCACCGCCGTAGCATTTGGCCAGTACGTTCTTTCTGAGTGCCTTGACGGAGGTCCGTGCAATGATCTGCCCGCCAATGGCGGCCTGGATCGCGACATCGAACATCTGGCGCGGAATCAGTTCTTTCATCTTTTCGGTCAACTGGCGACCTTTGTAGTGCGCGTTGTCCTTGTGCACGATCAGCGCCAGTGCATCCACCTTGTCGCCGTTGATCAGCACATCCAGTTTCACCAGATTAGCCGATTGGTAACGGTCGAAATGGTAATCCAGCGAAGCATAGCCGCGACTGGTGGATTTGAGACGGTCGAAGAAGTCCAGAACCACTTCGTTCATCGGCAAATCGTAGGTCACTTGCACCTGGGTACCGAGGAACAACATGTCGTGCTGCACGCCACGTTTTTCGATACACAGGGTAATAACGTTGCCCAAGTGCTCTTGCGGAACCAGGATATTGGCCCGCACGATCGGCTCGCGCATGTCTTCGATGGAGGACAGATCCGGAAGCTTGGACGGGTTGTCGACGTAAATCGTTTCACCGGTTTTCAGCGCCAGCTCAAAAATAACCGTCGGCGCCGTGGTGATCAGGTCCAGGTCGTATTCGCGCTCGAGGCGCTCCTGGATGATCTCCATGTGCAGCATGCCCAGGAAACCGCAGCGGAAGCCGAAGCCCAGGGCATCGGAGCTTTCCGGGGTGTACTGCAACGACGAGTCGTTGAGGGTCAGCTTCTGCAGCGCTTCGCGGAAGTCTTCGAAGTCGTCGGAGCTGACCGGGAACAGGCCGGCGTAAACCTGCGGCTGGATGCGTTTGAAGCCCGGCAGCACGTCGACGTCAGGGGTGGAGCTCAAGGTCAGGGTGTCACCCACTGGCGCACCGTGAATGTCCTTGATACCGGCGATGATGAAGCCCACTTCACCGGCTTTGAGGTCGGTGGTGGCGGTGTGTTTCGGGTTGAATACACCGACGCTGTCCACCAGGTGGATCTTGCCGGTGGATTTGACCAGGATCTTGTCGCCCTTCTTCACACGGCCGTGGCGCACGCGTACCAGGGAAACAACGCCCAGGTAGTTGTCGAACCAGGAGTCGATGATCAACGCTTGCAGCGGATCTTCGTAGTTGCCGGTAGGCGCAGGAATGGTCTTGACCAGGCGCTCGAGCACTTCGTCAACGCCCAGGCCGGTCTTGGCGCTGCACTCGACGGCGTCGGTGGCGTCAATGCCGATGATTTTTTCGATTTCTTCTTTAACGCGGTCAGGATCGGCCTGGGGCAGGTCGATCTTGTTCAGTACCGGCATGACCTCAAGGCCCTGCTCGATCGCGGTGTAGCAGTTGGCCACGGACTGGGCTTCAACACCCTGGCCGGCATCGACCACCAGCAAGGCACCTTCACAGGCGGCCAGCGAACGGCTGACTTCGTAGGTGAAGTCAACGTGGCCAGGGGTGTCAATGAAGTTCAGCTGGTACTTGATACCGTCTTTTGCGGTGTAGTACAGGGTAACGCTGTGGGCCTTGATGGTGATGCCGCGCTCGCGCTCGAGGTCCATGGAGTCCAGGACCTGGGCTTCCATTTCACGCTCGGCAAGGCCGCCGCACATCTGGATGAATCGATCGGCCAGCGTCGACTTACCATGGTCAATGTGGGCGATGATGGAGAAATTGCGGATATGACTCAAATCACTCACGGATCAACACTCAAAAAGGCTGCAGGCAGATTGCCCGCTGAAAAATAGCCGGGAATTGTACCTGATGCTCGGGCCGGGCGTCATCTTTGCTGACCAGAACAAAAATGCCCCGGTCATATGAGCGGGGCATTTTTTGTGCATAAGCGCGGTATCAACCGGCCCGGCGCAACAGCCAGAACCCGGCCACGGCGCAGACCGCCGTCGGTACCAGCACCGCAAACAGCGGCGAGAAACCGAATACCAGGCTCGACGGGCCAAGCAGGTCCTGGGCGATGCGGAAGGTAAAGCCCACCAGCACGCCGGTAAACACACGCTGGCCGAGCGTTACCGAACGCAGCGGGCCGAAGATGAACGAAATAGCCATCAGCACCAACGCGGCGGTGACCAGCGGCTGCAACACCTTGACCCAAAATGCCAACCAGTAACGGCCATTGTTCAGGCCCTGATCCTTGAGATAGTGGATGTAACTCCACAAACCGGAGATCGGCAGGCTTTCCGGGATCATGACCACGGTATTGAGCAGTTCCGGCTTCAGGGCAATGTCCCACTGTTCAGACGGCACATTGATCACTTCGGTGTAGGCCTTGATGCCCTGCCCCACATTACGGAAATACGTCGTGGTGACATCGTACAGCTCCCATTTCCCCTCGTCGTACTGCGCACGCTTGGAGAAACTGGAGGTCAGCATATGCCGCTCTTTGTCGAACGTATAACGCGTCACACCCACCAGCAAACCGCCCGGTTGCACGGCGTTGATGTGAATAAACTCATCACCCTGGCGGTGCCACAGGCCGTGCTTGGCGCTCTGCGCATCCCCCGAACCCTGGGCCAGGGCACGATTGGCCTGGGCCGTGGCTTCAGTCGGTGGTGCTACGTACTCGCCGATCAGCACACTGCACGCCATCAGCAACAGCATGGGTTTCATGACGGCCCAGACGATGCGGCCGATGGAAACGCCCGCCGCTCGCATAATGGTCAATTCGCTGCTGCTGGCCAGGCTGCCCAGGCCGATCAGGCAGCCGATCAGCGCCGCCATCGGCATCATGTCGTAGAGGCGACGCGGTGCGGTCAGCGCCACGTAGCTCAATACGTGGGTGACGGTATACGTGTCGGTGACGTTGCCCACTTCATCAATAAAGGCAAACAGGCAAGCCAGGCCAAGGATGATGCCCAATACCGCCAGGATGGCGATCAGTACGCTGCTACCAATGTAGCGGTCGAGCTTAGCCACGAGCCAACTCCTTCAGGCCACGACGGCTCTTCATTTTCAAACGGATAGGTTCCCAGTAGAGCAGCCCCAGGCCGATCACCAGGAAGATCCCGTGCACCCACCACAGGCCCAGGGTTGGCGACAGCTTGCCCTTCTCCAGGGAGCCACGGGCGGAAATCAGGATGGTCAGGTAAGCCATGTACAAAAGGATCGCCGGCAACAGCTTGAGGAAGCGGCCCTGGCGCGGGTTGACGCGCGACAGCGGCACCGCCATCAACGTCACGATGAACACCAGCAGCGGCAGGGAGAGTCGCCATTGCAACTCGGCAACGGAGCGCAGCTCGGGATTACCGATCAGCGATAGCGTCGGCAGTGCATCGCGGTCGGTGACCTCTTCACTGATGTCAGGCTTGGCCAGCATTACACCATAAGTGTCGTATTTGACCGCCCGGTATTCCGCCAGCCCAGGGCTGCCGTCGTAGCGGTAGCCATTTTCCAGGATCAGGTAGCGGTTACCGTCAGGGCGTATTTCCTGGCGCCCGCTGTTGGCTACCAGAATCGAAATACCGCGGTCCTTCTGGTTCAGGCCGAGGTTTTTCTGCGAGATGAACACACCGCCAAGGTTAGAGCGGTCGTCGGTCATGGTTTCGGTATAGGTGACCCGCGTGCCGTCGTTGAGCGCCTGGAAGCGCCCGGGCTCCAGGGTATCGAACTCGGTCATCGCGTCCTGCTTGTTCAGCAGCAACTGGAACTGCATGGCGCCCTGGGGCGCCAGGCTCATGCTCAACCAGGCCACCACCAGCGCAACGCCGGTGGCCGGCACCATGGTCATGGCCAGCAGACGCTGCTGGCTCATGCCGGTGGCCGAAAGCACGGTCATTTCACTTTCAAGGTAAAGCCGGCCATAGGCCAGCAGGATGCCGAGAAACAGGCCAAGCGGCAGGATCAGTTGCAAAAAACCCGGCAGGCGAAAGCCCATGATCAGGAACAACGAGCCCGGATCCAGGGCGCCCGAGGCTGCCTGGGCGAGGAATTTGACGAAACGACCACTCATGGTGATGACCAGCAATACCGCACTCACGGCACTCAGGGTCAACAGGACTTCGCGGGACAGATAACGGAAGACGATCAAACCAGACACTCCAGGGTTGTCAGGCTAAGGCGGCCAAACAAGCAAGCATACCGAGTCGACCCACATGCACGGGCCGGCTAAAAAGATTGCGCATTATCCTGTGATTGACCGCGCCTGTCACGGTGCTTGCTCATACGCGCGCACAAAGCGTGCTGCAAGGGTTGTCAGGCTGCTCTGGCGAGGTTCAAACTGCGGCCTTTGTCGCGGGCGGTTTACAAAGCTGCCAAGCATCAAAGCCTGCGTACAGACGCCAGGCTCACAGACCTTAAATAAGGGACCCGAAAATGGAATTGGTTGTAAAAAGCGTTAGCCCCGAAACGTTGAAAACCGCCACCCTCGTGGTCGCCGTCGGCGAAGGGCGCAAGCTCGGCGCCGCCGCCAAGCAACTGGACGAACTGAGCGGCGGCGCCATCAGCGCGGTCCTCAAGCGCGGCGACCTGGCCGGCAAAGTCGGCCAAAGCCTGCTGTTGCAAAGCCTGCCCAACCTCAAAGCCGACCGTGTATTGCTGGTGGGCGTGGGCAAGGACGCCGAACTGGGCGACCGCCCGTTCCGCAAGATCATCAGCGGTATCCTCACCACTCTTAAAGGCCTGGGCGGCACCGATGCGGCGCTGGCCCTCGATGAAATCGTAGTAAAAGGCCGCGACAGCTACGGCAAGACCCGCCTGCTGGCCGAAAGCCTGGTGGACGGCGGTTACGTCTTCGACCAGTTCAAGAGCCAGAAGGCCGAACCGCGCGCCATCAAGAAAATCACCCTGCTGACCATCAAGGCCGCCCAGGCTGAAGTCGAGCGCGCCGTCACCCACGCCACCGCCATCGCCAACGGCATGTCGTTTACCCGTGACCTGGGCAACCTGCCGCCGAACATCTGCCACCCAACCTACCTGGGCGAACAAGCCAAGGCGCTGGGCAAGGAGTTCAAGGGCCTGAAGGTTGAAGTGCTGGACGAGAAGAAGATCAAGGAACTGGGCATGGGCTCGTTCTATGCCGTGGGCCAGGGCAGCGACCAGCCGCCACGCCTGATCGTGATGCAATACAACGGCGGCAAGAAGTCCGAGAAGCCTTACGCGCTGGTCGGCAAAGGCATCACCTTCGACACCGGCGGCATCAGCCTCAAGCCGGGCGCCGGCATGGACGAAATGAAATACGACATGGGCGGCGCCGCCAGCGTGTTCGGCACCCTGCGTGCCGTGCTGGAACTCAAGCTGCCGATCAACCTGGTGTGCATCCTGGCCTGCGCCGAGAACATGCCGAGCGGTGGTGCTGCACGCCCGGGTGACATCGTCACCACCATGAGCGGCCAGACTGTCGAGATCCTCAACACCGACGCCGAAGGCCGTCTGGTGCTGTGCGACGCCCTCACCTACGCCGAACGCTTCAAGCCACAGGCCGTGATCGACATTGCCACCCTGACCGGTGCCTGCGTGGTCGCCCTGGGCGCTCACACCTCGGGCCTGCTGGGTAACAACGACGAGTTGATCGAGCAACTGCTCAGCGCCGGCAAGGCTGCCGACGACCGCGCCTGGCAACTACCGCTGTTCGACGAGTACCAGGAACAACTGGACAGCCCGTTCGCCGATATCGCCAACATCGGCGGCCCAAAAGCCGGCACCATCACCGCCGCCTGCTTCCTGTCGCGCTTCGCCAAGAACTTCAACTGGGCGCACCTGGACATCGCCGGCACGGCCTGGACCAGCGGCGGCAAGGACAAGGGCGCCAGTGGCCGTCCGGTTCCTCTGTTGACCCAGTACCTGCTGGATCGCGCCAAAGCCTGAAACTGAAGATTCCGGGGCGGCCTTCACGGCGCCCCGGTCTCAGGAACCGCAATGACCCAAGTCGACTTCTATATATTGCCCAGCGCCGATCCCTCTGCGCGCCTGGACTTTGCCTGCAAACTTACCGAAAAAGCCTGGCGCATGGGCCACCGCATCTACCTGCATTGCAGCGATGCCGCTCAGCGTGAAGACCTTGACGCCCGCCTGTGGCGCTTCAAGGGCGAAAGCTTCGTGCCCCACGGCCCCGCCGAGTCCGAACCCGAAGGCCTGATTGTGCTGGGTTTGGGCGACAACTGCGGCGATCACCAAGACCTGCTGGTGAACCTCGACCTGAAAGTACCGGCCTTTGCCAAGGCTTTTGCCCGCGTGGCGGAAGTGGTGGTCGAAGACCCGGCTATTCGTCAGGCCGCGCGGGAGAGTTTCCGTTTCTACCGCGAACAGGGCTATCCTCTGCAAGATCACCGGCTACAACGACTTTGAGCACACGATGGACACTCCAAACCCGCTAAAAAAAGACGACCACTTGCTGGACGACCTGGAGTCGATCCGTCAATTGCTCGGTGATGATGAGTTGCAACCGCCGCTGCTGACCGAATCGGTCGAGGGCGAGGTACAGATTCCGCTGTTGTTCGACATGGTCGGTGGCAAACCTGCCGCACCTGAACCTGTCACACCAGCCCCCACTGCAGAACCGGCACCCGCCGCAGAAAAAGCCCCCGACGCGTTGCTGCTGCACCTGGACAATGAACTGCGTGCCGCCGCGCAACTGATCATGCAGGATGTGATCGACGACTTTGCCCCGCATATTGAAGCCGAGATCAAACGGCGAATGGATGCGCGCATGGAGCGGTTGCTCAGCCAATACCAGTCCTGAGCCTTACTTAGATCCCTGTGGGAGCTGGCTTGCCTGCGATGGCGGTTTCTCAGTCAAACCCTTCGGCGACTGCCACACCGCCATCGCAGGCAAGCCAGCTCCCACATTTGCTCAACATACATCTCTAGCCCGTCTTCGCCTCGCCCTGCGCCTTATCCCCCGTTATACTTGTCGGCTTTCCTGAATTAATGCCAACTAGGGTCCCGCCGCGCATGGATAAGACCTACCAGCCGCACGCCATTGAAACTTCCTGGTACAACACCTGGGAGTCCGAGAATTACTTCGCCCCACAAGGTGCCGGCGAGTCCTACACCATCATGATTCCGCCACCGAACGTCACTGGCAGCCTGCACATGGGCCATGGCTTCAACAATGCGATCATGGATGCGTTGATCCGTTTCCGCCGCATGCAGGGCCGTAATACCCTGTGGCAACCGGGTACTGACCACGCCGGTATCGCCACACAGATGCTGGTGGAACGCCAGCTCGAAGCCACCGGCCAAAACCGTCACGACCTGGGTCGCGAAAAATTCCTGGAGAAGATCTGGGAGTGGAAAGACCAGTCCGGCGGCAACATCAGCCGTCAGATCCGTCGCCTCGGTTCGTCTGTGGACTGGAGCCGCGAGCGCTTCACCATGGACGATGGTCTGTCGGAATCGGTGAAAGAAGCCTTCGTGCGCCTGCATGAAGACGGCCTGATCTACCGCGGCAAGCGCCTGGTCAACTGGGACACCAAGTTGCACACGGCAATTTCCGACCTCGAAGTGGAAAACCACGACGAGAAAGGTTTCCTGTGGAACCTCAAGTACCCGCTGGCCGATGGCGCCAAGACCGCTGAAGGCAACGACTACCTGATCGTCGCCACTACCCGTCCGGAAACCATGCTCGGCGACGCCGCCGTGGCGGTTAACCCGAACGATGAACGCTACCAGGCGCTGATTGGCAAGTTTGTCGAGCTGCCATTGGTTGGCCGTCGTATCCCGATCATCGCGGACGACTACTGCGACCCTGAATTCGGCACCGGCTGCGTGAAAATCACCCCGGCCCACGATTTCAACGACTATGAAGTCGGCAAGCGCCACAACCTGCCGTTGCTGAACATCTTCGACAAGAACGCCGCCGTACTGCCGGCCTGCCAGGTGTTCAACCTGGACGGCACGCTGAACGAGAGCATCGACGGCAAGATCCCGGCCGAATACGCCGGCCTCGACCGTTTCGAAGCGCGCAAGCAGATCGTGGCCGCCTTCGACGCCGCCGGTTTGCTGGTAAGCGTTGACGACCACGGCCTTAAAGTGCCGAAGGGCGACCGTTCCGGCACCATCATCGAGCCGTGGCTGACCGACCAGTGGTACGTGTCCACCAAACCATTGGCCGAGCCTGCGATTGCTGCCGTGGAAGACGGCCGTATCCAGTTCGTGCCTAAACAGTACGAAAACATGTACTTCTCGTGGATGCGTGACATCCAGGATTGGTGCATCAGCCGTCAACTGTGGTGGGGCCATCGTATTCCGGCCTGGTACGACGAGTCGGGCAAGGTGTACGTAGGCCGCGATGAAGCCGAAGTGCGTGCCAAGCACAACCTCGGCGCGGACATCGCCCTGCAACAGGACAACGACGTACTCGACACCTGGTTCAGCTCGGGCCTGTGGACCTTCTCGACCCTGGGCTGGCCGCAACAGACTGAGTTCCTGAAGAAATTCCACTCCACCGACGTGCTGGTTACCGGCTTCGATATCATTTTCTTCTGGGTTGCCCGGATGATCATGCTCACCATGCACTTGGTGAAGAACGAAGACGGCACGCCGCAGGTGCCGTTCAAGACCGTGTACGTACACGGCCTGGTGCGGGATGGCCAGGGCCAGAAGATGTCCAAGTCCAAGGGCAACGTCCTGGACCCGCTGGACATCATCGACGGCATCGACCTGGAAACCCTGGTGCAGAAACGCACCTCGGGCCTGATGCAGCCAAAACTGGCGAAGAAGATCGAGAAGCAGACCCGCGACGAGTTTGCCGATGGCATTGCCAGCTACGGCACCGACGCCCTGCGTTTCACGTTCTGCTCGCTGGCGTCCACCGGTCGCGACATCAAGTTCGACATGGGCCGCGTCGAAGGCTATCGCAACTTCTGCAACAAGATCTGGAACGCTGCACGTTACGTGCTGGATAAAGGCGAAGACTGCGGCCAGAACGGCGAAGCCGTCGAACTGAGCCTGGCTGATCGCTGGATCATCTCGCAGCTGCAGCGCACCGAAGCCGAAGTGACCCGCCAGCTCGACCAGTTCCGTTTCGACCTCGCCGCCCAGGCTTTGTACGAATTCATCTGGAACCAGTATTGCGACTGGTACCTGGAACTGTCCAAGCCGGTACTGTGGGACGAGAATTCGCCGATCGAACGCCAGCGCGGCACCCGCCGCACCCTGGTGCGCGTACTCGAAGTGGCGCTGCGCCTGGCGCACCCGTTCATGCCGTTCATCACCGAAGAGATCTGGCAGCGCATCGCGCCGCTGGCCGGTATCGAAGGCAAGACCATCATGCTGCAACCTTGGCCGGTGGCCAATGAAGCGCGCATCGATGAAGCGGCCGAAAGTGATATCGAATGGCTCAAGACCCTGATGATGGGCACGCGTAACATCCGTGCCGAAATGAACATCGGGCCGGGCAAGCCGTTGGCGGTGTTTGTGAAGAACGCCAGCAGCGAAGACCAGCGTCGCCTCACTGAGAACGACGCACTGCTCAAGAAGCTGGCGAAGCTGGAGTCGATCACTGTATTGGCTGCTGGCGAAGATGCGCCGCTGTCTGCGACCGCATTGGTTGGCGAGATGGAAGTGCTGGTGCCGATGGCAGGTTTGATCGACAAAGGCGCGGAACTTGCGCGTCTTGATAAGGAAATTGCGCGCCTGCAAGGCGAAGTGCAGCGAGTGGGTGGCAAGCTGTCCAACGCGGCGTTCGTCGACAAGGCGCCGGCTGAGGTCATCGACAAAGAACGCGCCAAATTGGCCGAAGCGGAACAGGCTTTGGGCAAGCTGGCCGAGCAACATGCGCGAATTTCCAGCCTGTAAGCTGGAAACTGTGTGAAAAAAGAGACCTTCGGGTCTCTTTTTTTTGCTCTTTGTGGGAGCTGATTTGCCTGCGGTGCAGCCGACTCG
This sequence comes from Pseudomonas sp. IPO3747, assembly GCF_013385245.1. NCBI lineage: Bacteria > Pseudomonadati > Pseudomonadota > Gammaproteobacteria > Pseudomonadales > Pseudomonadaceae > Pseudomonas > Pseudomonas sp. IPO3747. Next base: position 898,742 of record NZ_JACAQL010000002.1, read on the forward strand.
GTGTAACCGCCAGACCGAGTTGATGCCATCGCAGGCAAGCCAGCTCCCACATTTGAACGAGTTGGCCTCAGGATGTGTGACAATGCCCACCACTTTGAGCCAACACCAGAATCAACATGACCGCCCCCAGCACACCCAAACCACCGCGCAAGAAGCCTAAAACCGCAGCCCCGGCCAAGCCCGTCGCGCCGCGCAAAGAGGCTACCTTGCACCCGCGCAACCGCCACACAGGCCGTTACGACTTCCCGGCGCTGATCAAGACCACGCCGGAACTGGCGAAATTCGTGATCATTAACCCGTATGGCAAAGAGAGCATCGACTTCGCCAGCCCGGACGCGGTGCGGGTGTTTAACCGGGCACTGCTTAAATCGTTCTATGGCATCCAGCATTGGGATATCCCGCAGGATTACCTCTGCCCGCCGGTGCCGGGGCGTGCCGACTACGTGCACTTCCTCGCCGACCTGCTGGCCAGCGTCAACGACGGCAAGATTCCGCGCGGCTCCATCGTCAAGGTGCTGGACATCGGCATGGGCGCCAACTGCGTCTACCCGCTGATCGGCTATATGGAGTACCGCTGGAATTTCCTCGGCTCCGAGGTCGACCCAATCGCTGTGGCCGCCGCCAAGGCCATCGTGCAGTCCAATGACCTGAGCAAGGTCATCCAGTTGCGCCAGCAACCCAACCCCAAGCAGATCCTGCTGGGCTTGCTGGAGCCGGGTGAGCGCTTTGACCTGACCATGTGCAACCCGCCCTTCCACGCGTCCATGGACGAAGCCACCAAGGGCAGCGAGCGCAAATGGCGCGCCCTGGGCAAGGCCGACCCCAAGCGCAAGCTGCCGGTGCTGAACTTCGGCGGTCAATCGGCGGAGCTGTGGTGTGAAGGCGGCGAAGCGCGTTTTGTGACGCAGCTGATCGCCGAGAGCGCGCATTTTGCCCACAAGGTGCTGTGGTTCAGCACGCTGGTGTCAAAAGCGTCGAACTTGCCCGCGATCGAGACAGCCCTGAAAAAAGCCGGCGTGCTGGAAAGCCAGGTGGTGGAGATGTCCCAGGGCCAGAAGCAAAGCCGTTTTGTGGCCTGGACCTTCCAGACCAAGAATGAGCAGCAGATCTGGCGCCAGCGCTGGGTGCGCGACTAACCCAAGAAAGCCCAGCACAAATCGCAGGCAACAAAAAACCGTGCCCGGATCGCTCCGAGGCACGGTTTTTTTTGCTGCGTCTTACTTGTTAACAGCGTCGGTCAGGCCTTTGGCCACAACCAGCTTGATAACTTTCTTGGCAGCGATTTCGATGGCAGCGCCAGTCGAAGGGTTACGGCCAGTACGGGCTGGACGCTCGGTCACTTTCAGTTTGCCAACGCCTGGCAGAGTGATTTCGCCGCCGTTTTCCAGCTGATCAGCAACAACTTGGCTCAGTTGGTCCAGCAGAGCGCGCACGGTAGTTTTCGGTGCGTCTACTGCTTCAGCCAGGTCAGCGATCAGTTGGTCTTTAGTAATAGCCATTGTGGTGTTCCTTCCCTATCAAATTCATATGGATTGCAGAGTGCAGTGTCAGCCGTCGAGCCCGACCGTCATGGCCTGGCACCCCCGGCCATAACCACGGAGATCGGGGTTATAGATGCTTGAAACGGGGATTGGTTCGACCTGACAGATGCTGAATGCACGCTTAACGCCGAGACTTGGCGTAAGACGGGGCAAAACTAGCACAGAGACGGGGAAATATCCGCCTCAACATACCCATTTGGTCAGCTTTATCGCTCTAAACCGTGAAAAAAAGGCATATGGGCCGTCGGAGGTCGTCCAAAACCGCCTTCCAGGCGCGTCTTGGCCAATGGGTGCGGTACACTGGGCGACTTTTGGGGGAGGCCCACCGCTCCCCTTCAACCAGCCGAGAAGCCTATGCCGATCCGTCATTGCATTGTTCACTTGATCGACAAAAAACCCGACGGCACACCTGCAGTTCTGCATGCCCGCGATTCTGAGTTGTCCGAATCGGCCGCCATCGAGAACATGCTGGCCGACCTCAACGAGAGCTACAACGCCAAACAAGGCAAGGCCTGGGGTTTCTTCCATGCCGAATCCGGCGCGCACCCGTTCAGCGGCTGGTTGAAGGAGTATTTCGACGGTGGCCAGGATTTCACCACCTTCAGCCGCACGGCGGTTGAGCACCTGCAAAAGCTGATGGAGGAATCCAACCTCTCCACCGGCGGCCACGTGCTGTTTGCCCACTATCAACAAGGCATGACCGATTACCTGGCCATCGCCCTGCTGCACCACAGCGAAGGCGTGGCAGTGACCGATGAGCTGGACGTGACCCCGTCGCGGCACCTGGACCTTGGCCAACTGCACCTGGCGGCGCGCATCAACGTCTCCGAGTGGCAGAACAACAAGCAGTCCAAACAGTACATTTCGTTTATCAAAGGCAAGAACGGCAAGAAGGTTTCGGAGTACTTCCGCGACTTTATCGGCTGCCAGGAGGGCGTCGACGGCCCGGGCGAGACCCGCACCCTGCTCAAGGCCTTCAGCGACTTTGTTGAAAGCGAAGACCTGCCGGACGAATCCGCCCGCGAAAAGACCAAAACCCTGGTGGACTACGCCAGCAGCCAGGCCAAGCTCGGCGAGCCGATGGGCCTGGAAGAGCTGTCGGGCTTGATCGATGAAGATCGGCCAAAAGCGTTCTACGACCATATCCGCAACAAGGACTACGGCCTGTCGCCGGAAATTCCGGCCGACAAGCGCACGCTCAACCAGTTCCGCCGCTTCACCGGCCGCGCCGAAGGCTTGTCCATCAGCTTTGAGGCGCACCTGCTGGGTGACAAGATCGAATACGACGAAGCCGCCGGCACCTTGATCATCAAGGGCCTGCCGACCCAACTGACCGACCAGCTCAAGCGCCGTAACTGATGCTGGGCGGGGTACTCAAGAAAGTCCTGTTGGTGTTGCTGGTGGTGGTGGTGATTCAGCACTGGGGCAAGATCGAGCGGCTGTTCAACCCCTCGCAGGTGGTTTCGGAGCAGGTACGCGCCTCAGCGCGCGTGGTGCTCTACTCCACCGAGTGGTGCGGCTACTGCAAGCAGATCCGGCGCTTTCTGGATCAGAAAGGTGTTCCGTACCAGGCGTTCGATATCGAGAAGGACGCCCAGGCGCGCAAGGCGTATGAGGCGCTGGGCGGCGGCGGGATTCCGTTTGTGGAGGTCAATGGCACGCTCATTCGCGACTACAACCCGGATGCGATCATGGCTGCCTTGAAATAACCCCACCGTTGCAGCATCTCGCTTGTGTGGGAGCTGGTTTGTAGGAGAGCTGGCTTTTGTGGGAGCTGGCTTGCCTGCGATAGCATCAGCGCGCAGTAACTGACAGACCGAGTTGCCTGCAACGCAGGCAAGCCAGCTCCCACATAAGCGAGCTCCCACATTCAGTTCTGCAGCGTCTTTAGAAGTTGGCTTCCAGCGACACCATCGCCGTACGCTCTTCACCGACGTTGTAATACGCCGTACTCGGCGCCAGGCCGCTTACCGGCGCCGAGTTAAACGACACGGTACGCGCCGAGCTCAGGTATTCCTTGTCGAAGACGTTAAGCATCGACAGCCGCAGGGTCGCGGATTTGATGACTTTCTTGTCCACCGGCAAATAGATACCCGCGTTGAGGTCGACCACGGTACGCCCGGAGATTTTTTCGTCGTTGGTCAAATCGCCGTAGAAACTGCCTACGTATTTGCCGGCAACGTTGCCGTAGAAGCGCGAGTCGTCGTAGCCAAACACCAGGTTGAACATGTTTTCCGGCACGTTGGCCAGCTGCTTGCCGGCGGTGGGCAACAACACGTTCTTGCTGAGCAGATTGTCTTTCTGTTCAGACTGGGTGTAGGTGTAGGACGCGTAGTAGTTGAAGTGATGCGGCAACAGCCCGCTCCACTCCAGCTCCAGGCCTTTGTTGTCGACTTTGCCGACGTTGATTACCGCGTAGTCGCCGTTGAGGTCGGTGGTCGACAACTGGCGGTCCTTGAAGCTGATGTAGAACAGCGTCGCGCTCAGCGCCACATCGTCTTCGGTGAAGCGCCAGCCCAGTTCCTGGTTCCAGCTCAACTCAGGCTTGAGGCTTACCGAATCGCCTTTGTTGTACAGCACGTAGTTCGGCGGTGTGCGCATGTTGCGGGTGACGTTGTAGAACGCCTGGTTGCTCTCGTCGATCTGGTACTTGGCGCTGAAGTTCGGCAGGAACTGGTGGTAACGGGTGTTACGCTTTTCCGGTTTGTCGTAGAGGCTGCCCAGGTTGTTGCCGTCACGCTCGACGTACTGATAGGCCACGCCGCCGACAAAACTCAGGTCTGGCGTGGCTTGCCAGCTGTCCTGCACCCAGAGCTTCTGCGCCGGCGTGACGGTGTAGTAATGACGGCCTTGTACCGTCGCGCCGTTCTTGTCGACTACTTGGCCGCCGCCGTTGTAGTCGCCCCACACGTCATCGGGTGCGCCTTCGCCGTTGATGCCGATAAACGGCTGGCTCTGGCGCTGGCGTGCGCGCTCATACCAGTAGCCGTAGTCCAGGCTGTGTTCTTCGTTGATGTCCCATTTCATTTTGGCGGTAACGCCTGGGCGCCAGGTTTCGGTCCACGAAGGGCGGTAGTAGTTGAGCGATTTGAGGTTGCTCAGGTCGTAGTTGCCAGCCTTGTCGGACTTCGGCCCCAGGTTCGATGCGGTCTGGCCGCTGAAACTGCCACCGTTGGCCCAGTAGTAATAGGGCGTGACCGTCAGCGCCAGGTTGTCCTGCAACTGCCAGCGCTGGGTGAGCGTGGCGTTGACGCTTTCGAAGGGGTTGCGATTGAGCTTGTAGGAAGACGACAGCAAACCGGATTTGTACACCGGGGTTTCCGAGTAGTCCTTGCGCCGCCCATCCGTGTCGAACTGCGACTTGCTCAAGGAGTTGTAGTTGTAGTTTTCCTGGTTGTTGTACTTGATCGTGGCCAGTGTGGAGTTGCCGCTGCCGTCTTCGAACAGGCTGCTCCACTCGACCTTGTCGCTGCGCAGGGTGCCTTTGCCACGCCACTTGTCGCCTTCCAGGTGCGACGCCGAGACCCAAGTCTTGAGGCCGCCGAAATCACCGGTATTGACCCGCACGAACGTCTTGCGCAAGTCGTTGGCGCCGACGATCTGCTTGGCGAACAATCCGGCCTCTTTGGTCGGCCGGATGGTGATCATGCCGATGTTGCCGCCACTGGAACCGATGTGCGGGCCGTCAGCTTCCGAAGAACCCTGTGTCGCGAATACTTCCGCAAGGTTTTCCGGGTCGCCCAATTGGTTGGAGTAGACGCTGTAGTTGCCCGAATCGTTGATCGGCACACCGTCGACGGAAACCCCGATCTGGTCGGAGTTCATGCCGCGCATGGTGAAGTTGGTGCCGCTGGTGCCACTGGCGTCATCACTGGAAACGTTGATGCCCGGCGTGTATTTGAGCTTATCGATGGCGTTGGCAGTCGACGACATCTGGTCCATGGCTTCCTTGGTCACCGTCGACCGCGCCTTGGCACTTTCTTCGCGGATCATATGGCCGTTGCCCAGGGTCTGTTTACCGGCGATGTCCACCGAGCCAACGTCCTGCGTGGTGTCTGCCAAAACCAATGGCGCAAAGCTACCTAGGCCCGATGCAAACAGCAGGGCAGAGAGTGTGTTGATCTTCACAAGTAGATCCCTTACGTGCATCTATCTGTTGTTATGGAGGGCGGTACTGGCTGTCAGAACCGGGTGAACGGCGACGCCAGCCTTCCTGACCATCTGCTCAGGAATCCGAGGATCATCCTTGGCGCGTGTAACGGTTTGGTGACAGGTTTTGGCAATTGCGATGAAGGTTAAGTGAAGGATCTACAGGCAGCGTGATACTTGGCCTGTAACTGCCGGCAGGAAATGATCGCGAGGGAAACAGTTGTATAAGAAGGTGGCCAGCAAACCGTTCGTGTCTAACGCAACACAATCATTCGGCCTAATAGTGTGTGCTGTTCAAAACCCAGCACCGCCTGCAGGGCATTTAAAACCGCCACAGGGTCCTTGCTCGGAAAGCTGCCACTGACACGCTTGGCGCCCATCTCGTCGTTCAGCAACAGAATGCGCCCCGGATAGTAACGGCTCAGGTCCTTGACCACGTCAGCCAACGGCGCTTTGTAGTAATTGAGCCAACCGTCACGCCAGGCCAGGCGGGATTCACTGTCGACCGCGTGCATCGCTTCGGCCACGCCGTCGGCGTAAGCCACTTGCTGGCCTGCGGTCAGAATTTGCTGTTGGCCTTGCCAGGATGGCGTCACGCCAACCCGACCGGACAACACCGTCACTTGCGCGCCCGCCGGTTGCAGGCGCACTTCGAACTGTGTGCCCAACACCCGTGCTTCGCCGCTGCCGGCCTCGACCACAAAGGACTGGCCGGTGTGGGTCACGCTAAAAAAACCGGCACCGCGACGCAGCTGGATATGCCGCTCACCGTGGCTGAAATCCACGGCGATGGCGCTGTCGGCATCCAGGGTCACTTGGGACTGGTCGGCCAGGGTCACGGTCTTCACTTCCCCCGGTGCGGTCACGTAATCGGCGCCGAAGTCATCAACCCAACGCGACGGCTGCCACCCGGCGCCCATCGACACCATCACCAGCAGGCACGCGGCCATGGCCAAGGCGCCGGACCAGCGAACGCCGCGCGAACGTTTCGAGGTGTTCATCGCGTTGAGGTAACCCTGCAAGGCCAGGGCGTCTTCGCCCGCCAGTGTGCGCGCCGGTACTTCGCTTAACTCCCACAGCACCTGGGCCTGGGAATAAGCCTCAACGTGGGCAGGATCGGCCCGCAACCAGCGGCTGAAGGTGGCCTGGTCGCCACTGCTGGGCTGGTCGTGTAACAGGCTCAGCCAGTCGAGTGCGGCCTGCTCCTGGGCGGGCGTGGGGGTGACGTTCACGGTGCTTTCCCTGGCGTGCGTGGGGGCGATGGTTCGCGAAGGCTGGCCTTGCAGGCTTCAAGGGCACGCATCATATGTTTTTCCACAGCGCTTTGGGACAACCCCATGGCCTTGGCGATTTCGGCGTACTTGCGGCCATGAATGCGGTTGAGCAAAAAAATCTGCCGCGTGCGCTCCGGCAGGCTGCGCAAGGCGGCTTCGACATGGCGCAGATCATTGCCCGCTTCGAGTGCCGCCTGGGGTTCGCAGCCCTGATTGTCCTGTTGCTCCGGCAGCCAGCCTTCGCTGCTGCGTACGCGGGCGCCTTCGCTGCGCAAATGGTCGATGGCAATGTTGCCGGCGCAGCGCAGCAAGTAAGTGCTGAGTTCTTCGACCTGCACCAACGGGCGGCGCCAGAAGCGCAGGAATAAATCCTGTACCAAATCAGCCGCCGTGGCGCGGCACCCCACCCGGCGACTGACCAAGGCTTCCATTTGCGAACGCTGGGACAAAAACACCTGCAAAAAATGCGCACGTCCACCGGCCGCATCGGTGTGCGGGCTGTCCTGGGATTCGGGTGGCGTGCTGATCATCATCACTGGCTCAGCATAAGGCGAAGGCCGCCACAGGGCTGACCAGCAGGCCGGCGCCCGCCAGAATCAAGACCAGCCTTGGCCGATACGGCAACAGCAACACCAGCAGCAGCGCGCTGAGCATCAACACCGCGCACCACTCCACCAACCCTTGGGCCCAACCTGAAGCGGCGACGGCGGGCCAGATCGACACGCCCAGCAACAACCAACCGGCCATGCGCAGGCTTGAGCGCCGCGCGGGCGACGGCTTGCTGTGCAGCAACTCGCCGTGATGGCGGTCGGTGGCCAGGCACAACGCGGTAAACCCGGCGTAGCACATCAACAGGGCGAGCAGCATTCAGTGCGCCTCCTGCTTGAGCGTCATTGCCCGCACGCGTTCGGCCTTGGGTTGCGTGCGGTGTTGCATCTTCCACGCCGCCCAGGTGAGGAACAGGCCGCTGGCCAGGCAGGTCAGGTCGAAGCCGGCCATGGCCCAATCACCCTTGGCCAATGACGTACCCAAGTGCTGCGAGGTGGTCAGTGCGTTGAGCAGAGGGATCGCCACAAACAGCAGCGCAGCGAAGCTCAGTTGCTCGACCCAAGCCTGGCGACCACGGCGCAATACGGCGTGCAGCAGGCTCAGGCCCCAGGCGATAAAGAAGGTTTGTATTTCCCAATCGGAACGCTCGGCGAAGCTGACCGGCAACAGGCGGTTGGCCCAGAAAAACGCCGCGATGGCGATCATCAAGCCAGACATGCTGGCGATGTTGAGCACCTCCACCAGCCGCAGCTCAAACGGCATCGCCCCGGTTTTAGCGTGCTTGAGCTGGCGCTTGCCCAGCCAGATCACCAGGCCGGTGCCGATCATCGCCGTGCCCGCCAGGCCACAGATAAAGTACAGCCAGCGCAGCACCGGGCCGGCGAAATGGCCCATGTGCAGGCCATAGAAACTGCCGCCAATCGCCGCCGGCAGCGATTGTTCGCCACTGACCCGCAGCAACTCGCCGGTGGTGCCGCTGAATGACACGCTGCTGCCAAAGTCATGCACCACACGGTCGGAACCGGCGCGCACCACATTGACCGACGCGTTCACATCGCCAGGGTTGTTAACCACCAAACGGCCCACATGCCCACCGGCCCATTGCGTGCGCGCCTGCTCGTACATCGGCAGTAATGGCAGCAACTTACCCGGCTGGCCGAGCGCCGGCGCATTGTTGGTATTGGGGAACACTTCATTAAAGAACGCACGGCTGTCGTCGCCATACGAGGCAAGGATCGGCGCAGGCATCACCATGTTCATGAAGATCACCAGGCTGCTGTAGGTGATCATCAGGTGAAACGGCAGCACCAGCACACCCACCGCGTTATGCCCGTCGAGCCACGAACGCTGGCCCTTGCGCGGGCGGAAGGTGAAGAAGTCCTTGAAGATTTTCTTGTGGGTGATGATCCCGGTGATCAGCGCGACGAACATCACCATCGCGGCGATCGTCGACAGCCAGCGGCCCCATGGGTAAGGCATTTGCAGCTGGAAGTGGAAGCGGTAGAAGAAATCGCCGCCCATGCTTTCGCGAGCCTGGACCGGTTGAGCGCTGACAGGATCGAGGACTTTCTGGATGAAGTTGCCGCGTTTGCCGGGGTCGATCTTGTCTTGCCACATCACCGACAGGCCTGGGTCACGGCTGTTGGGCAGGGTGATAAACCAACGCGCGGCGTTGGGCGCCTGCTGCTGCAGATAGGTTTGCGCGGCGGCGAGGCTGCGCGCCGCGTCCAGCGGATGGGCCTGCACTTCGGGCTGCATCCAGTGCGTAATTTCGTCTTTGAAATAGGCCAGGGTGCCGGTCAGAAAAATCGCAAACAGCAGCCAGCCGAAGATCAGGCCGGCCCAGGTGTGCAACCAGGCCATCGCCTGGCGAAAGCCCTCTTTCATGTGCGTGCCATCCAAAAACCCACGCCCGCCAGGGTGGCAAATAACGCGCTCGGCAGCATCACGCCAAACCAGGCGCGCGAGGCTGTGCGGCAGGCGAAGCACCAGATGACGGCGAGCAGATAGAACACAAACGAACTCATCATCCCGGTGATCACCGCGTCGGCGCGCGAGGTGGGCATCCACAGCGCCATACACACGGCCGCCAGCGACGCCATCAGATAGCCGCCGACCACAGCGGCCAATGCACGCGAGGTGACGGCGAGGCGGTAAGAGACGGCCAGTGAGGGTTTGCTTTTCATCGGGGAGACGCCAGATTCATCAGCGCGCAATATTAATGATAAATATTCTCATAAGCAAAAGAGAACGGATGAATCACCTGCCCGCATGGATTGCCGAACGCGTATCACGCCCCTTACAATGCGAACAATTCTTGTTCTCTAAAGTGCATTGATACTTTCGGAGTGAACGCGTTGCAGCCGTCCAACACCGTCGAAGTCCTGTACCACGACCATCACCTCTGGCTTACCGGCTGGTTGCGACGCAAACTCGGCTGCCCGCAAAGCGCGGCGGACCTGGCGCAAGACACCTTCATCCGCGTGCTCACGGCCCGCGAAGCCCCCACGCTGATCGAGCCACGCGCCTTCCTCACCACCGTGGCCAAACGTGTGCTGTTCAACTTCTACCGCCGCCAGGACCTGGAGCGCGCCTACCTCGATGCCCTCGCGCAGATGCCCGAATACGTGGCGCCCTCGGAAGAAGACCGCGCCATCATCCTGCAAACGCTGGTGGAGCTGGACCAACTGCTCGACGGCCTGCCCGTGCAGGTCAAGCGCGCCTTTCTGCTGGCCCAGCTCGACGGCCTGACCTACGCGCAAATCGGCGCCGAACTGGGCATCTCCATTGCCACGGTCAAACGCCATCTGAATAAAGCAGCGATGCGCTGCTACTTCGCCCGATGAACTTTTCTACCCAGGTTGCGGAACAGGCTGTGCACTGGCTGATGAAAATGCAGCAAGGTACGCTTAACCCGCGCCAGCAAGCGGCGTGGCAGCACTGGCTGAATGCCCACAGTGAACATCAGCGCGCGTGGGACCATATCCAACGTGTCAACCAGCGCCTGCGTGGCATGCCCTCGCCTCTGGCTCATGCAGCGCTGAACGCGCCGCAATCGATCAGCCGACGCCAAGCGCTGAAGCTGTTGCTGATCCTCGGTGCAGGTTCGGCGGCCGCTTGGGGCTTGCGCCAGCAGCATATTTTGCCGCCGCTGAGCGCCGACTACCGCAGCCCTATCGGCGAGCGTCGCAAGGTGCAGCTGGCCGATGGCAGCCAGTTGCAGCTCAATACCGGCAGTGCAGTGGATGTGCATTTTGATCGGCAGCAGCGCCTGATCCGCGTGCTTGAAGGCGAGATATTGCTGACGGCGCGCGCAGGTGATACGCCGCTGCGCGTACTCACCGGCCAGGGTTTGCTCAGCAGCCAGGCGGCCCGGCTGAATGTGCGCCAGTTCAACGACCATACTCAACTGGCGGTGTTTGACGGCCATGTCGACGTGATGCCCAACAGCTACAGCGGTTTGCCGTTGACCGTCGAGGCCGCGCGCCAGGTCAATTTCACCCGCAAAGGCTGGGACACGCCGCGCCCGAACGACGCCAACAGCGGCGCCTGGGCCGACGGCATGCTGGTGGCGGCGCATATGCGCCTGGACGATTTCCTCGCAGAGCTTGGCCGTTATCGCCGGGGCCAGCTCAACTGCGACCCGCAAGTGGCCAACCTGCTGTTGTCCGGCAGTTATCCATTGGCCGACAGCGAACGCATTCTCGACCTGCTGGAAGTCAGCCTGCCGGTCAAGGTGCGGCGCTTTACGCGCTACTGGGTAACCGTTCAGGCCCGCGCCTGAAAATTATTTTCAAGAACAGTGAGCCGTTTTCCACACCTCGCGTGACAGAGAAGGAAAGCCCCCTTGATCCTTCCTTCTCAGGACCGCACGTCATGCCCCAGCAGCCGACCCCTCTCGCCCGCACCTTGCGCCAACTGTTACTGGGCGCCAGCCTCAGTTTTACCGTACTGCCTCAGGTGGTGGCGGCCGAGGCCAAGCCGTATCACATCGCACCGGCCTCGCTGGAAGCCGCGCTGAATCAATTTGGTCGCGAAGCTGGCGTGTTGATTTCGTTCGGTTCGCAAGTCACGGCCGGCCTGCAGAGCCGTGGTTTGTCGGGCAATTACAGCGCCGACGAAGGCCTGCAAAAACTGCTGGAAGGCACCGGCCTGCAAGCCCGCGCCGAGGGCGACAAGGCCTACAGCCTGCAACCGGCCAGTGCGTCTGCGACCGTGGAGCTGCAAACCTCCAGCGTGGTCGGCGACTGGCTTGGCGATGCGGCGCAAACCAATGTGTTCGAGCACCCTGGCGCCCGTGATGTGATCCGCCGCGAAGAATTCGAACGCCAAGGCGCCACCCAGGCCCGCGATGTGCTCAACCGCATCCCCGGCGTCAACGCCCCGGAAAACAACGGCACCGGCAGCCATGACATGGCGTTGAACTTCGGCATTCGCGGCCTCAACCCACGCCTGGCCTCGCGCTCCACCGTGTTGATGGACGGCATTCCGGTGCCGTTCGCGCCCTATGGCCAGCCGCAGTTGTCCTTCGCGCCGATCAGCATGGGCAACATGGACGCCGTAGACGTGGTTCGCGGTGGCGGTGCCGTGCGCTACGGCCCGCAGAACGTGGGCGGCATCGTCAACTTCGTGACCCGTGCAATCCCGGATACGCCGACCGTCAAAGGCGGTTTGCAGACCGAGACCAGCCCGTCCTCCAGCCATGACGGCTTCAAGACCACCGGTAACCTGCTGGCTGGCGGCACTGCCGACAACGGCCTGGGTGGCGCAATCCTGTACTCCGGCACCCGTGGCGGCGACTGGCGCGAAAACAGCAACACGCGCATCGACGACCTGATCCTCAAGGGCAAATACCAGCTGGACGACGCCAACAGTTTCAACGCCATGGCGCAGTACTACGAAGGCCAGGCCGATATGCCCGGCGGCTTGAACGTCAAGGACTACAAGGCGGACCCGTACCAGTCCACCCGCCCCTACGACAAGTTCTGGGGCCGCCGCACAATGTTCAACGCCGGTTACCGTTACCAGGAAGACCGCCGCGAATTCACTGCCAACACTTTCTTCACCACCACGTTGCGTAATGGCTACCTGGACCAGGGCAACTTCCTGTCGTTGTCCCCGCGCGAGTACTGGGTACGTGGCCTGGAAACGCGCTTCGCCCAAGGCTTCGATCTTGGCCCTACCAGCCATGAAGTGGGCGTTGGCTACCGCTACATCAGCGAGGCCGGCCATGAGATGCGCTACCGCACGCCGATCAGCGCCAACCAGCAACTGCCCAACACCAACAGCCGCAACGACCGCGACACCCGTGGCGCCACCGAAGCCAACGCGTTCTTCATCGACGACCGCATTGATATCGGCAAGTGGACCATCACGCCGGGCGTGCGCTACGAGATGATCGAATCCCAGCAGACCAACAACCTGAGCAACGTCAAATACAAAGGCGACTACAACACCGCGCTGCCGGCGTTGAACGTGCTCTATCACCTCACCGAAGACTGGAACCTCTACGCCAACACCGAAGGTTCGTTCGGCAGCGTGCAATACAGCCAGATGCCCAACCGCGTGAGCAGCGGCGAAGTAAAACCGGAAAAAGCCCGCACCTGGGAACTCGGCACGCGCTACGACAACGGCAGCCTGCGTGCGGAGATCGGCGCGTTCCTGATCAACTTCGACAACCAGTACGACAGCAACCAGACCAACGACACCGTGATCGCCCGTGGCGAAACGCGCCACCAGGGCGTCGAGTCGAGCATCAACTATGCCCTCGACGGCTTGAGCCCCGCGCTCGCGGGCTTTGACGTGTACGCCACCTACGCCTATGTGGACGCGACCATCCGCGAAGACGGCCCGAACAAAGGCAACCGCGTGCCCTTCTCGTCCAAGCACAAAGGCACGCTGGGCGTGGGTTACACCGAAGGCCGCTGGAAGCTCAATGTCGACAGCAGCTACCAGAGCAGCCAGTTCGCCGACAACGCCAACACCCAGGCCGAAACTGCCGACGGCGCCAACGGGCGTATCCCCGGCTACATGCTGTTCAGCAGCCGCGCAGCGTATGACTTCGGCCCGCAACTGTCGGACTTGAACGTGGCGGTCGGAGTGAAAAACATCTTCAACAAGCAGTACTTCACGCGCTCGTTCGACGACAACAACAAAGGCAAATATGTAGGCGAGCCTCGCACGGTGTACGTGCAGACCTCCATCGCGTTTTAGGTACCGGCGAGGCTGAGAAGGCGGCGGCACTGGCGAAACATAAGCTGCCTGACCCACCGCTTTCGCAGCCTCGCTAAAGCTCGACAGCTCCCACAGGGGATCGGCTGTGTTGGTTAGATCTCAGTTCGTAGGGCCATCGCGTCATACACAAATCCCGCCAGCGACAAAGATCCAATGTGGGAGCTGTTGAGCCTCAGCGAGGCTGCGAAGGCGGCGGCACTGGCAAAACATAAGCTGCCTGACCTACCGCTTTCGCAGCCTCGCTAAAGCTCGACAGCTCCCACAGGGGATCGGCTGTGATGGTTAGATCTCAGTTCGTAGGGCCATCGCGTCATACACAAATCCCGCCAGCGACAAGGCTCAAATGTGGGAGCTGTCGAGCCCCGGCGAGGCTGCGAAGGCGGCGGCACGGGCGACACATAAGTTGCCTGCCCCACCGCTTTCGCAGCCTCGCTAAAGCTCGACAGCTCCCACAGGGGATCGGCATTGTCGTTTAGATCTGCATTGGCCGACTCTAACTGCCTGCCAGGCAACTCGGGGTGCCGGCCACCAAGGCGTCGATGGCGCAGCGCGTCTTGGCTGGCATGTGTGCGGCCGTCGGCCAGATCACGTGGATTGGCGCAGGCTGGTCGCGGTGGCTTGGCAGTACCGCTTCCAGTTGCCCGCGCAGCACGTAATGCGCAATCAACCAGCTCGGCAACCAGGCCAGGCCCACGCCCGCAATCGCGGCATCGGCCACGGCCTGGAGGTCGTCGAGCATCAACAGCGAAGGCACACCGGGGCGCTGCGAGGTATTGCAACGGTAGGCAATGCCTCGGTGGGCGGCGAGGTCGTCGATAGCGTTGATTGGCCCGACCCGCTGCAAATAGGCCGGTGAAGCTGCCAGCCCAACAGACTGTTCGCCCAGGCGACGCGCACTCAGGCGGTCAGTGTCCGGCAGCGGACCAATGCGCACGGCCACGTCGAAGCCTTCCTGTGCGAGATCGATCAGCCGGTCAGAAAACGAAATCTCGATCTCCAACGCCGGGTAACGATCCATCAACCCCCACAACGCTGGCGCCGCGTAATGATGACCGAAAGCCAAAGGCAAGCTCGCCCTTAAACGCCCGCGTGGCTGTTGCCGGCCGCTCTCCAACACCGATTCGGCAGCTTCCAGCTCTGCCAGCGCACGCAAACAATGTTCGTAGTACGCCTGCCCATCCTCAGTCAGACGCTGGCGGCGGGTGGAGCGCTGCAACAGGCGAGTGCCCAAGCGCGCTTCGAGGCGCGCCAGGCCTTTACCCACGGCCGAACGCGTAAGGTTCAGTCGTTCGGCAGCCTCGGTCAGGTTGCCGCTCTCGACGACTTGCAGAAAGAGCTCAACACCATCAAAACGCGGAGTGGCCATGCTTAATTGTCGCCCTTAATTCCCTTATCAAAGGAAAACTTATCACGAATAAAGAATTCTGCTCCCGCGAGAATAGCGCTCTCCCCCAAGCAAAAGGAATATCCCATGCCGCCCGCCGCCGCCGTATCCGCCGTCAGTGCCCCGCGCACCGCCAGAGATGGCCTGGCACTCACCGCCGTGTGCCTTGTGGCATTGATGTTCGGCCTGGAGATCTCCAGCGTGCCGGTCATCCTGCCAACCCTGGAACAGCAGTTGGGCACCGGTTTTCAGGATGCGCAATGGATCATGAACGCCTACACCCTGGCCTGCACCAGCGTCTTGATGGCCGCCGGCACCCTGGCCGACCGCTTTGGACGGCGGCGCATGCTGGTGTTGTGCCTGTGGCTGTTTGGATTGGCTTCGCTGGCCTGCGGGCTGGCCAATGAGGCTTCCACACTGATCGCTGCACGCTTCGTGCAAGGCATAGGCGCCGGGGCGATGATGATCTGCCAGTTCGCCATTCTGTCGCACCAGTTCCGCGAACCGGCGGCACGCGCGCGGGCCTTCGCGGTATGGGGCGTGATCGCGGGCGTGGGCCTGGGCTTCGGGCCGATGGTCGGCGCGTTGATTCTGGCAGTCGCGGACTGGCGCTGGGTGTTCCTGGTGCATGTGCCGCTCACGCTGTTGACCTTGCTGCTGCTGCGCATCAGTGTGCAGGAATCCCGTGACCCGGCCGGCCATCGGCTGGATATCGCCGGCATGCTGACCTTGACGCTGTCGGTGTTCGCCCTGGTGTATTTCATTACTCAGGGCAGCGAAAACGGCTTCGGCAGCCCGGCGATGCTTGGCTGGGCCGGTTTGTCGCTGGTCGGGCTGCTGCTGTTCATCGTGGTTGAGCGACGCAGCGCGCACCCGATGTTCGATTTTTCGGTGTTCCGCATCCAGCGCTTCAACGGCGCGCTGATGGGGTCGATCGGCATGAATTTCAGTTTCTGGCCCTTCATGATCTACCTGCCGCTCTACTTCCAGGCGGGCCTGGGCTACGACACGCTGACCACCGGCGCGGCCTTGCTGGCCTACACCCTGCCGACCTTGCTGGTGCCGCCGCTGGCTGAACGCCTGGCCCTGCGCTTCGGCGCCGAACGTATTATCCCGCTGGGCCTGGGTTTGATGGGCGCAGGTTTTATCGCCATGGCGGCGATCAATGCGGCGCAGCAACCGAGTATCGTCTTAGTGCTGTTGAGCTGTGTGTTAGCAGGCGTGGGACTGGCGCTGACCAACTCACCGACCACCAACACCACCACCGGCGCCGTCTCGGCCGACCGCGCAGGCATGGCCTCGGGTATCGACCTCAGCGCGCGGCTGATCACGCTGGCGCTGAACATCGCCTTGATGGGGCTGGTGCTGCTGCTGGGCATCGGCCATCACCTTTCCAGCCTGCTGCCTGCCACCACGGCGTTGGATTGGCCCACCATCAGCCAGAACATTGCAGCAGGCAAGCTGGATATAGCAGGACTGGAACCTGCGCAAGCCCAGGCCGCGCTGCGCCATGGCGCCGGCTGGGCCATGCTCTTTGCCGGCCTCGGTGCTTGCGGATTGGCAGGCTTGAGCCGGTACTTCTTCCAGCAGCGCCGCTAAACGAAAACGGGCCTGCAGATGCAGGCCCGTTTATTGGGGTTGAAAAAACACTCAGCTATCAGCTGTTAAGCGCAGCCTGTTCGTTTTCCAGAAATTCCTCTTCCAGCTCGGCCTCGTCAGCCTTGGTATCAGGCAGGCTCTGCCCTGCGGCGCGTGGTTTGCCGCGCAGTTTGCCGTACAAATGTTCCAGCGCATGCTCAAGCTTAGTGGCGGCGCCATCGATCGCCTGTTCCAGCGTATCGGCCTTATGCAGGACCGACAGTGGTTGATGGCCCTTTGGCCGTGCTTCCAGACGGCAACTCAGATCGTGGGGGCCGGGCTTATCGCCGTTTTCATCTTTCAGATAGACCTCAACGCGGGTCAGGTCTTCCTCATAACGTTCGAGCGTGCTCTCAATGGTAGTACGTACCCACTCCTCCAGTCGGATGCTGCTTTCAATATGGTTATCGCTATTGACTTGGATTTGCATAGTTCTTCCCTTATTTCAGCTAGCTCGCGAGAGGTCACAACTGCGACACCGGGGTGGTGAAACCATGACCTCTTGATTACACAATTGAGCAGTCAGAAGAACATTTCAACCCCTTTGCAAAGATAAATCCCACATTACAAATTAACCCTGACGACGAGCAAAAACGCTGTTAGGGTGGGGAGTTGGTTACATCTTCTTACGCTCAGCGAACCTTACAATTGCCCCTCTCCCAACGGGTGCAATCCGCGAAAAATCCCTGCTTCCTCTACCAGCCAGTCATGCACCGCACGCACGCCCGGGTGGCTCAACGCGCCCGGTGCATACAGCAGCACATAACGTTTGTGGTTGGGCACAGCCAGGCCAAAGGGCACGATCAAGGTGCCGCGCTCCAGCTCATCGTTGAGCAAGGTACGCCGCGCAATCGCCACGCCCATACCCGCGATAGCCGCCTCGATGGTCAGGTGGTTGCGGTTGAAGGTGTGGCCGCGCCGCACGTCGGCGTCGTGGTAGCCGATAGCATTCAGGTAAAACTCCCACTCGGCGTATTCATAACTCCCACGCCACGCGGTGATGTCGTGCAACAGCGGGAAATGCACCAGGTCCGCCGGGCCATGCAGCGGCGGCCTCCCGCGCAGCAGGCTCGGCGCGCACACCGGAAAGATCTGTTCATCGAGCAGGGCTGTGGATAACAGGCCGGGGTAGCTGCCGTCGTTCAAATCGATGGCCAGGTCGAAGTCGCCCTCGTGCAGGGCGATGCTGCTGTCTTCGGCGACCATGCGCAGTTGGATATCCGGGAAGCGCTGCTGCAGACGCGGCAAACGTGGGGTCAGCCATTTGCCGAGAAACGACGGGATTGAACGCAATCGCAACGTACCGCTGATCATCCCCGCGTCCAGCCGCTGCAACTCCGCATCGATGCTGCCGTAAGCCTCGCCCACCGTCGCCGCCAGCCTCTGCCCTTCGGCACTCAACTCCACGCCACGGGCGCGCCGATGAAACAGCCGAAAGCCCAGGCGCTCTTCCAACTGGCGAATTTGCTGGCTCACCGCCCCCGGCGTGATGTGCAGTTCTTCGGCGCAGCGGGTGAACGACAAATGCCGCGCGGCGCAAGAAAACACGTGCAGCCAGACATAGGTCTGGCCATGGAGAGGGCGAGTCATAGCGTTTAGTCCTGCTAAAGGGTGTCTTAGGATAATTCGTTGGTCAGTGCCGATCCAGAGGCTCAGTATCGCGCCAATTCCGCCTGCTCTACAAAACATGGCAGCGATTTTTACTCCATTGCTTGTAAGGCTTTAGCATGGCTATCAGTGTTTTCGATCTATTCAAAGTGGGCATCGGCCCGTCCAGCTCCCATACCGTCGGCCCGATGCGCGCAGCGGCGACCTTCGCCCAAGCCCTGACAGACCAGCATTTGCTCAGTGAAACGCGACGTATCGAAGTGCGCCTGTACGGTTCGCTGTCCGCCACTGGCGTGGGCCATGCCACCGACCGCGCCACCGTGATGGGGCTGATGGGCGAATGGCCAGACAAGGTCGACCCCACCTCGATCAATGCGCGTATTCAGCAATTGCGCGAATCCGGCCGATTGCTGCTCGCAGGCTCGCAGGACATTGCCTTCAACTGGCACACCGATCTCCTGCTGCTCGACGAGAGCCTGCCCTACCATCCCAACGCCATGTCCCTGCACGCCTATGGCGAAAACGGCCTGCTGAGCGAACAAACCTATTATTCGGTAGGCGGCGGTTTCATCATCGAAGCGGCTGAAGCAGCCTCGGGCATCGCGCCTACCAGCGATGTTGAATTGCCCTACGACTTTTCCAGCGCCGTCGAACTGCTGGCCTTGTGCAACAAGCACGGCCTGCGGGTTTCCGAGCTGATGATGGCCAATGAACGCGCGTGGCGCAGCGATGACGAAATCCGCAGTGGCCTGCTGCATATCTGGTCGGTGATGCGCGAGTGCGTGGAGCAAGGCCTGCGCGATGAAGGCATCTTGCCAGGCGGCCTGGACGTGCCACGCCGGGCGGCGAAATTGCACCGCAGCCTGTTGGAAATCGGCAAACCCAACGTGATCACTTCCACCTTGTCGGCCATGGAATGGGTCAACCTGTTCGCCCTCGCCGTCAACGAAGAAAACGCCGCCGGTGGGCGCATGGTCACCGCGCCGACCAATGGCGCAGCAGGGATCATCCCGGCCGTGCTGCATTACTACATGAAGTTCAACGCCGATGCGTCGGATGACGATGTGGTCAATTTCTTCCTGGCAGCCGCTGCCGTGGGCATTCTCTGCAAGAAGAACGCTTCGATCTCCGGTGCCGAAGTCGGCTGCCAGGGCGAAGTCGGCTCGGCCTGCGCCATGGCCGCTGCCGGCTTGGCCGACATCCTCGGCGCCACACCGGAGCAATTGGAAAACGCTGCCGAAATCGGCCTGGAACACAACCTCGGCCTGACTTGCGACCCGGTCGGCGGCCTGGTGCAAGTGCCGTGCATCGAGCGCAACGCCATCGCGGCGGTCAAGGCGATCAACGCCACGCAAATGGCCCTGCGCGGTGACGGCAAACACTTTATTTCCCTGGACCGGGTAATCCGCACCATGCGCGATACCGGCGCCGATATGCATGACAAATACAAAGAAACTTCACGGGGCGGCCTGGCGGTCAGCTGGGTGGAGTGCTGATCGGAGCACTTCTACCCGCCCCCTACGTGAGCCCGCGCAAAAATAATAACGAGGCAATATCGATGACTGATGTACGTACACCTCCCGCTGAAAACCCTGCTGTTGCTGTAGATAACGTTTTAGATAACACCGTAACCACCGGCTGGACCAAACACGACACCACCTGGATGCTCGGCCTCTACGGCACGGCCATTGGCGCGGGCACCTTGTTCCTGCCGATCAACGCCGGCGTTGGCGGTTTCTGGCCGCTGATCGTGCTGGCGTTGCTGGCCTTCCCCATGACCTTCTTCGCTCACCGTGGGCTGACGCGCTTTGTGCTGTCGGGCAAATCCGGTGATATCACCGAAGTGGTCGAAGAACACTTCGGCGTGGGCGCGGGCAAGTTGATCACGCTGCTGTACTTTTTCGCGATTTTCCCGATCCTGCTGGTGTACAGCGTGGCGCTGACCAACACCCTCAGCAGCTTCATGGAACACCAACTGCACATGGCCCCGCCGCCTCGGGCGATTCTGTCGCTGGTGTTGATCCTCGGCCTGATGGCCATTGTGCGCTGCGGCCAGGGCGTGATCGTCAAAGCCATGAGCGTGCTGGTTTACCCCTTCGTCGCCGCCCTGCTGTTGCTGGCCGTGAGCCTGATCCCCAACTGGAACGGCGCGTTCTTCGCTTCCGCCAGCGAAGGCATGCCGTTGCCGCTGTTCTTCAAGACCCTGTGGCTGGCGATCCCGGTGATGGTGTTCTCCTTCAACCATTCGCCGATCATTTCCGCCTTTGCCGTTGACCAGAAGCGCGTCTACGGCCCACAAGCCGAACGCAAAAGCAGCGGCATCCTCGCCACCGCCCACGGCATGATGGTGCTGACGGTGATGTTCTTCTGCTTCAGCTGCGTACTGGCCCTGTCGCCGGCTGACCTGGCGGCCGCCAAGGCGCAGAACATTTCGATCCTGTCGTACCTCGCGAACCACTTCCAGACGCCAGTGATTGCTTACGCCGCGCCGTTGATCGCGCTGGTGGCCATCACCAAGTCCTTTCTCGGCCACTACATCGGCGCCAGCGAAGGTTTCCAGGGTTTGATCGTCAAATCCCTGCGTGGGCGCAACCGCTCGATGTCATCCAAAGGGCTGGAACGCTGCACCGCACTGTTCATGGTCCTGACCTGCTGGGCCGTGGCGACCTTCAACCCGAGTATCCTGGGCATGATCGAAACCCTGGGCGGGCCGATCATCGCGTGCCTGTTGTTCCTGATGCCAATGTACGCGATCCGCCGCGTGCCATCTCTGCGCCAGTATTCGGGTCAGGTGTCGAATGTGTTTGTGGTGCTGATCGGGTTGATTGCGCTGTCTGCGATCGTTTTTTCGGTTTTGCCCTGAAATCGAACACAACCCACATCCCCTGTGGGAGCGGGCTTGCCCGCGATAACGGTCTGTCAGTCAGAAATTATTTAGCTGATACACCGCAATCGCGGGCAAGCCCGCTCCCACAGGGGTCAGGCGCAGTCAGGCAAGTCGCTATACGGCACGCCCCTTGCTCTACAGCTACCGAGGCAAACGGACCTTGTGAAACCTCAGCGACGGAGTGGCCGGTGGTCAGGCAACGCGAACTAAACCAGGCACCGGTCGTCAATGACTGCATGTTCTTATCAGGCGGTAACGCACCATGGACAATCCTTTTCAGATCATCACTGACACCTTCACGCCCACCTACCGCGTCAACCTGAGCATCCAACGGCTCGACGGCAGCATCATGCTCACCCTCTCGGACGAGACGGGCGTGGTGGCCAAACGCATGATCAGCGCCGAACAACGCAACGACCCAGAGCGGCTCAAGCGCCTGGTGCAAAGCATTCAGTTCGGCATCGCCATCGAGCAGGGTCACAGCGCCATGGAGATTCTGGCGGTGATGACGGATGGCGACAGCCACAAATTATTGCAGCCGCCGCCCGCCCGCACCCTGCCCTTCAGCGTCGGGCTTTAAAGCTCGCCTTTCTCGGTTTCCAGGCTCGCCTCGCCCTTGCGACGCGGGCCTTCGACCTTCACCGACGGGAACGCCGACGAGGCATAGCGCACCACCAGAATCGAGAACGCCAGCAACAGAATGCCGCCACACAGGTAGATGATGCCGATGTCCGGCGGGTTGTGGTGCGACACGTTGGAGATCAGCAGGCGCGTCAGCGCGGTGATTGCCACGTAGATCAGGAAGCGCACGGGCATGTGGTTGGTCTTGAAATAAATCCCGACCATTGCGCCCAATTCCAGGTAGATGAACAGCAGCAAGATATCATCGATCTTGATGTGCCCCGTCTCCAGCATCCCCAGAAACTCCATCACCGCCGCCCAGGCCGTCACCGCACCAATGGCGAACAACGCCAGGTAGTGGAACGTCTCGACAAACAGATTGCCCAGCGACTCGGCCAGCCCATGGACTTGCTGACGCAGCTTTTCGGCCCAGTTAATTTTCACGATGAAGCTTCCTTAGGTCGATTCGACCGGATATTGCGGGTTAGACGTGACGGTTGTTCTGCATGCAGAAAAAAGGCCAGCGGCAGGTATAAGATGATGGCGGGGTGACATGAGGCACTGCAAACCCCTATTTACCGGCTACATTAAAAAACTGCTACCCAAACCTCGTGGTTTGGCTTACCCTTTTTACTGTATATGAATACAGTGGTCGCATAAGACAACTATCGTGAAGGCATGTGAGGTGGTGAATGGCCGTCGAAGTGGTATACCGCAGCAGCCGAGATCTGGAGCGTTTGTTCATGGATAAAGCCGAAGCTGATCGTCATGACAAGATGCTTGAACTCGCTGAGTTGCTGGCAGAAGTGTTGCAAAAAGCCGTGCCGTCCCTGAGCGAGCAGCAGGTGGAAGAAGCCGGGATCTACATGGCGAAGAATCGCGATGTGTTTGCCAAGGCGTTCAAGAGCCAGCCGGATGCATTGTCCGAGTTGCTGAACCCGGCGGCAGAGTAAAGCCCGAATTGAACAGGCCCTGAATCATTGATTCAGGGCCTTTTTAATGCCTGGATTATTTGTAGAGCAGGCGCTCGGCCAGTTCATCGGCCACCCGTGCAGGGGAGCGTTTTTCGGCCTGGGCGTGGGCAAAGATCTCGGTGAGGCGTGTGCCGATATTTGACAGGTGCGCGGTGATACCTGGCAGCTCGGTGCCGGCGTGTTTGAGGGCGACGTAGATCAGGCCGCCGGAGTTGATCACGTAGTCCGGGGCGTAGAGGATGCCGCGTCCCTCTAACTGGTCGGCGATGTCCAGGTTGCTCAGTTGCGCGCTGGCGGAGCCCGCCACGGCAGCGCAGCGCAATTGGCCGACCGTGTGGCGGTTGAACACCGCGCCCACACCGCACGGCGCCAGGATGTCACAGGGTGTGCTGAGCAACGCATCGTTGGCGATAGGGTGTGCGCCCAACTGCTCCATGGCCAATTGCACCTTGCCGTGATCGATGTCGCTGACCAACAGTTCGGCGCCCGCCGCGTGCAGTTGTTCGGCCAGGGCATAACCGACATTGCCCAGGCCCTGGATCGCGACGCGCAAACCTTCGAGGTTATCGCTGCCCAGGCGCGCCATGGCAGTGGTGCGGATGCCGGTGAACACGCCCATGGCGGCATGCGGTGCCGGGTCGCCGGCGGCCGTGGTGCTGGTGACAAAACGGGTGTGTTGGGCGATGCAGTCCATGTCGGCAACGCTGGTGCCGCTGTCGATCGAGGTCACAAAACGGCCGTCGAGTTTTTCAATGCAACGGCCAAACGCTTCAAACAGCGCGGCGCGGCTTTCCACGTGCACGGGGCGGATAATCACAGCCGTGCCACCGCCCACCGGCAAGCCGGCCAGGGCGGCTTTGTAGCTCATGCCTTGGGCCAGGCGCGCGGCATCGGCTACGGCACTTTCATCGTCGGGGTAAGCAAGATAACGGCAACCGCCCAAGGCAGGGCCGAGGCGGCTGTTGTGGATGGCGATGACGGCCTTCAACCCGGTGACCGGGTCGATGCTCAGGTGCAGCGATTCAAGGCGGGTGCTGTGCATAAGCGCAAACATCGTCAGGCTCCCGAATCACTTCTGGTAGAGGCCCCAGTATAGGCTTGCGGTAGAAAACTGCTGAATCACGCTGGAATAAGCCGCCAGGTTTCGTAGGCATCACGACATAAGCACGCAGGACATTTCTTAAGTTACTGGACGAAAATTCACAGCAAGGCTAAAACGTGGGCATCCGCCGGAGAATGCAATGAATCCCCGCACAGCCTTTTTCGCCTGCCTGGACCGCTCACCGCCTGCGCTGTTTGAAGCTGCGTTGTGGATGGCGGCTGAACACGATCCGAGCGTGCAACCCTTGCTGATCCTGCAAGACCTGTCCCTGCTGCAACAACAGGTCAGCGTAGGCATGCCCATGCTACCGGCGGATGAACTCGGTCAGCCGTTGCTGCGGCGCATGAATGACCTGGGGTTTGCCCAGGATGACTCCACACCGCTGCGCCCCGCCGCCGCGCTGCTCGACAAGGTGCTGCAGCGCAAACGCGGCCAGCCCTTGGCCATGGGCCTGATCGCGCTGGAGCTGGCGCGGCGCCTGGATATCCCCATGGTGGGGGTTAATTTCCCAGGCCATTTCCTGCTGCGAGTGCCCGGTGCCGACCACCTCTTGGACCCCTGCGGCGGCCGACGCCTGTACCCCAACGACTGCCGCGAGCTGTTGCACCGCCAGTACGGGCCAAACCTCAAGTTGCAGGCCGAGCACCTGCTCACCGCCGAACCGCGCGCGATACTGCAACGGCTGTCACGTAACCTGCGCCAACTGCACCTGGCCAATGACCACCCGCTGTCGGCCCTGATTGATGCCGAGCGCGTGCTGGAGTTGGGCAACGCCAGCGCTGCGGATTACCTGGCGCGGGCCAGCCTTTACCAGCGCCTGGACTGCCCGAGCGCCGAGCGCTTTGACCTCGAGCACGCACTGCTGCTCAGCGAAGACCCGATCCAGCGCCTGCGCCTGACCGAGCGGCTGGGGCATTTGCCACCCAACACCGTGGTGCATTGAACTACTTATTTTTGGCGATCAGGATTTATTGTGGCGAGCGGGCTTGCCCCGCGTTGGGCTGCGCAGCAGCCCCAAGACAGTCACCGCATTTCTCCAGACACACCGCAGTGGCAGGTTTTGGGGCCGCTTCGCAGCCCAACGCGGGGCAAGCCCGCTCGCCACAACAAGCCAGCTCCCACATTTGATCTGCGTTGAATCAATGATTGGCCGGCGCCTTGAGAATATCGCTGTGCAATGGACCCTGCGGCGCGTTGGAGCCAGGCGAGCGCACTTGAATGATCAGCAGCGCCGCAATCACCGCCGGAATCGCGCAGAAGAAGAAAATCTGCTCCACCGGAATATGCATCGCCAGCAACATGCTGCCAAACAACGGCCCCAGGATTGAACCAAAGCGCCCCACGCCCAACGCCCAGCCGGTGCCGGTAGCACGCACATGCGCCGGATAGAAGTTGCTGGCGAAGGCGTTGAGGGTCAGTTGCCCACCAATAATGCAGAAGCCGGCCGCGAACACACAGGCCACCAGATAACGCGGGTTGTCGTGGTTCAGCCCGAGCAAAATCGTGCACACCGCAGCCGCCGCCAGCACGCCGGATAGCAGCCGCACTTTGCTTTTCAGGCGGTCGGCAAACCAGGCCATGCCGATGGCGCCCAAAGTGCCGGCAAACAGGAACATCGAGGTCACAAGGTTCGCTTGCTTCAACGTCAGGCCGCTTTCCAGCAACAGCGTCGGCAGCCAGCTGATCATGAAATACAGCAGGATCAGGCTGACAAAAAAAGTGGCCCAAATCAGTATGGTCGGACGCGCGTAGCCGTTGCGAAACAGCTCCACCACCGTGAGTTTGCTGCCCTGCTCCTGAAGATTCTCTGCCTCGCTCGCCAGCGGCGGCTGCCAGTCGGGCAGCATGCGCGCCGTAACCTTTTGCAGTCGCGCATACGGCGGCGCATCCCGCAGCAAACGCGGCAAGGATTCCGGCAGCAACCACACCAGGAAGGGGAACAGCAGCAACGGCGTCACCCCGCCTGCCAGAAACACCGCCTGCCAGCCGTAGCCTTCGATAAAACCTGCGGCTACAAACCCACCCGCCGCGCCACCGAACGAGAAGCCGCAGGCGGCCAGGGTCACCATCAAGGTACGCATGCGCGGCGGGGAATATTCCGACATCAACGCCATGGCGCTGGGCATCGCGCCGCCCATGCCAATGCCGCAGATAAACCGCGCGGCCATCAGTGTGGTCAGGGAGTTGGCGAACACCATCAGCACGGTGAGGCTCGCGTAGATCAGCACGCAGGCGAGCAGGATACGGCGCACACCAAAGCGGTCGGCCAGCGGCGTTACCAATAACGAACCCAGGGTCAGGCCCAACAGGTTGGCGCTGAATACCGGGCCGAACGCGGCTTTTTCCAGCCCCCAATCCTTGGCCAATGCCGGCACTACGTAACCCAGCACCTGGGCGTCATAGCCGTCGGTTACCAGCAGCAACGCCAGCAACAGGAGAATCAACCACTGGTAGCGCGACACCGGACGGGCGTCGAGTGCCGCGCGAAAGCTGGCAATCTGATTGTGCATCGCAAGGTACCTGTTATTTTTATAAGGATGACGCGGATCAAACTGTGGGAGCTGGCTTGCCTGCGATGACGGTGTGTCAGCCAGCGAATGATCAACTGATAGGCCGCTATCGCAGGCAAGCCAGCTCCCACATTGATTTAGGGGGTGTCGGGTTGGTTGGCCGGATGCGCTTGCACAAATGCCGGATGCTGCGCCGCCAGCGCCGCCACGCGTCCAATGCGTGGGTACGCGCCCAACGGCACCTTGAAACGCTCAGCCGCGTACAACTGCGGGATCAGAAACGCATCCGCCATCCCCGGCTGGTCACCAAAACAAAAGCCTTCATCCCCAATCAACTGCTCCACCGCGCCCAGGCCCTGGCTGATCCAATGCCCGATCCACTCGAGCACTTGCGCCTCGTCATGCCCCCATTTACGCAGCAGGTTTTGCGTGCTGGAGTTGTGCAGCGGATGGATATCGCAGCCAATGATCGACGCCACCGCACGCTCATGGGCGCGGGTCGCCAAGTCCTTGGAAAGCAGCGGCGCCTGTGGATAACACTCTTCCAGGTACTCAATGATTGCCGGTGATTGAATCAACAGTTCACCCTCATCGGTACGCAGCGCCGGCACGCGGCCCTGCGGGTTGATCGCCAGGTACGCCGGCTGGCGATTCGCACCGCCCGGCGGGACCAGCAGGTTCACCGGCACGGCGGTAAAGTCCAGCCCCTTGAGTGCCAGGGCGATACGCACCCGGTACGACGCCGTAGAGCGGTAGTAGGTATAGAGTTCCATCGCCCTGCCCTCTTAGCGTGCTGCGATCACAGTGCCACGGCATTCGCCGAAACCGATGGAGGCAAACCCCTCACGGCTGCAACGGGCGCGCAGGATGATTTCGTCGCCATCTTCAAGGAACTTGCGCACCTCGCCGGAGGCCAGTTCGATCGGCTTTTTACCGCCTTCGGTAATTTCCAGCAGGCTGCCGAACTGCCCCGGCTGCGGCCCGGACAAAGTGCCCGAACCAAACAGGTCACCGGCCTGCAACTGGCAGCCATTGACGCTGTGGTGAGCAACCATTTGCGCTACGGTCCAGTACATGTGCTGGGTGTTGCTCAGGGTCAGGCGGTGTTCCGGCAAGTTTTGCTCGCGCATCGCGGCGGTGGTCAGCAGCACTTCCAGTTCGATGTCGAAACCGCCAGCGGCCTGGTCATGCGTGTCCAGCAGGTAAGGCAGCGGCTGCGGGTCACCTTCGGGGCGCGCCGGCTGGGCCTTGCGAAACGGCTCCAGCGCTTCGGCGGTGACCACCCACGGCGAGATGCTGGTGATGAAGCTTTTCGACAGGAACGGGCCGAGCGGCTGGTATTCCCAGGCCTGGATATCCCGCGCCGACCAGTCGTTGAGCAGGCAGAAACCGGCGATATGCTCGGCGGCGTCGCCAATGGCAATCGAGTCGCCCATGGCATTGCCCTGGCCGATCCAGATGCCCAGCTCCAACTCATAATCCAGGCGCGCGCAGGGGCCGAAGGTTGGCTCGGTGTGGCCGGCCGGCAGCGTCTGGCCTTTAGGCCGACGTACGTCCGTGCCCGAGGGGCGAATGGTCGAGGCGCGGCCGTGATAGCCAATCGGCACGTACTTGTAGTTGGGCAGCAACGGGTTGTCGGGACGGAACAGTTTGCCGACGTTTTGCGCGTGTTCGATGCCCACATAAAAGTCGGTGTAATCACTGATTTTTGCCGGCAGATGCATCTGGCAATCAGCCGCGCGGTGCAGCACCTGCGCCTCACGGGTGTGCAGCTTGCTGCCTTCGGCGAGTAACTCCAGCAGGCGCTCGCGCAAGGCTACGCGCGGGCCACGGCCGAGTTCAAAAAACGCGTTCAGTTGACCACCGGCAGTGGCTTCAACGGCACGCCGTGCTTCACCTTCGAACTCATCCAGCGCAGCGTGCAGGTCGAGAATCGAATCGCCAATCGCCACGCCACTGCGCGGCGCCGAGCCATTGATGCTGAACACGCCCAGCGGCAGGTTCTGCAAGGGGAAATCGCGGTGGCCGTTGGCGGAGGCTACCCAGCTGCGGGTAAAGGTTGGCTGAGTCATCGGTTATCTCCGGTTCGGGTTGAAGGTGGCGGGCAGCGAGGCCCAGCACGCATCGTAGGAAGGTTGCAGTTGTGGGCACTCAAGGGCGAACTGTGTCGGGCGCAGCACCTGGCTGGTCTCAAACATGAAGGCCATGGTGTTATCGATCTTGTGCGGCGCCAGGTCCACGTTGATGGCTTTGGTGCAGGTCTCGCCGTCCGGGCCATGGGCGCTCATGCAGCTGTGCAGCGACGCGCCACCCGGCAGGAAACCCTCGGCCTTGGCGTCGTAGGCGCCCTGGATCAGGCCCATGTATTCGTTCATCAGGTTGCGATGGAACCACGGCGGACGGAAGGTGTTCTCGGCCACCATCCAGCGCGGCGGGAAGATCACGAAGTCGAGGTTGGCCAAGCCGTGCACACTGGTGGGCGAGGTTAATACGGTGAAAATCGACGGGTCCGGGTGATCGAAACTCACCGTGCCGAGGGTGTTGAAGCGGCGCAGGTCGTACTTGTACGGCACGTTATTGCCGTGCCAGGCGACTACGTTCAACGGCGAATGGTCCAGCTCGCAGGCCCAGAGTTCGCCGAGGAATTTCTGCACCAGCGTGGTCGGTTTTTTGAGGTCTTCGTAGTGGGCAACCGGCGTGAGGAAGTCACGCGGGTTAGCCAGGCCGTTACTGCCGATCGGCCCAAGGTCTGGCAGGCGCAGTGGCGCACCATGATTTTCCGCGACATAGCCACGAGCCTGCGCATCCAGCAGTTCGATGCGAAATTTCAAACCACGAGGCAGCACCACGATTTCCAGTGGCTCGACGTTCAGCACCCCCAATTCGGTGGCGATACGCAGACGGCCCTGCTCGGGGACGATCAACAGTTCGCCATCGGCGTTGAAGAACACCCGCTCCATGGAACGGTTGGCGCGGTAGTTGTAGATGCTGATGCCTGAGGGTTTTTCCGACCCGGAGTTAGCGACCATGCCTACAAGGCCGTCGACAAAGTCGGTCGGCTCACTTGGACTATCCAGCGGGTTCCAGCGCAAGCGATTCGGCGTCACCGCGCCCAACGGCCCACCGGCCAATTGCCGTTCCAGCTTGATAAACGCCGGGTGGTTGGCTGATGGCTGAATGCGGTACAGCCAAGTGCGGCGGGCTTCGCTGCGCGCCATGGTAAAGGCGGTGCCGGAGAACAGTTCGGTGTACAGGCCGTAGGGGGCTTTTTGCGGGGAGTTCTGGCCGACGGGCAGCGCGCCGGGCAGGGCTTCGCTGGCGAATTCATTGCCGAAGCCCGACAGGTATTCGAGGTTCATGGATCATCCTCTATGCGGAAGTTGTTTTTATCGTAATCCAGTTACGCATAACGTAATTTGATCACTATCGACCGTCAAGCTATAAAGACGCCCATTCATCTCTCGGATTCTCGCCCTTCCATGGAAAAGCCCCGCGACACCGGTAAACAGAAAGTCCGCTCGGCCGAAGTGGGCACCGATATCCTCAAGGCGCTGGCCGAGCTGTCCCCCGCCACCTCGCTGTCGCGTCTGGCCGACCATGTGCAGATGCCGGCGAGCAAGGTCCACCGCTATTTGCAGGCGCTGATCGCTTCGGGGTTTGCCGAGCAGAACACCGCCACCAACCATTACGGCCTGGGCCGCGAGGCGTTGCGCGTGGGCTTGGCGGCACTGGGCAGCATGGACGTGTTGAAAGTCGGCGCGATGCCCCTGGCAGAACTGCGCGATGAGTTGAATGAAACCTGCTTTCTGGCGGTGTGGGGCAACCAGGGCGCGACCGTGGTGCAGATCGAACCGGCGGTGCGCGCCGTCACCGTGGTGACGCAGCTGGGTTCGGTGCTGCCGCTGCTCAGCTCGTCCACCGGGCTGGTGTTCAGCGCCTATTTACCGTCGCGGGAAACCGTGGAATTGCGCGAACGCGAGATTCAGGCCGGGACTGCCCATGCCCTGGCGGACGACGAGGCTTACGCCAGCGCCTGCGAACAGATCCGCAGCCGTGGCCTGCACTTTGTGCATGGTTTGCTGATGCCCGGCGTGGATGCATTATCGGCGCCGGTGTTCAATGCGGTTGGGCACGTCGCGGCGGTGATGACCGTGGTCGGCCCCACCTCACTGTTCCATGCCGATGAAGACGGCCCGGCGGCGCAGCACTTGCTGGCGGCGACTCGGGCCGTGAGTTGGCGCATGGGCTATCAGCCCTGAATCACTCGTCCCAGCCTGACAAAGCCAGCGCCACGCGGTTTTCCACGGCTTTGACCTGCGCGCCACCCACCACGTAGTTGTTGCTCAGCATCGAGAACACCAGCTTGCGCCCCTTGCTATCGGTGATGTAACCGCTCAAGGACGACACGCCGCCCATGGAGCCGGTCTTGGCATGCAGGTTGTTCTCGGCCGGTGTACCGCGCAGGCGATACCGCAGGCTGCCGCCGGTCATGCGGTCGGTGTTGCCGGCGATCGGCAGCGCGTTGTACCAGGCGTTGAACCACGGCTGTTTACTCGCGGCCAGCAGCAGGTCGGTGAGGTTTTGCGACGACACCAGGTTACGCCGCGACAGCCCCGAACCATCGACCTGGCTCAATGTCGCCGTATCCAGCCCCTGGCGCTTGAGAAACCCGGCCACCGCCACCGCACCCGCCGCCGCCGTGCCACTGTTGGCTGTCTGGCGGCCCATCGCCTTGAGCAAGGCTTCGGACATGTTGTTGTTCGAAAGTTTGAGCAGCGGCGTAATCAATTCCTGCAACGGCGCCGACTTGTGCTCGGCCAGTACCGTCACCGCAACCGGGCTGGCACCGCCCATCACTCGACGGCCAAGCACTGTGATGCCTTGCTGCGCCAGCGCTTGCTCGAACAGGTTGGCCACCAGTTGCGTTGGCTCCCAGACACTCACCAACTGCTCGCTCTGTCGCCCCGGCGCCACGGCCCCACTGAGCTGCAGCAGGTTGGTGCCATGGCGACGGTTGATCCCGTAGGTGTTGCCCGGCCCGCTGACCGCGCGGTTGCTCAGTTGCAGGTAGTTGGTTGGCGGGAAGATGTCGACACTCACAGGCTGCCCGGCCCGCGCTGGCGCCTTGGCGGTGACCAGCACGCTGCCAGCATCGAAATCGGTATTGGGCGACACGGTCAGCGCCGAAATCTGTGCGCCGTAGTAGGTGGTTTCATCGTCATGGGACCAGTCGACGCCCAGCCGCTCGGCGTCAAACCAGGTGTCGTCAAACACCAGGTCGCCCTGCACCTGACGCACGCCCTGGCTGGCCAACTGCGCCGCCAACGCCTGGTAATCGGCGAACTGAATGGTCGGGTCACCCAGGCCGCGCAGGTACAGGTTGCCGGTCAAGCGGTCGCCCTGGCGAATGCCGTTGCTCAGCAGTTGCGTGGCGAAACGGTACTGCGGCCCAAGCACATCCATGGCCGCGGCCGTGGTCAGCAGTTTGAGGTTGGAAGCCGGCACCAGCCGCGTGCGCGGGTTGTGCTGATACAGCGTGGCGCCACTGTTGGCGTCCCGCACCATCAGCGAGACCGAGGCGCCGTGCAGCGCCGGGTCGGCCAGCAACTGGTCGAGGCTGTGCCCGGTGGCCGTCTTCGAAGGCGTGGCGCAACCGCCCAGTAACAAACTCAAGCCCACCAGCATCGCGCTGGTGTGTATCCATCGACCCAACTGCATCAGTACCGTTTTCCCGCAAAGCTTTCAGTGGCGGCAACGCTACCAGCTCATTGCCGTTGTGGCGAGTGTGGCTGTTGTGGGATCGGGGCTGTTGTGGCGAGGGAGCTTGCTCCCGTTGGACTGCGTAGCAGTCCCATGCTCTTAAAGCAAAGAGCGGGGCTGCTTCGCAACCCAGCGGGAGCAAGCTCCCTCGCCACAAGAGGTCGCTTGCCTTAAAACTGCAGCGTGCTGGAAACCGACACCTGCCGCGCATCGCCGATGGACACGAACTGCGTGTTCACCGACGAGGTGTAGTAGGTGCGATCAAACAGGTTCTTCACGTTGAGCTGGAACTTGACTTTCTGCCCATCGATTTTGGTGTCGTAGCTGGCAAACGCATCGGCCACGGTGTAGCTCGGCAGTTCGAAGCTGTTGGCCGCGTCCCCGGCCCGTTCGCCCACGTAACGGGCACCGGCGCCCACACGCAATTGATCGCCGCCGAGAATGCTGCCGAAGTCGTACACGGCCGACAACGAAGCGGTGTTTTTCGCAACGTTTTGCAAGCGATTGCCCTTAAGCGTCGGGTCTTCAGTCACCTCGGCATCGGTGTAGGCATAGCTGCCGATCAGGCTCCAGTTGTCGGTCAACTGGCCGCTGGCATCCAGCTCAAGGCCACGGGAACGCACTTTGCCCGCCACGCTGTAGACCGCTGCCAAACCGTCGCCGACCTGCACCAGCACGTTGCGTTTTTCGATATTGAACAGCGCCGCACTGGCGGTTATACGCCCCGGTATGTCGAGTTTGGTGCCCAGCTCCCAGGCTTTGGACTGCTCCGGTTCCAGGCTGCCATCCAATACGCTTTTGTTCGCCAACGGCGCGATGGTGGAGTTGGGTTTGAACGACTCGGTGTAGCTGCCATAGAACGACAATTGATCGGTGTAGCGATACACCAGGCCGGCACGCGGCACCCACTTCTGGCCGTTGCCATCGGTGTTGGCGGTGAACGGCACGCCTTTGCCGGCGTATTGGTCGTACATCTGGTAGCGCGCACCGCCGACCAGAATCCACTGGTCATTGAGGTGGATGGCGTCCTGGAAGAATAGCGAATCGCTGCGCAGCAGGTCGGTCTGGTTACTGTCCGGCGCGCTGACTTTGGTGCCCGCGACTTCGTTGCCGTACACCGGATCGTTATAGTTGAAGACACCACGCGGCGCCTGGCGAATCAGGTCGGCGCGGTAGATCTTGCGGTACTCGTCGTCGAGCCCGAACACCAGGTCGTGCTGCATGCCGCCGACATTGACCTTGCCTTCCAGGCTGGTGGTGGCGAAGCGGTCGGTGGTCAGCGCACCCTGGGTGCCGTCCATGCTGCGGGTCAGGGTGCCGTTGGTGTTGACCTTGACTACGCGCACCTGGCTGGCGTCGTAGGTCTCGCGGTTCCAGCTGTAGCCGAAGTGCGCTTTCCAGTCGTCGTTCAAGTCGTGGTCGACTTCCAGGCGATACAGGTCGGAGCGGCCTTGCATATTGTTGAACGGCTCATCCAGCCGACGGGTCGCGGGGATGTTCAACGGGTGGTTGGTCTTGGGGTCGATGGCGGTGCCACGGTCGAACGGCGAGAGGAATTCGCGGTGCTCATAGGCGAACACCACTTTGGTGGTGTCGCCGTACCAGGCCAGCGACGGCGCCACCAACGTTTCGCGGTGGGTGCCGAAGTTGCGCCAGTAATCTTCGTCTTCGTGGTCGACGATCAGGCGATAGGCCAGGCCGCTGTCACCAATCGGGCCGGTGGTGTCGAGGTTGCCGCCGCTGCCGTTCTTGCCGTCACCGAAGGTCGAGCCGCGCGCGGTCAACGAGGTGGACTGCACCAGCTCGGGCTTCTTGCTGACGATATTGACCACGCCGCCCGGGTCCTGGATGCCATACAGCAAAGACGACGGGCCTTTGAGCACTTCGACGCGCTCGGCGGTGGCGTTCAGCGCCCGGCCCTGCACCACGGGCATGCCGTCCTTCATGATCGAGCCGTTACGGTTGTCACCAAAACCGCGCAGCATCACCGCGTCCTGGGTGCTGCCGAGGGTGTTGGCCTGGGTGATGCCACTGATATTGCCCAGGGCGTCATCCAGGTTGCGCGGCTGTTGGTCACGCAGCACTTGGGCCGGCACGACGTTGACGGTTTGAGGGGTTTCCAGCAGCAGGCCGTGGGAGCGCATCACCGAGCTGGTGGGCGGTGGCTGATAGCTGGTGGTGTCCTGGGCTTGGCTCGCGCCGCTGATGGTGGTGGCGCCCAGGTTGACTGCGCCATCGGTGGGCACAGGCTCAAGCGCCAGAGTGCGGGCGTCGATCTGGCGGAAGGTAAAGCCTGAGTTGCCGAGCAGCCGTTGCAGGGCCTGGGTGGCGCTCATCTGCCCGCTGACAGCCGGGGCGCTAAGGCCATAGGGCGCTTCGTCGGTGTAGATCACGCTGATGCCGGTGACCCGGCTGAAATCGCTCAGCGCCTGGGGCAGCGGCTTGGCTGCCAGGGCAAAATTGAACTGCGCGCTTTGTTGCTCCTGCGCCTGCGCAATCGCCAGAGGCAGCAACGCCAGGCCTGATGCCGCCAATACCGAGGCTCCCAGCCACTGTTTTACCCAACCGCCCGCCGTCGACTTCATGCTGTGAGAACCCGTGTAGAAAACGCTGTTAATGCGAATAGCTCGCAGTTTCAAACACTACACGGATGGGCGGGCGATTTACCTCACCTTTGTTTGCAAATATTTTTATTTATTGCGCCTGAATGCGGAAACCCATGCGTGGGAAGTGCACGTGCACAGTGCCAGCACGCTCGTCGGTACGGCGCAGGATCAGCTCTTCACGGCCAGCGAACAGCAGCTCACCGGCAACGGGATCAACCCCGTAATCAATGGCCGCAATCGTTACCGACTGATCCGCCTTGAAACCATTCAAGTCCTCGAACTCGTCATCCGGCAATGCCGCAGGCGTGGCATTACGGGCAATCGCCAATGCTTGCTCCGCCGTCATTTGACTCGCACTGCCGTGACCAAAACCCAGCACGCGCGCCAGCCAAGCCAAGACGGCCGGATAAGCATCCACCAATGGAGCCGTCACGGGAGTGGCTTTGAGGAACCACATCGGGTGGGCCAAGGCAAAGTCGGCAATCGACGGTTCACCGAACAGAAAGTCTCCCGGCGCGTGCTGCAGCTGGAACTCCAGACGCGCCATGATCGCCGGCCATTGGTGCTTGGCCAGCTCGGCAGGGAGCTTGCTGGCCGTGCCGCCACTGAACAACGCGGCGCGGTCAGCGATAAACGCTTTGATCGCTTCCGGCGGCAATTTGCCAAAGCGCACCGCCACTGACTCCGGCTGGAATACCAGGCTGACGGCATGGGCGAACACAACGCTGTCGGCCCAGGTGGCGAACGTCTGCGTGATCATTTCCTGGCCCAACGGGAACAGCGCCGGCGAGGACGTTTCCTGCTCAAGGCGACGCGCGATCAGGGCAGTGTCGCAATAGATATCGGCGCCGACTTGCAGTACCGGGGTTTTCCGGTAGCCGCCGGTCAAGGCTGTCAAGTCGGGTTTGGGCATGACGGGTGATATGTGTACAGAGTGCCAGGACAACCCCTTGAAACCGAGCAGCAGCCTGGCTTTTTCTGCAAAGGGTGAGGTCGGGTAATGGTGCAGGATTAACTCAGACATGCCAGGCTCCGCTCGATAGGTGAGCCGCCAGCTTAGCCTGCAAAACCGTGCGTGGGGACGATGGGAACCCATCAGTCAAATCAATGAGCCACTCGCCGCCAGGCATTCCTTGGCGCTCTTCTTCAATTTCTTGATCAGCCGCTCCTGACGCAGCGCCTCGCCCTTGGAAGCACACTGCTCGGTGTACACCAGCGCCACGGCCGGGCTGGACAGAAAAAACCGTGCGCCCTTGCCGCTCTGGTGGGAGGCAAAGCGGCGCACCGGGTCATTGCTGATGCCGCAATACAGCGAACCATTGGCGGCACGCACCAGGTAGACGAACCAGGGTTTGGGTTCAGGAAGTTCAGTCACGGGACGATTGCTGCAAACCAAAAGAACGCCAATCTTATCAACGACCGGCCTGAAATGCCTTCAAGCCTTTAAGCGCCTGGGCACGCACGGCGTTCTTCAATGCCGGCGACCAGCCCAGCAACAAGCCCTTCAAGCCCAACGCCTGGCGCGACCAACGCCACAGGTCGAAGTGGTCGTGGTGCTCGCAGATTTTGCCATCGCGAAACACAAACCGCGCACCGATATCGTTGACCACCGTATTGCCCGTGGCGCTGAACAGGTAGGTCGCCACCCAATGCGCACTGCCCGTGCTGTCATCACTGCGCACATGGTCGAAGGTCAGGGAGAAATCCTTGGCCCGCGTGGTGAGCATGCGCCACATGTCCCCGGCGTCGCGCCCGCGCAACTCACCAAAGGCCGGGTCGCTGAACACCACGTCGTCGGTGTAGCAGGCGGCCATGGCTTCGGCGTCCAGGCGCTGGAAAGCACTGTAGAACTCGGTGATCAGGGCGTTATGGGCATCACTCATGGGCAGGCTCCGCAGGCGTCGAAAGAATAGCCGCACGATAAGCTGCCCACGCTGCGCTGGCTACTGACATTCGCCACGCAAATGATGAGCCTACGGCACCATCCCAACACTGCGAGCATAGGCGAACAGGTCAACATCGGTGGAAATACTCAGCCGTTGCATGGCCGTGCTTTTCTGCTTGCTGATCGTGGAAATGCTGCGATTGACCTGTGCCGCGATCTCGCTGACGGTCATGCCGCTGGCCAGCATGCGCACCACCTCGCGCTCCTTGCCGGATAATTGCGGCTCCTGGGACTGATCGCCCGTGCCCGCCTCGACCATTTGCACCCGCAGGGATTCACTGGCGAACGTCTGGCCGGCACACACGGCCTTGATCGCCAGGGGCAGCTCCTTGGCCGAAGCACTTTTAGCCACCACTGCCTTGGCACCATGGGCGAAGGAAGCGCGCAGGGTGGCGACGCTGGCGAACATGGTCACCAGAATCACCGGCAACTTCGGATACTGGCGGTGCAGCAGGCTCAACAGCCCGTAGCCATCGGCCTGCTGACCGCCGGGCATGGCGAAGTCGGTGATGAGCAAGTCGCACGGCGTCGTACTTAACACGTCGAGCAATTGATCGGGTCCATCGGCCTCCGCGACCACTTTGCAGCGGCCATGCGCCTCAATCACGACTTTCTGCCCGATACGAACAATGGGGTGATCGTCAGCAATAATTACTCGAAGCATAAATTCCCACGAATGATGGCAACTTGAATCCGCGCAAAATACCCCCGCCGGCGCTCATCAACAACCGCTAACAAACAGCCGCTTACAGCCAACCCCAATGTTCACTCGTTCACATTTTTTTGCCTACATAACAACAGGAAAAAACCTACAGCCAAAACTAGATCGTCGGATTGCAAACGCTCAGTGAAAACACCACTCCTCAGACATCGGACAGGTACTCGAGATAGACGTACAACCGAGCCAGGAACAACTCCAATTGCACCTTGTGCGCAGCAACGCCCTGGGACCGGACCTGCTCAATCAGCCTCACCGCCATGGGTTCAAGGCCGGTGCCGCCCAAAAACACCAGGCTGCCCACCAAGCGATGGAGGCGTTCAGCTGTCAATGATGCGTTCAACGTCGCACAGGCATGGCGTAACAAACGATGGTCCTCCCACGCCTCGAACAGCAGGGTTTCCAACAATTGATCGACGACAGGCTCGCTGCCAAACGTCGCGACCAACGTGGCACGCGTTGGCCAGCCGGCGAGCGGTACAATGGCCGCCTGTTCGACATACCGATCATCCACGCCAGGCAACCAGCGCACCAACACCGCATGCAATTGTTCAAGGGTCAAGGGTTTGAGCAACCAGGCATCCATACCGGCATCGCGGCAACGCTTGGGACTGTCATTTTGCAGGTTAGCGGTCAAGGCAATGATCGGCACTCGCCTCATCCCGGTATCGCACTCATGCTGGCGAATGGCGCGGGCCATGCTGTAACCGTCCATGAAGGGCATCTGGCAATCGCTGATTACCAGGTCGAAGGGTCGGGTGGTAAAGGCCACCAGCCCGAGGTAGCCGTCGGCGACCGTCTCGTGCCCCAGCCCCAGTTTCTGCAACAAACCACCCAACAACAGGCGGTAGGCAGAATGATCATCCACAACCAGCACACTCAACTGCCGCCAATGAAACGGGGGAAGGGTTGGCGGCTTCAGGTTGTGGCTCGCTCCTGCTGTTGAACCTACCAGCGAACCCATCAGTACCTCTATCGCAACTATTGATCCAGCAGCAATCCGCAGCACTGATGCAATAGCTCTTGAGGCCTATCATGCAGCAATGGTCGACGCATTCTTCTGAATGCTATCGGCCAAAAACAAATAACCTTTCGAGTTAACCAAAGCCCATACAACAACTACGAAAATCCCCCCTGAATCATCGCCTTCACACCGCCCTGCCAATGTCGTATTAGTTGTATTTCCCCTGCTCGCCCCCCTCGCTAAATTGTGCCCACCCCAAAGAGGGTCGGCTTGCCACTCCCAGGCAACAGCCAATAAACACCGAGACCGCCGCTTGGCCAACCACCCGTTCATACCGGGTCGGGCGTGGCCCCGCACGCGCCTCAATCTGCCAGCCTGTAATGGAACAAATGAAATGAAGATCTCTGTATCCCTGCTGAGCAGTGCCCTGCTGCTCGCCATGAACTCATCGGTGTTCGCCGCCAGCAGCGTCGACCTCAGCGTCAAGGGCATCATCACGCCCAGCGCCTGCACACCCAACCTGCCAGGTGACGTCGATTTTGGAAAAATC
Organism: Pseudomonas sp. IPO3747; assembly: GCF_013385245.1. Taxonomy (NCBI): domain Bacteria; kingdom Pseudomonadati; phylum Pseudomonadota; class Gammaproteobacteria; order Pseudomonadales; family Pseudomonadaceae; genus Pseudomonas; species Pseudomonas sp. IPO3747. The sequence continues at coordinate 937,756 of NZ_JACAQL010000002.1, forward strand.
GCGGCAAAAGACCTGAGCCTAGACAGCTATACGCCGCTTGAGAGAAAGACCCTGCAACTGAGCGTCAATTGCGACGCGGCGACACTGTTTGCAATCCACCCCCTCGACAATCGAGCCGGTTCCGCCGCTCACGGCGCCGCCTTTGGCCTGGGTTTGATCAACGGAAACCAGAAGCTCGGCGTATATCAGCTGACGTTCACCAACCCCACCGCCGAAACGCCCTCCACTCTGATTGCGATGTTCAACTCCGAGGGCCGATGGACGGAGATCCTTACAGATGACGCCATCGCCCCCAACGATCTGGTGGCGCTGGGCAGCCAGGGCGATAGCGGTTGGGCACCCCACCCGATAAAAGACGCGATCATGGACATGACGCTGTACACCTCAATTGCACCGGCAAGAAACCTGACCTTGACCAGCGAAGTGGTAATCGACGGCTCTGCGACCTTTGAAATGAAGTACCTGTAAATGGATATTTCCCAAATGAAGACCTGCCTGCCCCTGTTGAGCAGCGCGCTGTTGCTCGCCATTACCTCATCCGCCTTCGCCGCCAGTTCCGTGGACCTGACCGTCAAGGGTTTGATCACCCCCAGCGCCTGCACTCCCAACCTGCCGGGCGCCGTGGACTACGGAAAAATCGCAGCAAAAGACCTGAACCCCGACAGCCACACCTGGCTTGAGGACCAGACATTGCAGTTGAGCGTGAACTGCGAGGCGGCGACGCTGTTTGCCATCAACCCCATCGACAATCGAGCCGGTTCCTCAACCATTGGCCGAGGCTCCTACGGCCTGGGCCTGGCCAACGGCACAGAAAAGCTCGGCGGGTATCAACTGATGTTCAGCAACCCCGTCGCCGAAACGCCTTCGACCTTGCTCTACCAGTACGAACAGCGCGACTGGGCGCCGCTCTATCCAGAGGACCCCGTAGAAGACGATATGTTGGTGGCCCTGGGCAGCCGTGGCGATTCCGGCTGGGCCCCGCACCCGGTGCAGGACGCGCTCATGGACATCACCGTGCACACCGCCGTTGCGCCTGCCAACGGCTTGAGCCTGGCCAACGAAGTCTCGCTGGACGGCTCCACAACGTTTGAAGTCATGTACCTGTAAATGGAGACCGTTGAAATGAAGACCTCGCTGTCCCTGCTCAGCGCTGCGCTGTTGCTCACAAGCGCCTCGTCAGTGTTCGCCGCCAGCAGTGTGGACCTGACCGTCAAGGGGCTGATCACACCCAGCGCTTGTGCCCCCAGCCTTTCAAGCGGCGGGGTCATCGACCACGGCAAAGTAGCCGCCAAAGACTTAAGGCTGGACGGCTACACGTTGCTTGGCAATCACACGCTGCAACTGGCGATCACCTGCGATGCACCCACCCTGCTGGCCCTTAAGGGCATCGACAATCAAGGTAGCGCCTACGACTCGAGCAACGCCTACGGCCTGGGCTTGGTCAGCGGCAAAAAACTCGGCGGGTACACCCTGGCACTAGATAACCCAATGGCGGATGGCGCGGTGATTTCCGTGATTGGGTCCCGGGATAACGGCCTCAGTTGGCGCGAAATTTACCCAGGAGACGTCTGGCCAGCCGCCGACCTCGCTTCGTTTGGCGATCGCTCGACCGGCAGTTGGGCGCCGGCACCGGTCCAGCAAGTGACTGCGGGGCTTGGGGTGCAAACCATTATCGCTCCAACTGCCGGGATGGACCTGACCACTGAGGTCCCCATCTATGGCTCCGCCACAATTGAAGTGAAATACCTGTAACCCCCCTCTAACATCACAGGATGTGACCCATGGCTAGCCTCCTCACTCCCATCGCCGCGACATTGTTACTGATCTGCGCCGGCCCAGCATTCGCCGCCAGCAGCATCGATCTGACCGTCAAGGGGCTGATCACACCCAGCGCTTGTGCCCCCAGCCTTTCAAGCGGCGGGGTCATCGACCACGGCAAAATCGCGTCCAAGGATTTAAAGCCGGACAATTGGACGGTCATCGGCAATCACACGCTGCAACTGGCGATAACCTGCGAGGCGCCAACTCTGGTGGCCCTCAAGGGCATCGATAATGTAGGCGACTCCCATGACCCGATGAACAGGTATGGCCTGGGCCTGGTCAGCGGCCAAAAATTGGGCGGGTACTCCCTGACCTTCGGCAATCCTATAGCCGACAACGCAGCGATCTCCGTGATTGAGTCCTCCGATAACGGCCTCACCTGGCAGGAAAATATCCCAGGTGACACTTGGCCAGCCGCCTACCTCGCTTCGTTTGGCGATCGTTCGACCGGCAGTTGGGCGCCCACCCCAGTCCGGCTGGTGACGGCCGATCTCAAGGTGCAAACCCTTATCGCTCCAACTGCCGGGATGGACCTGACCACTGAGGTCCCCATCTACGGCTCCGCCACAATTGAAGTGAAATACCTGTAACCCCCTCTAACATCACAGGATGTGACCCATGGCTAGCCTCCGCACTCCCATCGCCGCGACATTGTTGCTGATCTGCGCCGGCCCAGCATTCGCCGCCAGCAGCATCGATCTGACCGTCAAGGGGCTGATTACCCCCAGCGCCTGCACCCCGGCACTGGCCCAAGGCGGTGTTGCCGACTACGGAAAGATCGCCGCCAAGGACCTGCAAGAAAACCAGGCTACTCCGTTGCCGCCCACTACCTTGCCATTCAACCTCAGCTGCGAGGCCGCCACGCTGTTTGCACTCAATGGTGTGGATAACCGCGCCGGCTCAGCCAGCAGCCCCAACGATTACTCGTATGGCCTGGGGTTCATCAACGAAACAGAGCGGGTCGGCGACTACGTGATCATTATCACCAACTACCTCGCCGACAACCTGCCGGTCAGCAAGCTGGCCTCCCGTGACAACGGCGCCACCTGGAGCGAAAACAGTGAGGACGCCATCTGGATGCGTGGCAGGCTCGCCGCCTTCGGCAACAACGCAAGTGGCACCTGGGCGCCCATCGCGATCAAGGCACTGACCAGCAACCTGGTGGTTCACCCCACTATCGCCCCTTCCAGTGGCCTGACATTGACCCAGGAACAACCTGTCGATGGCTCCGCCACGTTGGAAGTGATGTACCTGTAACCCCTCATCCTCTTACTAAGGAAGGTTTAAACGATGACTTACTTAAGAGCGGCGCCCCTGGCCGCCCTGTTGTTGGGCACCTCGTCTCTCACGCTGGCCGCCAGCAGCCTGGACCTTACCGTCAAGGGCATCATCACGCCCAGCGCCTGCGCGCCAGTGGTTTCCGGCGGCGGCAATGTCGACTTCGGCAAGGTGTCGGTCAAGGACCTCAACGCTGATACCTACACCGACCTGCCCAGAGAAACCATGCTCTTGAGCGTGCGCTGCGAAGGGCCGACGTTTTTTACCTTGAACACCATCGACAACCGCGCCGGCACCACCGCCAGCCACTTCAGTTGGCACGGCCTGGGCCTGACCCCCAGCGATGAAAAACTCGGCGATGCCGGGCTTGGTCTCTACCAGCCGGTGGCCGACGGCGTACCGGTGCGCACCATCACCTCACGGGATGGCGGCGTCACCTGGATGCCTTCAGTGATGCTCAGCCATACCGTGTTGACGGCGGTCGCCGACAACGACGGCGTGGTGCCGATTGCGATCCAGGAACTGGACGCCGAGATACGCCTGATCACCCACATTGCGCCCGCCAGCAGCCTGACGCTGACCGACGATGTGCCTATCGACGGTCACGCCACCGTGCAAGTCAATTACCTCTAAGGAACCTCCCGATGAACACTCGATTGACCACCCTGGCCGTCAGCGCACTGCTGCTCAGTTCGGCCAATGCCTTTGCCGCCAGCAGCGTCGACCTGACCGTCAAAGGCCTGATTGTGCCCAGCGCCTGTACGCCCAGCCTGTCCGGCGGTGGCATGATCGACCACGGCAAAGTGTCTGCCAAGGACTTGAACCCGGACCGGGGCACCGCGATTGGCGTGCATACCCTGTCGATGACCGTCGACTGTGACGCGCCGATCCAGTTTGCTCTGCACCCCATCGATAACCGCGCAGCCTCAGGTCTAACCACGGACTTCGGCCTGGGCTTTATCAACGAAACCCAGAAGCTGGGCCACTTCTCCCTCACTTGGCGCGGCATGGTTGCCGACGGCGTGACCGTTCAACCCATCGCATCGATGGACCAGGGCAAAACCTGGTACTCCGAAAAATTCTGGGAGCCGAGCATGTACATGGCGGCAGCGTCGATGAGCGACGACACCCAGCCGCTGCCGATCCAAAACCTGAGCGTCGATCTGGAAGTGCTCACTATCATCAATGCCGCCGCCAGCCTGGACCTCAGCAATGAGGTAACCATCGATGGCTCGGCCACCGTTGAAGTGAAGTACCTGTAACCCATGGCCGCCCATCCCTTGACTACCGCCGGGCATGGGCTGCGCCTACCTGTGCCGGTACTGAACACCGTTGGCCGTTGCGTGGCTGTGCTGCTCCTCTGCCTGGCCACCTTAGTCAACGCCCACGCGGCCTCGACCGTCGACCTCACGGTAACCGGCCGGATAACGCCGGACGCCTGCCATGTCGAGCTGACTAATGAAGGCACCGTCGATCACGGCAAGATTCCTTCCCATAGCCTCAACGCCGACGAATTCACCGTGCTGCCTATCCAGATGCTCGATCTGCGCGTGCAGTGCGCCAGGCCCATGTTGTTTGCGCTGGTAGGTATTGATAATCGCGCCGACTCCTCGTCGGCACCCGATTATTTCTACGGGCTGGGCAGGAACATCCACGTCCCAGAGGAGCGCCTGGGATCCGTGGCATTGTCCTATCGCAACGCAGTGGGCGATGCGCAGCCCATGCAGGTATTGGCGTCCAACGACAACGGCGAAACCTGGTCACAGGAGCCCAACGCTTACCCGCGCGCGCATATGGCCTTTGCGCCAGTCGGGGACCGCCAACCGGATTTCATCGGCCAGTTGACCGTCCAGGTTCAGGTGAGCACCGCCATCAATTTTTCGCAGTACCTGACCCTGGACCAGGAGGTCCCGCTCGACGGCGCCATTGTCCTGGACCTGCGCTACCTCTGACCGCCCCCCTTTTGGCCTAATGGAAACCCCATCATGACGACGTCATTCTCAAACACCGTGGTGGGCCTTGTCGCCCTGCTGCTGATCCTTGGCAATCAAGTCAAAGCCGACGGCATGGTCCCGGACACCTCCGTGGTGATCGTGCATGAAGCCGAAGGCGAAGCGGCGGTGTCGGTGACCAATACCGACAGCCAGCTCGCGCTGCTGCATGTGACCTTGCAGGACATTCCTGAAGACACCGAGCCGCTGTTGGTGGTGACACCGCCGCTGTCACGGGTAGAAGCGTCCAAAACCCAGCTGGTGCGCTTCATTCTGCAAAACCAGAAGCCGTTGCTGACCCAGCGGCTTAAACGGGCAGTGTTCGAAGGTATGCCCCAAGGTCGCGCCGCCACCGCCGCCGGTCACGCCCGTGTGGGCGTGACCGTGCGCCAGAACCTGCCCGTGATCGTGCACCCCAAGGGCCTTGCGCCGAACCGCACCCCTTGGACCGACCTGACCTGGACGCTGCGCGACGGCCAATTACAGGTGCGCAACGACACGCCTTATGTGGTGCGCCTTGCACAGGAGCTGTTGCTGTTGCCCGGTGACGGCAGGGCAATGCTGCCGCGTACCTATGTGCTGCCGGGCGAAGCTTTGAGCGTACCGGCCAGCGGTGGCCAGGCCAGAACGGTGCGTCTGCAGCCGGCCACGGTGTATGGGTTTGCGGTCAAGGCCTACGACGCCCCTATCACCCTCTGACTGACAACCACAGGTGTCGTGACAGACCGGCACCTGGATAACGAAGTGACGGCTTATTGACCGTCACCAGAGCGCCTGGAATCCCCGACACAACGGGGGCCAGTGCACTCACTACTCGAGTACCTTGCGTGAAAACAGTATTGAGTTACCGTGACGGCGAAGCCGTGTCCGATACCCCCGTCTGCCAGACCTTGCCGCTGGTGTTGTTACTGTGTGCCCTCGTGCCCGACAAGGCTTGGGCCGACGATTCCAGCCCGGTTGGCTTCGACGCCCAGACCTTGCATCAGCGTGGCATTGACCCACAGCTGGCCAGCCTGTTGCTGGCAGCACCGCGCTTCGCTGCCGGGCGGCACACCGTTAACCTGCGGGTCAACGGCCAACGCCGTGGCCGACAGGATCTGACCTTCGATCAACAGGGCAACCTGTGCCTGGACCGCGCCTTGCTGGACGCCGCTGACCTGGTGACGCCCAGCGAGACGCCAGGCTGCCGGGATTTTCTCGCGCAGTATCCACAAACCCTGGTGGAGCCGGACCCGGCGACACTGACGGTGTCACTGGTGGTGCCCACCGAAGCCCTGCGCCCTGTGCAGCAGGATATCTCGGGGTACGAAACCGGCGGTTTTGCCGGGCTGCTCAACTATGACCTCAGCGGTTTTTACAACCGCTTCGGCGATGACGCCAGCCGCTTTGGCTCGGCCAATACCGAAGTCGGGTTCAACGCCGGCGACTGGATCGTGCGCAGCCGCCAGGTGCAGACCTGGCAGGATGGCCTGTCGCGCAGTACGCATCTGGAGGCCTACGCGCAACGCACCTTCGCCAGCCACCAGGCGGTGCTGCAGGCCGGGCAGATCAACCTCTACAACCCGGTGCTCTCCGGTGCGCAGATCACCGGCGTGCAGGTGCTGACCGAACATGCACTTCAAGAACAGGGTCAGGGCGCGCAGATCCAAGGTATCGCCAACAGCCCGGCGCAAGTGGAAGTACGTCAGAACGGAGCACTGATTCACTCCACCGTGGTGCCTGCCGGGCCTTTCACCTTGAACGATGTACGTCGGTTGAACACGCGCTCGGATGTCGAAGTCACGGTCAAGGAAAGTGTTGGCGGTGAGCGACGTTTCACCGTGCCCGCCGCCATGCTTGGCCTCGGGTTGCCGGCACCGGGCTACTCCGTGGCCGCAGGCCGAGTGCGCAATGTGGGTGACGCCAGGGGTGATGATCCTTGGGTGGTGAGTGCCGGCTGGACCGGCGCCTTGCACCCGCAACTGACACTGGGGAGTGGCGTGCTGGCCGCCAGCGAATACCGTTCGGTAGGCGCCAGCCTGGGCTGGTCGCCGTGGCTTGATAGCCAGATCCAGCTGTCAACCCAACTGTCCAACACCCAGGGCTGGGAAAAAGTCTCGGGTGTACAGACCGACCTGTCATGGTCCCAGCGCTTGAGCGAACAGTGGTCGGTCAGCGCCGCCAACTCCTGGCGCAGCATCGGCTACCGCGAACTCGAAGAAAGCACCTATGAGCGCGACCACAGCCATGAGAGTAATGACAGCCGTCGCGACTCCCGCTATCGCGACCAGCAAAGCCTCAACCTGGGTTGGTCGCATCCGCTGCTGGGCGCCTTCAGTGCCGGGGTTTCGCGCTCGTCCAACTTTGCCGGTGACAGCAGCAGCCGCGCGCTGGCGTCCTGGGGTACCAGTATCGGCGCCGTGTCGTTGTCGGCCAGTGCCGAGTGGCAAATGGGCGGCCGCGAGCAGCGAGACAACGCCGTCTATCTCAACATCAGCGTACCGCTGGGCGAGAGCCGCAGGCTACGCAGCTGGGTGCGCAATTCCGGCGGTGAAAACCGTACCGGCCTGGGCCTGACCGAACAGATCGACGACCAACTCAGCTACCGCGTCAGCGCCGAACACGACAGCAGTGACCATCAGGTGGAAACCTCCGTAGGCGTCTCGGCACTGCCGCGCTACAGCCAGCTCGATTTCAGCTACAGCCGCTCCGACGCCGAGCGTTCGAGCTACCAGGGCGGCGCTCGTGGCGGTGTGGTGCTGCACGGCGACGGCGTGACCTTTTCGCCCTACCCGGTGCGCGACACCTTTGCCGTGGTGTCGGTCGGCGACATGAGCGGCATTAAGCTCAGCACCCCCAGCGGCCCGGTGTGGACCGACTGGCAGGGCCAGGCCGTAGTGCCGCAAGTGGCCGCATACGGGCGCAGCCCGGTTGAAGTGCAGACACGCTCACTGCCGCGCAATGCCGATATCAATAACGGCCTGGCGATGATCTCGGCCGGGCGTGGCGCGGTGGACCGCGTCGAATTTGGCGTCGGCCTGACCCGTCGCGTGCTGCTTACCGTCAGCAACGACCAGGGCGCGCCGCTGCCTGCGGGCGCCTCCGTCAGCACTGCCAGTGGCGAATTCGTCACCTTGGTGCAGGACGGCAGCCAGGTGTTTCTGCCCAATGTGCTGGAACAGCCGACGTTGTGGATCACCACGCCGCAAAGCGGGCGTTGCGAGTTGCGCTACGAACTGCCGGAAAAAGCCGACCCGGCGGTGTACTTCGAAACCGCTCCCGCACGTTGCAACCTGCCTTGAGGATGACCGCCATGCCCATCACACCTTATATGCGTCAACTGTGCCTGTGGCTGCTGGTCGGCGTAGCCGGCACTGCCCAGGCCTTGGAAGAATGCCAACTCAATGTGAGCGAACCGCTGGTGGATTTCGGCCTGATGAGTCGCCTGGCGCAAGCCGACAGCGCGGCGCAACGCCTGCTCGGCGAACGGCGCCTGAGCGTGACAGTCAACTGCCCGCAGGCTGAAGACCTCAGCCTGTTCTACCGCGCCCTGGCCGCCAACCCGCAACGCCTGCAATTTACCGAGCACGGCAGTTATGCCATCGAAGTCGGCAACGCCGTGCTCGATGGCCGCAGCGTAGAACTGGGTTTGCTGCCCGCCGCCGGCCAGGCGCCCATTACCAATGGCAACGTGCTGGAGTGGCGCCCCGGCCACGGCATAGCACCGGTCGAACAAGGCGCAGTGCTCACGGGTAAAACCCTGTCGCTGCAACTGACCCTGCGCGCCTGGGCCGACCTCGCCGCCACGCAGGTGCGCGATGCCACCACCTGGGAAACCACCGGGACGTTGTACGGCGCAAAGCACGGGCGTTACCGGGAACTGACACTGCGCGCGCACTTTGCGCCCATCGCCTGCCTGCCGACGCTGTCCGACCACGGCGTGGTGGACTACGGCACCTTGTACGCCAAGGACTTGAGCGCCACCAACGAGACACCGTTGCCGACCCGCTCCCTGCGCCTGAGCGTGACCTGCGACGCGCCGGCACGCTTTGCCCTGCGCATGTTTGATAACCGCGACGGGTCGGCCACCGGTGGCACCGATGAAACCGCCTATGGCCTGGACCTGGATGCCAGCCGCAACAAAATCGGGCGTTTTTACCTGACTGTCGACCCGGCGGAATTCAGCGCCGATACCTGGCCCACGTTGTACCGCACCGACTCCACCAGCAACGGCGTGGCGTGGAGCAGCTCCACAGCCCGGCAAATCCCCATGGCCGCCAACAGCCTGCTGGGCTTTACCGACAAAACCGGCGTCACCACAGGCCCTGTCGCCATCCAGGCCCTGACCGGCACGGTACGTATAAAGACTTACCTGGCACCCATGCAAAGCCTGGACCTGCGTGAGGTGGTGCTGATCAATGGTTCCGGCACCCTCGAGATCGTGTACCCGTAACCGTCACTGCAAGGAGTCCGTCCCATGAAACGCCCTATGAAAACCCGCATTTTTTCCAGCCTGCTGTTACTGGCCTGCGCGCCCTCGGTGCTGGCCGCATCGGCGGTGGACCTGACCGTCAAAGGCCTGATCGTTCCCGCCGCTTGCTTGCCGCAGTTCCCCGGCGGGGCACTGATCGACTACGGCAAAATCGCCCAACAAGACTTGAACCTGAGCACTGCGACACGCCTGCCGGCCAAGCCCCTGCTTTTCGCCATCGCCTGCAGCGGTCCCACCCGCTATGCCCTGCGCATGCGCGATAACCGCGAGGGCTCGGCCATGGTCAACAGCGAGATTTACTATGGGTTGGGGTTCGATATCAGCGGTAATCGCCTGGGGGTTTACTCCATGACCTTCGACCCGCGCCAGACCCAGGCCAACACCACCGCGCAGATCTACGGCACCGAGTCCACCACCGGCGGCGTGGCGTGGCGCACGTCCAACCTCAACCCCATCGACATCGGCTCCAGGAGCTACCTGGGTTTTACCGAGGTGGAGGGCAGCGTCAGCGGGCCTACGGCCATCGGCACGCTGACGGGTACAGTCACAGTGCAGACCGTGATCAATGCCCGGCAGAATCTGGACTTGAGCGTGGAAACTCCACTGGATGGCTGGGCAACGCTTGAGGTGGTGTATCTCTAGAGTTTCTCGCTGGTCACTTGTACATAACGCGCCCGCCCGGCGCCGAGACCCGCGACAATCGCACCGAGGCCGATCACGGCGAAGATCCAGCCGATGGCCGTCCAGCCGCCGGTCCAGTCATGCACCAGGCCGACCGCAAACGGCCCCATCGACGCCAGGGTGTAGCCAATGCCCTGGGCCATGCTCGACAGGTTGGCGGCGACATGGGAATCACGCGAGCGCAGCACGATCAGGGTCAGCGCCAGGCTGAAGGTGCCGCCCTGCCCCAGGCCGAGCAGAATCGCCCAACCCCACAAGCCATCCAGCGGCGCATACAGGCAACCGAACAGGCCGCCAAGGGTCAGCAGCATCACCACCACAATCGCCAGGCGCTGGTCCTTGCCGCGGGTGGCCAGCCACGGTGCGGCCAGGGAACTGAGCAGTTGCACGATGATGGAACCGGACAACGCCAACCCTGCCTCGGTGGCGCTGAGCCCCCGGCCAATGAGGATTGACGGCAACCAGCCAAACACAATGTAAGCCAGGGACGATTGCAGGCCCATGTACAAAGTCACCTGCCAAGCCAGTGGGTCACGCAGCAAGCCCCTGACCCGGTAAGCCACCTGATGGGCGCCGTGCTTTGGTCCGACTTGCGGCAACCAGAACAACGCCGCCAGCAACGCCGGGATAACCCAGAACCCCAGTCCGACGGCCCAGCTGTCTGCGAAGTACTGACTCAGGGGCACCGTGGCCCCGGCTGCCAACGCGGCGCCCAGACACAATGCCATGGTGTAGACGCCAGTCATGGCGCCCGCCTGCCTGGCAAAATCACGCTTGACGATACCCGGTAGCAATACACCGATGATGCCGATGCTCGCGCCAGCGATCAGGCTGCCCGCGAACAACCCCACTTCACCGAACGAACTGCGCAGGATGATGCCGCCAGCCAGGGTGAGCAGAATCCCCAGCACCACGCGCTCAGCGCCAAAACGCCTGGCCAGGATCGGCGCAGTGGGCGCGAACAGGCCCAGGCACAACACCGGCAAGGTAGTCAGCAAGCCCGCCTTGGCAGCGGACAACCCCAGGCTGCTGGACACTTCTGCCAGCAATGGCGCCATGCTCGACAGCGCCGGGCGCAGGTTCAATGCCACCAGCACCAGGCCCAGCAGCAAGAGCCACGGGCGAGCCACCAACGGAGGGGCCTGCTGGACGGCTTCGTCATCGGCTTCGGCGTCAATCAACAGTTCTTCGAGTTCAGTCGTACGTTTGGCTTCAAGGTTCATTGATCAACTGCCGGCAGAGGGATTTGGCACGTTCGGGGTCTTGGTTTTCCACCGCGTCGAGCAAGGCGATATGCAGGTCGAATACCGCCTGGCGACGTGGTGAGATGTTCAGGGTCTGACGCAACTGGGCGCCGACGATGCTGGAGAAATACTGGTACAGCTCGCTCAGCGCCGGGTTGTGCGCTGCATCCACCAGGCGCTTGTGGAACACCAGGTCGGCGCTGATATAGGCCTCCAGGTCACCGTGGTACAACTCGCCGCTGCGCTCAAGGGCTTCACGCAACCCTTTGAGATCGTCATCGGTACGACGCAACGCCGCCAGGCCGATGGCCTCCACTTCGAGAATCTGCCGCGTCTCCTGCGCCTGCGCCAACGTGCAGTGGGACAGTGCGCGCATCGTCCCCAACGGGTCGGTCATCGAGCGCAAGTAACTGCCGTCGCCCTGGCGGATTTCGATCAGACCCGAGAACGCCAACACACGCATGGCCTCACGCACGGTATTGCGGCTGATGCCCAGCTCGGCGGACAACTCCGGCTCGGTGGGCAGGCGCTCACCGATGGCCCATTTGCCTTCGGTTATACGCCAGCGCAGTTGCTCCAACGCTTGATCGACCAGGGAGCGTTTGATCAGGGGGGCGATATCTGTCATGAGTTTTGCACTTTCGTCCAATCATAGGATGAATTTTCCTACAGCCTATTCAGACTTGCCCACAAAGGCAACGCACTAGGGTTCATAGGCAGCAAAAGGAGCAGTATTTTCGATTGGTAAAATTACCCTTTAAGGGTAATTATTGGACTCAGGTGTCTTATGGAAAAGTACACACCTCACTACGATCTGGCGGTGATCAAGGCGGATGTCAGGCGACTGGGTGCCAGGGCATTCACCCGTGCAGCCAAGGAGGCGGGAAAGCAACTCGACCTCGACATCAGCGAGATGCAGGCAGTCGTTTTCAAACTACAAAACAGGATGCTGTACAAGTCGATGACCACCTATGCCGATCACCGCGTCTGGCAGGACGTCTACCACATCCATTCACACGGTCTGGAGATTTACATCAAGGTCACTTACTGCTCCGGCGGTAACCCACCGGTGATCTCCTTCAAAGGGATGAACCTATGAACACCCAACATTGCTTCATATGCGGCGCCCCCGACGCCATGGTGCGTTTTGAGGGCCGCAGTGAAACCCTGCGCATCAAAGGCATGGAACAGCACATTGAGGACCTGTCCGGCTGGGAGTGCCAACTGTGCGAAGACGGCATGTATGACCCCGACAGCAGCGAACGCCATGCCAAGGCAAGTGATGACCTGCTGCACGCCGCGCGACGGATGATGGGCGCCGAACTCAAGCGTATCCGCCGCAAACTGCACCTCACGCAAAAAGAAACCGTGCAGTTGTTGTCCGGTGGCGGGCACAACGCATTCTCACGTTACGAACGCGGAGAAATAACGCCGCCCAAACCGTTGATGGTGTTGATGCGCCTGCTGGACCGTTACCCGCATTTGCTCGCCGACGCCAAAGAGCTGGCCGAAGGCGCAGACCTGCGCAACGCCTTTACTTGCACGACCCATAACCAAACACAAGAAGCCCTCAAAGCGTCTTGAACAGGCAAAAATAAACCCGGCACCAGCAGGCTTTTTATGGGTGTTCTGCAGAGCAATGGCGATCAAATGTGGGAGCCGGGCTTGCCCGCGATGGCGGTGGGTCAGCAGCAGATGTACGCACTGCTGTACCGCTATCGCAGGCAAGCCAGCTCCCACATTGGTTTGTGTTCGCCAAAGGTTATGCAGCCTGCAGGCTGGGTTTATGGGTTCAAGCTTCGATCAATGCAGAATCTGGCTCAAGAACAACTTGGTCCGGTCATTCTGCGGGTTGTCGAAGAAGTCATTGGGCGCCGCCTGTTCCACGATCTCGCCCTTGTCCATGAAGATCACGCGGTTGGCCACGGTGCGCGCAAAGCCCATTTCGTGCGTGACGCACAACATGGTCATGCCGTCTTCGGCCAGGCCGATCATGGTGTCGAGCACTTCCTTGACCATTTCCGGGTCGAGTGCCGAAGTCGGCTCGTCGAACAGCATGATTTTCGGTTTCATGCACAGGGCACGGGCGATGGCCACACGCTGTTGCTGGCCGCCGGACAGTTGCCCCGGAAACTTGTGCGCCTGCTCCGGAATGCGCACGCGCTCAAGGTAATGCATGGCAATTTCTTCGGCCTTGCGCTTGGGCATCTTGCGCACCCACATCGGCGCCAGCGTGCAGTTCTGCAGGATGGTCAGGTGCGGGAACAGGTTGAAGTGCTGAAACACCATGCCGACTTCACGACGGATCGCTTCGATCTGCTTGAGGTCGTTGGTCAGCTCCACGCCATCGACCACAATGCGGCCCTGCTGGTGCTCTTCCAGGCGGTTGAGGCAGCGGATGGTGGTGGACTTGCCCGAACCCGACGGGCCGCACAGCACGATACGCTCGCCCTGCTTGACGTTGAGGTTGATGTCTTTCAACACGTGGAACTGGCCGTACCACTTGTTGACGCCCTGCATCTGGATAATGCCTTCAGGGCTCACAGGCTGTTTGATTGCTTCGCTCATAACAACAACTCCTAACGCTTGTGGCCAGTGTCGAGCTTGTGTTCCAAATGAATGGAATAGCGCGACATACCAAAACAGAAAATCCAGAACACCAGGGCGGCGAACACGTAGCCTTCGGTGGCCATGCCCAGCCATTTAGGGTCGGCGGCGGCTTGCTTGACGCTGTTGAGCAGGTCGAACAAGCCGATGATGATCACGAGGCTGGTGTCCTTGAACAACGCGATAAACGTGTTGACGATGCCAGGGATCACCAGCTTCAGGGCTTGCGGCAGAATCACCAGGCCCATGCTGCGCCAGTAACCCAGGCCCATCGCCGCAGCCGCTTCGTACTGACCCTTGGGAATCGCCTGCAAGCCACCGCGCACTACTTCAGCCACGTAGGCCGACTGGAACAGGATCACGCCGATCAATGCGCGCAACAGCTTGTCGATGCCCATGCCTTCAGGCAGGAACAGCGGCAGCATCACCGAGGACATAAACAGCACGGTGATCAACGGCACGCCGCGCCAGAACTCGATGAAGGTCACGCAGACCACCCGAATCGCCGGCATGTTCGAGCGTCGCCCCAGCGCCAGCACAATGCCCAACGGCAAGGCGCCAGCGATACCGACAGTGGCGATCACCAGGGTCAGCATCAAGCCGCCCCATTGGCTGGTGGCCACGTTGGTCAGGCCCAGAACCCCACCGTGCAGCAGGCAGTAGGCGATGATCGGGTACAGCACCAGGAAACCCAGGCCATACACAGCCTTGCGTTGAAACCGCGAGATGAACAACGGCGCCACGCCCACGATAGCCAGCCACACGGTCAGGTCCACGCGCCAGCGCAGGTCGCCGGGGTAGTAGCCATACATGAACTGCCCGAAGCGCTGTTGGATAAACACCCAGCAGGCACCCTCTTTGGTGCAATCGGCGCGCGTGGTCCCGACCCAGTTGGCATCCAGGATGGCCCAGTGCAGGATGGGCGGCACGATCAGGTAAATCAGATAGAACGCCAACAGCGTCAGCAAGGTGTTGAGCCAGCTGGAAAACAGGTTGGCGCGCATCCAGGCCATCGGTCCGAAGACTTTGTTCGGCGGCGGCATATCGGGTTTGAAAGTATGCGAACTCATGTGCGTTTCCTCACCGCTCGATCAGCGCAATGCGCTTGTTGTACCAGTTCATCAGCAGGGAAATGCTGATGCTGATCGCCAGGTACACGCTCATGGTGATGGCAATGACTTCGATGGCCTGGCCGGTCTGGTTGAGCACCGTGCCGGCAAACAGCGAAACCATTTCCGGGTAACCGATACCGGCGGCCAGCGAGGAGTTTTTCGCCAGGTTCAGGTATTGGCTGGTCAGCGGCGGAATGATCACCCGCAAGGCTTGCGGGATGATGACCTTGCGCAACGTCGGCCCAGGGCGCAGGCCCAGGGAGCGCGCGGCTTCGGTCTGGCCGTGGCTGACGGACTTGATGCCCGAACGCACGATCTCGGCAATAAACGCCGCCGTGTACACGGTCAGCGCCAGGGTCAACGCCAGCAGTTCAGGGATCAATACCCAGCCGCCGACGAAGTTGAAACCTGAAAGCTTGGGCATTTCCCAGTGCAGCGGCGCGCCGAAGACCAAGGCACACAATGTCGGGATCACAATAAACAACGCCAGGCCCGCCCAGAACTTATGGAACGGTACGCCGGTGGCCTCAAAGCGTTTGTTGGCCCAGCGCGCCATCAGCACGATTGCCACAATGGCAACCACCACACTGGCCACAAACGGCCAGAACCCATCGGCAGCAATCGCCGCCGGCATGTTCAAGCCACGGCTGCTGACGAAGAAAGTGTCACCGAAATTATGGCTGTTGCGCGGCCCCGGCATGGTCAGGAATACCGCGAAGTACCAGAACAGGATTTGCAGCAGCGGCGGAATGTTGCGGAACACTTCCACATACACCGTCGCCAGCTTGTTGATCATCCAGTTGGGCGACAAGCGCGCCACGCCAATGATGAAGCCAAGGATAGTCGCCAGGACCACACCGATCACAGTCACCAGCAAGGTATTAAGCAGCCCGATCACGAAGACGCGGGCATAGCTGTCCGATTCGGTGTAGTCGATCAGATGCTGAGCGATGCCGAAGCCGGCACTGCGCTCAAGAAAGTCGAAACCCGAGGTGATACCCCGGTGTTGCAGGTTGGTCTGGGTGTTATTGAACAAGTACCAGCCCAGCGCGACCACCGCCACAATCGTGATGATCTGGAAGAGCCACGCACGCACTTTGGGATCGCTGAAGCTGAGCTTCTGCTTGGGTGCGCCGATTTGATTTTGCATGAAGTGCCCCGGAAAGAATGGAACAGAACATCACCCGGTGGTTGGCCCACCGGGTGATAGAACCATCAGCGATCAGCGCACAGGGGGTGCGTATTGAATGCCACCGTTAGTCCACAGTGCGTTCAGGCCACGGTCGATTTCCAGTGGGGTGCTCTTGCCCAGGTTGCGCTCGAACACTTCACCGTAGTTACCGACCTGCTTGACGATCTGTACAACCCAATCTTTTTTCACTTTCAGGTCTTTGCCGTATTCGCCGTCAGAACCGAGCAGACGAGCAACGTCCGGGTTCTTGGTGGACTTGGCTTCAGCTTCAACGTTTTTCGAGGTGATGCCGGCTTCTTCAGCGTTGAGCATGGCGTAGCCAACCCAGCGCACGATGGCCAGCCACTCGTCGTCGCCGTTACGCACGACCGGGCCCAGTGGTTCTTTGGAGATGGTTTCCGGCAGAACCACGTAGTCCTTCGGCGAAGCCAGCTTGCTGCGCTGTGCGTAGAGCTGGGATTTGTCCGAGGTCAGCACGTCGCAACGACCGGATTCCAGCGACTTGGCGCTTTCATCGGAGGTGTCGAAGGTAATCGGTGTGTATTTGAGGTTGTTGGCGCGGAAGTAGTCGGAAACGTTCAGCTCAGTGGTGGTACCGGCCTGGATGCAGATGGTTGCACCGTCCAGTTCCTTGGCGCTTTTAACACCCAGCTTGTTGTTCACCAGGAAGCCAACACCGTCGTAGTAGGTGATGAAGCCTGGGAATTTCAGGCCCATGCCCGCATCGCGCGAACTGGTCATGGTGGTGTTGCGCGACAGTACGTCGACTTCGCCGGACTGCAGCGCGGTGAAACGCTCCTTGGCGTTCAACTGGCTGAATTTGACCTTGGTTGCGTCACCGAACACGGCAGCGGCCACAGCGCGGCAAACGTCAGCGTCGATCCCGAGGATCTTGCCGCTGGCATCCGGCACCGAGAAACCCGGCAAGCCATCACTCACGCCACATTGCACAAAGCCTTTCTTCTGCACGGCGTCCAGGGTGGCGCCAGCTTGGGCAAAACCACTGACACCCAGTACAGCAGCCGCGGAAACGATGGCCAGGGTGGATTTCAATACCTTCATTCAAACCTCCAGTTGCTCTTGTTGTGTCGGAGCTAAAACCCCAGCGCACCCTTATGAGGCGATATCGACCCGTGTTGGCTTTTTTTAGGGTCAAGCGGCATGAGGTTTTCGCGGTAATTCCAGTTGCTATCCCACAAGCGGCAGTCACTGATAGTGTTACCGTCCCAAGATAGTTCTGACATCGACCTACACATAGCAAGGCGCGTACCAGAGTGGTGGCTGAGTCGTTTCAGCCCTTGGTCAATAGAAAAACATTCAACGTTGCGACATTCTCTTAACAGATCAACCCGTCGCGCACCGTTCCGACGCACCCAATCGGAGCGCACGCACATATATGGAGCAGACATGACCGAACCCTTGATTCTTCAGCCCGCCAAGCCCGCAGACGCCTGCGTTATCTGGTTGCATGGCCTGGGTGCTGATCGCTACGACTTTTTGCCGGTGGCGGAAGCGTTGCAGGAAAGCCTGCTGAGCACCCGCTTCGTTTTGCCCCAGGCACCGACACGTCCGGTAACCATAAATGGCGGTTACGAGATGCCGAGTTGGTACGACATCAAGGCCATGAGCCCGGCTCGCTCGATCAGCCTGGAAGAGCTGGAAGCCTCGGCCAAAATGGTCACGGATTTGATCGAAGAACAGAAGAGAACCGGAATAGACGCTTCGCGAATTTTCCTCGCCGGTTTTTCCCAGGGCGGCGCCGTGGTTTTCCACACCGCCTTCCTTAAATGGCAGGGACCGTTGGGTGGTGTAATCGCCCTCTCGACTTATGCACCGACCTTCGGGGATGAGCTGGAGTTGTCCGCCAGCCAGCAGCGCATTCCAACGCTGTGCCTGCACGGCCAATACGACGACGTGGTGCAGAACGCCATGGGCCGCAGCGCCTACGAGCATTTAAACAGCCGTGGTGTCACCGTGACATGGCAGGAATACCCAATGGGTCACGAAGTGTTACCTCAAGAGATCGCCGATATCGGTGCCTGGTTGACCGCCCGGCTGGGCTGAAAACCACAGTTTATGTAGCCGTATGACAGACGCACTACGCCGCGCCCGTTTCTTGCATTACACTGGCCGGCGTACATTCCTTAACCAATTAATGAGATCACCGTGCTCAAAGCACTTAAGAAGATGTTCGGCAAAAGCGAGGCTGAGCCGCTCGCGCCAGTTCCCAGTGCTCCTGTGCCCTCCTCCGGCAGCCGCAATGACGGCCAACAGCCCGGCCGGACCGCACCTGCCGCACAGCCGCAGAAGCCAAAGGTGACCGCGCCCGAACAGGCCCAACCTGTCGAGGCAGCCCCCGCGCCGGCGCCGAAAGCGCCCCGTCGTGAACGCGCACCGAAGCCGCCCGTGACCCCGTGGAAACTCGAAGACTTCGTGGTTGAACCCCAGGAAGGCAAGACCCGCTTCCATGACTTCAAACTGGCCCCGGAACTGATGCATGCCATCCAGGACCTGGGCTTCCCGTACTGCACGCCGATCCAGGCGCAGGTGTTGGGCTTCACCCTCGCCGGCAAAGACGCCATCGGCCGCGCGCAGACCGGCACCGGCAAGACCGCCGCGTTCCTGATCTCGATCATCACCCAGCTGCTGCAAACGCCACCGCCCAAAGAACGCTACATGGGTGAGCCGCGTGCATTGATCATCGCCCCGACCCGCGAGCTGGTGGTACAGATCGCCAAGGACGCCGCCGACCTGACCAAGTACACCGGCCTCAACGTCATGACGTTCGTGGGCGGCATGGACTTCGACAAGCAGCTCAAGCACCTCGAAGCCCGTCACTGCGACATCCTGGTCGCCACGCCAGGCCGCCTGCTCGACTTCAACCAGCGCGGCGACGTGCATTTGGACATGGTTGAAGTGATGGTGCTGGACGAAGCCGACCGCATGCTCGACATGGGCTTTATCCCGCAAGTGCGCCAGATCATTCGCCAGACCCCGCCGAAAAACGAGCGTCAGACCCTGCTGTTCTCTGCGACCTTCACCGAAGACGTGATGAACCTCGCCAAGCAGTGGACCACCGACCCGTCCATCGTCGAGATCGAAGCGCTGAACGTTGCCAGCGAAAACGTTGAGCAACACATCTATGCCGTGGCCGGGGCCGACAAGTACAAACTGCTCTACAACCTGGTCAACGACAACGGTTGGGAGCGCGTGATGGTGTTCGCCAACCGCAAGGACGAAGTACGCCGCATCGAAGAACGCCTGGTGCGCGATGGCGTCAATGCCGCGCAACTGTCCGGCGATGTGCCGCAGCACAAGCGTATCAAGACCCTGGAAGGTTTCCGCGAAGGCAAGATCCGCGTGCTGGTGGCCACCGACGTGGCCGGGCGCGGCATTCACATCGACGGCATCAGCCACGTGATCAACTTCACCCTGCCGGAAGTACCGGACGACTACGTGCACCGCATTGGCCGTACTGGCCGTGCCGGGGCGGCGGGTGTTTCGATCAGCTTTGCGGGGGAAGATGACTCGTACCAGCTGCCGTCGATTGAGACGCTTCTGGGTCGCAAGATCAGCTGCGAAACGCCGCCGACGCATTTGCTGCGGGCTGTGGAACGCAAACGCCCTTAATAGCTGAAATGCAGTAGGAAATGTGGGGGCTGGCTTGTGTGGGAGCTGGCTTTTGTGGGAGCCAGCTCCCACACAAGCCCTGCTCCCACATTTGGATCTCCATCGATCTTCAGCAGATGCTCACTTCCAGCGATCCGCCGCCGCGTGATCACTGCCCCGCCCTTCCACCCAGCGCGGGCCTTCAGGCGTGTTTTCCTTCTTCCAGAACGGCGCCCGCGTCTTCAAGTAATCCATCACAAACGCACAGGCATCAAACGCTGCCTGGCGATGCGCGCTGGCCGCCGCAACAAACACAATCGGCTCGCCCGGCTCCAACGCGCCGATCCGGTGCAGCACTTCCAACTTGAGCAACGGCCAGCGCTGCCCGGCTTCCACGGTGATCTTGGCCAGGGCTTTTTCGGTCATGCCGGGGTAATGTTCAAGGAACATCCCCGACACGTCGCGCCCCTCATTAAAGTCGCGCACATAGCCGACAAAACTCACCACCGCGCCCACGCCGACATTGGCGGCGTGCATGGCGTTGACCTCTGCGCCGGGGTCAAATGCCTCGGCCTGTACGCGAATGGCCATGCTCAGCCTCCAGTTACGGGCGGGAAAAACGCCACTTCATCACCGGCCTGCACCGGTTCGTCGAGGCTGCACAGCTCCTCGTTGCGCGCACACATCAGGCTGCTCTCGTTGAGCACCGCAAACTCAGGGTCTGCCGCCAACGCCAGTCGCACCGCATCGACGGTAGCGAACTCGCCTTCCATCTCCAGCGAATCGAAGCCTGTCGCTTCGGCGTAACGCGCAAAAAACAATACGTTGATGCTCATGCCTGGTCCGCCTTGAAATGCCCGCTTTTGCCGCCAAGCTTTTCCAGCAGGCGAATACTTTCGATGGTCATGCCACGGTCCACCGCCTTGCACATGTCGTAGATCGTCAGCGCGGCGACACTGGCGGCGGTGAGCGCTTCCATCTCCACGCCAGTCTGGCCGCTGAGTTTGCAGCGCGCGAGGATATGCACAGCATCCACACCGTCGGCGCGCAGTTCGACCTTGACGCCGGTCAGCATCAGCGGATGGCACAACGGGATCAGGTCGCTGGTTTTTTTCGCCGCCTGGATCCCGGCGATGCGAGCCACGGCAAACACGTCGCCCTTGGGGTGGGCGCCGTCGACAATCATTTTCAGGGTTTCGGGCAGCATGCGCACCCGCGCTTCGGCCACGGCTTCACGGAACGTCACGGCTTTGTCAGTGACGTCGACCATGTGGGCGCGACCTTGGGAATCGAGATGAGTCAGCACAGGGATACTCCTGATCAGGAGCGGCAATTGTAAACCTGTGAGTCAATTTTGCGCAGGGCTGTTTGGCCTTTAAAAAGAACACCGCAACCGTGGCGAGGGAGCTTGCTCCCGCTGGGCTGCGAAGCGGCCCTTGCTCTTTGCTTCAAGAGCATGGGACTGCTTCGCAGTCCAACGGGAGCAAGCTCCCTCGCCACAGGGTATCGGCCGTTAGAACCGGAAAGTAAACCCGGCGTTGATCCCGTTGTTGTTACCCCGGTTGGACAGCAAACCGCTGTAGTTCAACGACACCAGCGTGTCCTTGGTCAGGGCCATTTCCGCACTGGCCTTGATCACCGCGCCATCGCGGGCCACCGGCACACTATTGACCGCAAACGCGTTGTCGCTGCCGGCAAACTTCAGCGAGGCGTCGCGATCGGTATCGCCAAACTGATGCTCCCAGCCCAACTCACCGCGCAACGTCACCGCCGAGGTGGAACTGACCGGCAGTTGGGTATGTGCGCGCAGGCCCAGGGTGGAAAGCGTGGCGTCCTGGCTTTGCTTGCTGGCATGCAAGGCTGCGGCGCCGCCTTTTTCCTTGAACGAATCGCTCTGGTAGTTCAGGTAGGTCAGGTTGGCGAAGGGTTCGAACTGGTTCCATTGGGTGTAACCGATCTCGGCAAACACTTGGTCGGTGCGCGCGTTGTAGTCAGCTTTGTCGTAGTCCGACTGGTTGGCGTACGCCACGCGGCGCGAGCTGTCGATACGATGCCAGGTGGTGGCACCGCCCATGCGCAGGGCGATGGTGTCGAAGCGTTTACCGCCGTAGACCGACAGGTGATAGTTGTCACTGTCCGCCGATGCCGACTCGCCATTGAGATGGCTTTGGGTGTAGCCGGTGGCGGCGCCCACACGCCAGCCGTCGCCGACCTCGGTGTCCAGGCCCAGCAGCACGCCACTGGTAGACGAGGAGTAGCCGCTGGCGTTGTTGTCACCGCTGACGTTATTGCGCCCGCCCAGCAGCTGAACCCAGCCGCCGTTGTCGTGAGTGTCGATCTGCGCGCTGGAGTCCAGCGCCTGAGCCTGTTGCAGACGGCCGTTGACCGCTTCACGAATGTAACGGCTGTCCGCCATTTGCGCTGCGGCCACGTCCGAGTGCAGTTGCCCCGAGAGTTGCTTGAATGCAGCCTGCGCCTGCGCCGCCGAGTCTGAGGCCAGCAGGCTTTCATACACCGGGCTGCCCGCGCCCAAGGCTTCGGCCGCCGTCGCTACGGCGCGTTCGTTGCGGGTTTGCGCGATGCTGGCAAACGTCGTCTGGTTACGCGCCACGGCCAGGCTCAGTTGGTTCGGCTGATAGCTCAACTGCGTGCCGATAAACAGGTAGTTGGGCGTGATCGCTGCAAACTGGCCGTTGATGCCCTGGCTGGCCGTCAGGATGTTGAACTGCTGGCCCTCCAGGCTACGGGCCTCAGTGGCAGACAGCAGGTTCGGGCTGTTTTCCAGGGATACGGTCACCACACCTCCGTTAAGGGTGGCGACGCCGCTGCTTTGGATTTGATCACTTTGCCCGTTCGGGCCGACCTCCACGGCATACACCGAACCAGGGTTGAAGGTCACGTCGCCGGTGTGCAGCGTGCCGATCGAGTGGCCCGGCGCCACGCGCCCGCCTGTGTTCACGGTCAAGGCACCCACCGTGCCGTTACCGGCCAGTGTGCCGCCCAACGTGGTCATCACGCCGTTATCCGCATTGCGGGTGCCCACCGCGCTGCCATCCACGGTCACCGCGGAGGTCAACGAGCCGTCTACCGACAGCTTGCCGCCGCGTACCCAGGTGCTGCCCGAATAGGTGTTCTGGCCCTCGAGCACCAGTTCGCCGTCGCCGGACTTGGCCAGGCTGCCGACGTAGGTCGTGCCGGTGAGCAAATCCTTGCCGCGTGCCAGCGTCGCCTGTTCCCGGGCGTGGCCGATTTCATATTCAAACTGGTCATCGTCAGAGGCATTGGCGGGCAAGCCGTTGACCCAGCCCTTCTGTTGCTTGGTGGCGGCCCAGGTGGCTTGTTCGGCGGTGTCTTCTACACGGCGGGCGCGGATTGCCTCATCGGAAATCGGGTTGGCCCAGATATCGCGCGTACCACCCGGCAAGGCCACCGCCACCGAGCCGAGGAACTGCCCCGGCCCTTGCATGGCTTTTTGCAGGTTGGGCAAGCCCCAACCGCTGACCACGCCCGGCACTTGCGGCGTGCCTGGCGCGGCGTCGTGCACCGGTTGCAGGTTGTCGTAGGTGCGGCCACCGGTCAGGTCGCCCACCGGCGTATCGGGACCGTCCGGCGCTTGCAGGCTGGAGGTAGTCAGCAACACATCCCGCGCCTGGCTGGCGGTCATGTAAGGGAAGCGTTGAATCACCAGCGCAAGCGCCCCGGAGACGCTCGGCGCAGCCGCAGAGGTGCCGTTGGCGTTGGGGATAATTTCCCCTTCGGGTCCGGTGGACGGGATGCCTGAAACGCCCATCACGCACCACCACTTCGACGTGCCGCAGCGGTTGTAGACCTGGGCGCTGGTCTCGTCGTAGCCGGTGATCGAGAGGAATTTGCTCTCGATATCGGGCTTGAAAAACGGCAGGTTGGCGTTGGTGTCCGGGTTGGCACCGTGGCTGTCGTTGCCGGCCGAGATAATCTGGATGAAAGTGTTTTGCCGCGCGGCGTCGGCCATCGCGTCCATCCAGGTTTTTTGCCCGGCGTGGGCCTTGTCCCAGAACGGGCGATAGGCGGCGGTCATGTCGCGCAAATTATCGGCCGCGCTGTCGCCTACGTTGCCGAAGTGGTTTTCCACATCATTGCGTGAATTCTGGCCCCAGCTCTGGTTGACGATCGAGACGTTCTTCGCCGCCAGCGCGTTGTAGCTGGCCATGAACGCGTTGTAGTCCAGGTCATTGGAGCCCTGGAAACGGTTGTCATCGGTGCCGCCGGTATTGGCGACAAAAATATTCGCGTCAAACGCAATGCCATGCATGCCGGTGCCGTTGCGGCTGGCGCCCAGTACGCCGGACATCTCCGTGCCGTGACCGTCATTGATCTTCGGGTCGTACTCGCCGGAAATACTGAAGTGCTCGCCTTTTTGGAACTGGCCGTCCGGCGTGTCATGAATATAACGCGGGTGAGTGGCGTAGTACTCGCCGGTGGAGGTCACTGCCTGCACGCGGTCCTGGCCCTGGGCATTCTTGCCCTGGAACTCAAAGTGTTCAGTGAGGATGCCTGAGTCGAGCACGCCGACGTTCACGCCCTTGCCGGTCATGCCCAGGGCGTAGGCGTAATACGCGTTGGTGCGGTCCAGGCCGGAGTTGACCTGGGCTTCGGGGGTTTTCCAGGTTTGCGCGTTGGCGCTCCAGTCACGGGTGGCGCCCGCCCAGGATTGGCCGGCATTCAGTTGCGCGTTGAGGTTGCTGCTCACGCCAGGCTCTACGTAGGTGTAGGGCTTGGCCGCCGGCAGGTTGGCGATAATGGCCTTGGAGAAGTCGAGAATATTGGTGGTATAGCGCCCGCTGTTGCTGAACAGCCGGCTGCGGTAGTAATCCAGGCGCGAGGCGTAGTCCAGCGGACGCTTGGTATCGCCGAGCATGGCGCCGATGGTGAGGTTTTCCGGTTGCAGTTCGTAGTTTTGCTTGAGGGCCGAATCGAACTTGCCGGACTGTGCTGCAAAGTCCTTGGCGGCCAGGTCGACGATATCGGCGTAGGCGAACCGCAGGTTTTTATACACGTCGGTGTTGGGCCCAAATGAAGCAACGGCTTTCCTGAAGGCCGACTCCAGCACTGGCGACGTGTAGGGGTTGGCGTCATCGGCCCAGGCCATGGAGCCCTGGCCCAGCCATAAGGCCAAGCCGAGTGCGATGGGTGTAAGGGGTATCGATTTGGAGCCTGTAGCGCGCTTGCGTTTTTGCGACAAAGTGAAGCCATTACCTGCTGCGTCCATTTTCCTTTCCCTTTGGATATGTGCTTCGTCAATGAGCGATGTATCGGGCTTTTTGTAATAGGCAGGATCACGCGCAAGACCAACGCCGGGTCTTGAATAAATCGTCGAATCAAAGCGATCGCGTTTCGACGGGGTTACGCTGTTTTCTTATAGTTTTCGGCGATAAAAAATGTAACAAAATAATTACAAAGCCTACAAGCACCCAGGACGCATTAACGAAGACAAATGTCGCCCATAACAAAAACCCCGAACTTCGCGAGAAATTCGGGGTGTTTTGTGGCATTTAGCCACTAACTACAGCATGGGCGATTACAGATGGGATTCGGCGTACTCGGCCAGGATCGAACGAGGTACCCCTTGCAGCGCGATATGCACGCCGTTCGGGAAGTCTTTAAAGCGTTCCGTCAGGTAGGTCAGCCCGGAGCTGGTCGCGGACAGGTAAGGGGTGTCGATCTGTGCCAGGTTGCCCAGGCACACCACTTTGGAACCGGCGCCAGCACGGGTGATGATGGTTTTCATCTGGTGCGGCGTGAGGTTCTGGCATTCATCGATCAAAATCAGGCTCTGCTGGAAGCTGCGACCTCGGATGTAATTGAGGGATTTGAACTGCAACGGCACTTTGCTGAGGATGTAGTCGACGCTGCCATGGGTGTTTTCGTCATCCATGTGCAAGGCTTCGAGGTTGTCGGTGATCGCCCCCAGCCACGGCTCCATTTTTTCCGCTTCGGTGCCGGGCAGAAAGCCGATCTCCTGGTCCAGGCCCTGCACGCTGCGGGTGGCGATGATGCGGCGATAACGCTTGGTCACCATGGTTTGCTCAATGGCGGCCGCCAGGGCGAGGATGGTTTTCCCCGAGCCTGCAGCGCCGGTCAGGTTGACCAGGTGAATGTCCGGGTCGAGCAGCGCATAGAGCGCCAGGCTCTGGTAGATGTCACGCGGTTTCAGGCCCCAGGCTTCCTGATGCAACAGGGGTTCCTGATGCAGGTCGAGGATCAGCAGTTTGTCGACCTGGATCTCTTTGATCCAGCCCACAAAACCCTGTTCGTCGATGATGAATTCATTGATGTGCACGGCCGGCAGGTTGTCGATCAACTGCACCTGGTGCCAGGTACGGCCATGGTCCTGACGGGTTTCGACCTTGCTGACAAGATCCCAGAAAGAGCCGGTCACGGTGTGATAACCCCGCGACAGCATCGACACGTCGTCGACGAGTTGGTCGGTACTGTAGTCCTCGGCAGCGATCCCACACGCTCGTGCCTTGAGGCGCATATTGATGTCTTTGGTCACCAGCACCAGGCGCAGGTCCTTGTCGCGCGCGTGCAGGTCGATCAATTGGTTGATGATTTTGTTGTCGTTGAGGTTTTCCGGCAGCAGGCTGTTGGGCTCGCT
The DNA here is from genome assembly GCF_013385245.1 of Pseudomonas sp. IPO3747. Taxonomy (NCBI): domain Bacteria; kingdom Pseudomonadati; phylum Pseudomonadota; class Gammaproteobacteria; order Pseudomonadales; family Pseudomonadaceae; genus Pseudomonas; species Pseudomonas sp. IPO3747. Next base: position 964,399 of record NZ_JACAQL010000002.1, read on the forward strand.
GCGCTTGCTCATCAGAATCGACAGCAAGCCCTTCGGCCCGCTTTTGCCGCGCTGGATCGGCACGCCGACTTCAACGTCCTCGGGTGAGGCTTCGCCCAGGGTCTTGTCGATCAGGCGGATCGCCTGGCGGCATTCGGCAGCCACGCTGTGGTGCCCGCTTTTGAGTTTGTCGAGTTCCTCAAGCACGATCATCGGGATGGCGACGTGGTGTTCTTCGAAGTTAAGCAGTGCGTTTGGATCGTGGATCAATACGTTGGTATCAAGCACATAAAGGATTGGCTGGTCGGAAGAAGGGTTACGTCCATGATCATCCATACTCGGTCACCTTTGTGGGAGCCATTCGACGCAATACCTGGGCGGTGCTGCGCCTCGATTCGACCACCGACTGCACCTGAGTGACGTCAAGTGCAGTGCCCACATGAGGAGTCTTGGAAGACGCCACCTGTGTTGCAGGGTTCGGCGATCTGACTTCGTAATACCGCAAAACCCATGACAGGAAAAAGCACTTTGACGCTTTTTTGAAGTTTATTTTTCAGGATGACGAATAGCACTAGCCGAGTGCCAGTGACCCCGTTAAAGTCGGAAGTCCGCCTGCATCGAAATGTCGCACAAAATCACCCCTGAATTCCCCCATCCCTAACAGGGCCGGGCACTTCAGCGAAATGCCTCCCGGCAGTCCTGCCAACCCAAGCCACTTTGCGCCGTTGCCTGCAATAACATCGGCAAAGCCACCCGCGCCTTGTCCTGGGTGTCGTGAAACACAATCACGCCTTTGCGCCACAGCAGCATCAACGTCAGCACCCGTTGCGCCGACTCATCGGCCTTGAGTTTGCCCGGTTCGTCCTGGGAGTCGATGTCCCACAACGCCACCTGCAAACCCTGGGATTGGAAGAAACCCTGGCTGTCGGCACGGCGCTGGCCATAGGGCGGGCGAAACAGCGGAACGTAGTTTTCCGGCATCAGGTTCTGCACCAGCGCAGCGCTGCGCGTAATCGAGCTTTGCCACTCGACCCAATGGCTGTGGGAGCGGTATTGCCAACCCTGGGTGCCCACGCACTGGCCTTGGTACAAGGCCTGCACGTCACTGCTGGAACTGCGCTCCACACGGGTTTGCAAACTGCTGCCAAGGGCAAAGAACATGGCGTTCATCTTCTGCTTGCGCAGGTAGTCGGTGAGCCAGTCGGTATTGCCGCTGACCGGCGCCGGGCCGCCGTCGAAGGTCAGCAGGAACAGACGGTCGTTGAACTCGTCGCCATTGCGTTCGTGGTCACCAAAGCGCAGCACTTCGCTGCTGATCTGCGGGAACAGCGCGGCTTTGCGCAACAGCTCCTCCAGGTAGCGTTCATGGAAGTTATGGCTAGGCCCGGCCCAGCCTATATAGAAGGAGTTATCGCTGACCTGGAACTTGCCGGCCTGCTCGCGCAGATCGTCCATGTTTTCCACCAGGTAGCAGAACGAGGCGTCCTCTTCGCAGCTCTGCTGGGCCGCCGTGTAGTTTTCCAGCAGGCGCTGCCAGAGCTGGCGACGCAGGTCGTCGATGGCGGCGAGGTTGATGTTTTTCAGACCAAGACGCTGCTTGAGGGCGGCCTCATCCTGGTTTTCGCTGGCCAGCAGGCTATGGGCGAACATCAGGATTTCAGCGCGCGAAGCGACATCGAACAGCGCCGGGCTGCTGAGCTTTTCGGGCCAGATGCCACGGTCCAGGCTGGCGACATCCACCGGCGCGGCGCTGGCGTTCAGGCACAGTAAGCAGGCTGACAATAATAGTGCTAGGCGCACGCAGGGTCTCCCTCTCCAGAGTTACCGCCCATCATAGCGGATCGTGCCTATCGCCATCATAGGTGGAGTCAAACCACTCAACCCCCTAGAATCCCTGCCACGATTACAGGAGCCAACTTCATGCTGATGGTGATTTCCCCCGCCAAAACCCTCGACTTCGAGTCAAAGCCGGCAACCCCACGCTTCACTCAACCGCAATACCTCGACCACTCCCAGGAACTGATCGAACAATTGCGCGAATTGAGCCCGGCGCAAATCAGCGAGTTGATGCACGTCTCCGACAAAATCGGCGGCCTCAATGCCGCCCGTTTCGGCAGCTGGACCCCGGCCTTCACACCGGCCAATGCCAAGCAGGCGCTGCTGGCGTTCAAGGGCGACGTCTACACCGGCCTGAATGCCGAAACCTTCAGCGATGCCGACTTCAGCTACGCCCAGGACCACCTGCGCATGCTCTCGGGCCTCTACGGCCTGCTGCGCCCGCTGGACCTGATGATGCCGTACCGCCTGGAGATGGGCACCAAACTGCCCAACGCCCGCGGCAAAGACCTCTACGCATTCTGGGGCACGCGCATCAGCGAATGGCTCAATGAAGCGCTGGCCGAACAAGGCGACGACGTGCTGCTCAACCTGGCCTCCAACGAGTACTTCTCGGCGGTCAAGCGCACGGCTCTGAACGCACGGATCATCAACACCGAGTTCAAGGACCTGAAGAACGGCCAGTACAAGATCATCAGCTTCTACGCCAAAAAGGCGCGGGGCATGATGAGCCGTTTTGTGATTGAAGAACGCATCAATGATCCTGCCAAACTGAAGCAGTTTGATGTGCAGGGTTATCGCTTCAATGCGGAGCAGTCCAAGCCGGATAATTTGGTGTTCCTGCGCGATCACGCACCGGAATAGCGCCCGCTCTCACGCTGTAGTTCAACTGTGGGAGCTGGCTTGCCTGCGATAGCTGTGGGTCAGTCAGTATTTCTTTACCTGACACTCCGCTATCGCAGGCAAGCCAGCTCCCACATTTTTGTCTGCATTCCACGTCGAAAAAGTCATTTGTTTGACGTCAAAAAAACCTCAAGCAGATTCCTAACGAATCTTTCACTCGACATTCGTCATTTTTTTTCGTAGTGGCACCACTTTTTTCAAACACTAGTGGCACAAAACTATCCCCTCTCTTCAACTCCCCATATCCACTCGCCCAAATAGCAAGTGCTATCAATATAGTACCAGTGCCATCTTTTCTAATATTTCAAGAAATTTCCGGAAACAGGATGAGCGGCCAGGAACTTCACCCTCAAGCACCGCTCATACCACCGGTAACGAAATTCTCTGTTGCTGTAAGAGATGACTTACATGACCAACCCACGGAAGTAGCAAAGTTGTCATATTTCAACTTTGACTCAGGAGTCATATTGCCAATTGATTAGTTGATAGCGGCGACAAGGATGAATTGCCACGCACTATAAGACCAAGGCCAAGCTTCCCCTAATGGGTCAGTGATACAACCCAAGGCATTGATATTTAAAGGCTATCAGCCTCTATCAAGGCCCTGAGGCACTGACGCCAGGCCCTTCTCCCAGGAAGGCCGGCTGCATTTCAGGGCAAGCTCCAATAACAAGGCCACGTTGCGCACACCTTGGGTGCACTTATTAGTCACTCGTCATTAAACATGCCTGCACGCGGTAAGTCGGCGTCTATTCGCCCAACTTTCGCGGCATCAGTGACGCTTGCAAACATGAACTCCAGCCATCTAATGGCCTGTATTAAACAAAGAGGTAATTGCGATGCGCATCAGCATATTTGGTTTGGGTTACGTTGGCGCAGTCTGTGCCGGTTGCCTGTCTGCCCGTGGCCATGAAGTGGTCGGCGTAGACATCTCCAAGGATAAGATCGACCTGATCAACGCGGGTAAATCGCCGATCGTTGAACCGGGTCTGGGCGAACTGTTGAGCCAAGGCATCGCAAACGGTCGACTGCGCGGCACTACCAACTTCGCCGACGCCATCCGCGATACCGACCTGTCGATGATTTGCGTGGGCACGCCGAGCAAGAAAAACGGCGACCTGGAACTCAACTACATCGAAGCGGTATGCCGCGAGATCGGTTTTGTCCTGCGTGACAAAACCACCCGTCACACCATCGTGGTGCGCAGCACCGTATTGCCAGGCACCGTAGCCAATGTGGTGATCCCGATTCTGGAAGACTGCTCCGGCAAAAAAGCCGGTGTCGACTTCGGCGTGGCGGTGAACCCTGAGTTCCTGCGTGAATCCACTGCCATCGCCGACTACGACTTGCCGCCGATGACCGTCATCGGCGAATTCGACAAAGCCTCCGGCGATGTCCTGCAGTCGCTGTACGAAGAACTCGATGCACCGATCATCCGCAAGGACATCGCCGTCGCCGAGATGATCAAGTACACCTGCAACGTGTGGCACGCCACCAAGGTCACCTTCGCCAACGAGATCGGCAACATTGCCAAGGCCGTCGGCGTCGATGGTCGCGAAGTGATGGAAGTGGTGTGCCAGGACAAGACGCTCAACCTGTCCCAGTACTACATGCGCCCAGGCTTCGCGTTCGGCGGCTCGTGCCTGCCCAAAGACGTGCGCGCCCTCACCTACCGCGCAGGCTCGCTGGATGTGGAAGCGCCGCTGCTCAACTCGCTGATGCGCAGCAACGAGTCCCAGGTACAGAACGCCTTCGACATCGTCGCCGGCCATGACAAACGCAAAGTCGCCCTGCTGGGCCTGAGCTTCAAGGCCGGCACCGACGACCTGCGCGAAAGCCCGCTGGTGGAACTGGCGGAAATGCTGATCGGCAAGGGTTTTGACCTGAGCATCTACGACAGCAACGTCGAATACGCCCGTGTCCACGGCGCGAACAAGGACTACATCGAAGGCAAGATCCCGCATGTGTCGTCCCTGCTCAATTCCGACTTCGACGACGTGATCAACAACTCCGACGTGATCATCCTCGGCAACCGTGACGAGAAATTCCGTGCCCTGGCGCACAACGCACCTCACGGCAAACAGGTGATCGACTTGGTGGGCTTCATGTCCCAGGCCACCAGTGTCAGCAGCCGTACCGAAGGCATTTGCTGGTAACAGCGACGGCAAGTTTCGGGTTGCACGTGTCTTTATCCCCAGCGCGTGCAGCCTGAAGCCTCCTTCCCTTCCGGATGACGCTTATGTCCAAGTTAAAACATGTATTACTGCAATCGGCCGGCTGGTTGTTCTTCCTCAGCCTGCTGATGGGTCTCGCCCTGCTGTTGCCGGCGAGTACGTTCGACTCGCAGTCGAAGAATTTTATTTTCCTGATTGGCGCCGTCGGCATCTGGCGCTACTCGATGGGTGCTACGCATTTCTTTCGCGGCATGCTGTTCCTGTACGTGGTCTACCCGCACTTGCGCCGCAAGGTGCGCAAGCTGGGCAAGGCGGCCGACCCGTCCCACGTATTCCTGATGGTCACCAGTTTCCGTATCGACGCGCTGACCACCGCGCAGGTCTACAGCTCGGTGATTCGCGAAGCCATCGAGTGCGGCTTCCCAACCACCGTGGTGTGCTCGCTGGTGGAGATGTCCGATGAGCTGCTGGTGAAAAGCCTGTGGGAACGCATGAACCCGCCGGAGCGCGTAAAGCTCGACTTCGTGCGCATCGCCGGCACCGGCAAACGCGACGGCCTGGCCTTCGGTTTCCGCGCTATCTCGCGCCACCTGCCGGATGACCGCGCCGTGGTGGCGGTGATCGATGGCGACACCGTGCTCGCCGAAGGTGTAGTGCGCAAGACCGTGCCGTGGTTCCAGCTGTTCGGCAATGTCGGTGGCCTGACCACCAACGAATTCTGCGAAGTACACGGCGGCTACATCATGAGCGAATGGCACAAGCTGCGCTTCGCCCAGCGCCACATCAACATGTGCTCCATGGCCCTGTCCAAGCGCGTACTGACCATGACCGGTCGTATGTCGGTGTTCCGCGCCAACGTGGTGACCGACCCCGGCTTTATCGCCGACGTGGAAAGCGACTCGTTGCAACACTGGCGCCTGGGCCGCTTCAAGTTTTTGACCGGTGACGACAAGTCGAGCTGGTTCAGCCTGATGCGCCTGGGCTACGACACCTTCTACGTGCCGGACGCCGCGATCCACACCGTGGAACACCCGCCGGAAAAGAGCTTTATCAAGGCCAGCCGCAAGCTGATGTTCCGCTGGTACGGCAACAACCTGCGCCAGAACTCCCGCGCTCTGGGCCTGGGTATGCGTCGGTTGGGCCTGTTCACCAGCATCGTGTTGTTCGACCAGCGCGTATCGATGTGGACCTCCCTGCTCGGCCTGACCGTGGCGATCATCGCCACCTTCAAATACGGCGGCGCGTTCATCCTCGCGTACCTGCTGTGGATCGGTATCACCCGCCTGATCCTGACCCTGCTGCTGTCGTGCTCCGGCCACAAGATCGGCCCGGCCTACCCGGTGATTCTCTATTACAACCAGATCATGGGCGCGCTGGTGAAGATCTACGTGTTCTTCCGCCTTGATCAACAGTCCTGGACCCGCCAGGACACCAAACTGACCCGCGATTTGGCCAGCTTTCAACGTTGGTTCAACACCTGGTCGTCTCGGACCATGACCTTCTCCGCCGGCAGCATTTTCGTCGCCGTGTTGCTGATGATGGTCTGACCCAGCCAAGCCTGAATTAACTAGGAAATCGAACATATGAACAGCCCAGTAAACGCCAACGTTGTCCACGAATCCGAAGCCCAGCGCCAACATGCCCGGGTCAAAATCCCGGCCAAGCTGCGCTTCTTCAACACCGACCGTACCCAGACCGAAGCACGGGTGATCGACCTGTCCGCCGGTGGCCTGGCGTTCACCGCCACCCAGCCGCTGACCGTCGGTGAAGTGCACAAGGGCCGCCTGCAGTTCGTGATCGATAACCTCGGTTTGGCGATGGATGTAGAGCTGCAGATTCGCTCCTACGACCGCCAGAGCGGCCGCACCGGTTGCCAGTTCCAGAACCTCGACGCCCAGGATATTTCCACCCTGCGCCACCTGATCACTTCGCACCTGTCCGGCGACATCGTGACCATGGGCGACGTGCTGGCCACCCTGCAACGCGACAACTTCACCAAGGCGCGCAAGGTCAAGGACGGCGGCAGCGGCATGACCGCGTTCGGCCGCCTGCGCGCGGTGGTGTTCAGCGCCGGGATCTTCATTGTCGGCCTCGCCGCGTTCGGTTTTGTGTTCAAGTCGGTGTACGGCATGTACTTCGTCAGCCACGCCCAGGCCGGCCTCGTCAGCGTGCCCGGCATGAACGTGACCATGCCGCGCGACGGCACCGTGCAGAGCCTGCTCAAAGGCGACGCGGTTGCAGCCAAAGGTGCGCCACTGGCAACGTTCAGCACCAGCATGCTCGATGTGCTCAAGGGCCATCTGGACGAAGACCAGCTGCAACCGGCCAAGGTTGAAGAGCTGTTCGGCAAGCAAATGACCGGCACCCTGACCTCGCCGTGCGATTGCGTGGTCGCCCAGCAATTGGTCGCCGACGGCCAGTACGCCAGCAAGGGCGATGTGATCTTCCAATTGGTGCCACGCGGCAGCCAGGCCAATGTGGAAGCGCGCTTTACCTATCGCCAGTTCGCTGACGTGCGCCCAGGTACACAGGTGAACTTCCAGGTCGCCGACGAAGAACAGATCCGTACCGGCACCATCGTCAGCAGCACCAGCCTGAACAGCGCCGACTTGTCTTCCGACATTCGCGTGCAGATCAAGCCGGACGCGCCGCTGGACAGCACCTATGCCGGGCGCCCAGTGGAAGTCACCAGCGACCGCGGCCCTTCGCTGAACTGGCTGATCGATAAAGCCATGGCTCACGGTCTGTAAGCGGAGGACATGCCTGTGAACCCTATTTCAAGCACAACACAGAGCACTGTGGGAGTCGGGCTTGCCCGCGATGGGATCGACTCGGTGCACCTGAAAGACCGAGTTGCCCGCATCGCAGGCAAGCCAGCTCCCACACAGAGCGGGTCGCACTTCGCCTCTGCATTCTGCACATTGGCACTGGCGGTCAGCCTCGCCGGTTGCGCCGGCCTGCCCGACCAGCGCCTGGCCAACGAAGCCCTCAAACGTGGCGACACGGTCACCGCCCAACAGAACTACCAGCAGTTGGCAGACCTGGGCTACAGCGAAGCCCAAGTCGGCCTCGCTGACATCCAGGTCACCACCCGCGATCCCGAGCAAATCCGCCAGGCCGAGGCCACTTACCGCGCGGCCGCCGATACGTCGCCGCGTGCCCAGGCACGTCTGGGCCGCCTGCTGGTGGCCAAACCCGGCGCTACCGAAGCCGAACAGCACGAAGCCGAAGGCCTGCTGAAAAAAGCCTTTGCCAATGGCGAAGGCAACACCCTGATCCCGCTGGCGATGCTGTACCTGCAATACCCGCACAGCTTCCCCAACGTGAACGCCCAACAGCAAATCAGCAAATGGCAGGCGGCGGGTTACCCGGAAGCAGGTTTGGCCCAGGTGCTGCTGTATCGCACCCAGGGCACCTACGACCAGCACCTGGATGATGTGGAGCGCATCTGCAAGGCGGCGCTGAACACCACCGATATCTGCTACGTCGAGCTGGCCACGGTTTATCAGAAGAAAGCCGAGCCGGAAAAACAGGCCGAACTGCTCAAGCAGCTCGAAGCCGGCTACGCCCGTGGCACCGTCACCGCCCAGCGCGTCGACAGCGTAGCCCGCGTATTGGGTGATGCGACACTCGGCCAGCCGGATGAAAAAACCGCCCAGGCGCTGCTGGAAAAAATCGCCCCTGGCTATCCGGCCTCCTGGGTCAGCCTGGCGCAACTGCTCTACGACTTCCCCGAACTGGGCGACGTCGACCAGATGATGAAGTACCTGGACAACGGCCGCGCCGCCGACCAGCCGCGCGCCGAGCTGTTGCTGGGCAAGCTCTACTACGAAGGCAAATGGGTACCGGCAGACGCCAAGGCTGCCGAAGCGCATTTCGAGAAAGCCGTGGGCCGTGAAGTCGCCGCCGATTACTACCTCGGCCAGATCTACCGCCGTGGCTACCTGGGCAAGGTCTACTCGCAAAAAGCCCTCGACCACCTGCTGACCGCTGCACGCAACGGCCAGAACAGCGCCGACTTCGCCATCGCGCAATTGTTCTCCCAGGGCAAGGGCACCAAGCCCGACCCATTGAACGCCTATGTCTTCAGCCAATTGGCCAAAGCCCAGGACACGCCAGAGGCCAATGACCTGGCCACGCAGCTCGAAGCCCCGCTCACGCCTGAGCAACGCGCCGAAGGCCAACGCCTGGTGCAACAGGAACTGGCCACGCGCGGCACCCTGGCCCAGAGCACGCTGCAACTGCACGCCCTGCAAGAAGAAGACGGCGAGGAATCCCTATGAAGCTCAACCCATTCGTCAAGGCCGGTATCGGCCTGACCTTCGCCCTGCTGTGGTCGTGCCCGACCCTGGCCGCGCTGACCGAAGCCAAGAACTTCGGCCTGGAAGTCAAAGCCACCGCACAATCCGAAGATGACCGCGACCTCGGTACGCAAAAAGGCGGCGACGTCAACGGCATCGGCCTCGACCTGCGCCCGTGGGTCTACGGCGAAAGCGGCGCGTGGAGCGCCTACGCCATGGGCCAGGCGGTCGTGTCGAGTGACATCATCGAGACCGACCCCCTGCAACAATCGGCCGATGACGAAAATCAGCAAACCACCAACAACGACCGCAAGTCCAAGAAAAACTACCTGGCCATGCGCGAGTTCTGGGTCGGCTACAGCGGTTTCACGCCTTACCCGGGCGAGCTGCTCAAGCTGGGTCGCCAACGCCTGCGCAATGACGACGGCCAATGGCGCGACACCAATATCGAAGCGCTGAACTGGACCTTCGATACCACCCTGCTCAAGGCCAATGTCGGCGTTGCCGAACGCTTCAGCGAATACCGCACCGACCTCAAGGAGCTGTCGCCCAAGGACAAGGACCGCCAGCACCTCTACGCCGACGCCGCCTACCAGTGGACCCCAGGCCAGTGGATCGGCTTGCGCGCCCACCACACCCATGACAACGGTAAGCTCGACTACCCGGAACCGGGCGTGGCGACCGACTCGTTGGACAAGCGCGAAAACGGCGACCTGACCTGGCTCGGCATCGAAGCCAACAGCGACGCCTACAACTGGCGCAACACCAACACCGTCAACTACTGGGCCAGCGTCACCGGCATGAAAGGCAACCGCGACACGGTCAATGCCCTCAACGCCGACGGCACCCGCCCAACCCAGGCCAAACGCAGCGACGACGTGAATGGCTGGGCCACTGACATCGGCGTGCGCCTGCGCCTCGACCCGCAGTGGCAAGTCGGTGCGGCTTATTCCCGTGCCAGCGCCGAGTACGAGCAGAACGGCCTGCAAAGCAACCGTTCGAACTGGACCGGCACCCAGTCCCGCGTGCATCGCTTTGGCGAAGCGTTTCGCGGCGAGATGAACAACATGCAGTCCATGAGCCTGTTCGGTTCCTGGCAGCTGCGCGAGGACTACGACGCCAGCCTGGTCTATCACAAGTTCTGGCGCGTCGACGGCAACAAGCCGGTGGGCAGCAACGGCATCGATGCGGTGCAGAACAACACCGACGACGTGACCGGCGCGATCCTGTCCAGCACCTCGTTACCGCTGGAAGACGGCAAAAAAGATCTGGGTCAGGAGATGGACCTGGTGGTCACCAAGTACTTCAAAAAGGGCCTGTTGCCGGCCGCCCTCAGCCAGTCGATCGACGAGCCGTCGGCACTGGTGCGCTTTCGTGCAGGCGTGTTCAAGCCGGGCGATGCCTATGGCAGCCAGGTCGACTCGTACATGCACCGCGCGTTTGTCGACGTGATCTGGAAATTCTGATGGGAGCCTGCGCAATGAATGCTCAAAGCCTACTCGTCGCGGCAATGCTGATGGCCAGCGCCACAGCGTTTGCCGATACGGCGGCCAAGGCGCCGACCATCGCCAAGGAACTGCAACAGGCCAAGACCTACACCATTTCCAGCCCGCCCACCGCGCCGCTGGAACTGCCCAAGCCTGCGCTGCCCGACCTGACTGGCTACACCGCAGCGGCGATGGAAAAGAAGATCGTGCGCAGCAAACCGGGCAAAGTCAGCATCCGCCGCATGATGCAGGAAGACGCGCTCAAGGACTTTATCGGCGGCGATAACAAGATGGCCGAATGGGTGGTACGCCAGCACGGCATTCCCCAGGCAATCTTTGTCGACGACGGCTACCTGAACCTCAAGGACCTGCTCGGTAAAGTGCCCAAGCAGTACCTCAGTGAAACCTCGCCGGGCGTGTTTCTGGCCAAGCTGCCGATTGTGGTCGGGCGCAAAGGCATCCTCGACATCGACAAGAAGACCCAGGAGCTGCGCCTGTCCCAGCAAGCCGGTTCGTTCCTGATCAACGACGGCCAGCTGTTTGTGCGTGACACCAAAATCACCGGCTGGGACGAAAAGACCAACGGCCCGGCGCTGTTCAAGTCGCCCAAGGAGTTCCGCCCGTTCCTGCTGGCCTGGGGCGGCACCGAAACCTACATCTCCAAGACCAAGATGGCCAGCTTTGGCTACGCCAACAGTAAGTCTTACGGCGTGAGTATTTCCCAGTACACGCCGAACATGGCCAAGGTGCTCAAGCGTGCGGAACCGACCGGCTGGATCATCGATTCCGAGTTCTCCGACATGTGGTACGGCTTCTATTGCTACGAGACCACCGGCTTTGTGATCAAGGGCAACACCTACAAAGACAACATCGTCTACGGCATCGACCCGCACGACCGTTCCCACGGCCTGATCATTGCTGACAACACCGTCTACGGCACCAAGAAGAAGCACGGGATCATCATTTCCCGTGAGGTCAACGACAGCTTCATCTTCAACAACCGCAGCTACGACAACAAGCTCTCGGGCCTGGTGATCGACCGTAACAGCGTCAACAACCTGATCGCCGACAACGAGATCTACCGCAACCACACCGACGGCATCACCCTCTATGAGAGCGGCGACAACCTGTTGTGGGGCAACAAGGTCATCGCCAACCGTCGCCACGGCATCCGCGTGCGTAACAGCGTGAACATTCGCCTGTACGAGAACTCCGCCATGGCCAACGGGCTGACCGGCGTGTACGGGCACATCAAGGATTTGACCGACACCGACCGCGACATCGCCCTCGACCCGTTTGACGCGAAAGTCTCGCTGATCGTGGTCGGCGGCGAGCTGGCCGGCAACGGCAGCGGGCCGCTGTCGATTGATTCGCCGTTGAGCATCGAGCTGTACCGCGTGTCGATGCTGGCGCCGACCAAATCCAGCGGCATCAGCTTTGCCGGCGTGCTGGGCGATCGCCAGGAAGAGATTCTCGACCTGCTGGTGCGCCAGCAGAAAGCCGTGCTGATCGACCCTGTCGAACGCCAGACCCAAATGCAGGACTGAGGATGACCCTTATGCACCCACACATGATCAAACTGCTGAGCCTCTCGGGTCTGACCCTCGGCCTGCTGGCGGCCAGCCAGGGCGTGCGCGCCGATGAAATCAAGGCACCGACCTTCACCGCCGAGCCGTGCTGCAGCCTGTGCCCGGCCGCCCATGACGCGAAGAACTACACCACGCGCTACCAGCAGAACTTCACCACCCTGGTGCAAGCCCAGGGCGACTGGCTGTTCCGTACCCAGGAAGATTTGCGCACCGAATTCGACACCAGCCCCGCCGGCTACAAACGCATGCAGCAGCTGCACGATGCGTTCAAGGCCAAGGGCGTGGAACTGGTGGTGGTGTACCAGCCGACCCGTGGCCTGGTGAATCGCAACAAGCTCAACCCTGAGGAAAAAGCCGCGTTCAATTTTGACAAGGCGCTGGGCAACTACAAAAGCATGCTCGGCCGTTTCGCCAAGATGGGTTATGTGGTGCCGGACCTGTCGCCGTTGACCAACGAGCAACTGCCGGATGAACTGCCGGCCCACGACTTCTACTTCCGTGGTGACCAGCACTGGACGCCATACGGCGCCCAACGCACGGCAAAAATCGTCGGCGCCAAAGTGCGGGCCATGCCCGAGTTTGCCGATATTCCCAAGCGCGAATTCGAAACCAAACGCTCCGGGCGCATGGGCAAGACCGGCACCCTGCACAACATGGCCGGGCAACTGTGCGGCACCAGCTACGCGATCCAGTACATGGACCAATTCACCACCGAGCCCAAAGGCGAAGCCGGTGATGGCGACCTGTTCGGCGATTCGGGCAACCCGCAGATCACCCTGGTGGGCACCAGCCACAGTGGCAAGAACTACAACTTTGCCGGCTTCCTGGAACAGGAAATCGGTGCCGACATCCTTAACGTCGCCTTCCCCGGCGGCGGCCTGGAAGGTTCGATGATCCAGTACCTGGGCAGCGACGAGTTCCAGAAGACCCCGCCGAAAATCCTTATCTGGGAGTTCTCGCCGCTGTACCGCCTCGACCAGGAAACCATCTACCGCCAGATGATGGCTCTGCTCGACAACGGCTGCGAAGGCAAGCCTGCGCAAATGAGCGCCAGCACCACGCTCAAACCCGGCAAGAACGAGTTGATGGTCAACAGCTCGAACAAAGACCTGCGCAACGCCAACCATCAGGTCGATATCCGCTTCGCCGACCCGTCGGTGAAAACCCTGCAAGCCACCCTCTGGTACATGAACGGGCGCCACGAGGACATCAAGATCGAGAAACCCGAAACATCCGATACAGACGGGCGTTTCGCCTTTGAACTGCGCACCGATGAAGACTGGGCCTCGCAGAACTTGCTGGCCGTGGAAGTGCAAGGCCCCGAAGCGGGCACTGCCGCGCAGAAAGTCGAAGCGAAAATTTGCACACGCAACGTGTTCCCGGCGGGTGGTCAACAGACCGCCCAGCTTGGGAAGTGAGGTTACTTATGCAGAAATTATTGATTCCAACGCTGCTGGGCCTGGCGATGTTCGCAGGTGTAGTCAACGCCGCCGCGCCACTGCGTCCACCTCAAGGCTATTTCGCCCCGGTGGAAGCGTTCAAGACCGGCGACTTCAAGAATGACTGCGACGCCATGCCGGCGCCGTACACCGGCTCGCTGCAATTTCGCAGCAAGTACGAAGGCTCGGACAAGGCCCGCGCCACCCTGAATGTGCAATCGGAAAAAGCCTTTCGCGACAGCACCGCCGACATCACCAAGCTGGAAAAAGACACCAGCAAGCGCGTGATGCAGTTCATGCGCGACGGCCGCCCGGAGCAGTTGGAGTGCACCCTCAACTGGCTTACGAGCTGGGCCAAGGCCGATGCCTTGATGTCCAAGGACTTCAACCACACCGGCAAGTCCATGCGCAAATGGGCGTTGGGCAGCATGGCCTCGGCCTATGTACGCCTGAAGTTCTCCGACTCGCACCCGCTGGCTAATCATCAGCAGGAATCGCAATTGATCGAGGCCTGGTTCAACAAACTCGCCGATCAAGTGGTCAGCGACTGGGACAACCTGCCCCTGGATAAAACCAACAACCACTCCTACTGGGCCGCTTGGTCGGTGATGGCCACGTCCATCGCCACCAACCGTCGCGACCTGTTTGATTGGGCGGTGAAGGAATACAAGGTCGGCGCCAATCAGGTGGACGCCCAAGGGTTCTTGCCCAACGAACTGAAGCGCCAGCAACGCGCCTTGGCGTACCACAACTACGCGCTGCCGCCGCTGTCGATGATCGCCAGCTTTGCGCTGGTCAACGGTGTAGACCTGCGCCAGGAAAATAACGGCGCGCTCAAACGCCTGGGCGACAAGGTGCTGGCCGGGGTTAAAGACCCGGACATCTTCGAGCAGAAGAACGGCAAAGAGCAGGACATGAAGGACCTCAAGGAGGACATGAAATTTGCCTGGCTTGAACCCTTCTGCACCCTCTACACCTGCGCGCCGGAGGTGATCGAGCGCAAGCACGGCATGCAGCCGTTCAAGACTTTCCGCCTCGGCGGTGACCTGACCAAGGTCTACGACCCGACGCACGAAAAAGGCAACAAAGGCAGCTGATACACAGCTCCCACACCTGGACTCGGTCCAAATGTGGGAGCTGGCTTGCCTGCGATGACGGTATGACATTCAGCATTGATGTCGACTGACACACCGTCATCGCAGGCAAGCCAGCTCCCACACTGAACGCGTACACCCTCCCAGATTCGTGGGGGGTTTGGGGGGGCCGTTGGCCCTTGACTGTTGGTTAAACATGGAGAGATCGGGATGGTTTTCTCGTCCAATGTGTTCCTGTTTCTGTTCTTGCCGATCTTTCTCGGCTTGTACTACTTGAGCGGGCAACGCTATCGCAATCTGCTGCTGCTGATTGCCAGCTACGTGTTCTACGCCTGGTGGCGAGTGGACTTCCTGGCGCTGTTCGCCGCCGTGACGCTGTGGAATTACTGGATCGGCCTCAAGGTCGGTGCCGCCGGCGTGCGCACCAAACCAGCGCAGCGCTGGCTGTTGCTCGGCGTGGCTGTCGACCTGTGCATCCTCGGCTACTTCAAGTACGCCAACTTCGGCGTCGACAGCATCAATGTGATGATGAAGTCGGCGGGCCTGGAGCCGTTTATCCTCACCCACGTGCTGTTGCCGATTGGCATCTCGTTCTACATCTTCGAGTCCATCAGCTACATCATCGACGTGTACCGTGGCGATACCCCGGCAACCCGCAACCTGATCGACTTCGCGGCGTTCGTGGCGATCTTCCCGCACCTGATTGCAGGTCCCGTGTTGCGCTTCCGTGACCTGGCCGACCAGTTCAACAACCGCACCCACACCCTCGACAAGTTCTCCGAGGGCTGCACGCGGTTCATGCAAGGTTTCATCAAGAAAGTCTTCATCGCCGACACCCTGGCGGTGGTGGCCGACCATTGCTTCGCCCTGCAAAACCCGACCACGGGCGATGCCTGGCTCGGCGCGCTGGCTTACACCGCGCAGCTGTACTTCGACTTCTCCGGCTACAGCGACATGGCCATCGGCCTGGGCTTGATGATGGGTTTCCGCTTCATGGAAAACTTCAAGCAGCCGTACATCAGCCAGTCGATCACCGAGTTCTGGCGGCGCTGGCACATCAGCCTGTCCACTTGGCTGCGTGACTACCTGTACATCACCCTGGGCGGCAACCGTAAAGGCACGCTGATCACCTATCGCAACCTGTTCCTGACCATGCTGCTCGGTGGCCTGTGGCATGGCGCAAACATCACCTACATCGTGTGGGGCGCGTGGCACGGTATGTGGTTGGCGATTGAAAAAGCCATCGGCCTGAATACCGCGCCACGCAGTTTCAATCTGCTGCGCTGGGCCTTCACCTTCCTGCTGGTGGTGATGGGCTGGGTGATCTTCCGCGCCGAAAACCTGCACGTCGCCGGGCGTATGTACGGCGCGATGTTCAGCTTTGGTGAGTGGTCGTTGTCAGAACTCAACCGCGCCAGCCTCACTGGCCTGCAAGTGGCAACCCTGGTGGTGGCCTACGCAACACTGGCGTTCTTTGGCCTGCGCGATTTCTACAACAATCGCCCTGCCGAAAAAGCCAAACCCGCCGACCCGAGCCTGATCAAGGCAGTACCGGGCGACAACCCAGGCAGCATCCACCAGCCCGGTTTCAGCGTGGGCCAGGACGCCGCCGTGCAACCGGCCTACTGGACCGCTGACTGGCCACGCTACGCCATGCGCGCCACCGTACTGCTGCTGTTCGTGGCCTCGATTCTGAAACTGTCGGCGCAGAGTTTCTCGCCGTTCCTTTACTTCCAATTTTGAGGGAGCCGACCATGACCCGTTCATTTCGCGTCCTCTATATCACGCTGTTCCTGCTGGTGCTGCTGGCCCTGGGCGCCTGGTCGCTGCGCAGCTTCTTCGGCTTCAGCACCAACGCCGACGCCACCGTGCTCAACGGCCGCTGGACCAAGGCCGTCGAGACCCACTACGACGATGAGTTCCCGATCAAGCGCCTGGGCACCAACCTCTGGGCGGCGCTGGACTACAAGCTGTTCAATGAAGGCCGCCCCGGCGTGGTGCTGGGCCGCGACCACTGGTTGTACAGCGACGAGGAATTCAACCCCATCGTCAACGAAGACCAGAACCTGCAAGGCAACTACGCGCTGGTCGAAGGCGTGCGCCAAAAACTCAAGGCCCAGGGCATCCAACTGGTGATGGCGATCGTGCCGGCCAAGGTGCGCTTGTACCCGGAACACCTGGGTAAAGTGAAACCGGCGAGCATCCACGCCAACCTGTACGAGGACTTCCACGCCCGTGTCGCGGCCGACAAGATCATTGCCCCTGACCTGCTTGGCCCGCTGCAACAGGCCAAGCTGGGCGGCACGCAAGTGTTCCTGCGCACCGATACCCACTGGACCCCGGACGGTGCGGAAATCGCTGCCAAACAGTTGGCCAAGACCATTGCCGACAAGACGCCGCTGAGCGGTGAGCCACAGCGCTTTGTCACCGAAGCCGAAAAAACCGAACCGCACAAAGGTGACCTGCGCCTGTTCCTGCCGCTGGACCCGCTGTTCGAAAACCTGATGCCGCCTAAAGAGCCGCTGCAAAAACGCGTCACGCACCTGGCGGAAAACAAAGGCGACGACGCCCTGTTTGCCGACAGTGAAACGCCGGTAGCACTGGTGGGCACCAGCTACAGTGCCAACCCCAACTGGAACTTCGTCGGCGCGCTCAAGCAAGCCTTGCACAGCGACGTCATCAACTACTCCGAAGACGGCCACGGCCCGATCCTGCCGATGCTCAGCTACCTGAAAAGCGATGACTTCAAGAACAGCCCGCCCCAAGTGCTGATCTGGGAGTTTCCGGAACGTTATCTGCCCGTCAACAACGAAATCGGTGATGCCGACCCGCAGTGGGTTGCGCAGCTTAAACAAGCCGGTTCGCGCCAACAGAACATGGCTTTGAACACTCAAAAATCCGAGACGCCCGACCGGGCGCAAAACTGAAAGAGAGGTAACTCACATGACTTTCACTACTACTCCGCGTCGTCTCGCCAAGACCCTGGCCATCGCTGCCGGCTTGAGCTTCGTATCGATGTCCGCCTTCGCCGGGGGCGACGCCGCGCTCTACGGCCCGACTGCACCGAAAGGCTCAAGCTTTGTGCGGATCTACAACGCATCGAACCAGGAAGTCAGCGCTACCGTCGGCGCGACCAATTTGAGCGATGTGGCGCCGCTGGCCAGCAGTGACTTCAGCTTCATGCCCGGCGGCGACTACAGCGCCAAGGTCGGCAGCCAGACCGTGCCGGTCAAACTTGCCGCTGACCACTACTACACCCTGGTTAACAGCGGCAGCGGCCAGCCACAGCTGATCGAAGAGCCGCCGTTCAAGAACAAGCAGAAATCCCTGGTGCGTGTGCAGAACCTCAGCGACAAGGCCCTGACCCTGAAAACCGCCGACGGCAAGACCGACGTGGTCAAGTCGGTGGCCGCCAAGGGCCGTGGCGAGCGCGAGATAAACCCGGTGAAAGTCAGCCTGGCGTTGTATGACGGTGACAAGAAAGTCGGCGATGTGAAGCCGGTGGCTTTGGAACGCGGTGAAGCGGCGGTGCTGTATGTGACCGGCTCGGGTTCGAGCATTTCGCCAGTGTGGGTCAAGCGCCCCGTGTCGACCCGCTGATGATTTCCCTGAGTTGACACGCCCCTTGTGGGAGCTGGCTTGCCTGCGATGGCAGTCTTGAAGGCGCCATCGCAGGCAAGCCAGCTCCCACACTGTGCGCGTTTCGACTCAGGACCGAGACAAAAACAAGAGTGAAACGACAAACCTTCGTAGCTCTGACCCAAATCGATTCAAGGAGAAACACCCATGATCCCAGTAATCCTTTCCGGTGGTAGCGGCTCACGTCTTTGGCCGCTTTCCCGCAAACAGTTCCCCAAGCAATTCCTGGCCTTGACCGGCGAACACACACTGTTCCAGCAAACCCTGGAGCGCCTGATGTTCGAAGGCATGGACGCCCCGATCGTGGTCTGCAACAAGGACCACCGCTTCATCGTCAACGAGCAACTGAGCACGCGTAAGCTCGAATGCCAACGCATCCTGATGGAGCCGTTCGGCCGCAACACCGCGCCGGCCGTGGCCCTGACTGCGATGATGCTGGTCAACGAAGGCCGCGACGAACTGATGCTGGTGCTGCCCGCCGACCACGTGATCGACGACCAGAAAGCCCTGCAACGCGCCCTGGCCCTGGCCACCGTGGCGGCCGAGCGTGGCGAGATGGTGCTGTTCGGCGTCCCGGCAACCCGCCCGGAAACCGGTTACGGTTACATCAAGTCCAGCAACGATTCGCTGCTGCCCGAAGGCGTCAGCCGCGTGCAACAGTTCGTGGAAAAACCCGATGAAAAACGCGCCGTCGAGTTCGTCAAAAGCGGTGGCTACTTCTGGAACAGCGGCATGTTCCTGTTCCGCGCCAGCCGTTTTCTTGAAGAGCTGAAAAAACACGACCCGGACATCTACGACACCTGCGTGCTGACCCTGGAGCGCAGCGAGCAGGATGCCGACACCGTGACCTTCGACGAATCTACCTTCGCCTGCTGCCCGGACAACTCCATCGACTACGCCGTGATGGAAAAAACCCAGCGCGCCTGCGTGGTGCCGTTGAGTGCCGGCTGGAGCGACGTGGGTTGCTGGGCCTCGTTGTGGGCGGTCAATGACAAAGACGTCAATGGCAACGTCAGCAAAGGCGACGTGGTGATCCAGGACAGCCGCAACTGCATGATCCACGGCAACGGCAAGCTGGTGTCGGTGATCGGCCTGGACAATATCGTGGTGGTGGAAACCAAGGACGCGATGATGATTGCCCACAAGGACAAGGTCCAGGGCGTCAAGCAGATGGTCTCCACCCTCAACGACCAGGGCCGCTGCGAAACCCAGAACCACTGCGAAGTCTACCGCCCGTGGGGTTCCTACGACTCGGTGGACATGGGTGGGCGCTTCCAGGTCAAGCACATCTCGGTCAAGCCGGGCGCGTGCCTGTCGCTGCAGATGCACCACCACCGCGCCGAACACTGGATCGTGGTCAGCGGCACGGCCGAAGTCACCTGTGACGACAACGTGTTCCTGCTCTGCGAGAACCAGTCCACCTACATCCCGATCGCCTCGGTGCACCGCCTGCGTAACCCGGGCAAGATCCCGTTGGAGATCATCGAAGTGCAATCGGGCAGCTACCTGGGCGAAGACGATATCGAGCGCTTTGAAGATATCTACGGTCGCTCGACGCCGGTTGAACGTGGCGTTTCGGTGAAAACTATCGCGCAGTAACACGGTCGTACAAGAAGCCCTCATCCAGCCCGTTGCGTCCCCTATCCGCAGTGGGCTGGGTGGGGGCTTTTTCTTGGGTTTTGCATTGACCGTAAGGGCCTCATCGCAGGCAAGCCAGCTCCCACAGTTGGACCGGGTATGCCCTTGGAATGCAGTCGAATGTGGGAGCTGGCTTGCCTGCGATGGCGTCCGAAAGCATCCCGCCAGCATTGACCCTTGGCTCCATCCTGCCTATCCTCGCGCCTGTCACGACTCATTCGTGATGAGGTTTGACGGCCTCGCGAACTCATAGGATCCCATTTTCATCAGGAGATCCACCATGTCCAAACAAACCACCCGCCCCACCCCCTTCGGCCCCAGCGACCGCAGTGAAGAACCTCTTTTTTGCGTACAACCCGGCATTCCCATCGAACATGCACTGGAACATGCCAGCTATGTTTTAGGCACCGCGCGCGTGCTCACCTTGGCAGCTCAAGACTTGTGCACCGAACACCAGAGCTACCTGAATTGGGCCAGCCTGCAGTTAGCCGAAACCGGTTTGGCATTGGTTGAGGCTTCCATCGAAGGCTTGCAGGCGGATTCTTCTGCTCAGTAAGCAATTCATCGGGAGCAAGCCCCCTCCCGCCGTTGGCCGTATTTCAAAGCAGGGACGCGGTTAAATGCGGGAGGGGCCGTAGAGGCTACGCAGTGAATGGCGTTTGCCCGTGGGTAATGATTCGACTCACCGGCTCACCATCGACTCTGTACTTCAAGGGCAGGGCGTATGTCGTCTCCACATAAAAAATATGTGGGTTATCGGTTTTCATGACCGTCAGCCCCGAGGTATTGACCTCGTAGTAATGCGTCATCTTATCCAATTGGTTGCCATGTCGCCGGCGCCCAAAAATAGTCGTGGAAATCTCTTTGGTTGCCGCATCATCAGGCGCCAGATCCGTAAAGTAATGCCTGGCTCGCCCGCCCGGTAACGGCTTGCCATCCACGTTAAGCACCGAGGACTGCAGATGCCAATCGCTGTTGATTGCGGCATGAGACTTTGCCCCGGTGTAATGGTAGAAACGGTTCTCGCCTGTGACGGGAGGGTCCATCAGCGCTTTTTCACCCGGGAAAGCTTCAGGCACCTTGGGTCGTTTAAAGGCCGGCTGACTGCCGGTTACCCCCACGCCTGCGGATGAACCAGAGCCGGCTTGCCCGGCAGGACGTTTTTGCGGCTGAGGCCTGATTCCACCTGGGCCATGCAGTGTTTCGGGCTTGACGCCTCCCAGCATGCTGTTCAGTCGCCATTCGCCGGTGCCTGTTGGCTGGAGGAACATCACCGTTTTCTGGTTGACATCAACGACCCGAACATGCCCGCCCGCGACTTTGTAGACGTCGCTGATTTCAAATACTCGGTTGACGCCGGTGCCATCGGTGTAGCGGACATAAAACTTTTTCCCGACTTGAAACGTGCCGTCGCCCCTTTTCTTAACGCCCTCAAGCAGGCTATCAGGCAGTGAGTGAGCACTGTAGTCGGGCAGTTGGCGACCGGTGCCGGCGATGTCGGATACCGTGTTCGCTACCTTCCCAGAGACGCCAACATTGACAGACTGCTCCTGCAATATTTGCTTCAGCTCCCCGAAACTACTTTTCAACACTGTCTTCCCGCCCCTTGCCAGCCCCACTGCCAGGTCTCCCAGACCGTCGGTGGGGTTCAAGCCACTGGCAACTGAGCGCAAAACCGTATCGGACACCTTGAACGCCCGTGTTCCGAGCTTTTCACTCAACTTGCCCAACGCTTTGCTCGCCTGCCCCAGCCCTTTGCCGAATGGCAGGATGAAACCAAAGATATCCAGCGCAAAGTCCTTGATGGCCGCGCCGGTATTGCCCTTGACTGCGTTTTCGATGGCATTTTTAAACGGAATCAATCCGGTCACAAAATCATGCGCGGCCTTGATGCCGGCCTCTTCCTTTTCCACCTCGGTCACGCCTTTGGCGCCTGCCTTTATGGCATCGCGATCATGTAACAGGTGGTCGGCGATCACCTTGGCGATCGTGTCGAACCGAGCATTCACGGAAACCGCGGAACTGGCGTCCTGCCCTTGCCTGGGCTCAGGCAAATAAGGCGCGTTGAGCTGCTGAGTCAACAGCCCCGTCGAAACCTTGCCGGCCTGTGGCGGGGTGCCGTTTTCATAGGCCTCATAATCGACCGGAACACTGACCCCTTTAGCCTGAGTCGTGGCGTAGGTTTGAGCGTTGGCCACTCGTGGAGGGGGGTTAGGCAGATACCGGGGCAGGTCGTCGCGACGGCGGATGACGCCTTGCAGGGGGAACACTTCGTAGTACACATGGCGCAGGTTTTTAACGTCCCGGTCACTGCCGTTTTTGTCGACTTTGGTCAGCACCCGCATCAACAGTCCGTAACGCGCCTTGGCCGCTTGTGCCTGTTCCGGGCTCTCCGTCTCCTCAGCCTGCGCAACACCGGCTTTGCGTAGAGAAAAAAACTCGACCTTACCCGACGCGATGGTGTGTCTGTCTTGCGCAGACAGCTGCAATAGTTGGTGTCTGGAGGTGGTTGTCACGCCCTCCTTCAAGTTGTTGAAGTAGCTATCGAACTGGCTGTCGAATGCCTGGTTGACATCAGGAAGCGGCTTGACCCGGGTGAAACGGTTACCTAACTGAAAATCGTACCGCTGCCCTCTTGGGATACGGTCCATCTTTCCTGACATGTAGATATCCAGTAACGAGTGGTACTGGCTTTCACTGGCATCGATGTTGGCAATGCTGATATTACGCACATCAAATGAGTGATCGGCCCCATAGGCCTCTTTCAGGTTTTCAACTGCGATGTTCTCGCGGGTGGGCATGGCGGCGCTTATCTGCTCATGGGCTTTTTTCAATGAGGAGAGTTCCTCATTGAAGGCGTCGCGTAACCCGACCACGTCTTGCGACGTATAGTCTTCATCGTCCTTACCTGCCATTTCATCCTGGGCAACGCCCCACTGAATCAACGCATTGGACTGAGCCTTGGCCTCGACAACCCCCTCGGCCTCCGAGACAGGACTGTGATTGGCCAGCCTCATGAACGTTTGAAAATCGGTGTATGTCGCAATGCCCGGCGTCCAAAACTCTTGCGCCTGCACAACCGCCGACAGCTTGGCAAAGGCCGCAGACTTAACCACCAGGTTGCTGGGCATATCTTCGGCAATGAAGGCAGGGTCAGCGCCTGCAAGCAATAAGCGCGCGGCGGCCGGTGCCAGCTCGACAGGCACCTTGCCCTGGTCCACCAGATGTTTCTCCAGGCGCGAGACGACCACCGAAGGATGGACATCTCGATTGGCTGGCTGGTAAAGGTCATACCCGGCCACGACGCCACGCTTGCTGCCGGCCTGCGGATCCAGCTCCAGCACCATTGCCGCCAACGCCCAACTTGCATCTTTGCTGGTCAGTGACGCGTCACTGTTGAGGGCCATTTCCAGCGTTTGGCCCAAGTTTCTGATCTGAGCACTGCCCAGCATGCTTTCAAGCAGCTGCGCGGCGCTCATGCCTTGAAGCGAAACCCCATGCTTCTCATAAAAAGCAGCGAAGATGCCTTTGCCAGGCGACAGCGTGGCCATTTCGGCGGCGGCCATTTCGCTTAGCCGGGTGCGCTGACCACTGTCCAATGTGGCGGGCTGGGATAACAGCCCCCAGTAATTGCCGTGCTCAACCGGCTCAGGCAACGGCTCCTTGCACACGGCGATGAGGTTGGCCAGTTGCCCAAGATCCTTGGGGACCAGCCATTGATTTTCCCGCAGGAACCACGCCAGCGGCACATCCTCGCCCGGCGCGATTTTATAGGCGCGCCCAAAAGTAGAAACGTGATGAGCGGAAAATTTCTTCACTTCGAGCAACGCTGCAACATCCAGACTCGGATCCTCGGCGATGGCCGCCTGGATCTCTTCCAACGCCACCGTCAGGCAATAATTGGTATGAATATTCCCTGCCAATTCTTGGCGCTGACTGAGCGTCAGCGCCGAAGGCTTAGAGGTGTCGCGGGCCGGAGCGTTTTCCAGTGTGGCTCTGCGCAACCGAGGCACCCTGGGCGTTTGGGGAGCCGAAGGCGCTTGCAACGGTTCATTGCCCACCGCCGCAGGAGGTGGTTCAACCGGCAATGAAGAGGGTGGCGTTATAGCCAAAAACGGTTGCTGATTGCCTGGACTGAGGGGGCGGTAAATCATCGACTCTTTCTCACATAAAAGGACTTGAAGTAGGACCTGTCGAGGCGCTCTGTTCCGACAGGCTTCGGTACTTCCTGAGTGTCGATTCGTATAAAAACCGCTAAAAAAACTTGTTTGATCATGTGTTCAATGCAGCGCACAGACCCTGTCTCTGCCCGTAGATAGTCAACCCGGCCCAGCCACAGGTACGATGGTCTATCCCTTCGCGAGGTCATCATCATGTTCTTCGGCGTTCTACTGATCATCACCTGGCTGATCCTGCTGCTGCGCTACCCCGCCAAAGCCTTGCCGGTATCGCTGGCCGCCGCCGTCGGCCTGGGTTTTGTCGCCATCTGGGTGGTGTGGCTGGACAGCCGCGAAGCCTCGCAACTGGCACGCCTGGAACTGCGCATCAGCTACGCGCCACAGGAATGCCCAGCCGACCGACCGTTGAAACTGGTGCTGATCAACGGCAACGACGTGCCGCTCACTGAATTGCGCTGGCGCCTCGCAGCGTATGCACCGGGGGACACGGTGAACCTGGCCGATAACGTTTATGCTGCGCCGCGCTACCGCGGCCCTGGCGAATTACAGGCCGGCGCCACCTGGGACGACTGTTTACCCACGCCGCCGCTGCGCCCCGGCTACCGCCCGCAAACCCTGGAATTTCGCGCCGAGCACCTGCAAGGCAGTTTCTCGGACTGACAAAGGATTGATCCATGCCCAACGTACTCATCACCGGTTGCTCCAGTGGCATTGGCCGCGCCCTCGCTGACGCATTTAAATCCGCCGGCTTCGACGTGTGGGCCAGCGCCCGCCGCGAAGCGGACGTCGCCGCCCTCGCTGCTGCCGGCTTCAATGCCGTGCTACTGGACGTCAACGACAGTGCGGCGCTGCAGCGCCTGGCCGAACAGCTCGGCGAACTGGACGTGTTGATCAACAATGCCGGCTACGGCGCCATGGGGCCGCTGCTCGACGGCGGCACCAAAGCCATGCAGCGCCAGTTCGAGACCAATGTGTTTTCCATCGTCGGCGTCACCCAGGCACTCTTTCCCGCGCTGCGGCGCAGCAAAGGGCTGGTGGTGAATATCGGCAGCGTTTCGGGTGTGCTGGTCACGCCGTTTGCCGGTGCGTACTGCGCCTCGAAAGCGGCGGTGCATGCCTTGAGCGATGCATTGCGTATGGAACTGGCGCCGTTTGGCGTGCGCGTGCTGGAAGTACAGCCGGGAGCAATCAATACAAGCTTCGCGAAAAACGCCGGCGCCCAGGCTGAGCTGCTGATCAACGAACAATCGCCCTGGTGGCCGTTGCGTGAAGGTATTCGTGCGCGCTCCCAGGCTTCGCAGGGCAACCCGACTTCGGCCGAGCAGTTTGCAGCTCAAGTGCTTAAGGCTGTGCAACACCCAACACCGCCACGGATGTTGCGTGCGGGCAATGGCAGCCGAGCGTTGCCGTTGATGGCGGCGCTGTTGCCAAAAGGGTTGCTGGAGAAAGTCCTGAAGAAGCGGTTCGGACTCTCTGGCTCACTCTAGCCCTTCATAAAATCAATAAACGCCCGCACCTTCAGCGGCAAATGCCGTGTATCCGGGTACATCGCGTAAATCCCTTGCGGCGCGAAGCGATGGTCCGCCAGTAAGCGCACCAACCGCCCCGCGTCCAGATCACCCTGCACCAGCCATTGCGGCAGCACCGCCACACCATGCCCACGCACGGCAAAAGCCTGGAGCACAGACGCACTGTCGGCCACCAGTGCCGCAGGGCCGGAACGGTATTGATGCTCGCCGCCGGCCGGGTCGGTCAGGCTCAGTTCCGTCAAACGGCCATGGCCTAACTTGGGCACGCGCTCCAACGCATCCAGGGTTTGCACCAGGGCAAACTCAGGCGCGGCGACAGCAAACACCTCAAAGGTCGACAGCTGCACCGCCCGGTGATTGGAGTCGAGCAGTCGCCCCAACCGAATCGCCACGTCAAAGCGTTCGGAGATCAAATCGGCATGGGTGGAGGATGTGGATAAGTGAATGTTCAAGTCCGGGTGCAGGCGCCGAAAAGCCTCCACCGCAGGAGCAACGACTGCCAACGCGTATTCCACCGTGGTGGTGATGCGTAAGGTGCCTTTGAGCTGGGCATGTTCAGAACGGGCTTCTTCCACCGCCAGCCGGGCTTCTTCCAGCATGCGCGTGCAACGCAGGTAAAAGCGCTCACCGGCATCTGTCAGCGCCAACTGGCGGGTGCTGCGAGTTAACAGGGTCACGCCCAGTTCTGCCTCAAGGCGCTTGAGGTTGAAGCTGACCACGGCGCGGGTCTGGCCCAGCCGATCGGCGGCGGCGGTGAGCGAGCCGGCCTCGACCACGGCCTTGAAGGTGTCGAATCGGTCCAGGCTGACCATTGGCCGCGCCCTCCTTTGTCAAAATATTTTTGACAAACTAACAGTCAAATCACCGTATCCCAAACGCTGCTTGCGACCTACCCTGCCCGCTTCACTCGCAGGATCGCGTTTATGACCTACCGCTCGAAAGTCGCCTGGATCTTTTTACTCGGCTTTGCCCTGGACCTGGTGAACATGTTTGTCGCCACCGTTGCCTACCCGGACATCGCCCGCGAACTGCACGCCTCGGTCACGCAATTGGCGTGGATCAGCAACGCCTACGTACTCGGGCTGACCGTGATCATTCCGTTGAGTGTGTGGCTGGCGGCGATCATGGGCGAACGAACGCTGATCGCGGCGAGCCTGCTGTTGTTCGCGGGCGCCTCGGTGATGGTTGGCCAGGCGGGTTCCATCGAAACGCTGATTGGCTGGCGGGCGCTGCAAGGTTTGGGCGGTGGTTTGCTGATCCCCGTGGGCCAGGCCATGGCTTACCGGCACTATCCAGCGGCAGAACGCAGCCAATTGACAGCCAGCGTGATGTCGGTGGCGCTGCTGGTACCGGCATTGTCGCCGGCTTTGGGCGGGCTGATCGTCGACAGTGTGTCATGGCGCTGGATCTTCTACGCCAACCTGCCGCTGGCGTTGCTCACGTTGCTGCTGGCACTGCTGTGGATAAAACCTGATGCACCTGTAACAGTGCGCCCGGCCCTGGATGTGGGCAGTATTTTCAAACAGATCCGCAGCCCGATGCTGCGCGTGGCGATGTTGGTCTATCTGTTCATCCCCGGCATATTTATCGGCACCAGCCTGATCGCTATTCTCTACCTGCGAGGCCTGGGCTACGACGCGACACACACCGGCGCGCTGATGTTGCCGTGGGCGCTGGCGTCGGCACTGGCGATTTTCCTGAGCAAAAAACGCTTCAACCGCTACGGCCCAAAACCCTTGCTGCTGGCGGGCATGGCCCTGCAATGCATCGGCATCCTGCTGCTGACAAAACCCGAACCGGCCGTAATTATTCTAGCCTACGCGTTGATGGGCCTGGGCGGCAGCCTGTGCAGCAGCACGGCGCAGACCTTGGCGTTTCTCGACATACCCGCCGAGCGCATGGGCCACGCCAGTGCGCTGTGGAACATCAATCGACAAGTCAGCTTCTGCCTCGGCGCTGCCGCCCTCAGTGCGTTGTTGTCGGCCTTGGATTCCTTCGTCATAACCTTCACGATAGCCGCAGCCCTGACACTGCTGCCCCTTTTTGCCGTGTTGCGCCTGGATACATCCAGAGTCCGCACGCTGCTTCACCCTGCCAGCGAGCCCAGCCATGATTGATTACAACGATTTTTTTGAAGAAGTGATCCAGACCCACGTCGAGATCGAGCAATGGTTTGCCGGGGTTGCGCCTGAAGGCACCCTGGAAACCTTGCTTGCGCGCTTTTCACCCGATTTCAGCATGGTCGCACCCGCCACCGGCACGAGAGTGAATACAGCCGGGGTTAAAGCGTTGTTCACGCGCCTGGGCGGTATGCGCCCGGGGTTGAAGATCACCTTGAGCGAAATGGCCGGGATCGACCGGCACGCGCGCGGTGCCACGGTGACTTACCGCGAACACCAGATTGATGACAGCGGCACCCAGACTGACCGCCGCGCCACCGTGGTATTCGAAAAACAGGCCAGCGGCGCGCTGCTGTGGCGCCATCTGCATGAAACCTTCATCAAGGCATAACACAGCCAAAACTGTGGGAGCTGGCTTGCCTGCGATGGCGGTGGGTCAGCTGAAAACAGGTCAACTGACAGTGCGCTATCGCAGGCAAGCCAGCTCCCACAGTTTAATGTTGCGTTGGGTTGACGATCACCGTGCAGGTGATCCCCGCCGCCAGCAGCACGCCGTCGGGCACTTCATCAATGTGTATCCGCACCGGCACCCGCTGGGCCAGGCGCACCCAGTTGAAGGTCGGGTTCACATCGGCGATCAGCTCACGGCTCTCGGGGTTGTCGCGGTCATAGATACCCCGCGAGATGCTTTCCACGTGGCCCTTGAGCGTCTCGCCGCTCATCAGTTGCATATCGGCTTTGTCGCCCACCTTCACATGGGGCAGCTTGGTCTCTTCGAAGAAGCCGTAGACCCAGAACGAGTTCATGTCCACCACGGCCATTTTTGCCTCGCCAATGCGCGCGTAGTCGCCGCGATGCACATTGAGGTTGGTGACATAACCGTCCACTGCCGCCACCACCTGCGTACGTTTCAAGTTAAGTTCAGCGGCTTCCAGTTGCGCCAACGCATGCTGGTAATCGGCCAACGCCGAGTCGGCGATGTTGCTGGCGTCGTCGCGGTTTTCCCTGGAGATCACCAGCGCGTCGAGGTCGGCACGGCGGTGGGCGTTGACCTTGCGCATCTCCCAGGTAGCTTTGCGCGAAGCCACCAGCGACTGCGCCTGTTTGACGGCAATGCGGTAGTGCTCGGGGTCGATCTGCATCAGCAGGTCGCCCTTCTTCACCAACTGGTTGTCACGCACCGGTACATCCACCACTTCGCCCGTAACGTCGGCCGCCACATTGATGATGTCGGCGCGCACGCGGCCATCGCGGGTCCACGGCGTTTGCATGTAGTGCACCCACAACGTGCGGCCAATCCAGATCGCCAATGCCAATACCAGCAAGGTCGCGAGCAGGCTGAAAAACTTTTTCATCGGGGCATTCTCAACGGTAGACGGTCAGCGCGAGCGCGCCGAACAAGCAAACGAACAGGCTCAGGCGCAGCAGCGCCGGGTGCCAGAAAAAACGGTAGAGGTCGAACCCGGCCAGGAAGCGGTCCAACGCCCAGGCCAACCCTGCGGCGATAAAAAACAACAGGGTCATGGTCGGCATGTACAGGCCATGGAAGGCGATTTCACGGGGCATGCGGGGCTCCTTTGAGAGCAGCCAATGGCGATTGCGGGTCTAGCAGCGAGGTGCGGATAAAGTGCAGGTAGCTTTTCACCCGGCGCAGCGCCGAGGTATCAAAATGCGGGGCGAAGGGTTCGTCGGTGGCCTGCACACGGCTGATCGCATGGTCGACAGCCACCAGTCCACGCTCCAGATTGTTCGCGCTCGGTTGCAAAAACAGCCGCACCAGCGAGCGCCCCATCACGCGGATCGCCTGGCGCCACGGCTGGGATTGGGCATACGCCGGGTGCACCGGCAAAATCGCCTGTTCCTTGCGCAGTTCGATGATCGCATGGCCGACTTCCAGCACCACGAACATCCAGCGCAGCAAATCACGCTGCACCTGCGGCTGGCCAACGGCGAGGCCGTAGGCCTGGTGCAGCAGGTCGCGGGTGCGGCTTTCAAAACTCGACGCCAGGCCCTTGAGCTTGCCGCTGATCGCATACACAACCTGCTCGCGCAGGTCCTGCTCCAAACGGCGCCACAACCAACGGCTGTTGGGCGGCAGAATGATCGCCCCCGCCGCCGCGCACACCAGCATGCCGATGATCATGGCGATGTAGTCGTTGATAAAGGTGTAGGGGTTGTAGACCGTGAGGTTGTCCGGCACCGAACCGGTGCTGAAAAAGATCAACAGGCCCACGCCTACCCCGGCGTATTGCGGGCGTGAGGCCAGGAACGAGCCGAAGATGATCACCGGCGCGAGCATCAGGCACAGCAGCGGGAAGCCGTCGATCCAGGGGAACACGAAGAACATTTCGACAAAGCCAACCAGTGCGCCGATCAAGGTGCCGCAGGCCATTTGAAAGGCCATGCGCTTGGGGTTGGGCGTGGCGGCGGACAGGCCGACGGTGGCGGCGGCAATCAGCGTCATGGTTGCGCCGCTGGGCCAGGCGGTGGCCACCCAGTAGCTGCCGAGCACAATAAGGATGAACGACGCACGAATACCCGAAGCCGCGCAGGCCAGCCAGTTGGTCTTGGGGATAAAGGTCTCGTTCCACTGCTCGCGCTCATGGCTGTGGTCGGCCAGGGAAGCGTGGGTCAGCGCGTAGTTGTGCAAGTCATCGACAAAGCGATAAAGCAGCTCGTAGGCGGTATGAAAATCCAGCTGTTCAGCTTCGCTTGGGTTGGCTTCCTGAAAGCTTGCACGCAGGGCACGCACCGTGGCGGGAAGCTCGTCTTTGTAGGCGCTGAGTTGGTTGACCAGCCGTGCGGCGTCGGGGCTGGTGAGCGCCCGACCGGAGAAGCCGTCGAGCACTTCGGCAAGGCCTTGCAGGCCGGGCTTGATCGCAGCCACCACATGATCAGCCGCGTGCGCACGTAACCGTTCGAGCAACTGGTGCAGGGCGTTGAAGCGCGTGGTGATGCTCATGAATTCGCTGTTGAGGCGGCTGAGTCGACCATTGCGCAGACGCATGTGCGGGTCTTCAAACACGGTGACGCTGCGCAGCCCTTCCAGGCCCACGGCTTCGGCGATAAAACGCACGTTGCTGGCCTCGAAACCTTCGCGCTGGCTGCGCCCACGCAGGCCGTCGGTGACGAACAGCGCGAACACGCCAAAGCGCTGATACAAGGCGTTGCGCATCGCCGCGCTGGAGGTTTGCGGCAGGATCGCGGCGCTGACCACTGTGGAGCATAAAATCCCCAGGGAAATTTCCAGCACGCGCCATACCGCCGCCATAAACGCGCCGTCGGGGTTTGCCAGCGCCGGCAAACCAACCATCGCCGCCGTATAGCCGGCCAGTACAAACCCGTAGGCGCGAAAGTTGCGATTACGCGTGGCGCCAGCGGTGCAGATGCCCACCCAGATCGCCAACGCGCCCAGGAACAATTCGGTGTTCTGCGCAAACAAGGCAATCAACAAGACCATCACCGCCGAGCCCGCCAAGGTGCCGAGGAAGCGATAGAAACTCTTGGCAAACACCTGGCCGCTCTGCGGTTGCATCACGATAAATACGGTGATCATCGCCGTGCGCGGTTGCGGCAACTCCAGGCGCATGGCCAGCCACAACGTCAGGAACGCAGCGATCAGCACCTTGAAGATATACACCCAGGTCACGCCGTCGCTGCGGGCCCAGTCGAAAAAACCACGGCGCCACTCAAGGGAGTGCAACCAGCGCAGCGGTGCAGGCAAGGGAGTCATTACAATTTACTCAGTGATCAAACACGGCGAGCGCCGCCGGGGTTTTGCTCGGCAGTGTCTTGGCGTCCGGTGGTACGTCGTTACCGGCGCCGAGCCCGCCACCCAGGGCCGTGACCAGTTCGGCATGCGCACTCAGGCGCGCGGCCTGCACCTGTTGTTCGATCTGTTGCTGGCGAAACAACAAGGTCTGAGCGTTGAGCACATTGAGGTAATCGGTGAGGCCGCGCTGGTAGGCGATCATGGCGATGTCGTAGGTTTTCTGCGCCGAGGCCACCGACTGCGCGGCAAAGGTAGCTTGCTTGTCCATGGATTCGCGGCGGATCAACTGGTCGCTGATGCCCTTGAGCGCGTTGACCAGCGTCTGGTTGTACTTGGCCACGGCGATGTCATAACCGGCGCTGGCTTCGCCCAACTGCCCACGCAAACGACCGCCGTCGAAGATCGGCAGGCTGATCGCCGGGCCGACGGTGTAGTTGAATTTCTGCCCGCTGAGAAACCCCAGCATCGTGCCGCCGGTGGCCATATAGCCGAGGCTTCCGACCAGATCGACGTTGGGGTAGAAACCGGCGTGCGCCACATCAATACCGCGCGCCTGGGCGGCGACCTGCCAGCGGCTGGCAACCACATCCGGGCGTTGGCCGAGCAATTGCGCGGGCAGGCTTGAGGGCAGCTTCAGCGGCGCGGCCAAGGACAAACTCGGGCGTTGCAGTTGCGCGCCTGCGCCTGGGCCTTTACCGGCCAATGCCGCGAGCTGGTTGCGGCTCAGGGCGATTTCTTCGTCGAGTGCGTCGAGCTGGCGATGGGTTTCGGGCAAGGGCGTTTCGGCCTGGCTCACATCGAAATGCGTGCCGATGCCGGCATTCAGGCGCTTATTGGCCAGGTCGAGGATCTGCTGTTGCTGGGCCAGGGTGGCGGCGACGATATCGCGGTTGGCGAAGTGCAACGACAGCTGGATATAGGCGCGCACCACATTGTTCTGCAATTCGAGCTGGGCCTGACGCGCTTCGGCAGCGCTCATATGCGCCAGGTCGACGGCGCGTTCGCTGGCATTGCTTTCGCGGCCCCACAGGTCGAGGGCGTAGCTCAAGCCCAGGGACGCGGTGTTGTCCCAGGTATTGGCACCGCTCAATTCGCCCGGCCCGTAGAACTGATCTTTCGGCCAGTTGTGGCGTTTGAGCGTGGTGTCACTGTTGATCTGCAACGACTCAGCCGACTCGGCGATCCCGGCCAGGGCCCGCGCTTCCCGCACCCGCGCGGCGGCCATGGCCATGTTCGGGCTGTTTTGCGTGGCGAGGTCGACCCAGCGGTTGAGTTGCATGTCGCCATAGGCTTGCCACCATTGTGTGGTGGGCCAGTGGGCGTCCTGCGCGGCGCTCTGGATGGCGGCGTCGGTGGCCAGGGTATTGGCGTTGAAGGCTTGGCCTTGGGGGGCGATTCCTCCGGTTCCGATGCAGCCGCTGATTGCTAACGATAAGGCCAAAACACTGAGAGCCTTCAGCTCTCTGCTGATGCGACGCGGCACGGCGAACGAATTCCTGAGGTGGTGAGGCGGGGAAGGTGGCGCAATTCTAGGGGGCGCCATGGGGAACGATAAGCTGGCATTCCTGTGAATCTTTGTTACCGTTCAGGCGATAATCCGTTGGTAGGGATCACTGGACGGCGTAACTTTCTGTCACAATTTGCTATCTCCCTTGAGAACACTCCATGGACACTTTGCAAAATATGCGCGCCTTCAGTTGCGTGGCCGAGGCCGGCAGCTTCACCGCCGCCGCCGTGCAACTGGACACCACCACCGCCAACGTCTCGCGCGCGGTCTCCAACCTTGAGGCCCATCTGCAAACCCGCTTGCTCAACCGCACCACTCGCCGCATCGCGCTGACCGAGGCCGGCAAGCGCTATTTGCTGCGTTGTGAGCAGATCCTGGCTTATGTCGAGGAAGCCGAGGCCGAAGCCAGCGACGCCCACGCACGCCCCGCCGGGCAGCTGAAAGTGCATACCATGACCGGCATCGGCCAGCATTTCGTGATTGACGCAATTGCCCGTTACCGTCGCACCCACCCCGACGTGACCTTCGACCTGACCCTGGCCAACCGCGTGCCGGACCTGCTCGACGAGGGTTACGATGTGTCCATCGTGCTGGCCAGCGAGCTGCCGGATTCGGGTTTTGTGTCCCAGCGCCTGGGCATCACCTACAGCATCGCGTGTGCCTCGCCGGATTACGTCAAGGCCAAAGGTTGCGCACAGCGGCCCCAGGATTTGCTCAACCACGCCTGCCTGCGCCTGGTCAGCCCGGTGATCCAGCTGGACAAATGGACCTTCAACGGCCCCGAAGGCCAGGAAAGCGTGGCGATCAACACTTCGCCGTTCCTGGTCAACTCGGCTGATGCGATGAAAACCGCGATCACCAGCGGCATGGGCGTCGGCCTGCTGCCGGTGTATGCGGCTATTGAGGGTTTGCGTAACGGCACGCTGGTGCGGGTGATGCCCAACTACCGCTCGCAGGAGCTGAACCTGTATGCCATCTACCCCTCGCGCCAGTACCTGGATGCGAAGATCAAGACCTGGGTGGAATACCTGAGAGGGTCGTTGCCGGAGATTCTGGCGGCGCATCAGGCGGAGTTGGTGGCGTACGAGTTGAGTGGCAGCCTGGGCGGCACACGCCTGGCGAACTGACGTTGGAATACGGCCCCACAAACACCATCCATTTACTGTGGGAGCTGGCTTGCCTGCGATAGCATCGCCTCGGTACTGCTGATACACCGAGGCGCCAGCATCGCAGGCAAGCCAGCTCCCACATTTTGAGCGGAGTTCTGCAATGAAAAAGACTGTCCTCGCCTTCAGCCGTGTCACCCCGCAAATGATCGAACGCCTGCAACAGGACTTCGAGGTCATCGCGCCGAACCCCAAGCTGGGTGACATCAATGCTCAATTCAACGAAGCCCTGCCCCACGCCCATGGCCTGATCGGCGTAGGCCGCAAGCTGGGCCGTGCGCAGCTGGAAGGCGCGAGCAAGCTGGAGGTGGTGTCCAGCGTGTCGGTGGGTTACGACAACTACGACGTGCCGTACTTCAACGAGCGCGGGATCATGCTCACCAACACCCCGGACGTACTCACCGAAAGCACCGCCGACCTGGCCTTCGCCCTGCTGATGAGCGGCGCGCGCCGCGTGGCCGAACTGGATGCCTGGACCAAGGCCGGCCAGTGGAAAGCCAGCGTTGGCGCGCCGCTGTTCGGCTGCGATGTACACGGCAAGACCCTCGGCATAGTGGGCATGGGCAATATCGGCGCAGCAGTGGCCCGGCGCGGGCGCCTGGGCTTCAATATGCCGATTCTGTACAGCGGCAACAGCCGCAAGACCCAGCTGGAGCAGGAGCTGGGCGCGCAGTTGCGCAGCCTGGACCAGTTGCTGGCCGAGGCGGATTTTGTCTGCCTGGTGGTGCCGTTGAGCGACAAGACCCGCCACTTGATCAGCACCCGCGAATTGGGGCTGATGAAGTCCAGTGCGATCCTGATCAATATTTCCCGTGGGCCGGTGGTGGATGAACCGGCGCTGATTGAGGCGCTGCAAACCCAGAAAATCCGTGGCGCCGGGCTGGATGTGTATGAGCAAGAGCCGCTGGCCGAATCGCCGCTGTTCCAACTGAGCAATGCGGTGACCCTGCCGCATATCGGCTCGGCTACGCATGAAACTCGTGAAGCCATGGCCAATCGCGCCCTGGACAACCTGCGCAGCGCCTTGCTGGGGCAACGTCCGCAGGATCTGGTGAACCCGCAGGTCTGGAAGGGCTGACGCCGATCTCATATGGGATGGGTTTTGTGTGAGAGCTGGCTTGCCTGCGATGGCATCACCTCAGTGCAACTGGTAGACCGAGGTGCCTGCATCGCAGGCAAGCCAGCTCCCACACAAGCCCAGCCCGACACAAAATCCGGTTAAAGCCTGGCTCCCCCGAGTCGATAACCTTCCATAGATCGTCATCCCTGATCCACAGAAGGTTTTTATGTCCACCACCAAAGCCCGCGCAGATTCACTCTCGCTTCTGCTCTTTACCTTGCGCAGCGGCAAGCTGATGGCCATCAACCTGCTCAAAGTCAGTGAAATCATCCCCTGCCCACCGCTGACCAAGCTGCCGGAGTCGCACCCGCACGTCAAAGGCATCGCCACCCTGCGCGGTGCCTCGCTGTCGGTGATCGACCTGAGCCGCGCCCTCGGTGAGATGCCGCTGCAAGACCCGAACGGCGGCTGCCTGATCGTCACCGATGTCAGCCGTTCCAAGCAGGGCCTGCATGTGCAGGCGGTGAGCAAGATTGTGCATTGCCTGACCACCGACATCCGCCCGCCGCCCTATGGCTCCGGCGGCAATCGCTCGTTTATCACCGGCGTGACTCAGGTCGAAGGCGGCCTGGTGCAGGTGCTGGATATCGAAAAGGTCATCCACGGCATTGCCCCGGCCCCCGTTGAAGCGGCGCCGACCGACTTGACCATGGAAGAAGCCGAAGTGCTCGGCAATGCGCGAATCCTGGTGGTGGACGACAGCCAGGTGGCTCTGCAGCAATCGGTACACACCCTGCGCAACCTCGGCCTGACGTGCCACACCGCGCGCAGTGCCAAGGAAGCCATTGATGTGCTGCTGGAGCTGCAAGGCACGGTCGAGCAGATCAACGTGGTGGTGTCGGACATCGAGATGTCCGAAATGGACGGTTACGCCCTCACCCGCACCCTGCGCGAAACCCCGGACTTCCAGGAGCTTTACGTGCTGCTGCACACCTCCCTGGACAGCGCGATGAACAGCGAGAAGGCCCGCCTGGCCGGTGCCGACGCGGTGCTCACCAAGTTCTCGTCGCCCGAGCTGACCAAATGCCTGGTGGTTGCCGCGCAAACTGTGGCGCAAAAAGGCCTGTAAGCGGTGGCGGAGTATTTCCAACTGCTGCGCCGCGACCTTACTACCAGCCTGCCAGCACCGCAGTGGCCGGCCAATACCCGGCTGGATCATTACCGCGATGAGCTGGCCCCGGCCATCCATGCCGTATTGCGCATGACCCAGGAACAGCGCGGCGGCCGTGTCCCCAGCCTGGCAGAATGGCGCCGGCAGTTCGTCACCGACGCCGAGTTCGACCCCACGCTATGCCTGGTGGCCAGTAACGCAGACGGCATTCTTGGCGTGGCCCAGTGCTGGACCAGCGCGTTTATCAAGAACCTCTCGGTCCATCCGTGCGCCCAAGGCCAGGGGCTGGGGCGTGCCTTGTTGCTGCATACCTTCCACGTGTTCAAGCAACGCGGCGAGCCCTGTGTGGACCTGAAGGTGCTGGAAACCAACCAACGCGCCCGACAGTTGTATGAAAGTGCCGGCATGGTGTTTGTGCTGCGCGACCAGGTACCCGAGGACTGACCGGCACTGGCGCATAACTTGCTTCCACTGAGCCTGAACAGTGAATAGAGGCAAAAACCCGTCACCGTTCAAGAGTGCCCTCTGACCTTGCCTGGTGACAGATCCTCCATGAATACTCACTTTTCCTGCGTGGGTTGCGGCAAATGCTGCAGCGACCATCACGTTCCCCTGACCCTCGAAGAAGCCCGCAGTTGGGCGGCTGACGGCGGTAACGTCATCGTGCTGGTGGAGGGCTTTCTTGGCACCGGCCTGGGCTTGCCGGTGCAACAACGCGAGCATGCCGAACGCCGTTCAGTGGTAGTGCCGAGCGGCAATACCGAGGCGTTTGTGGCAATCACCTTTGCCGCCTACAACGCCGGGCGTTGCCGCAATCTTGACGAAGACAACCGTTGTGGCATCTATGAGCGTCGCCCACTGGTGTGTCGCATCTACCCGATGGAAATCAACCCGCATATCCCATTGAACCCCGCCGCCAAGGATTGCCCGCCAGAATCCTGGGAACAGGGGCCGGCGCTGATCGTCGGCGGTGAGTTGATGGATGCAGAACTGGCTGAGCTGATCCGCCGCTCACGCCAGGCCGACCGTGACGATGTGCAGACCAAGGAGGCCGTGTGCGCCTTGCTGGGTATTCGTACCACGGCGCTCAAGGGCGATGGGTTTACCGCGTATTTGCCGGATATGGCTGCCTTTGCGCAGGCGATTGAGTTGGCGATTGAGCAACCATCGGTGGCTAATGAGTGGGTGTTTCACGTCTCCGGCATGGACATCGCCGAGCAGGTGCTGGATGCGGGGGCGCAGATTGCCACTGAGGTGCCGGCCAACTATGCGTTTATCTCGTTGAGGGCGGCTTAGGCTCGATGCGGCCAGTGTGGATGTGGGAGCTGGCTTGCCTGCGATGCGGGCAACTCGGCACACCAGGTACACCGAAGTGATGCCATCGCAGGCAAGCCAGCTCCCACAGTTGAACGGGTATGGCTGCCTGTTGGCCATGGCTTGCAAAACACGGGGCCTGCTCACGTGCCGCAATTAATTGGCCATCATTGAGTGGAGGGCGGCTCATCCAAGTGATAAGGCGCCAGAATCCGCTGGTATTCACCGTTGTGCATCAGTTGCTCAAGCGCGTGATTGAGGTCGTTGCGCAAAGTGGAGTCAAACTTGCGCACAGCAATGGCAATGCCGTTGCCTAAGAGTTCACCGGACAAGGGCGGCCCCATGAAGTCGAAATCCTGGCCAACCGGGGTGTCGAGCAGTGCACTGCGAATTTCCACAGTGCCTTGCAGCGTCGCATCAATCTTGCCGGCTACCAGACTGCGGGCCAGTTCGTCATTGAGCCAGAAACTTTTGATGATGACGCCCGCCGGTGCCCACTGCGACCGCGCAAAGGCTTCGCGATTGCTGCCCAGCAGCACACCGACACGCTTACCCTTGAGCGAGCGTGTGTCGGGTAACAGGCCGGACGCCTTACGGGCCACCAAACGCGTGGTAAAAGGGTAGAGATTATCGGTGAACCCCACCCACCGCCGCCGCCCCGAGGTGGCGGCAATGCCCATGATCGCATCGAACTGCCGGGCTTCGAGGGCCGGGAAGTCTTCGACAAACACCTGGTCGACCCAGGTGCAGCGCACATTCAACTGTGTACACAGGGCATTGCCCAAGTCGATGTTCAAGCCCACCAATTGACCTTGCGGGCTACGACTCTGAAAGGGCGGAAACTGCGCGGCAACAGCGAAGCGGATTTCGCGCCGGGGTTGATCATCGTCGGCCACGGCGTCGATCGACAGCAATAGGGCAAGTGCTGCACACAGGGGTATCAGAGCCACGGGAAACATCCTTTTCCAGAAAGACCAGCCTTGGCCACCCGCCCGATCTGAACGGTCGGGATGGAATCAAGGCTGTGCAAGCTTTCTAGAAACGGTCGCGGGTCTTCAATCGGAAATGTCAGCAGGTGTTGTAGTCCGCACCTGATAAAACGCTGGTCGTTCTATTCTCAGCGTTTACCCATCGAGCGGCGAGTGCCCGGCGGCGCCATGCCTGGCGACTTGGTGTGGCCGTTCTTGGCGCCATTCTTGTACCAAGGCTGGGCGGCGTTTTTGGCCCCAGCCAGTTCACCCGGCTTGAACGGAAACTTGAACGCCGGGATCTCGGCTTTTTCAACGCTTTGAGCGTCGGCCGGATCGACGAGGTCGGCCGCGTCAACAGGGGGTTGTGTCGGGGAAGTCATGGAAGCTCCGGGGCGTGCAGAAAATGAGGCGGTGGCCGGCTTGCGGGCCACGCTGGCGCGCAGTATACCTGCGCGCCTTGGATCTTTAACCACCTCCGGTACGAATGGTCGGACTTTACTGACAGCGCTGTCAGTTAGCAGTCACCGTGCTGACCGGGTTGGCGGGCTATAAAGAACGATCACTCTCCCAACCCTTTGCCCCGGCGCCCCACCCCATGCACATTCAACGAAAAACCGCCCTGATCGTGGCTGCCCTGGTGGTCGTGGCAGTTGCAGCCTGGGCCTTCAACCGACCGGCGAAAACCAAACTGGCGGTGTCCACCGCTATCCCGGTGCGAGTGGTGAGCGTCACACAGCAGGACATTCCTCGATTTGTCAGCGGTATCGGCTCGGTGCTGTCGCTGCACAGCGTGGTGATCCGCCCGCAAATCGACGGCATCCTCACCAAGCTGCTGGTCAAGGAGGGCCAATTGGTCAAGGCCGGTGACCTGCTGGCGACCATCGATGACCGCTCGATCCGCGCGAGCCTTGATCAGGCCAAGGCGCAGTTGGGCGAAAGCCAGGCGCAGTTGCAAGTGGCGTTGGTAAACCTCAAGCGCTACAAAGAGCTGAGCGTCGACGACGGCGTATCCAAGCAGACCTATGACCAGCAGCAAGCCCTGGTCAACCAGCTCAAGGCCACGGCGCAAGGTAATCAGGCCGCCATTGATTCGGCCCTGGTACAGCTGTCCTACACCCAGATTCGCTCGCCGGTGACTGGCCGTGTCGGCATTCGCACCGTGGATGAAGGCAACTTCCTGCGCATGAGTGATACCCAAGGCTTGTTCTCGGTGACGCAAATCGATCCGATCGCCGTGGAGTTCTCGTTGCCGCAACAAATGTTGCCGACCCTGCAAGGCTTGATCGCCGCGCCCACCCAAGCCAGCGTCGATGCCTACATGGGCGCCGACACCGACGGCCAGACCGGCGACCTGCTCGGCGAAGGGCACCTGAGCCTGATCGACA
This sequence comes from Pseudomonas sp. IPO3747, assembly GCF_013385245.1. Classification (NCBI taxonomy): domain Bacteria; kingdom Pseudomonadati; phylum Pseudomonadota; class Gammaproteobacteria; order Pseudomonadales; family Pseudomonadaceae; genus Pseudomonas; species Pseudomonas sp. IPO3747. The sequence goes on from NZ_JACAQL010000002.1 coordinate 1,004,651, forward strand.
ACCAGATCAGCTCCACCACCGGCACCCTGCGCGCCAAGGCTGAATTCAACAACGCTTCGCAGCGTCTGTGGCCGGGGCAACTGGTGACTATCAAGATCCAGACCGCCCTGGACAAGAACGCGCTGGTGGTGCCACCGACCGTGGTGCAACGTGGGCTCGACGCGCATTTTGTGTACCGCGTCAACGGTGACAAGGTTGAGGTTGTGCCGGTGCAGGTGGCGTATCAGGACAGCGACGTGACCATCATCAAGGGCGTGCAAGCCGGTGATGTGCTGGTCAGCGACGGCCAGTCGCGGCTCAAGGCCGGTGCGCAAATCGAGGTGCTCAAAGAGCCACCACAAGTGATCCAGACCGCCCAGACCAAGGTGCAACCATGAGCGGCAGCCGTTCCCCGTCCGCCTGGTGCGTCGACCATCCGGTTGCCACCCTGTTGCTGACCTTTGCGCTGGTGTTGCTGGGGCTGATTGCCTTCCCGCGCCTGGCTGTGGCGCCGCTGCCGGAAGCGGAGTTCCCGACCATCCAGGTCACCGCCACCTTGCCCGGCGCCAGCCCGGACACCATGGCCTCATCCGTGGCCACGCCCTTGGAGGTGCAATTCAGCGCCATCCCTGGCATGACCCAGATGACCTCCAGCAGCGCCTTGGGTTCAAGCCTGCTGACCCTGCAATTCACCCTGAACAAAAGCATCGACACCGCCGCGCAGGAAGTGCAGGCGGCGATCAACACCGCCTCCGGCAAGCTGCCCAGCGACATGCCGAGCCTGCCGACCTGGAAGAAGGTCAACCCGGCCGACAGCCCGGTGCTGATCCTCAGCGTCAGCTCCGACAGCATGCCCAGCACCGAGCTGAGCGACTATGTAGAAACCTTGCTGGCGCGGCAGATCAGCCAGATTGACGGCGTTGGCCAGATCAATATCACCGGGCAGCAACGCCCGGCGATTCGCGTACAGGCTTCACCGGACAAACTCGCGGCCATCGGCCTGACCCTCGCCGATGTGCGCCTGGCCATCCAGCAGTCCAGCCTGAACCTGGCCAAAGGTGCGATTTACGGCAAGAACAGCGTGTCGACGATATCGACCAACGACCAGCTGTTTCACCCCGAGGAATACGGCCAACTGATCGTTTCCTACAAGAACGGCGCGCCGGTGCAACTGCGTGATGTCGCCAAAGTCATCAACGGTTCGGAAAACGCCTACGTACAGGCCTGGTCCGGTGACACGCCCGGCGTCAACCTGGTGATTTCGCGCCAGCCCGGCGCCAACATTGTCGAGACCGTGGACCGCATTCAAGCCGAACTGCCGCGCCTGGAAGGCATGCTGCCCGCCTCGGTGCAGGTCAGCGTGTTGACCGACCGCACCAAGACCATCCGCGCGTCCTTGCATGAAGTGGAAGTGACCCTGCTGATCGCCATCCTGCTGGTGGTGGCGGTGATGGCGCTGTTCCTGCGCCAATTGTCGGCGACGCTGATTGTGTCCAGCGTACTCGGCGTGTCGCTGATCGCCAGTTTCGCGCTGATGTATGTGCTGGGCTTCAGCTTGAATAACCTGACGCTGGTGGCGATCGTGATCGCCGTGGGCTTTGTGGTCGACGATGCCATCGTGGTGGTGGAGAACATTCACCGTCACCTGGAGGCGGGCCTGGATAAACGCGAGGCGGCAATCAAGGGCTCGGGCGAGATCGGCTTTACCGTGGTGTCCATCAGCTTCTCGCTGGTGGCGGCGTTTATTCCGCTGTTGTTCATGGGCGGTGTGGTCGGGCGGCTGTTCAAGGAGTTTGCGCTGACGGCCACCTCGACCATCCTGATTTCGGTGGTGGTTTCGCTGACTTTGGCGCCGACCCTGGCCGCGCTGTTCATGCGCGCGCCGACCCATCATGCCCATGACAAACCGGGCTTCAGCGAGCGCCTGCTCGCTGGCTACGCGCGCAACCTGCGCCGTGCGCTGGCGCATCAACGCAGCATGGCAGCGATCTTTATGCTGACCCTGGCGTTGGCCGTGGTCGGCTACGTGTTTATCCCCAAGGGTTTCTTCCCGGTGCAGGACACCGGCTTTGTACTCGGCACCAGCGAAGCGGCGGCCGACGTGTCGTACCCGGACATGGTCGCCAAGCACAAGGCGCTGGCCGAGATCGTCAAGGACGACCCGGCAGTGGCCGCGTTTTCCCACTCGGTGGGCGTGACCGGCAGCAACCAGACCATCGCCAACGGCCGTTTCTGGATCGCCTTGAAAGACCGCGGTGATCGCGATGTATCCGCCAGCCAGTTCATTGACCGCATCCGCCCCAAACTGGCCAAGGTGCCGGGCATCGTCTTGTACCTGCGCGCCGGCCAGGACATCAACTTGAGTTCCGGCCCAAGCCGCGCCCAGTATCAATATGTGCTCAAGAGCAACGACGGCGCGACGCTCAATACCTGGACCCAACGCCTGACCGAAAAACTGCGCGCCAACCCGGCCTTTCGCGACCTGTCCAACGACTTGCAACTGGGCGGCAGCATCACTCACATCAGCATCGACCGCCAGGCGGCGGCGCGCTTTGGCCTCACCGCTACCGATGTCGACCAGGCGCTGTATGACGCGTTCGGCCAGCGCCAGATCAACGAGTTCCAGACCGAGATCAACCAGTACCAGGTGGTGCTGGAACTCGACACTCAACAGCGCGGCAAGGCCGAAAGCCTGAACTACTTTTACCTGCGCTCACCGTTGACCAACGAGATGGTGCCGCTGTCGGCACTGGCCAAGGTCGACCCACCCAGCGTGGGGCCGTTGTCCATCAGCCATGACGGCATGTTCCCGGCGGCCAACCTGTCGTTCAACCTGGCACCCGGCGTGGCATTGGGTGATGCGGTGATCATGCTCAACCAGGCCAAAAACGAAATCGGCATGCCGACCACCCTGATCGGCACCTTCCAGGGTGCGGCCCAGGCGTTCCAAAGCTCTTTGGCCAGCCAACCGTGGCTGATCCTGGCGGCGCTGGTGGCGGTCTATATTATTTTGGGCGTGCTCTATGAGAGCTTCGTGCACCCGCTGACGATCATCTCCACCTTGCCCTCGGCGGGCTTGGGCGCGTTGATCATGCTGTGGTTGCTGGGCCAGGACTTTTCGATCATGGCCTTGATCGGTCTGGTGCTGCTGATCGGTATCGTCAAGAAAAACGGCATCCTGATGATCGACTTTGCCCTGGAGGCCCAGCGCGTGCGCGGGCTGCCACCTGAGGAGGCGATTTATGAAGCCTGCGTCACCCGGTTCCGGCCGATCATCATGACCACCCTCGCCGCCCTGCTCGGCGCCGTGCCGTTGATGCTGGGCTCCGGGCCAGGCGCCGAACTGCGCCAGCCGCTGGGGATCGCGGTGGTCGGCGGCCTGTTGGTGAGCCAGGCGCTGACGCTGTTCACCACACCGGTCATATACTTGTACCTTGAGAAGTTTTTCCACAGGCCCAAACCAGCGCTGGCGCTGGCGACCACACACTAAAGGCGGGGTCATGCGCGTCCTGATTATTGAAGATGAAGAGAAAACCGCGGACTACCTGCACCGCGGCCTGACGGAGCAAGGCTACACCGTCGATGTGGCGCGCGAAGGCGTCGAGGGCTTGCACCTGGCGCTGGAGAACGATTACGCGGTGATCGTACTCGATGTGATGCTGCCCGGCCTCGACGGCTTTGGGGTGTTGCGCGCACTGCGGGCACGCAAGCAGACGCCGGTGATCATGCTCACTGCTCGCGAGCGTGTGGAAGACCGCATCCGTGGCTTGCGTGAAGGCGCCGATGATTATTTGGGCAAACCGTTTTCGTTCCTCGAACTGGTGGCGCGCCTGCAAGCGCTGACCCGCCGCAGTGGCGGGCATGAGCCGGTGCAAGTCACCGTGGCCGACCTGTGGATCGACCTGATCAGCCGCAAGGCCAGCCGCAACGGCCTGCGCCTGGACCTGACCGCCAAAGAGTTCTCGCTGCTCAGCGTATTGGCACGGCGCCAGGGTGAAATCCTGTCCAAGACCGCGATTGCGGAAATGGTCTGGGACATCAATTTCGACAGCGACGCCAATGTGGTGGAAGTGGCGATCAAGCGCCTGCGCGCCAAGCTCGACGGGCCGTTCGAACACAAGTTGCTGCACACCATTCGTGGCATGGGTTATGTGCTGGAGAGCAGAAGTGTCGGCTAACTCCATCGCCCTGCGCCTGAGCGGCATGTTCACGCTGGTGGCGCTGCTGATTTTCGTGTTGATCGGCGGCGCGCTGTACCAGCAAGTGGATCGCGGCCTGGGCTTGTTGCCGGGCGCCGAACTGGATGCGCGCTACAGCGTGCTGGAATCCTCGGTGAACCGCTTCGGCACACCGGACCACTGGGCAAAAATCACCGCCAAGTTGAAGTTGCTCGGCGAAGAAGACCCGCGCATCCGCTTCTGGGTGGTGAGCAGCGACCCGAGCTACGAATACGGCACCCCCGACGCGCAGATCCGCGCATTCGCCCAAGGGCCGACCGGCAAACGCGACTTGCGCCTGCCTGGGCATGAATACCCGTTCAAGGTGTTGCTCAGCCAGTTCGCGGCCAAGGATCAACGCCCGCCGCTGCGCTTTATGATCGCCATCGACACCGAGAACTTCCGCGCCACTCAGCACCATCTGTTGATGGCCTTGATCGGCCTGGCCTGTGTCGGTGTGGCGCTGGCGGCACTGTTGGGCTTTTGGGTCTCGCGTATCGGCCTCAAGCCGCTGGGCAAACTTTCGGATGAAGCGCAAAAACTCGCACCGCCCAAACTCTCCGGGCGCCTGCAGTTATCGCCCTTGCCGCCGGAGCTGAGCCAGTTCGTCAACTCATTCAACTCCACCCTGGATCGGGTCGAACAGGCGTATTCACGCCTGGAGTCGTTCAATGCCGATGTGGCCCACGAACTGCGCTCGCCGCTGACCAACCTGATCGGCCAGACCCAAGTGGCGCTCACCCGTGGTCGTTCGGCCGAGCATTACTTCGAGGTGCTGCAATCGAACCTCGAAGAGCTGGAACGCCTGCGCTCGATCATCAATGACATGCTGTTCCTGGCCAGCGCCGACCAGGGCAGCAAGGCCACCAAACTGATCGAAAGCTCCCTGGCCGATGAAGTCGCCACCACCCTCGACTACCTGGACTTCATCCTCGAGGACGCCCAAGTCAAAGTGCGCGTACACGGAGATGCCTTGGTGCACATCGAAAAAGCCCACCTGCGCCGCGCGCTGATCAACCTGCTGAGCAATGCGGTGCAGCACACTGCGCCGGGGCAGATCATCGAAGTGAGCATTGAAGTGCAGGAGCAGTGGGTGGCGATCGGGGTGACCAACCCCGGCGATGAGATCGCCCGTGAGCATTTGCCGCGCTTGTTTGAACGCTTCTACCGGGTGGACGCGTCGCGCAGTAACAGCGGCGCAAATCATGGGCTGGGGCTGGCGATCGTCAAAGCGATTGCATTGATGCACGGCGGTGATGTGTTTGTGCGCAGTGAGGGCGGTGGCAATACTTTTGGCATTACCTTGCCGGTCTGACTCACCAGAACACATCGATCCAGTGTGGGCCAGCTCCCACACAAGCCAGATCCCACAAAGCCAGCTTCCCCACTGGATCTCAAAGGTCTGACTGTTGCGGTTTGGGCAACAGTCATTATCTTGTTACACTCTATATCGCACCGCTCACCTGCGTTACTTTGACGCACCGATGAGCGCGACGGCAAGGCAGCTTCCCGCTCACCCGAATTTCCCTCGACTTATTTCCAGGGCTCTACACTGGGAATCTGTTTAAAGCCGCTGACTTCAGCGGCTTTTTTTTGCCGTAAAAAAAGGCCAGGCACACCCCCACGACATTGGCCGTTTTCGATTGACCAAAGGAGCTAAACCGGTGAAGAACTCGCTGACGTTCACCCCGTTATTCCTCGCGATTGCAGCAACGATCGTCCCCCTTGCCCACGCGGCAGACTCGCCCCCCGCTGACGGTTTCGTCGAAGGCTCAAGCCTGAAGATCAACACCCGCAACTACTACATGAACCGCGACCGCCGCGACACTCACACCGATGACAGCAAAGAATGGGGCCAGGGTTTCATCGGCACATTCGAATCCGGCTACACCCAAGGCACCGTCGGCTTTGGCCTGGACCTCAATGCCATGCTCGGCCTCAAGCTCGACGGCGGCGGTGGCACTGACGGTTCCAGCATCCTGCCTTACGGCAGCGGCAACGGCAAAGCGCCTGGCTCGTTCTCCACCGCGGGCGGCACTTTGAAAATGCGTGCCTTCGACACCGAACTCAAAGCCGGCGACCTGTTCCTCAACAACCCGGTGATCGCCGGCGGCATGACCCGCATGTTGCCGCAGACGTTCCGGGGTGTGAGCCTGGCCAACCACAGCTTCGACGGCTGGATGTTCGAAGGCGGCCAGGCCAGCTTTACCAAACTCTACAACCAGAGCGGCCACCGACGCATCGGCACCAGCTACGGCACCCTGCCCGCCAACGCCGACAGCCAACACCTGAACTGGGCCGGTGTGTCCTTCAGCGGCGTCCCGGGCCTGACCAGCAACCTGTACGCCTCCGAACTCAAGGATGTATGGCACCAGTACTACTACGACCTGGACTACACCTACGCGCTGAACGATCTTGTCAGCCTCAACCCAGGCCTGCACTACTACCACACCCAGGACACCGGCCAGTCGTTGCTCGGCAGCATCGACAACAACACTTACAGCCTGCATTTCACCGTAGGTGTTGGTCACCACAGCGTCACCGCCGCGTACCAGCGGGTCAACGGCAACACGCCGTTCGACTACATCACCCAGGGCGACAGCGTGTACCTGGACAATTCCCAGCAATACTCGGACTTCAACGGCCCCAACGAGCGCTCGTGGAAGCTCAAGTACGCCTACGACTTTGCAGGCCTCGGCATGCCCGGGCTGACGTCCGCAGTGTCGTATATCAGCGGCAAGACCGACCTGACCAAGGTCGACCCCAACAGCCGCGGCTACAGCGCCTGGTACAGCGCCGACGGCAAAGACGCCAAGCACTGGGAACGCGACATCGACGTGAAGTACGTGGTGCAAGGCGGCAAAGCCAAGGACCTGGCCGTGCGCCTGCAATGGGCAACCAATCGCGGTGGCAATGGCTACTCGGCGGTGGACCGGGATGTGGATGAATACCGCGTGATTGTGGATTACCCGATCAACGTGTTTTAGGCATAAATCTGCCAGACGATGAATAGCTGATGTGGGAGCTGGCTTGTGTGGGAGCTGGCTTGCCTGCGATAGCATCGCTGCGGTGTTATAGATGTACCGAGGTGTCTGCATCGCAGGCAAGCCAGCTCCCACCAAACCTGCGATTGCCTACTACGCTATTGGCATCCTCGAAGCAGAAGTACGCCCGATGAGCCCAAGTCTCTACCGACCCACCCCTCGCCCGGAACGCTTGCTGATCCTGGGCAGTTGCCTCACGGTCTTTGTGATCGTGGCGATCGTCACCGCGCTGCTGATTCGCGAACATGCCAACACCTTGCAGACCGCCAAGCGCACCGCCAATAACATCACCCAACTGATCGACGCCGATGTGCTGCGTAACGTCGAACTCTATGACATGGCCCTCAAGGGCCTGATCGCCGCCACCGAACGCAGCGACCTGCAGGGTGTGTCCGCCAGTATCCGCCATCTGGTGCTGTTCGATCGCTCTGCCGCTGCACCCTTCAAGGGCGACATTCTGTTGCTGGACCCCAGTGGTGAAGTGATAGCCGACTCCTCGCTGCTCACACCCAAGACCGGCAACTTCGCTGATCGCGATTATTTTCAGGCACACCGCAAAAACCCCGACCTGGGGCTGTATATCAGCCGCCCATTCCTGGCCCGTTGCGTGTGTGATGACCAGTGGCGCATCGCATTCAGCCGCCGCGTGTCATCGCCGGACGGGCGCTTCCTGGGCGTGGCGGTGGCCTCGATGCGCCTGTCGTACTTCCAACAGTTGTTCAGCGGCCTGAACATCGGAAGCAACGGCACCATCAACCTGATCAACCACCAAGGCATCCTGCTGGCGCAACAACCGCTGCTGGAAGTGGACATGATCGACAAGGACTTAAGCCAGCGGCCCAATGTCGCGCGCATGCTGCGTGAACGCGACGGCAGCTTTCGGGGCGTCTCCAGCGTCGACAACCAGCCACGGCTCTATAGTTTCTCGAATGTGGGCAGCTTGCCCTTAATTGTCGCGGTGGCGTTGTCCAGCGATGAAATCTTTGCCCCATGGCGGCGTGCCGCGTGGCTGGTCAGCATGGCCACAGGCGTGTTGTGCATCGGCCTGCTGTGGCTGACCTGGATGCTGAGCAAGGAACTGCGCCGCCGCCATCGTGCCGAACAAGTGCTGTCAGAACTGGCAGCCACCGACGCCCTCACCGGCCTTGCCAACCGCCGTACCCTGGACCAGCGCCTGCGCCTGGAATGGGACCGCGCACAACGCTCAACCGAGCCGCTGAGCCTGCTGATGATCGACGTGGATCACTTCAAGGCCTTCAACGACCTGCATGGCCATCACGGCGGCGATGAAGCATTGCGCGCGGTTGCCCAAGTGATCGAAGACAACATCCGCCGCCCGGCTGACCTGGCAGCGCGCTACGGTGGCGAAGAGTTTGCAGTGGTGCTGCCACATACCGACGCCAAGGGTGCCTGGTTGATTGCCGAACATATCCGCAGCAGCGTCGAGCATTTGCCACGGGTGGCCGGTGCCGACGGGCCTATTACAGTGAGTATCGGCATGAGCACCTGGCAAAAGCGCAGCCGCATGGCACTTGAGGACTTGCTGCTCAATGCTGATCAGGCGCTGTATGAGGCCAAGCACACCGGGCGCAACCGCATTGTGGAGGCTGCGGCCCGCTAGGTGATCGTTCCCACGCTCCGCGTGGGAATGCCTCTTCTGACGCTCTGCGTCAGGCTTCGGGACGCGGAGCGTCCAGGGCTGCATTCTCACGCGCGTGGGAACGATCGGCATAAAAAAAAGGCCACCCGAAGGTGGCCTTTCAAAACTAAAGAAAGAGAGTTGTTACTTACACCGCCGCAACGGGACGCATGTAAGAGATCGGTGCGGTGCTGGCATCTTCGAAGGTCACGACTTCCCAAGCGTCTGTCTGCTCAATCAACTTGCGCAGCAGCTGGTTGTTAAGGGCGTGGCCCGACTTGAAGCCTTTGAACTCGCCTATCAGGCTATTGCCCAGCAGGTAGAGGTCACCGATTGCATCGAGGATCTTGTGCTTCACGAATTCGTCTTCATAGCGAAGGCCGTCTTCGTTCAGTACACCATCCGCGTCGACCACAATGGCGTTTTCAACGCTGCCGCCGAGTGCGAGGTTGTGCTTGCGCAGGTACTCGATGTCACTCATGAAACCAAAGGTACGGGCGCGGCTGACTTCTTTTACGAACGAAGTGCTGGAAAAATCCACGCTTGCACTTTGGGTGCGGTCACGGAATACCGGGTGATCGAAATCGATCTCAAAGCTCACTTTAAAGCCTTCGAACGGGACGAAGGTGGCGCGCTTGTCGCCGTCTTCTACTGTCACTTCCCGCAGAATGCGAATGAACTTCTTGGCTGCGTCCTGTTCTTCCAGGCCGGCAGATTGAATCAAGAATACGAAGGGTCCAGCGCTGCCATCCATGATGGGGACTTCGGACGCGGAGAGCTCGACGTAGGCGTTATCGATGCCCAGGCCAGCCATGGCCGAGAGCAAGTGCTCCACCGTGTCCACTTTGACGTCACCGTTGACCAACGTGGTCGACATCGTGGTTTCGCCAACATTTTCCGCGCGAGCAGGAATCTGCACCACAGGGTCCAGGTCGGCACGAACAAACACGATGCCGGTGTCGACAGGTGCGGGCTTGAGGGTCAGGTATACCTTCTCCCCGGAGTGCAGACCTACACCTGTGGCACGGATAATATTCTTCAGGGTGCGTTGTTTAATCATGGCTTGGACCGCTTCAGCGCAAATTGCGAACTGGTATCAACAAAGGCTGGCGATAATAACAGACCAGACCTTTGCTGAACACCAATCACCTTCATAGCCCTGATACATTCCATTAATCGGCCTGACGACGCAAGAATGCCGGGATGTCCAGGTAGTCCAGGTCATCTTGCGGATTCGGGCTACGGGACGCCGCAGCACCGGCCTGAGCCTGGTTGCGCATCACGGTCGGACGGTCCAGGTCACGATAGTTCACAGACGGCAGTTCCTGGCGCGCAGGCGCTGGAGCGGCAGCTTGCTGGCTGGCGTGGCTGTTGTGGCCGGTGTGAACGGTATTGTCGATGACCTTTACAGGCTTCTCGATTTTTGCGCCCAGGCCGGTGGCAACCACGGTCACGTGCAGTTCGTCGCGCATGTCCGGGTCGATAACGGTACCGACTTTGACCATCGCGTGCTCGGAAGCGAAGGCTTCGATGATGCTACCCACGTCGGAGTACTCACCCAGGGACAGGTCAGGGCCGGCGGTGATGTTCACCAGGATGCCGCGTGCACCTTGCAGGTTCACGTCTTCGAGCAACGGGTTGCGGATCGCCGCTTCAGTGGCTTCACGTGCACGGTTCGGACCGCTGGCGCAGCCAGTGCCCATCATCGCCATGCCCATTTCGCTCATCACGGTACGCACGTCGGCAAAGTCGACGTTGATCATGCCTGGGCGCTTGATGATGTCGGAGATACCGCGAACGGCACCGGCCAGTACATCGTCAGCCTTGGCGAATGCGGACAGCAGGCTTGCGTCCTTGCCCAGGATGGTCAGCAGCTTCTCGTTGGGGATGGTGATCAACGAGTCGACGCTTTCAGACAGCAGACGGATACCTTCGTCGGCGATCTGCATGCGCTTGCGACCTTCGAACGGGAACGGACGCGTCACGACAGCAACGGTCAGAATCCCCATTTCCTTGGCCACTTCGGCAATGATCGGAGCAGCACCGGTACCGGTACCGCCGCCCATGCCGGTGGTGATGAACACCATGTTGGTGCCTTGCAGCACTTCAGCAATACGCTCGCGGTCTTCCAGCGCGGCTTGACGGCCGACTTCCGGGTTGGCGCCAGCGCCGAGGCCCTTGGTCACGGCTGTGCCCAATTGCAGGATGGTCCGCGCGCCGATGCTTTTCAGCGCTTGGGCATCAGTGTTGGCGCAGATGAATTCAACGCCTTCAATGTTGCTCTTGACCATGTGATTGACAGCGTTGCCGCCGCCACCGCCAACACCGATTACTTTGATAACCGGGCTTGCGGGGATGTTGTCTACGAGTTCGAACATGTTCCCTCTCCTTTCGTTTTCTCTAGTTTTTTCGCCTACTACTTACTGCGGTGTTGCGGTAAATCTTTAGAAATTGCCTTTTACCCAAGCCTGCAACCGCTCGAACAACGGCGCTTTGGCTTCATCGTCGCCGCCACGGTAGCTGTCACGGATGCTCGGGCCCGACAGGGAAATGCCGTCGGTCTGCTTTTGCAGCCCGTACAACAGCAAGCCCACGCCGGTGGAATAAATCGGGTTGCGCACTACGTCGCCCAGGCCTTTGACGCCATGGGGCACGCCCAGGCGCACTGGCATATGGAAGATTTCCTCGGCCAGTTCGACCGCGCCTTCCATCTTCGAGGTGCCACCGGTCAGCACGATGCCGGCCGGGATCAAATCTTCGTAGCCGCTGCGGCGCAGTTCAGCCTGGATCAGGGTGAACAGCTCGTCGTAGCGTGGTTCGACCACTTCGGCCAGGGCCTGGCGCGACAGTTCGCGCGGTGGACGGTCGCCCACGCTCGGCACCTTGATGGTTTCACCGGCACCAGCCAGTTTGGCCAGGGCGCAGGCGTAGCGGATCTTGATTTCTTCGGCGTACTGGGTCGGTGTACGCAGCGCCATGGCGATGTCGTTGGTGACCTGGTCGCCCGCAATCGGGATCACGGCGGTGTGACGGATCGCACCTTCGGTGAAGATCGCGATGTCGGTGGTGCCACCGCCGATGTCGACCAGGCACACGCCCAGCTCTTTTTCGTCGTCGGTGAGTACTGAGTAGGCCGAGGCCAACTGCTCAAGAATGATGTCGTCGATTTCCAGGCCGCAGCGGCGCACGCATTTTTCAATGTTCTGTGCGGCGTTGACGGCACAGGTCACCACGTGAACCTTGGCTTCCAGGCGCACGCCCGACATGCCCAGCGGCTCACGCACGCCTTCCTGGTTATCGATCACGTAGTCCTGCGGCAAGGTGTGCAGCACGCGCTGGTCAGCCGGGATCGCCACGGCCTGGGCGGCGTCGAGTACGCGTTCAAGGTCGGCCGAGCTGACTTCACGATCACGGATCGCCACGATACCGTGGGAGTTCAGGCTACGGATATGGTTGCCGGCCACGCCGACGAACGCCGAGTGAATCCGGCAACCGGCCATCAGCTGCGCTTCTTCAATGGCGCGCTGGATCGACTGCACGGTGGACTCGATGTTCACCACCACGCCCTTCTTCAGGCCCCGGGACGGATGCGTGCCGATACCGACGATTTCGATCACACCGTCTTCCCCGACCTCGCCGACCAGCGCCACCACCTTGGAGGTGCCGATATCGAGACCGACGATCATTTTTCCGCTTTGCACGTTTGCCATGGGTCCTGCCTCTTCTTAATTCTTCGCGACAGCGGGTTTGGCTGTCGTCGGCGCAGCTGGTTCACGCCAGCCGACGGCCAGGCCGTTGGCGTAACGCAGGTCGACGCTCGCAATGTTCGTAATCTGTTCTTTCAAGGTCTTGTCATAGATGGCAATAAAGCGGCGCATCTTTTCCACCAAGCGGTCGCGTCCCAGCAACAACTCGATGCCCGGGCCGGAACTGCCTGCCCCGGTGGTCAAAAACCAGCTGCCCCGCTCACGCAATTCCAGGCGTGCGATGGAGAAACCCAGTGGCCGCAGCATCTGGCTCAGCGCCTGGTACTGCTGCATCACTTGCTGCTGCGCCCGCTGTGGCCCGAACAACTGCGGCAGGTGCTCATAGTTGGCCACCTCACGCGGCGCGAACGCCTGGCCCTGGTTGTTCAACAGTGCGCCATCGCCCCAACGGGCCACGGGCAGTTGTTCTTCCAGACGAATCGTCACCTGGTCCGGCCATACACGGCGGACTTCGGCGTGAGCGATCCACGGCATCTGTTCCAGTTCTGCGCGCATACCGGCCAGGTCGATGGTAAAGAAGCTCGCCGCCAGGTACGGGCCGATGCGCTGCTGTACCGCTTGCTGGCTGATGTAGCTCAAGTCGCCCTGTACGCTGATCTTGGTGATCGGCCGGTCGGCATACGGCAACAGGCGTTGTGCGCCCTCGTAAGTACCGAAGCCCAACGCCACCAGCAACACCGGCCAGAACAGCGCTTTAAGAAAACCAAAGTTGGCTTTCGGCAGGCGCGCCGACATCGGCTCTTTAGCCACCATTCGGCTGGCACCTCGAGGCACCGGCTTGCGGCTGGGCACTGGAGGTTGCTGATGACGAAGCGATGCGCCGTTCATGGGGTTAGCCTCTTGGCTCAATGCTTGCGGCCAGGATCGCCAGCACCAACTGCTGGAAATCCAGACCGGCAGCACGGGCTGCCATAGGTACCAGGCTGTGGTCGGTCATGCCGGGAGCGGTGTTGACTTCAAGGAACCAGAAATTCCCTTGGTCATCCTGCATCACGTCTGCCCGCGCCCAACCGGCGATACCCAGTGCCTCACAGGCTTTCGCCGTGAGGTCCATCAATTCCTGTTCCTTGGTTGCGTCGAGGCCACACGGGATCCGGTACTGAGTATCGGAAGCCACGTACTTGGCGTCGTAGTCGTAAAAGGTGTGGGGCGTGCCCAATGCGATAGGCGGCAATACCTGGCCACGCAGGGTGGCGATGGTGTACTCGGGACCCTGGATCCACTGTTCCACCAACACTTGCGAATCGTAGGTACTTGCCGCTTTCCATGCGTCGATCAATTCGGCGGCCGAGTTCACTTTGGCCATGCCGATACTGGAGCCTTCATGGGCAGGTTTGACGATCAAAGGCAGGCCCAGTTCCTTGGCTGCAGAAATACAATCGTCTTCGCTGCACAGCACGCTGTGACGTGGGGTTGGAATACCCAGGCTGTGCCACACCTGCTTGGTGCGCAACTTGTCCATGGCCAGTGCCGAAGCGAGGATTCCGCTGCCGGTGTAAGGGATGCCAGCGCACTCGAGCAAGCCTTGCATGCTGCCGTCTTCACCGCCACGGCCGTGCAGAATGATGAAGGCACGGTCGATCTTCTCGGCCTGCAAGCGGGCAAGGAAATCATCGCCCACATCGATACCGAATGCGTTTACGCCGGCGCTTTGCAGCGCTTCCAGTACGGCATTGCCGGACTTGAGCGAGACTTCGCGCTCAGCGCTCTTGCCGCCGAACAATACCGCTACGCGGCCGAAGTCGGCAGGCGTTATGGTCGAGAACAGAGTGTCGTAATGCGTGATCATTTCGACTTCCCCTTTGCAGCCGCAAACAGCGGGCTGGCGAGCAGCTTGGGCGCAAGGCCACCGATATCACCGGCGCCCTGGCACAGCAGGATGTCACCGGCACGCAGCAGCGGCTTGACGATCGGCGCCAGGTCCACACCGCGCTCGATGTAGATCGGGTCCAACTGGCCACGCTGACGGATGCTGTTGCACAGCTTGCGGCTGTCGGCGCCCGGAATCGGCTCTTCACCGGCCGGGTAGACTTCCATCAGCAGCAGCACGTTGGCATCGGCCAATACATTCACAAAGTCGTCGTACAGGTCGCGGGTGCGGCTGTAGCGATGCGGCTGGTAAACCATCACCAGACGGCGCTCCGGCCAGCCACCGCGCACGGCTTTAATAACGGCTGCAACTTCAGTTGGGTGGTGACCGTAGTCGTCCACCAGCATCACGTCGCCGCCTTCTACCGGCAGTTGACCGTAGACCTGGAAGCGCCGGCCGACACCGGCAAAGCGCGACAGGCCTTCGACGATGGCTTCATCGCTGACGCCTTCATCGGAAGCAATGCAAATGGTCGCCAGCGAGTTCAATACGTTGTGGTTGCCCGGCATGTTCACCGATACGTCCAACGGCTCGCGGTCAGGGCGCAGCACGGTGAAGAAGGTTTGCATGCCTTCCTGGCGCACATTGATCGCGCGCACGTCGGCGTCTTCGCTGAAGCCGTAGGTCACGGTTGGGCGTTTGACCGATGGCAGGATCTCACGCACCACCGGATCGTCCAGGCACACCACGGCCAAACCGTAGAACGGCAAGTTGTGCAGGAACTCGACGAAGGTTTTCTTCAACTTGTTGAAGTCACCGTCGTAGGTGGCCATGTGGTCTTCGTCGATGTTGGTCACCACAGCGACCAGCGGCTGCAGGTGCAGGAAGCTCGCATCACTTTCATCGGCTTCGGCGATCAGGTAACGGCTGGTGCCGAGCTGGGCATTGGTGCCGGCTGCATTCAGGCGGCCACCAATCACGAAGGTCGGGTCCAGGCCACCGGCGGCGAACACCGAGGCGATCAGGCTGGTGGTGGTGGTTTTGCCGTGCGTACCAGCCACGGCGATACCGTGGCGATAGCGCATCAGCTCGGCCAGCATCTCGGCGCGTGGCACCACTGGAATACGGCGCTCAAGGGCGGTGGCCACTTCCGGGTTGGAGGTGTTCACGGCGCTGGATACTACCAGCACGTCAGCCTCGGCGGCGTTCTCGGCGCGGTGGCCGATAAAGATCTGTGCGCCGAAGGTTTTCAGGCGATCGGTCACCGGCGACTCTTTCAAGTCCGAGCCGGATACCTGATAACCCAGGTTCAGCAGTACTTCGGCAATCCCGCACATGCCCACGCCGCCGATGCCGACGAAGTGGATACGACGGATGCGGCGCATTTCGGGCTGCGGCATGGCTTTCTGATTCTCAACCATGGGCCACCTCCAGGCAGATATCGACCACGGTGCGGGTTGCGTCAGGTTTAGCCAGGCGGCTTGCGGTGCTCGCCATGCTGTTGAGTCGTTCCGGTTGCATCAAAACCTCGGTCAGGCGTGCGGCCAAATCGGCGGCGCCAGTCGTTCTTTGCGGCAGCAGGAAGGCAGCGCCCTCCCCGGCCAAATATTCGGCGTTGCGGGTCTGGTGATCGTCGATGGCGTGGGGCAAAGGCACCAGCAAGGACGGCAGACCGGCGGCGGCCAGTTCACTGACGGTCAGCGCACCAGCGCGACAGACCACCAGGTCGGCCCAGCCATAGGCATGGGCCATGTCTTTGATGAAAGGCTGTACGTTCGCCTCGACACCGGCCTCGCGATAGCGGGCAGCGGTGATTTCATCGTGGTTTTTACCGGCCTGGTGGAACACTTCGGGACGCAGGTCCACGGGCAGCAGCGCCAAGGCTTCGGGCAGCAATTTGTTCAACGGCTCCGCGCCCAGGCTTCCGCCCAGGATCAGCAAGTGTGGCTTACGGCCCTCCAGCGCCTGACGGGCAATGGCCATGAACAGTTCGGTGCGCACCGGGTTGCCGGTGGTACGCAACTTGTCCGAGGCGCCAAAAGTCTTCGGGAACGCCTCGCACACTCGGCTGGCCAACGGCACCAACAGGCGGTTGGCAGTGCCGGCAACGGCGTTCTGTTCGTGCACGATCACCGGTACGCCGGCGAGCTTGGCGGCAACACCACCAGGGCCAGTCACATAACCACCAAAGCCCAGCACGCACACCGGCTTCAACTCACGAATCACTTTGCGCGCCTGCCACACCGCCTTGAGCAACACGAACGGCGCCTTGAGCAGGGACAACTTGCCCTTGCCACGCAAGCCGGTGACGTTGATCAAGTGCAGCGGCAAGCCGGCATTCGGGACCAATTCGTTTTCGATGCCACGTGGCGTACCGAGCCAATGCACGGTGTAGCCACGGTTCTGGAATTCGCGCGCGCAAGCCAGGGCCGGGAACACATGGCCCCCGGTGCCGCCTGCCATGATCAGCACATTAGCGCCCATGGTCCGGCTCCTCGGCAAAATCGCTCTCGCTGAATTCCATCTCTTCGCTGCCCAGGTGGGTGCGACTCTCCCACTCGATGCGCAGCAGCAAGCCCAGGCACACGCAGCAGATAACCAACGAGCTGCCGCCGTAGCTGAGAAACGGCAGGGTCAAACCCTTGGTCGGCAAGCGACCGATGTTTACCCCGATGTTGATCAGCACCTGACCAATCCACAAAAACGCCAAGCCGTAGGCGACATAAGCTGCGAAAAACTGCTTGGCTTTCTCGGCCCAAAGACCGATGTAAAGCGCCCGTACGCAGACGAACATGAACAGTGCAACGGTGCACAGGGAACCCACGGCACCGAGTTCTTCGGCCAGCACGGAGAACACGAAGTCGGTATGCGCTTCCGGCAGGTAAAACTGCTTCTGCACGCTATTGCCCAGCCCAACACCCAGCCATCCGCCGCGACCAAAGGCGATCAGCGCCTGGGTCAACTGGTAGCCGGAGCCGAACTGATCGGACCAGGGGTCGGTAAAGGTAATCAGGCGCGCCATACGGTACGGTTGTGCTTCCACCAGCAGGTAAACCGCGACCACCGCCAGCACCACCATCATGGCGAACCGGAACAAGCCCACACCGCCGAGAAACAGCATCGCCGCCGCCGCGCCCATCATTACGACGGTGGCACCGAAGTCGGGCTCCATCAGCAACAGGCCAGCCATGGGCAGCAGCACGATGAACGGCTTGAAGAAGCCCATCCAGCTTTCGCGTACTTCTTTCTGGCGACGGACCAGGTAACCGGCGAGGTAGATCACCACGAACACCTTGGCGATTTCCGACGGCTGCACGTTAAACGCGCCGAAGCCGATCCAGCGCATCGAACCGTTCACCTCACGGCCGATGCCGGGCAGGATCACCATGATCAACAAACCAAACGCGCCGATCAGCATCAGCCAACCCAGGCGCTGCCAGGTAGCGATAGGGATCATCATGGTGACGATGCAGGCGCCGAGACCGATCACCAGGTACACCAGGTGACGGATCATCATGTACAGGGTGTTGCCCGACTGCACTGCGGCCACTTCCGAGGACGCCGAAGTGATCATGACCAACCCCAGGCCCAGCAGCGCCAGGCAGCCGGCGAGCATTGGGAAGTCGAGGTCGATACCGCGACCTGTGATGATCGGCGACGGGTACGGCTTGATAATATTTCTGAAATTCATGCCAAGGCCTCCACGGCGCGAGCGAACAGCTGGCCGCGCTCTTCGTAGTTCTTGAACATGTCGAAACTGGCGCACGCCGGCGACAGCAACACCGCATCCCCCGGCTGGGCCAGGGCCTTGCATTGAGCAATCGCATCGTCCAGCGAGGTTGCGCGTACCTGCGGTACTGCGTCGCCCAACGCGGCGGCGATCAAGTCCGCGTCACGGCCGATCAGCACCACGGCGCGGCAATGTGCAGCCACCGGGCCTTTAAGGTCTTTGAAGTCGGCACCCTTGCCGTCGCCACCGGCGATCAGCACAAGCTTGCCGTCGATATCAGCGCCGAGCCCTTCGATGGCAGCCAGTGCGGCACCCACGTTGGTGGCCTTGGAATCGTTGTAGTAGCTCACGCCATTGAGGTCGCGTACCCACTGGCAGCGATGCTCGAGGCCGCCGAAGGTGCGCAGGCTCGACAGCATCGCATCAAATGGCAGGCCGACGGCGTGACCCAACGCCAGGGCCGCCAATGCATTGGATTGGTTGTGCGCGCCATGGATTTTCAATTCACGTACCGGCATCAGGTTCTGGAATTCGAAGGCCAGGTATTTCTCGCCGTTCTCTTCGCGAATGCCGAAGGCTTTGAAATCCGGCTTGCCCAGGCCAAAGGTCCAGCAGGGCATGCCTTCGCCCATCAGCGGACGGCTCAGGGCATCCTGGCGGTTGACCACAAATTGCCTGGCACCACGGAAAATCCGGTGCTTGGCCAGGTGGTACGCCGGCAGGCCGCTGTAGCGGTCCATGTGGTCTTCACTCACGTTCAACACGGTGGCGACTTCAGCCCCCAGATCGTGGGTGGTTTCGAGCTGGAAGCTCGACAGTTCCATCACGTACAACTCGATGTCGTCGCTGAGCAGGTCCAGCGCTGGCGTGCCGAGGTTACCGCCCACGGCCACGCGCTTGCCGGCCGCAGCCGCCATCTCGCCGACCAGGGTGGTCACGGTGCTTTTCGCGTTGGAGCCGCTGATGGCCACGATCGGTGCCTTCGCATAGCGCGCAAACAGGTCGATGTCGCCGGACAGCTTCACGCCACGCGCCGCTGCCGCTTGCAGGGCCGGTGTCGCCAGGGCCAGGCCGGGGCTCACGTAGAGCTCGTCGGCACGGCACAGAAACTCGACATCCAGCTCGCCACAACGCACTTCCACGTGCGGGTAGTCACGGCGCAGCGTGACCAGCTCCGGTGGATTTTCCCGCGTATCGGCCACGGCAAACGACGTGCCCCGGTTCGCCAGGAAGCGAACCAGGGACATGCCGCTCTTGCCGAGGCCGACAACGATGCGGAAGTGGTCTGAAGCGATCAGGGACACTCGTTTCTACCTCAGTTTCAGGGTGGCAAGGCCGACCAGTACCAGAATCACGGTGATGATCCAGAAACGGACAATCACACGCGGCTCGGGCCAGCCCTTGAGTTCAAAGTGGTGGTGAATCGGCGCCATACGGAACACGCGGCGCCCGGTCAATTTGAAGGAGGCCACCTGGATGACCACCGACAGGGTTTCCATCACGAACACACCGCCCATGATGAACAACACGATTTCCTGACGGACGATCACCGCGATGGTGCCCAAGGCTGCGCCCAGCGCCAGCGCGCCGACGTCGCCCATGAAGACTTGTGCGGGATAGGTGTTGAACCACAGGAAGCCCAGGCCGGCACCGATCAGCGCGCCGCAGAACACGATCAACTCACCTGCGCCCGGCACATACGGGATCAGCAGGTATTCAGCGAATTTCACGTTACCCGACAGGTAGCAGAAGATACCGAGCGCGCCACCGACCATCACGGTCGGCATGATCGCCAGACCGTCGAGGCCGTCGGTCAGGTTCACCGCGTTGCTGGAGCCGACGATCACGAAGTAGGTCAGCACCACAAAGCCAACGCCCAAGGGAATGCTGGCGTCCTTGAGCATCGGAATGATCAAGGTGGTTTCGACGGCGCTTGGCGCGGTCATGTACAGGAAGATCGCAGCGCCAAGGCCAAACACCGACTGCCAGAAGTACTTCCAGCGGCTTGGCAGTCCCTTGGAGTTTTTCTCGATCACTTTGCGGTAGTCATCGACCCAGCCGATCGCGCCGAACAACAGGGTCACCAGCAGCACCGTCCACACGTAGCGGTTATGCAGGTCGGCCCACAGCAAGGTGCTGATACCGATGGAAGACAGGATCAGCGCACCGCCCATGGTCGGGGTGCCGGATTTGGACAGGTGCGACTGCGGGCCGTCATTACGAACCGATTGACCAATTTGCAGGTTCTGCAGGGTGCGGATCATCCACGGCCCCAGGAACAGCGACAAAGACAGCGCAGTCAGCACACCCAGGATCCCGCGCAGGGTCAGGTACTGAAAGACCGCGAAGCCTTTGTGGAACTGTTGCAGATACTCAGCCAGCAGCAGCAGCATTAATGTTTCTCCGTACTTGAGCCACACAAGGCCGCGACGACGTTTTCCATCACCGCGCTGCGCGATCCCTTGATCAAAATGGTTGTGTGTTTGTCGTGTTCAGCCGCCACCAGTGCCTGGATCAGCTCGGCCTGGGTAGCGAAATGCCGCGCACCGAGGCCGAAGGCGTCAACGGCGTGGGCCATGTTCGGGCCAACGGCGTAAAGCGCGTCGACTTTACCGCTCGCGTAGGCGCCGACTTCACGGTGGGACTGCTCGGCCCAGTCGCCCAATTCGGCGATATCGCCCAGCACCAGCACCTTGCGCCCGGCGAAGCTTTTAAGCAGGTCAATAGCGGCGCAGACGGAGGACTGGTTGGCGTTGTAGGTGTCATCAATCACACGCATGCCATTGGTCGCCAGTTGTGCCACGGTGCGGCCTTTGACCGGCTGCACCGCGCCCAGGCCGGTAGCGATACCGAACAGCGATACGCCCAGGGCGGAGGCGGCAGCGGCGGCGGCCAAGGCATTGGCGACGTTATGGTTGCCCAGCAGGTTCAGTTGCACGTGCTCGCTGCCTTGCGGTGTGTGCAAGGTGAAGGACGGGCAACCACGGGCGTCGACGGTGATGTCGGCTGCGTGGAAATCAGCCGCCGCGTTGAGCACGGCAAACGTCAGCACCTTGCGACCGGCGGCGCGCACACGCCAGGTCTCGAAGGCCTTGTCGTCGAGGTTCAATACAGCCGTGCCCGAGGCATCGAGGCCTTCGAGGATTTCGCCCTTGGCTTCGACGATTTTTTCCGGGCCACCGAACTCGCCCACGTGGGCGGTGCCGGCATTGTTGATAATTGCCACGTGAGGCTTGGTCAGCGCCACGGTGTAAGCAATTTCGCCGACGCGCGAAGCGCCCAGCTCGATTACCGCCGCCGTGTGTTCCGGGGCCAGTTCGAGCAGGGTCAGTGGAGCGCCGAAATCATTGTTCAGGTTGCCACGGGTGGCGAGCACCGGCCCGCGCGTGCGCAGCACGCCGGCAAGCAGTTCCTTGACCGTGGTTTTGCCGCTGGAGCCAGTGATGGCGGCAACGGGCTTATCAAATGCGGCGCGGTTCAGCGCGCCCAACAGCCCGAGGGCCAGGCGGGTATCGGCGACCAGCAATTGCGGCAGCGTCGAGTCCGTGACTTCACGCTGCACCAAGGCACCCACGGCACCTTTGGCGGCTACTTCGTTCAGGTAGTCGTGCCCATCGAAACGCGGGCCGGCCAGTGCAATAAACAGTTGCCCCGGCTTGATGTTGCGACTGTCGATACTGACGCCGTCGAAGCTGCAATCGCTCGACACTACGCGGGCCGACAAGGCCTGGGTCAGTTCGCTGAACTTCATCGCTTTAAGCATGGGCGACCTCCCAGGCAGTCAGGGCGTGATCAGCCTCGACCAGATCGGAGAAGGCATGGCGTTCGCCGTTGATTTCCTGGTAGTCCTCGTGACCTTTACCAGCCAGTACCACCACGTCCTCAGCACTGGCGCTGGCGATCAGCTGGGCAATGGCGGCGCCGCGACCGGCAACGAAGGTGGCCTTGGTGGCGTCTTTAAAGCCGACACGGATGTCGTCGAAAATCTGGTTCGGGTCTTCGCTGCGTGGGTTGTCGTCGGTAACGAGTACGCCATCGGCCAGGCGCTCGACGATTTCAGCCATCAGCGGGCGCTTGCCGCGATCACGGTCACCGCCGCAGCCGAACAGGCAGAGCAATTTGCCCTTGGCGTGTGGGCGCAGGGCTTCGAGGACTTTTTCCAGCGCGTCCGGAGTGTGGGCGTAATCGACCACCACCAGTGGCTGAGAGCCGCCACCCAAACGCTGCATACGGCCGGCCGGGCCTTCGAGTTTGGGCAGCACGCGCAGGATTTCGTCCAGGGCGTAATCCAGGCCAAGCAATGCGCCAACAGCCGCGAGCACGTTGCTCAGGTTGAAACGCCCAAGCAAGGTGCTGCGCAAGTGGTGTTCGCCCTGGGGCGTGACCAGCGTGGCGAGCACGCCTTCGTCATTAAATTGGGCTTCACGGCAATACAGATACGCGCTGGAATCTTCCAGGCTGTAGGTGATCAGGCGTGCTTCGCTGTCTTCGGCAGCCAGTTGACGGCCGAATGCGTCATCCAGGTTTACCACCCGGCACTTCAGGTCATTCCAGGCGAACAGCTTGGCCTTAGCGGCGGCGTACGCCTCCATGGTGCCGTGGTAGTCGAGGTGGTCGCGAGACAGGTTGGTCATTACCGCCACGTCAAACGCCAAGGCAGTCACACGGCCCTGGTCCAGACCGTGGGATGACACTTCCATGGCAACCGCCTTGGCACCGGCCTTTTTCAGGTCGGCCAGGGTCGCTTGCACGGCGATCGGGTTCGGCGTGGTGTGCAGGCCGCTTTGCAGCGCACCGTAAAAACCCGTGCCCAGGGTGCCGACAATGCCGCAATGCTGGCCTAGCAGGTCGAGTGCCTGCGCAACCAATTGGGTCACGCTGGTCTTGCCATTGGTGCCAGTCACACCGATCAGGTTCAACTGACGGCTCGGGTCACCATAAAAACGCCCGGCGATGTCCGACAGTTGCGCGGCCAGGCCCTTGACCGGAATCAAGGGCACGTCGGTGATCGGCAGCACGGTGGCGCCTTCCACTTCATAAGCCACGGCGGCCGCGCCTCGTTGCAGGGCATCGGCGATATGTGCACGGCCATCGAGCTTGCCGCCGGGCACCGCCAGGAACAGATCACCGGCGCGTACATTACGGCTGTCCAGGCTCAATTCACGAATCAGCAGATCGCGTCCGGCGTGGGCAAAAATCTTGTTCAGGCTAAGAGACATCAGCCGCGCCCTCCATTGGCTTTGACAGCTGCGGCCGGTGGTCCTGCGTTCGCTTGTTGAGTCGGCGGCAGGTTATCCGGCGTGATATTCATCAGGCGCAGGGTGCCGGACATCACTTTGCTGAATACCGGAGCCGACACCAGGCCACCGAAGTAGCCGGCCTTGCTCGGTTCATCAATCACTACGACGATGGCGTAGCGCGGATCGCTCATCGGACCGAAGCCGGCGAACAGCGAGCGGTAAGAGTTTTCGGCGTAGCCCTTGGTGCCGACCGAGGTTTTACGTGCAGTACCAGACTTGCCGGCCACGTGATAAGCCGGCACCTGTGCCCGGAACACACCGCGCGGGGCTTCGATCACTTGTTGCAGCATGCCTTGTATGGTCTTGGCGACTTTTTCCGGGATTACCTGGGTGGCTTTCGGCGCTTCGTCGACGTGAATCAAGCTCAGTGGAACCATACGGCCATTATTGGCCAATACAGAGAACGCATGGGCCAGCTGGATCGCGGTTACCGACAGGCCGTAGCCGTAGGAGAGCGTGGCAGTCTCGGCTTTTTTCCAGTCGCGGTAGTTCGGCAGGTTGCCCACGCGCTCGCCTGGGAAATCCAGGCCGGTGGGTTGGCCCAAGCCGATTTTTTGCGCCAGGTGATAGATGGTTTCGCCGCCGATATCGAAGGCGACCTTACTCATGCCGACGTTACTGGAGTTGATCAGGATACCTGTCAAATCCAACACTGGCCCTTCGCTGCGGGACACGTCACGAATGGTGTATTTGCCCAACTGCAAGGTGCCTGGGTAAACCTCGACCTTGTCGCTCGGCTTCCAGCGCCCGGTTTCCAGGGCGGCACTCATGGAAATGGCTTTCATGGTCGAACCCGGCTCGAACACGTCGATCATGGCGCGGTTACGCATCATCGCCGGTTGCAGGTTTCGACGGTTGTTCGGGTTGTAGGTCGGCTGGTTGACCATGGCGAGGATCTCGCCGGTCTTGACGTCCATGATCACCAGGCTACCGGCCTTGGCGCCGTTCTCGATGATCGCGTTACGCAGCTCGCGGTTGGCCAGGTACTGCAGACGCAGGTCAATCGACAACGCCAAGGGCTTACCGGCCTTGGCGTTTTTGGTCACCTGGACATCTTTAATCAGTCTGCCGCGTCGATCCTTGATGACCTGCCGTTTGCCGGGCACGCCGGCCAGCCATTCGTCGTAGGCCAGCTCCACACCTTCACGGCCGTGGTCATCAATGTCGGTAAAGCCAACCATATGCGCGGTGGTTTCACCCGCCGGGTAGAAACGACGAAACTCCTCGATGCCATAGACACCGGGGACTTTAAGGTCGAGCACTTGCTGGCCCTGCTCAGGCGTCAGCCCACGCACCAGATAGATGAATTCCTTGTTGGCCTGGGCTTCCAGACGCTCGCTCAAGGCTTTAGGGTCCTGGCCCAGCGCGGCAGCCAGCTCAGGCCATTTGTCCTTGGCGGTTTGCAGTTCCTTGGCATTGGCCCACAGGGTGGTCACCGGCGTACTCACGGCCAGAGGCTCGCCATTACGGTCGGTGATCAGGCCGCGGTGCGCAGGAATCGGGATATGCCGCAGGCTACGGGCATTACCCTCGCCGATCAGGAAGTCGCGGTCGATCACTTGCAGGTCGATAATCCGCCATGCAATCGCGCCGGCCATCAAAGCCAAGATGCCGAGCATCAGGCGAAAGCGCCACGGGTAAAGTGCACCTTCAAGTTTCATCATGGCGCCACCATCCGCACTTCGGCCGCACCAGGAATGTGCATTTTCAGCTGTTCGGTGGCCAGCACTTCAATACGGCTATGGGCCGTCCAGGTGCTTTGTTCAAGGATCAACCGGCCCCATTCCGCCTGCGCTTTGTCACGCACGCTCAATTCCCCGTACAGGGTGTTAAGCAATTGACGGTTGTAGTGGGCGCTGTAAGACACCGCAATTGCGGACACCAGCACGCCGACAAACAACAGCAACATAAAGAAGCTGCCGCCCGGGAGGGGCTTGGCGAAAAGCTTGCTCACCGCAGCTTCTCCGCGACGCGCATAACGGCGCTACGGGAACGTGGGTTGGCCTTGAGTTCGGCTTCGGAGGCGAACTGCGCTTTGCCATGGATTTTGATTTTCGGCACAAAGGCTTCGAAACGCACCGGCAGGTTGCGCGGCAGGTTATCGGACTCGCCCTTGACCAGACGACGCATGAACAGTTTGACGATGCGGTCTTCCAGGGAGTGGAAGCTGATCACCACCAGGCGACCACCCACTTCCAAGGCGTCCAGTGCGGCTTCGAGCCCGGCTTCCAGATCGCCCAGTTCGTTATTGACGTGAATGCGCAGACCCTGGAACGCACGGGTTGCCGGGTTCTTGCCCTTTTCCCACGCAGGGTTTGCGACCTTGAGCACTTCAGCCAGGTCGGCGGTGCGCTCGAACGGCTGGATTTCACGGCGCTCAACCACGGCACGGGCCATGCGGCCGGCGAAGCGTTCTTCGCCGTATTCCTTGAACACGCGAGTAATTTCTTCATGGGGTGCAGTGGCGATGAACTGCGCAGCGCTGATGCCACGAGTCGGGTCCATGCGCATGTCGAGCGGGCCGTCGTTCATGAAACTGAAGCCGCGCTCGGGGTCGTCAAGCTGTGGCGAAGATACGCCCAAGTCGAGCAAAACCCCGGCTACCTTACCTGCCATGCCGCGCTCGGCGACTTCGGCACCCAGCTCGGCAAAGCTGCGCTGCACAACGACAAAGCGGCCGTCTTCGGCCGCTAGCGCTTGCCCGGTGGCAATCGCTTGAGGGTCTTTGTCGAACCCGAGGAGTTTACCGTCGGAGCCGAGCTGGCTGAGTATCAACCGGCTGTGCCCGCCCCTGCCGAAGGTGCCATCCACATAGCAGCCATCCGCGCGTACGGCGAGAGCCTCAACGGCTTCGTCAAGCAGTACGGTGATGTGGTTAAAGCCGCTATCAATAGTCACAGGATCAAATCACGCAGTTCATCAGGCATAGCGCCCGGTTGTTGAATAGCAGCCAGGTCTGCTGCAGAAACAGCATCCCAGGCATCTTCGTCCCACAATTGGAACTTGTTCAGTTGGCCCACCAGCATTGCGCGCTTATCCAGCTTGGCGTACTCGCGCAAGCGCGGCGGCACCAGGAAACGACCACTGCCATCGAGTTCAAGGTCGACGGCATTACCGATCAGCAGACGCTGCAGGCGGCGGTTTTCTTCACGCAATGAAGGCAGAGCGCGCAACTTGGTTTCGATCAACTCCCACTCATCGAGGGGGTAAACACACAAACAAGGGTCAACGGCGTCAATCGTGATGATTAACTGGCCTGAACTTCGCGAAATGAGCTCGTCACGATACCGGCTCGGCATGGCGAGACGGCCTTTTGCATCGAGACTGATAGCGTTAGCTCCGCGAAACACAGATGCGTTTCTCCAAATTTTAGCGTTTTACGTTCAAAAAACCCACTTTGTGCCACTTTCCGCCACTTGCGCACACTATAGGAATGCGCCCACCACACCGTCAAGGCGCGGATTCAAGGAAAAGCCTTACAGAACGGAGATTTAGGAACGTAAAAGGAGGAGAAACGCGAGTTTGGCGATGTTTTTGACTCAGCAACCGCAAATAGCTCATGGAGCTACGGCTTAAAGTTAAAGTAATTTATTAAGAGTAAGATTTTTTTGGTATTACGAAGATGCATCTGCCAATGATTTGGCAGGGAGGGATTCTTGCGTTACTACCGGTTTTCTGCCCGAGATTCGGGCAGAAGGAAAAAAGGTGGAGAGTCGATCTGTAAGCCGGGTTCTGTCTTGAACAGTCATTCGTCTACGATGGCCATCACTGGACATCTTTAGCAACCTACCCGGTCCCAGCGCGGGCCACGCCTTGGGACCCTATTTGGTCTTGCTCCAAGTGGGGTTTACCTAGCCACGAACTGTTGCCAGTCGTGCGGTGCGCTCTTACCGCACCTTTTCACCCTTACCGGCACCGAAGTGCTTAGGCGGTTATTTTCTGTGGCACTTTCCGTAGGCTCACGCCTCCCAGGCATTACCTGGCACTTCGCCCTATGGAGCCCGGACTTTCCTCCCCCCCCTAATTTTCATAGAGGGCAGCGACTGTCCAATCGACTCTCCGCCGCGCAGGTTAACGGCACGACGGCTTGAGGACAAGTATTAAAAGTGCAGCAATGCCATCACGTTCGGACGGGATACCGGCGTAACCCCGGAACTATTCGGCTTTCTGCTTATCCAGCGCGACTTGATACAGCACGTTCTTACGCAAGCCGGTAATTTCAGCCGCCAGGGCTGCCGCACGCTTCAGGGGCATTTCCTTAAGCAGCAGATCCAGGATGCGCATAGCCTCGCTGCCCACCGCGCCTTCATTTTCCGGTGCGGTCCAGCCGGCCACCAGCACCACGCACTCACCGCGCTGCTGGTTGCTGTCGCCCTCAACGAACGCACGCAGCTCTTCCAACGGCAAGCCTTTGAGGGTCTCGAAGGTCTTGGTCAGCTCCCGAGCCAACAGCGCCAGGCGTTCGCCGCCGAACACCAGCTCCATGTCCTGCAAGCACTCGAGAATGCGGTGCGGCGCCTCGTAAAAGATCAACGTACGCGGCTCTTCCTTTAACGCTTGCAGTCGCGCACGGCGCCCAACCGCCTTGGCGGGCAGGAAACCTTCGAAGATAAAACGGTCCGACGGCAACCCGGCGGCCGATAATGCCGCAATCAGCGCGCACGCTCCCGGAACTGGCACTACATTGATACCAGCGGCACGCGCCTGGCGAACCAGGTGATAGCCAGGGTCGGAAATCAACGGAGTGCCGGCATCCGAGATCAACGCCACATCGTCACCCGCCAGCAAGCGCGTGATAAAACGGCTGCCTTCTTCTCGCTCGTTATGCTCATGGCACGCGGCTAATGGCGTGCTGATACCAAAATGCTGCATCAAACGCTGGGAGTGCCGCGTGTCTTCCGCCGCGATCAATTTTACGTCACGCAACACTTTCAGCGCCCGAGCACTGATGTCGTCCAGGTTGCCAATGGGCGTCGCCACGACAAAAAGCGAGCCTGCAGTGGAATTCAAAGGACCTGGAGCAGTCAAAACGCACACCTCGATGGTAAGGAAAAGTCGCATTGTAGCGCGTAGGCGCCTCGATAATATGCCCTCGAGGTCGGCCATCGATGCCGGCTCGCAACATTTACACGACCTAAATCGATGGTTTCACGCCAGTAACATCGCGCCTGGGCCAGTGCTTGGGTACAATTCCACGCTAATTTGATCGGTATCAGGAACACTTACATGATCGCTTGCCTGCGGCTGCTCTCCGCCCTCTGCCTCGCTGCCTTACTGGCCGCGTGCGCCAGCTCGCCCTCGTCCAGCCTTGGCGACCTCCCCCGGACCCCGGATGCCAGTATCGAGCAACTGCTCGAACAGGCCACCAAGGCCAGTACGCCAGAAAAGGCCGCGATGCTGCGCCTGAGTGCGGCAGACCTGGCCTACCACCAGAACAACCCTGGCCGCTCGTCGCAGATTCTTGCGCAGGTGCCCCTGGATGTCCTGAAGCCGGCCGCACAAGTCTTTGCCAGCACCCTGGCCGCGGAACTGGCCATGGCGCGCAACCAACCCAAAGCGGCTCTGGCCGCCCTGAACCACCCCAGCCTGCAAAGCCTGAAGGAGCTGCCGACTGGCCAGCAGATCCGTACCGGCACCGTGCATGCTCGCGCCTATGAAGCCGATGGCCAGACTTTGGCTGCCGCGCGTGAGCGGGTGGCCATGGCCCCGTTGCTGACGGGTGATGCCGCCAAGAGCAACCACGAAGCCATCTGGGCGCTGGTCGCCGCGCTGCCTGCAGAGCAACTGCAAGCCAGCGGCAACCCGACCCTCGACGGCTGGATCACCCTGGCCCAGGCAATCAAAGGCGCCGGCACCCTGGAACAACAGCAAGCCGCCATTGATACCTGGCGCGCGCAGAACCCAGGCCACCCGGCGGCAGTCAACCTGCCGACCCCGCTGGCCAAGCTCAAGGAGCTGGCCAGCCAGCCGCTGACCAAAATCGCGTTGCTGCTGCCGCAGGAAGGCCCTTTGGCGGCGGTCGGCAAGGCGCTGCGCGAAGGCTTCATGGCGGCGCACTTCCAGGCTGAACAAGCCGGGCAGAAGCCGCCGGTGATCGAGTTCTATGACAGCTCGCGCCTGACCTCCCTCGACGACTTCTACGCCAAGGCCCAGGCTGCCGGCGTGCAACTGGTAGTCGGCCCGCTGGAGAAACCACTGGTCAAGCAGCTCGCCTCCCGCGGGCAATTACCGATCACCACCCTGGGCCTGAACTACAGCGAACTTAACGAAAACCCGCCGCAACTGTTCCAGTTCGGCCTGGCCGCTGAAGACGAAGCCCGCGAAGTCTCGCGTCGCGCCCGTGCCGACGGCCTGCACCGCGCCGCCGCCATGGTGCCGCGTGGCGAATGGGGTGAGCGCGTCTATAAAGCCTTCCGTCAGGACTGGGAAGCCAACGGCGGCACCGTGGTTGGCGTTGAGTACGTCGATCAGCCGGTGGCCCTCGCCCAGCAGATTGCTGACCTGTTCCAGCTGCGTAAAAGCGAAGGCCGCGCCAAGAGCCTGCAAAGCACCGTCGGCACCGACGTCGCCGCGCAACCTTCGCGTCGCCAGGACATCGAGTTCATTTTCCTGGCTGTGACGCCGCAACTGGCCCAGCAGATCAAACCGACACTTAACTTCCAGTACGCCGGTGATGTGCCTGTGTATGCGACGTCCCACGTGTTCAGCGCCAGCGGCGACAAAAACCAGTACCTGGACATGACCAACGTGATGTTCTGCGAAACCCCGTGGCTGCTCAACACCACCGACCCGCTGCGCAACCAGGTTGCCGCGCAATGGCCACAGGCCAATGGCAGCCTTGGCCGCCTGTATGCGATGGGCGTGGACGCCTACCGCCTGGCACCGCGCCTGGGCCAACTCAAGGCATTGCCGGACACTCGCGTTGACGGCCTGTCGGGCAACCTGGGTATCGGCGCCTACCAGCGTGTTGACCGCCAGATGCCATGGGCGAAGTTCGTCGGCGGCGAGATTCAACGCCTGCCGGACACCCCGCGCTGATGCTCGAGCGGTCCAGCGCTCAAAGCGGCAAGGACGCCGAACTGCAAGCTCTGAACTATCTGCAACAACAGGGTCTGCGCCTTCTGGCGCAGAACTGGTTATGTAAACGCGGTGAGCTTGATCTGGTCATGCTTGACGGCGATACAGTAGTATTCGTCGAAGTCCGCTACAGAAAACACGCACAATGGGGTGGCGCGCTCGCCAGTATCGATGGGCGCAAGCGTCAGAAGCTGATACTCGCCGCGCAGTTTTTCCTGCAAAAAGAGCATCGCTGGGCTGACAGCCCCTGCCGTTTCGATGTGGTTGCCATGGAAAGCACACCGGCAGGCCCAGCTGATTTGAACTGGCTCAAGAATGCCTTCGACAGCTGATTGCCCGGATATCTTCACCACACACTTTTGCTCTTTGCTTTGCGGGCTGCACATTTTTGTGCCAAACAGCCGCGCTACTTAAGGTCACACAGATGGACATGCAATCCCGAATTCGCCAGCTTTTCCAGGCCAGCATCGACACCAAGCAACAGGCGATGGACGTACTTGCACCGCACATCGAGCAAGCCAGTCAGGTCATGGTCAATGCCTTGCTCAACGAGGGCAAGATGCTTTCGTGCGGCAACGGCGGTTCGGCCGGTGATGCCCAGCACTTTTCCTCCGAGCTGCTCAACCGCTTCGAGCGCGAGCGCCCGAGCCTGCCGGCCATCGCGCTGACCACCGATTCGTCGACGATCACTTCGATCGCCAACGACTACAGCTACAACGAAATCTTCTCCAAGCAGATCCGCGCCCTGGGCCAACCCGGCGATGTGTTGCTGGCTATTTCTACCAGCGGCAACTCGGCGAACATTATTCAAGCGATCCAGGCCGCACATGACCGCGAAATGATTGTCGTAGCCTTGACCGGGCGCGACGGCGGCGGCATGGCCTCACTGTTATTGCCTGAGGACGTGGAGATCCGTGTCCCGGCCAACGTCACTGCACGCATTCAAGAAGTCCACCTGCTGGCGATCCACTGCCTGTGCGATCTGATCGACAGCCAACTGTTCGGGAGTGAAGAATGACCGTTAACCGCCTCAGCCTTTTGGCCATTACGCTGTGCCTCGCCATCAGCGGGTGCAGCACGGCAATCACTGCGACACGCGACACACCCATTCAGGATGACCGGGGCACACGCACTTTTGGCAGCACCATCGACGATTCGCTGATCGAAACCAAGGTCAAGGTCAACGTCGCCAAGGCCGCTACCGACCTGGGCAACGGCGCCTCGCGCATTGTAGTCACCAGTTTCAACGGCGTGGTACTGCTGGCCGGGCAGACGCCGCGTGCCGACCTCAAGGCCCAGGCCGAACAAGCCGCCTCGACGGTCCAGCGGGTCAAGAAGGTCCACAACGAGCTGCAGGTCATGGACCCGATCACCCTGCTGGCCATCAGCAACGATGCGCTGCTGACCACCAAGATCAAGGCGCAGATGCTCACCGACAGCGGTGTACCCGGCTCGCGCATCAAGATCGTCACCGATAATGGGATCGTCTACATGATGGGCCTGCTGACCCAGGCAGAAGCCACCCGTGCCGCCAACCTGGTACAGGGCGTGTCCGGCGTGCAGAAGATCGTGAAAGTGTTCGAATACATCGACTGATGTAATCGCCAGCCACAAAAAAGGGCGCCGTGCATTGACTGCACGGCGCCCTTTTTATTACCCAGGGTTTACTGGTATTGCTGGTACGGGTTGCCCTGGAACTGGTTGTTCTGCTGCGGCGCCTGTTGTTGCTGCTGTTGACCAGGCTGGCCGTATTGCTGGCCGGGGATCGGGCCGAGGTTAACTTCTACACGACGGTTCTGGGCACGGCCATTCACATCGGCGTTGCTGGCAATCGGGTTATCCGGGCCGGCACCGCGGGCGCTCAGGTTGGTCGGGCTGACGCCTTGAGAGGTCAGGTAGTTGGCCACGCTCTGGGCACGACGCTGGGACAGGTCCATGTTCAACTGGCGGCTGCCCGTGCTGTCGGTGTAGCCGACGATCTGGATGGTGTTCTGGTTAAACTGCTTGAGGGAGTTGGCCAGGTTGTTGAGCGGCTGGTAAAAACTGCTGGCGATGGCGTCGGAGTTGGTCGCGAAGGTAATGTTACCCGGCATGATCAACTTGATCTGGTCGCCCTGGCGCTGCACTTCAACACCGGTGTTGGCCATGCTTTCGCGCAGTTTCTTTTCCTGCTGGTCGGCGTAGTAGCCATAACCGGCGGCGCCCAGGCCTGCAATAGCACCACCGATCAGTGCGCCCTTGCCACGGTTGTTATGGTCGATGGCAGCACCCGCCAGCGCACCGGCCAGAGCACCCAGGCCGCCGTATTTGGCGGTTTTGCTGATACCCCCTTCGGAACCGTTGCTGGCCTGTCCCTGGCTGCCGCCATAAGGATTAGGTGAAGCGCAGCCGGACAACAGGGCTACGGCGGTAGCGACAACAAGCAGACGACGCGGAGTGAACATGAAGGGAGCTCCTACTTTTGCATTCTGTGGTGCAGAGGACATTGGCAATCGACCTGTGCGGAGTTTGGAACG
The DNA here is from genome assembly GCF_013385245.1 of Pseudomonas sp. IPO3747. Lineage (NCBI taxonomy): Bacteria > Pseudomonadati > Pseudomonadota > Gammaproteobacteria > Pseudomonadales > Pseudomonadaceae > Pseudomonas > Pseudomonas sp. IPO3747. The sequence continues at coordinate 1,037,730 of NZ_JACAQL010000002.1, forward strand.
CGACAAACGGTAAAAATTCCGTGGCCACGTCCCGAGCCAGAACAAAATACTGGCCCCTATCACCGCCAGGGAAACCGTAGCAGACGCAGGCTGAACGCGACCTGCGTTTTTTGCTACTGCGGTGGTTGTGAGAGAACAGCCCCCGCCCAGGAATTATTTCCAGGCGTACCCTCAAGCCCGCACAAACGGGTTCTCGCGCATCTCATCACCCAAACAGGTGTCCGGCCCATGCCCTGTCACCACGGTCGCGCCCTCATCCAGGGTGTACAACCGCTGCTTGATCGAGCGCACGATAGTCGCCTGGTCGCCACCCCACAGGTCGGTACGCCCCACGCCGCGCTTGAACAAGGTATCGCCGGCGATCAGCAGCTTGGCATCGGCAAACCAGAAGCTCATCGAACCCGGTGTGTGCCCCGGCGTATGCAGCTCCACCCCACAACCACACGCCAACTCCTCGTCGTCCTCCAGCCAGCGGTCCGGCGACGGCACCGGCGTGTAGGGCACACGAAACATCTGGCATTGCATTTCCAGGTTATCCCAAAGAAATTGGTCTTCTTTGTGCAAATGCAGCGTGGCGCCGGTCTTCTCTTTCAACTGGCCGGACGCCAGGAAGTGATCCAAGTGGGCGTGGGTGTGGATAATGCTCACCACCTTGAGGCCCAGCGCATCAAGGCGCGCCAGGATCAGCTCGTGATTGCCGCCCGGGTCGACCACAATGGCTTTTTTGCTGATCGGATCGCCAATGATGGTGCAGTTGCACTGCAAAGGGCCGACGGGGAAGGTTTCGCGGATCAGCACGGGTTTTTCGATATTCATGGGCGTTCCTGCAAGCTCTATGGCACATTCCAGGCGCAGTATGGTGGAGCTTGCTGCGGATTCGAAGAGCCTCAACTGCTAAGCTACTCCAGCGCCATGGAACCCGCACCGCAGCGTCGCATTTGGAGCAAGACGTATGGCCAATTCTCGGATCATCTGCGAACACTGCGATTGCGTGTACGAAAAGGTCACGCTCGCCAAACATCAAAAGGCCCTGTGCACCCGTTGCGCGGGCGTGTTGCAGCGCTACAACGGGTTGTCGGTGCAACAGCGCCTCGCGCTGACCGTTACCGCAGCGGTGCTGTGGACCTTTGCCAATTTCTATCCGGTGATGAGCATCAGCCTCAAAGGCTTGAAAAACAGCGCGACCCTGTGGGACTCGGTGGTCGCGCTGAGCCTGGGGCCGATCACTTTTATTGCGCTGGTCGCGGCGATCTCGATCATCATCGCGCCGGTGTTTCAGTTGCTCTTGCTGATGTGGGTGCTGAGTTTCGCCCTGGCCGGCAAGCGCTCGCCAGCGTTCAAACTGTGCATGCGCTGGCTGGAAGCGCTGAGGCCGTGGAGCATGCTCGAAGTCTGCCTGCTGGGCGCCATGGTTGCGGTGTTCAAGCTGGCCGGCATGCTCGACGTGATCCCCGGCACCGGCCTGTTCGCCCTCGCCGCCCTCGCCTTGCTGCTGATTCGCATCGCCGGGCGTGACGTACGCGACTTGTGGGACGCCGTATGAACTCACCACCGACCGCCCGTGAACTCAACCTGTGCCTGTGCCATACCTGCGGCCAGCCGTGCGACATGCGCGACGAACCCAGCGAGTGTGAACGCTGCGGCGCGCCGCTGCATCGGCGCAAACTCCACTCGCTGACCCGCACCTGGGCCTACATGCTCACGGCACTGGCGTTTTATATCCCGGCGAATTTATTGCCAGTGATGAACACCACCCTGCTTGGTTCCGGCGCGGACAGCACCATCATGAGCGGCGTGCTGGAGTTCTGGCAGCATGGTGCCTGGGACATTGCCCTGATCATTTTCATTGCCAGCATTGCGGTGCCGGGTATCAAGTTTCTCTCGCTGACCCTGCTGCTGGTCACCGTGCAGCGCAACAGCCTGTGGGCGCGCAAGGAGCGCTCGAAGCTGTTTCGGTTTGTCGAGCTGATCGGCTACTGGTCCATGCTCGATGTGATTGTGGTCGCGCTGGTGGCCGCGCTGGTCAAGTTCCAGGCGCTGGGCACCATCGAGCCGCGCCTGGGCATTTTGTTTTTTGGTCTGGTGGTGGTGTTCACCATGCTCGCGGCGATGAGTTTCGACCCGCGCCTGATCTGGGAAAACCCACACAACGAGGAGATCTCGGATGAGTTCACGCAACACTGACACCCCCGCCGGCTCACCGGCGATCAAGACGCGGCGCTTCAGCGTTTCGCTGGTGTGGATCGTGCCGATCGTGGCGGTGCTGGTGGGCATCTCGCTGGTGGTACACAGCGTGCTGCAACAGGGGCCTATCATCGTCCTCAACTTCAAGACCGGCAACGGCCTGGTCGCCAATAAAACCGAAGTCAAATACCGCAACGTGGTGATCGGCCAAGTCTCGGATGTGGCCTTGAGCGATGACCAGAAAAGCGTCAACGCCACCATCAAGTTGGCCAAGCAGGCGGAAAGCTTCACCCGTGAAGACTCCAAGTTCTGGGTGGTGCGCCCGCGCATCGGTGCCGGTGGCGTGTCGGGCATCGATACCCTGCTGTCCGGTGACTATATCGGTGCCGATATCGGCCAATCCGATACCCGCGCCAAACAGTTCAAGGGCCTGGAAAACCCGCCGCCCATCACCTATGGCGAGCCGGGCAAACGCTTCACGTTGCATACCCAGGGCCTGGGCTCCCTGGATATCGGCTCGCCGGTGTACTACCGCAAGATCCCGGTGGGCCAGGTGGTGGCCTACGAGCTGGATGACGATGGCAAGGGCGTGAAGATCGAGGTTTTCGTGCATGCGCCCAATGATGTGTACGTCACCGAAAACACGCGATTCTGGAATGCCAGCGGCATTGACCTGAGCGTCGGCGCCAATGGTTTTGCGCTGAAAACCGAGTCCTTGTCATCGATGTTGGCCGGCGGCATCGCATTCCAGGCACCGCCCTACAGCCCCAACGACAAACCGGCCAGCGAAGATCACACCTATGAACTGTTCGACGACCAGCAAAGCGCCCTCGCCCCGCCCAACGGTCAAGGGCAATACATGGCGCTGCGTTTTGATCAGGCATTGCGTGGGCTCAAGGTCGGCGCGCCGGTGGAATTTCTTGGGGTCGAGTTCGGCAAAGTGGTGTCGATCAACCTGGACTTCGATGCCAAAAAACGCAGTTTCCCGATCAACGTCGGCATCGTGATTTACCCGCAATTGCTCGGCGAAGCCAACACCAAGCTGCTCAAGGCCACCAACCATGACCCTAACGATGAAGCAGGCGGCGTGCGCCTGATCGGCACCTTTATCGAAAACGGCCTGCGCGCTCAGGCCCGCAGCGGCAACCTGCTGACCGGCCAGCTGTACATCGCCCTGGATTTTTTCCCGAAAGCCGACAAAGTCACGTTTGACCCGAACCTGCGCCCGGTCAACATTCCGACCATCCCCGGCAATCTGGAACAGTTGCAGGAGAAACTCGAAGGCATCGTCAACAAGGTCAACCAACTGCCGATGGAGCGCATCGCCGGCAACCTCGACGGCAGCCTGGTTGAGCTGCGCAAAAGCCTTGCCCAGTTCAACGCCAAGACCCTGCCTGGCGTGCAGAGCACCCTGGGTGACGTGAGCAAGACCTTGCAGTCGGCCAACTCAACCCTGGCCGAAGACTCGCCGCAGCGTGAACAACTGACCCAGACCCTGGATGAACTGGCACGCATGTCGCGCTCCTTGCGCGAACTGTCGGACTACCTGGGCCGGCATCCGGAATCGCTGATCCGCGGTCGCCCTGACAACGCCGCGCCAACAGACCTGCAAGGGCCGCCGCGCAAATGACCATTGGAGCCGCCATGACCTTTCCCTTGAAACTTACCCTGGTCGCCGCGCTGGTGCTGCTCGCGGCCTGTCGCAGTGAGCCGATTGCGTTCCACACTCTCACCCCGGTGCACTGGAATAACAGCACTCAGGCACAGGCCAGCGATATCCGCATTGAAAGCATCAGCGTGCCGCCCCAGGTCGACCGCGCACAAATCGTGATTCGCCAGGGCGACAGTGGCGTGGCGATCCTTGAAACCCAATGGTGGGCCGCAACCCTGGCCGATGAGCTGAAAAGCGCGCTGGTGGATCAACTGGCCAACAGTCACGCCCGGCAGCCCCTGTCGTTGCGCCTTGAAGTGCAGCGATTTGACTCGGCGCCGGGCCAATACGCGCTGCTCGATGTGCGCTGGCGCCTGCGGTCCACAAGCGGGGGAGATGCCGCACCGCTGACTTGCCGCACCACCTTGCAGACACCCGCAGGCCCGAGCATTGATGACTTGGTGGTGGCGCATCAGAACAACCTCAAGCGTTTTGCCGCGTTGGTCAGCAAAACCGCCGACACGTCGCTGAAAGCGTGCCCGACTGCGCCGTAGCGAGACAGTCAGACCAGTGTGGGAGCTGGCTTGCCTGCGATAGCATCACCTAAGTTTGACTGATAGACCGAGGTGCCTGCATCGCAGGCAAGCCAGCTCCCACATAAGCCAGTTCCCACACACACCAGCTCCTACAGGAAAGCTGGCCCATTATCAGGCCAGCAGCCCCATCGACTTGGCACGGGCCACCGCTTGAGTCCGGCGCTCTACACCCAGCTTACTGTTGATATGGCTGGCGTGGGTTTTCACCGTGTGCAGGGAGATAAACAACTGATTGCTGATTTCCTGGTTCGAACACCCCTGGGCGATCAGTTGCAGCACCGCCAGTTCGCGGACGCTGAGGGTTTCCTGGCCGGACGGTACTTGGGCGTCAGCTACAACCGGTAACAGCACCAACAAACTCTGGTTCAGCAAGCCATGAGCCTCCCGGCCAAGCTGCTCACGCATCCAGTCCGGATAACTCTCCAGCAGCCGCTGAAAGGGTTGCAACGCCCCACCGGCGCCCGCCTCAAGGGCGCGGGCCAATACTTGCCGGGCCTGGTCTTGCTGCCCACACTCCAGCAGCAACTGCACCTGCTGGGTCAGGGCCATTAGGGCAATCATTTGCCGCCCACTGTTATGCGCTTGCTGAGCCAGCTCCTCGAGGCGTTGCAACGCGGCGGCCGGCTGATGACGGGTGGCGTCCAGCGCAGCCTGTTGCAGCTCGATATGTTGTGGCAAGTGCGGGTGAAATTCCGGCGCTGCTGCTGCGTGTTCACCGTTGTAGGTTTGCCCCAGCCGGGTCAACCAGGCATCTGCCAAGTCAGTGCGGCCTTGAGCCAGCCACAGCTCGCATTTGATCAGGGTGATCATCGCCAGGTAGTAGATCGGCGGCACATCCCAGATGTGCATCAAGCGCTCAGCTTCGGCAAGCTCGGCAAACGCTGTGGGAAAGTCCCCACGGCGCCCTTCAAAGCTGGCAATTACACAATGCCCGATCAGCACGCTGATATCCCGGCAGGCGCGGGCTTCGTTCAGACCCGCGCGTAAACGGACAAGGCCGGCCTCGGGCTGATAGCGCACCAGCAGCAGATAGCCCTCGTACAGCGACAACCGCGCGCGCACCGCGTACAGCCGCTGCGGCGCCAAGCCATGCAGACGTTGCAGCCCCTGGCGCACTTCGTCCAGGGAACGCAGGATTTCGCCCCGCGCCTGCAACACCCGCGCGCGATCGTAATGGGCCAATGCCTCGAACAGCGGGTTACCGACGCGCTGCGCCAGCTCCAGGGACTCACGATTCAGGCCACGGGCACGCCACAGGTCGGCATCGACGATTGCCAGGTTTGAGAGGGTCGACAGGCACATCAGGCGCTGGCCGTAACGTTTTTGCGGCAAGCTTTCCAACGCCTCGCTGCAGTAGCGCAGGGTCAACTCACGATCGCCTCGGCCTCGAGCGATAATCCCGCTCAGCGCCAGCCACTGTGCCAGCATCGACTTTTGCGCAGTGGCCGACGGTGCCGGCAGGAAGCGGCTGAGGTAGCCGGACAGTTCTTCGGCCGCATCCAGTTGGCAGGCCAGCCCCAATGCCCAGCTGTAGAGCACGATCAAACGCGGCGTGCTGATCAGCAGGCTGTCGGGCAAGTCCATCTTCCAGCGCAGCAGCATGCCGACGTTCTGTTCGGCCAGCAGTTGCTCCTCCGACAGGTTCTGCACCAGGTTCGCCGCCACATCCAGGTGGCCGGCGCGCAACGCCTGTTCCACCGCTTCATCGATCAAGCCCTGGGTGTTGAACCAGCGGCAGGCACGCAGGTGCAGGCTGGCAATCGGCACGGTGGCACTGCTCGCACGGCGGGTACGCAGCAGGTCGGAAAACAGATGGTGGTAGCGATACCAGTGGCCCTGCTCATCGAGCGGCACCAGAAACACCTGATGGGCCTGTAAATAACCGAGGATATGCGCGCTGTCGTGGGCTTCGCGCACGGCGTCGCACAGCTCGCTGCAAAAACGATCCTGAGGCGCAGTGTCGTAGAGGAAGGCTTGAACTTCTGCTGGCAGGCAATCAATGACTTCTTCGAGCAAGTAGTCGCGGATCAGCCCTTCGCCACCGTGCAAATGTTGTGGCAACGCGGCCTCATTGCCGGCTTCGGAAAGGGCCAGCAACCAGAAGCGCAGGCCAGCCACCCAGCCCTCGCTGCGACGAATCAGGTTGTCAAGGGCTTCGCCGCGCAACGAGCTGCTGTGCCTATCGAGTACGGCCAGCGATTCGTCGTGGGTCAGGCGCAGGTCTTGTTCGTGCAGCTCCAGCAGGTGGCGCGAGAGTCGCAGCCGCGCCAGGTGCCAGTCCGGGCGCTGGCGGCTGGTGACCAAAACCAGCAGCCCATCGGGTAAATGATTGAGGAAAAATTGCAGGCAGCGATCCAGCACCGGGCCTTGGGCCAGATGGTAGTCATCCAGCACCAGCAGCAAGGGCGCATGTGTGGACAGGTGCAACGTCAGCTCGTCGAGCAAGCCGTCGAGCCATTCTTCAAAGGCAAAGGGTTGGTGACGCTGACGCATTTTCAGTAGGCCCAGGGATTGGGCGCCGAGTTGCGGGAAGTATTGCTGCAAGCCGTCGAGCAAGCGCTCAAGGAAGCGGCCGGGGTCGTTATCCCGTGGGCTCAGGCCCAGCCACAGGCTTTGCCAATGCGCCGGCAGACTCTGACAAAACTCCACCGCCAACGAACTCTTGCCGAACCCGGCCGGGGCGCTCACCAGCAACAGTCGCCCCGCAAGGCCAGCACTCAGGCGTTCGCACAGGCGAGGGCGCAGCACGTAGCCGTCAGGCAGCGGTGGCCTGTAGAAACGCGCTTCCAGGGTCGGAATCACCGCGCTCGCAGGCCCTTGGATTCGGGACAGATCAGTCATCGCCGGGCTCTTGTAGAAGGCTGTTGTCGGCATTGCAGATGTCCGCAGACTAGCGGTAAAAGCGGCGGGTTTGTAGATCTTTGCGGCATTTGCCTGAAAAAGAACTGCGACAAAAAATATCCCCACATAAAAAAGCCCCGAACCAGTCGGGGCTTCACGCTGAGGGTGCGGCCTCAGTTAAAGCAGCTTAGCGAACCCCATCCTGGCGCAAGGCCGCCGGGGAGAAGTCTGCGGTGGAAGCGGTGAAACCGAAGTCATAGGCCTGTTTCTCTTCGTTCTTCATGCCCAGGGCCAGGTAGCGGCCGGACTGCAGGTCGTAGAGGGTTTCGATGGCGTACCACGGCACTTGCTTGTCGTAGTAGTTCTCGGCATGGGCTTCGGCGACGCGCCACAGTTGGCCACGACCGTCATAGTGGTCGATGACCGCCGCTTGCCAGGTGTCTTCGTCGATGAAGAAATCACGCTTGGCATAGATGTGGCGCTGGCCTTCCTTCAGGGTCGCAACCACGTGCCAGACGCGGCGCAGCTCGTAGCGGGCCAGGTCCTGGTTGATGTGGCCGGCCTTGATGATGTCGGCGTACTTGAGCTTCGGATCGTCGATCTTGTAGCTGTTGGAGGCAATGTAGATTTCTTTCTTGCCTTCGAGCTTCCAGTCGTAGCGATCAGGGGCACCGTTGTACATGTCGAGGTTGTCGGAGGTACGCAGGCCATCGGCGGCGGTACCTGGCCCGTCATAGGACACTTGCGGCGCCCGGCGCACACGGCGCTGGCCGGCGTTGTAGACCCACGCCGAACGCGGCTCTTTCACCTGGTCCAGGGTTTCGTGCACCAGCAGCACGCCACCGGCCAGACGCGCCGGTGCAGTCACTTGCTGCTTGAAGTAGAACAGCACGTTGCCCGGGTTTTTCGGGTCGTAGTCCTTCATTTTGTCGCGGAACACGAACTGATCGCGGAAGTACACCAGGCTGAACGAGCCATTGGTTTGCGGCGTGGCCTGGGTTACCAGGCGGGTCACGCTGCCACCGCGATAGCGGGTGATGTGGTTCCAGATGACTTCCACGCCGCTTTTGGGAATCGGGAACGGAATCGCGGTTTCGAAGTTTTCCAGGCCGTTGCCGCCGGACACCAGGTTGGTGCTGGTGGCGTTCTTCTTGATCGAGGCAAACACATCGGCCGGCACGGTAGCGCCGCGATGGGTCGGGTAGACCGGCATCTTGAAAGTGTCAGGGTAGCGCTTGAACATCGCGTACTGCCCCGGCGCCAACTTGTCTTTGTACTGCTCGACGTTCTGCGCGGTGATGGTGAACTGCGGCTGTTCGCTGGCATACGGGTTGGCCAGGAAGCCACGGGCATCCACGGCGCCGGCGTTGGTAGGCAGCGGCGACCATTTAGGAATGGTGCCGGCCGCGTTACCGGCCATTTCAGCGCCCATCGGCGTCAGGGTCGTGCCCAACTTGGCGGCTTCATCCGCCGAGACTGCCGCCATGACGTTGCTCGCCAGGATCGACAGCCCAAGCACACCCACGTGCAACAGACTTTTAGTTATTTTCATGTTCTGGTTCTTCCTGAAAACAGACTGCTTAAAGAGGTTGTGCTTAGAAGTTCACGCCGGCGCTCAGCGCGATGAAGTCACGGTCATCCACGGTGGTGAACTTGCCACCAAAGAAGTTGGTGTAGTTGAGGCTGACGGTGTAGGTGTTCTGGTACTCGGCATCCACACCCAGGCTGACGGCCTTGCGACCTTCTTCAAAGTTGCCGCCAGGGCCAGGCGAATAACCTTTGACGTCATGGGACCAGGCCACGTTGGGCTTGAGGTTCACACCGGCAAACACATCCGGGTATTCCCAAATGGCCCGGGCGCGATAACCCCAGGACGTGGCGGTGGTGTAGCCGTCGTTGTTGCAATTGGTGTTCAGGCCGGACGCATTGGGCAGGCCTGCGCCGTTGGCTGTCGAATTGTTAAGCGCATTGCAGAAGCCGCCGGGTAGCGTGCCAGGGCCGAAGACCGGATCACGGCCATAACGTGCCTGGTTTTTGCTCTCCAGGCCGCCCACATGGGTCACGCCGATTTCGCCCACGGTTGTCAGGCGAGAAGCGCCCATGACCTGGTCGAAGAAGTGCGTGAAGGTGGTCTGGAACTGGGTCACTTCCTTACGGTTGTAGCCGTGCAGGTCCTGGCCCGGTGTGCCCTTGAGCACCGATGCATTGCCAAAGCCCGGAATCGGCGTGACGCCCGCGTACAGGATATCGGTGGTGCTCAGTTGCACCGGCGCGTTTGGCCGGTAGCTCAATTCACCACTCCAGGCGGTGCCGGTAGGCAGCGTGGTGGAGAAGCTCAAGCCGTAGAGGCGGATATCTTCCGGGTACTCAACAAAGTACTGGGAGCTGCCTGCTACGATCAACGGACGCAAAGCCGCCAGCGGCCCCAGCGGACGGGTGTAGGCCGAGTTTGGCGCGCCGGTGGCGCTGAAGATCGGCGCACGGCTGTGATAGTTCATGAAGTACGCACCGAACTCCGTGTCCAGCGGCTCGAAGTTGTAGTGCATGGCCACGCCGAACTGGCCGCTGTCGCGTGCATCACGGTCACCGCCGCGACGTACCAGCACACCTTCGTTGTTCACGTCCACGCCCAGGGCGTTAAGGGTGGGCAAGGCCGCGCCAGGGATGGTGGAGCGCTTGTTCAGCACCCGCAGGTTATTGCTGCAACCATCCGAGATGACGTCCGGCTGGGAGAAGAATGTGCCGCAGTTATCGGTGACGGTCTGGTCCCACTCCAGCTGATAAAACGCTTCTGCGGACAGGTTATCGGTCAGGGTCTGCGAGACGTAGAACATGTTGACCGGAATCAAGCCTTCCTTGATCTCGGCGCCCGGACGACGGAACGCGGACACGTCGATCGGGTTGATGGAGTTGATACCGCCACCAATGAAGGTGCTTTCACCCCAGCTCACCACCTGCTTGCCAAACCGCACGTTACCCGGCTGATCGGCGATGGTGTAGTTGTGGTAGATGAAGGCATCGAGGATCTGCCCACCGGAAGACTTGGCGCCCTCTTTGCGGTTGTTGTTGCTGACGTTCTTGAAGTCCAGGTCTTCGTTTTGCAGCGCGAAGTCATACCAGTACTTGCCACGCACAAAGATGCCGGTGTCGCCATATTTCAACTCAAGGTCATGGATACCCTTGAAGATCTTCGAGAAGGAATCGCCCTTGTCGAAGTTCAAGTGGCCGTCATCGGAGGTCTGCGACAACCCCCTGCCACCGTTGTTGGCACCGATCAGGTCTTTATTGCGACCGGCAGTCGACCAGCTCGCCCCCACCGACAGGGATGAGTCGAAGCTGCCTTCGATTTCACCGATGTTGAAACTGACGCCGAATGCGGGCCCGGCGAGCGTAGAAGCGAGACTGACGGCCAGGGGCAGTCTTGCCCGGCGCCAGAACTGGTTTACTGAGGTCATCGACGCTACTCCATGTGCATTATTGTTATGGCAGTGAGTTCTTTCTTCTGGATGCATGTAACGGCCGGAATACAACGATCCCAATGCCGAACGGCAACCGGGCCCCCATGGCCCGCAGCGCAACATCCGTGAAAAACTCTGAGTGGGACTATAGCCAGCAGGGGGTAGCGCTTGATCCCTCTAAAGTGTGATTTGCATCACCAACCTGTCTGCCACAACCCTTTCGCCACGCCGACGAAGGCCGGCGCGGGAAGGATGGCTGAAAATTCTGAAATCACAAGTGAAGCCGCGAGTTAGAGCATTGCCGCGCCCGAACGGGCGCGGCGAAGGGGGTCAGAGCGTGGACAGGAACGTACTGTTGTTGGCCTGCCACTCGATGATGTCAACGCGGATACGTTTTTTGTCGAGTTTGCCGACACTGGTCTTGGGAATTTCAGTAACAACGGCGATCTGGCTTGGAATCGCCCACTTGCTCAAGTGCCCCAACTCCACGAACGGCTTGAGGTGCTCCTTAAGCTCTCGGGCACCTATCACATGGCCATCACGCACCACCAGCAACGCAAACGGGCGCTCGCCCCATTGCGGGTCGGCGATGCCCACCACCGCTACTTCGCGTACCGCCGGGTGACGGCTGACCAGATCTTCGAGGGCCAATGACGAAATCCACTCGCCGCCGGTCTTGATCACGTCCTTGATGCGGTCGCGAATATCGATCACGCCAAACGCGTCCAGGGTGGCCACGTCACCGGTGTGCATCCAGCCGCCTTCCCACAGTTCGGCGCCCTTTTGCGGCTCATTGAAATAACCTTCACTGAGCCACGGCGCACGCAGCACCAGTTCACCCTGGGACTCGCCGTCGGCGGGCAAAAAGTTGCCGTCGCCGTCGATAATTGCCGCTTCCACCAACGGCCCGGGCACGCCGGCCTTGATGCGGTAGGTGGTGCGCTCGTCTTCGGTGCCGGCCATCAACTCTTCGTTGAGATGGGCGCAGGACACCAGCGGCCCGGTTTCGGACATGCCATACGCGGCCGTCAGCTGAATGCCCCGCGCCTTGGACGCTTCATACAACGTGCGGTTGAGCGCGCTGCCGCCGATGACGATTTTCCAGCCGCCAAAATCCACGTTTTGGGCGGCCTTGGCGTTGAGCACCATTTGCAGGATGGTCGGCACACAGTGGGAGAAGGTGACCTTTTCTTTGCGCCACAGCTCCACCAGGTATTCCGGGTCGTAACGGCCGGGGTAGACCTGCTTCAAACCGAGCATGGTTGCCACATACGGCAAGCCCCAGGCGTGGACGTGGAACATCGGTGTGATCGGCATGTACACGTCGTTGGTGCCCAGCAGGCGCACGCTGTCGACACTGCCCATGATGGTGGCCACGCCCATGGTGTGCAGCACCAACTGGCGATGGGTGAAGTACACACCCTTGGGGTTGCCGGTGGTGCCGGTGGTGTAGAAGGTGGTGGCGACGGAGTTTTCGTCGAAGTCCTGGAAGTCGTACTTGGGGCTGGCGGCCGCCAGCAGGGTTTCGTACTCGCCGACCAGGTTCGGCAACTCGGCAGTCTTGGCGTCAGCGTCGGTGAGCAGCAAGGTCTTGTCGACGGTGGTCAGGTGCCCGGCAATCGCCTGGTAGAGCCCCACGAACTCGCTGTTGACCAGCACAAAGCGGTCCTCGGCGTGATTCATGGTGTAGAGAATCTGTTCCGGCGACAGGCGCACGTTGATGGTGTGGATCACCGCGCCGATCATCGGGATGGCGAACATGCACTCCAGGTAACGGTGGCTGTCCCAGTCCATCACTGCCACGGTGTCACCGGCCTTGACCCCGGCTTGGGTCAGCACATTGGCCAGGCGCGCGACCCGCTCGATCAGGGTTGGGTAGGTGTAACGCAGCTTGTCGCGGTAGATGATTTCCCGGGTCTTCTCGTAACGCGCCCCGGACATCAACAGGCGTTTGATCAACAACGGGTATTGGTAAGCGCCTTCGGCGGGCGGGATAACACGGGTCTGCAACATACGAATCCCTTATCTGACTGCACGGTCTTGGCTAAGACCTGCACTGTAGAGCGCTAATGTTTCAGCCAAATCAGCCAAAGGAATGATTTGCAGCGGCCAATGAATGCTAGCTTTGCGCCACTACTGGAGCCTTATAGCGATTCCCTGTGGGAGCTGGCTTGCCTGCGATAGCGTCGCCTCGGTGCAACTGATACACCGAGGCGCCTGCATCGCGGGCAAGCCCGGCTCCCACAGTGGCCGTGTGTTACCCGTGTGGCTTTATTTCATGCTGGTAAACGCCAACTTCACACCAATGGCAATCAGCACCGCGCCCATGGTCCGATCAAACCAATGCCCCATCCGCGCAAACCCGGCGCGCACGCGCTGCTGGCTGAACAGCATGGCCACCAGGCAGAACCACAACGCCGTCGCCACTGCCAGGTACACACCGTAACCAGCCTGGATCGCCAGTGGCGTGTGCGGGTTGATCACCACCGTGAACAGCGACAGGAAGAACAGCGTGGCCTTCGGGTTCAAGCCATTGGTGACGAACCCTGCGGTAAACGCCCCGCGTGGGGTGCGCTCGCCGACTTCACGGTGCAACTCGCCCTCGGCGGGCGGCTTGGCCGGCTGCGCGCGCAAAGCCTTGAAGCCGATGTACAGCAGGTACGCAGCGGCGGCCCACTTCAGCGCGTTGAACAGCACAATGGACTGCGACACGATCAAGCCGATGCCCAGCAGCGAGTACCCCACGTGCAGGAAAATCGCCGAGCCCACGCCCAGCGCAGTCCAGGTGCCGGCGCGACGGCCATGGGTAACACTTTCACGCACCACCACGGCGAAATCCGGGCCGGGGCTGGCCACTGCCAACAAGTGAATCAGGGCTACGGTCAAAAACTCGGCGACGTACATGCTCACTCCATTAAGTAACTGATTATTTCATCTGATAGGCTCGGCAGATTACGCCTTCGAACCTCGTCGCAAAAGGTACAGTTGAGAATGAACAATCGCCGCGCCGTCTTCCTTGATCACCCGTCCCTGGACCTGGGCGACCTCGACCTCAGCGAGCTGCGCAACAGCTTCAGTGATTTGCAGCTGTTCACCGACACCACGCCACAGAATGTGCTTGAACGCGTGCAAGGCGCCCAGGTGGTGATCAGTAACAAGATCCCCCTCAACGCGCAAACCCTGGCGGCCTGCCCTGAGCTCAAGCTGATCCTGGTGTCGGCCACCGGCACCAACAACATCGACCTCGACGCCGCCCGCGCACACGGCATTACCGTGAGTAATTGCCACGGCTACGGCACGCCATCGGTGGCGCAACACACGATCATGCTGCTGCTCAACCTGGCGACGCGTCTGAAGGACTATCAACAGGATGTAACGGCAGGCAAATGGCAACAGGCCAAGCAGTTCTGCCTGCTGGACTACCCGATTGTCGAGCTGGAAGGCAAAACCCTCGGCCTGCTCGGCCATGGTGAACTGGGCGGCGCGGTGGCACGCCTGGCCGAAGCTTTTGGCATGCGCGTGGTGCTCGGCGCCATTCCCGGGCGCCCTGCCCGCGCCGACCGCGTGCCGCTGGATGAGCTGCTCGCACAGGTCGACGCGCTGACCTTGCACTGCCCGCTCAATGAACACACTCGCGACTTTATCGGCACCCGTGAACTGGCACTGCTCAAGCCGGGCGCGTTTATCGTCAACACCGCGCGTGGTGGTTTGATCAACGAACAGGCGCTGGCAGATGCCTTGCGCAGCGGCCATTTGGGCGGCGCGGCCACCGACGTGCTGAGCGTGGAACCACCCGTGAATGGCAACCCGTTGCTGGCCGGCGACATTCCCCGCTTGATCGTCACCCCGCACAACGCCTGGGGCAGTCGCGAAGCGCGCCAGCGTATCGTCGGCCAACTGGCCGAAAACGCCCGAGGCTTTTTCAGCGGTGCCCCGCTGCGCGTCGTCAGTTGATAAACTGCGCCCCTTTTCAAGGAGCAGACTATGGATCCGCGCAGTGAAGTACTGCTTCGTCAGGCCGAACTTTTTCAAGGCAACCTGCTGCTGGTAGGCTTGCCCGCTGACGACTTGCTCGGCCGACTGCCCAATGCCCACGGCTGGAGCTGGCATGCCGGCGATCAGGCCGCACTGGATGCGCGCTTTCCCGAGCGCAGCCAGTTCGGCGTGAACGTGCCCGAACGCGGGTTTGATGCGGCAGTGATTTTCCTTCCAAAATCCAAAGACCTCACCGACTACCTGCTCAACGCCGTGGCCGCACGCTTGCCCGGCGCCGAGCTGTTTTTGGTCGGGGAGAAAAAGGGCGGCATCGAAAGTGCCGCCAAGCAGATGATTCCGTACGGCAAGCCGCGCAAGCTCGACAACGCGCGGCATTGCCAACTTTGGCAAGTCACCGTGGCCAACGCCCCGCAAGCGGTCGAGCTGGAAAGCCTGGCGCAAGTCTTCGAGGTGCCGCTGGCCGAAGGGCCGCTGAAGGTGGTGAGCCTGCCCGGCGTGTTCAGCCATGGTCGGCTGGATCGCGGCACCGAGCTGCTGCTGGAGCACCTGGATAAGCTACCGAGCGGGCATCTGCTCGACTTTGGTTGCGGCGCCGGCGTGCTCGGGGCTGCGGTCAAGCGCCGTTACCCGCATAACAGCGTGACGATGCTCGATGTGGACGCCTTCGCCGCCGCCAGCAGCCGCCTGACTCTGGCGGCCAACGGTCTGGAAGCCGAGGTGTTGACCGGTGACGGTATCGACGCCGCGCCGATGGGTTTGAACGCGATTTTAAGCAACCCGCCGTTCCATGTCGGTGTACATACGGATTATTTCGCTACGGAAAACCTGCTGCGAAAAGCGGCGAAACACCTGGCAAAAGGTGGCGAACTTCGCTTGGTCGCCAACAGTTTCCTCAAGTATCAACCGTTGATCGAAGAGCACTTGGGCGTGTGTGCGATCAAGGCCGAGGGCAATGGTTTTCGCATTTACCGTGCCAAACGCGGCTGAGGGCGATTTGAAAAAGAACGCTTGCCGAATGGGTTTTGCCTAGGCAGAATCCGCTCCGTCCTAGGGGAGTAGTCTCCCACGAGCGCCATGCTCGTCCGGCATACGTCAACATACTTGGTCAACAGACCATGGCGTATGCGACCCAGGAGTCCGCACAGACGGACCGGGGTTTGACAAGACCTATGACACGCACACCTTACCCGGGGCGGGAAGGCTGTACGTGTCATAGCCGTGTCGGCCCGCCCCTGGAAACCTACCTGATGCTGGATTCATTACTCGTTCCTACCGCAATCGTTGCCTTGGCCGAAATCGGCGACAAGACGCAACTGCTCGCGCTCATCCTTGCCGCACGCTTTCGCAAACCCTGGCCGATCATCGCCGGCATTGTCGCCGCGACCCTGGCCAACCATGCGGCCGCCGGTGCCGTGGGGGCCTGGTTCGGCAGTTTCTTCTCGGATGCGGTGTTGCACTGGATCCTCGCAGCGAGCTTCTGTGCCACCGCGCTGTGGACTTTGGTGCCGGACAAACTCGACGATGACGAAGCCAGTACCACGCGCAAGTTCGGGCCGTTCCTGACCACGCTGATTGCGTTCTTCCTCGCCGAAATCGGTGACAAGACCCAGATCGCCACGGTGATGCTGGCGGCGCAGTACCCGGAGTTGTGGCTGGTGATTATCGGCACCACGCTGGGCATGCTGATTGCCAACGTGCCGGTGGTATTGGCGGGGAATTTTGCGGCGGAAAAACTGCCGCTGACTTTGATTCGTCGACTGGCGGCTACGGCGTTTTTCGTCCTGGCGGTGGTGGCGGTGTACAAGGCCATGCAAAGCAGCGGCTGGATCTAAACTCGATGTAAACCTGTGGGAGCTGGCTTGCCTGCGATGGCATCACCTCGGTACACCTTACAAACCGAGTCGCCTGCATCGCGGGCAAGCCCGGCTCCCACACTGGACCGCGTTAACTCAGGACTTTTTGGCCTGCTGGTACAGCGGCATCACCTTCGGAATCGCCGCCTGCAACGAGGCGATTCGGCTGTCGGAGGCCGGGTGAGTGCTCATGAACTCCGGTGTCCCGCCCTGGGAAGCCTTGGCCATCTTGTTCCACAAGGTGATCGCGGCATTCGGGTTGTAGCCGGCGCGGGCCGAAAGCTCCAGGCCGATCAAGTCGGCTTCATTCTCGTTGCCGCGACTGTTGGGCAACGTCAGGCCGTATTTAACGGCAGCATCACCAATCGCCATACTGTCTTGGCCCAACCCCAACAAGGCTGAGGCGCCCTGCTTGGCCATTTCGATACCGTACGCTTTGGACATGGCCTCACGACTGTGCTCGCGCAAGGCGTGGGCGATTTCATGCCCCATCACCGCCGCCAACTCGTCATCGGTCAATTTGAGGTCGTCGATCAGCGCGCTGTATACGAATATCTTGCCGCCTGGCCCGCAGTTAGCGTTGATCTCGTCGCTTTTGATCAGGTTCACTTCCCATTGCCACTGCGCCGCGTCCGGGCGGAACGCCGGTACTTGCACGATCAAACGCTTGGCAATCGCCTGCACGCGCTTGGCGTTGGCACTCGTCTTGTCGACGACACCTTTGCTGCTCGCCTCGCCCAAGGTCTTTTGATAGGACTGGGCATACATCTGGTCGACTTCCTGACTCGACAACAGGCTGTACATGTATTGCTTGCGCTCAACGCCAACGGCACCGCCACTGGTGGTGTTGACCACCTGGCAACCGGCCAGCAGCATCGCTGCACTGAGTACACTTACCACCAATGACTTTTTCATGACGCTCTCCCTGAAATCCTGGCGCGTATCCTAGGCGGTCATGTGTATCTGCGCCAGATACACACGACGTGTAACCACTAACTTTCAGATACATCCCACACACCCACAGCGGCGGCGAACTGCCCGTTTGCGACATCTCGCACTATTTCGCCCGCCAAGCCTTAAGCCTCCAGTGCCCATGGCCGATACAAAAAGGCAGCCCACCTGCCCTGCGCCTGGAGCCTCCATGAAATTCAAGTCGATTCAGTTTTCTGTCGCCGCATTGACCGGGGCCATCGTGCTGAGTGTGGTCGCAGTGCTGGTGCTCTATGCAGTGTTTGCCGGTGCCCGCACCCAGGAGCTGGTGCAGGAGCGCACCCAGGCGCAATTTGAGCAGATCATCGAGCAGCGCCTCACCGCTTTGGCGCAAACCCAGGCCACGCTGATTCAGCGCGAACTGGAGGCACCACTGGTGACCGCCAAAGGCCTGGCCACCGCCAATGCCCTGCTGGCGATGAAAGACGCCAAGGGCGAACCCGCGCTGCAGGTCGGCCGCGAGCAATTGATCAACCTGCTGCATGAAACCGTGGCGCGCAACCCGAAAATCCTCGGCGCCTACATCGGCTGGGAACCCAATGCCATCGACCATAACGACGCCGCCTACGTAAACACCCCAATTGTCGGCATGGCCGCCGACGGCCGTTTCCTGCCGTGGTGGTACCGCAACGCCGATGGCAGCCTGGGCCTGGATAAGCTCGCTGACGTCAACGATCAGAAGATCCTGTCAACCGGCGTGCGCGCCAGTGAGTACTACCTGTGCTCCAAAGAGAGCAAGAAGCCCTGCGCCATCGACCCGGCGCCTTATAAAGTCGGGAATGCGATGGTGATGCTCGCCTCGTTTATCGAACCGATCATGGTCGACGGCACGTTCCAGGGCATCGTCGGCGCCGACCTGTCGGTGAACTTCATCCAGGACATGCTCACCCGCGCCGACCAGAACCTGTACAACGGCGCCGGCGAACTGGCGCTGATCTCCAGCAACGGTCGCCTGGTGGCCTATACCAAGGACGCCAGCAAGCTTGGCGAAAAAGCCAGCGACCTGCTCGACAGCAACGAGCTGGCCAACCTCGGCCAGTTGAAAGTCGGCGAAGTGCGCTACGACATCGACAAGGAGCACGGGCATATCGAGCTGTTCCTGCCCTTCAACATCGGCCAGGCCGAAGCGCGCTGGACCTTGATGCTGCAACTGCCGCTGAGTGCGGTAATGGCCGACTCGCAGAAGCTGCAAAGCGACCTGCAAGCCCAGCGCAAGACCGACACCTTCGGCATGGCCATGGTCGGCCTGTTGATCGCCGGTATCGGTTTGCTGGTGATCTGGCTGGTGGGCCATGGCATCGCCCGCCCGCTCAAGCAAATGGTGGCCATGCTCAACGATATCGCCCAGGGCGAAGGCGACCTTACCCGCCGCCTCACCAGTGATCGCGCCGATGAACTGGGCGCGATTGCCAACGGCTTTAATACCTTCCTGATCAAGTTGCAGGGCATGATCACTCAGGTCGTGAGTTCGGTGCAGAAGGTCAGCGACTCGTCGGAACACACCGCCGATATCGCCATCCGCACCAACCAGGGCGTGCATAAACAGATGGTCGAGATCGACCAGGTGGCCACCGCTGTGCACGAAATGACCGCCACTGCGCAAGACGTGGCACGCAACGCCACCCAGGCCGCGCAAGCCGCCAGCCATGCCGACCAGGCCGCAAGCCAAGGCATGCGTATTGTGCGCGACACGTCCACTTCCATCGGCGCGCTGGCTGAAGAAATCGGCAAGGCGGTCGGTGTGGTGCAAACCCTGGCCAAGGACAGCGAAAATATCAACGCGATCCTCACGGCGATTCGCGGGATTGCCGAGCAGACCAACCTGCTGGCGCTCAACGCCGCCATCGAAGCGGCCCGCGCCGGTGAGCAAGGGCGTGGCTTTGCGGTGGTGGCCGATGAGGTGCGCAACCTGGCGCAGAAAACCCAAAAAGCCACTGAAGAAATCCAGACCATGATCCAACAGCTGCAACAAGGCACGCGCGATGTGGTGCGGGTGATGGAAGACAGCCAGCACCGTACCGACGAAAGCGTGCAGCACGCGGCGAAGGCGGCCGAAGCGCTGGAGACCATTACCCAGGCGGTGTCGGTGATCAACGACATGAACACGCAAATCGCCAGCGCGGCCGAAGAGCAGAGCGCCGTGGCCGAGGACATCAATCGCAATGTGATCAATATTGGCCAGGTGGCCAATGAGGTGGCGGGTGGTGCGGATGAGTCCAGCGCAGCGAGTGCGGATTTGACCAAGTTGGCGGAGCAGCAGCGGCGGTTGATCAATCAGTTCAAGGTCTGAGGCCGCTATCGCAGCGATGCGGCGACCCGACAAGCCAGCTCCCACATTTGGATTTGTGAATACACTCAACATGTGGGAGCTGGCTTGCCTGCGATGAGTCCAGCAAAGCCAACCTCAACCTGGGGTCAGACACTCCGGCCCATTCAACTTCGGATCATTGACCATATTGGCCAACACCCGCTCGCGCAACGCGGCAGGCTCGCTGGCCAACAAGCCCTGCAACACGTGCAGCGGCGTCTCAGGATTCAACCACGCCTCTTGCCCTGCCGCCTCCAGAATCAACGGCCGCCGCTGACTCTGCGCGGCCTGGGTCACCACCGCCGTACTCAGCCACACCTGCTCTTGCACCGGATACGCTTCCCAGATCGCCGCAAAAAACAGTGTCGAGCCTTCACCCGGCGTCAGCCAATACGGGCGTTTACGCTGGGTGCCGCGCCATTCGTAGAAACCGTTGGCCGGCAGCAGGCAACGGCGCTGGCGCAAGGCTTCGCGAAACATCGGTTGTTCGGCCAGGGTTTCGGCGCGCGCGTGGGCTGGCGTGCGCGAAAGGTCGGTGAGCCACGGTGGCGTGAGGCCCCAGCGCGCACGGGCCAGGGTGCGCTGGCCTTCGCTCAGGCGCTGGATCAGCACCGAATCATTCGGGGAGATGTTCCACTGGGCCTGCTGGTCGGCCGGGAAGCCCGGCAAGGCAGCAAAGGAAGGGTTCCAGCGAAACAGGGCATAACGTCCACACATGGGGCAACACGACTCTTGGGGTAAACCGACCGACAGCCTAACAGACCAACACGTCGGGGAAGCTGTCGGGTTCATCGCCGGGCATGGGTTGCGCGCCGTTATAGGCCGTAATCAATTCGCGGGCGTAGGCGGCCTGGTCGTTGTCGACTTCCAGGCCCAACAGGCCGAAGATCGGCAACTCGCCGGTCCCACCGAGCAAATGGCGCCCCACCAGGTGCGCCTCGATGCCTTCACTGGCAAGCATCTGTTGCAGCAGCTCGCCCTCCATCAGGTTTTCCGGTTCGTAGATTCGCTGCATGGGGTGTACCTGTTACTCGTTTTCGCTGCGCACGTTCAGCATCCATTCGTCATCATGCACCTGTAGCTCGAAAGTAATGGGCCGGCAGCACACCGGGCAATCCTCTATATATTGCTGATCGCCTCCCGACAGGTCCAGCAACGCCGTGACCACCTCTCCACAATAAGGACATTCGTACGACTCCTCTTCCATCGCGGTCTCCCAGGTGACTTGTGCGTATAATCGCCGGTCTATTTACAGGGCTATTCACGGCAGAGCCAATATTGCGGCCGCACCCTGATATTTCCTTTACTTACCCTAGCCGTTTCTAACAAGAGAGCATGATGGGCGAATTCGATACCATCCGACCTTACAACGACAGCGAAGTCCCGGCCGTGCTGGCGCGCCTGTTCAGTGACAAGGCCTTTCTGGACATCCTGACTCACTTTCGCTTCCCGCGCTTTGCCGGCGCCCTGGGCTGGCTGCTCAAGCCGATGATCGCCCGCAAACTGCGCCGTGAATTTGCCGGCGTCACCACCGTGGCCACGCTGCAGGACAAAGTCGAGTACTACGTCGATCACACCATAGATCGGGCGACCGACGGCGTGACTTATACCGGCGTCGAGCAGCTCAAGTCCGGCACCGCCTATCTGTTTCTGGCCAACCACCGCGATATCGTGATGGACCCGGCCTTCGTCAACTATGCCGTGTACCACGCCGGCCTGCCGACGCCACGCATCGCCATCGGCGACAACCTGCTGCAAAAGCCGTTTGTCAGCGACCTGATGCGCCTGAACAAGAGCTTTATCGTGCACCGCTCGATCACTGGGCGAAAGGAGAAGATGGCGGCGTATAACCTGCTGTCGGCCTATATCAACCATTCGATCCGCAACGACTGCCAGTCGATCTGGATCGCCCAGGCCGAAGGGCGGGCCAAGGACGGGGATGATCGCACCGAGTCGGCGATCCTCAAGATGTTCCACGTCAGCCGCAAGGACGAGCCGTTTGCAGAGGTGATCCAGTCGCTGAACCTGACGCCGGTGTCGATCAGCTATGAATACGACCCATGCGACAGCGCCAAGGCCCGCGAGCTGTACATCCGCGCCACCACCGGCACCTACAGCAAGGCGCCAGGTGAAGACGATGTGAGCATTGCGCTGGGCATTACCGGCTACAAGGGCCGCGTGCACGTGAACTTCGCACCGCCGATCACCGAACGCTTTGAAGACACCAAACTGTTGGCCGTAGAAATGGACCGCCAGATTCTCGGCGGTTATCGCCTGTTCCCGGTGCATTACCTGGCGTATGCGCAGTGGAGCGACGCCGACCCGCAATTGCAGGTGCCGGCGGCAGCCGAGGTGTTCCCGGCCGATGAGCTGGCCAAGGCCAAAGCGGAGTGGGAGCGGCGCTTGAATGAATGCCCGGTGGAACACCGGCCGTACTTGGTGACGCAGTATGCGACGCCGGTGAGGAATCAATACCGGGTCAAGGCCGGGATTCCTCTGTAAATACCAAACCAAAATGTGGGAGCGGGCTTGCCCGCGATGGCGGCGTGTCAGAACCGAATCTATCGACTGGCACACTGCTATCGCGGGCAAGCCAGCTCCCACATTGGTCTTTCGGTGGTTTTAGAGGTGGGTGCTGAGCCAGGACACGGCCAGCGCCAGGCCGAGGCAGGCAAACCCGAGGCGGTAAGCCAGGCGATGCGACCGTTCGGTACGCACATCCAGAAACAACATCGGTTGGTCGATCGCGCGGTCTTCGCTTTGGGCGGTCAGGTCGGCCAGCGCTCGCTGCTCGCGCAGGCGGGTAATGAACAGCAGCGCTGCACCCGGGCAGGCCACCAATAAAGCCACAGCATTGATCAGCAGTGCGGGCAGCGCCATCGCAAACCTCGGTAGACGAGTGTCTTGGTATCAATTCAGATACAAACCTGAATGATATTGGCCTCCTGCCGCTGAAACGTTCCGTCCCCCATGTACGGTTAATGTATCCAGTAATTTACAGCGTCACCTGAACGTCACCTTAACAAGCCACTCTGTTGCCCTTCGAACGCTTGGGAGCTTGTCATGCTGCACGCACAAAACCAGGATCGGCTGTACCTGATCGCCCAGAACGATGAACAGGAAGCGCTGGTCGGCGGCCTCGCATTCAACGTCCAGGACCGCCACTGGCTGGTGTATTGCGCGCTCGGCGGGCACCAGCATGCCGACCTGCCGGAGCTGGACCTGCTCACTGGCGTGAGTGTGCTGGACTTTTATGTCGAAACGGCTGCATGAAGGCTACAGGCATAAAAAAACCGGGCTCATTGCTGAGCCCGGCGATGGGGGCGTTGCGCCCGCCTGACGGTTACTGCGCGTTGAGAAGCGAACCGATGCTCGGGTCTTTGAACAAGCGCGTCAGGGCATCACTCAACACGTCGCTGACCAGCTTGGTGTTGGTTTCCTGGTTCGGCGACATACCGAAGCGCTGGTTCAGGGACGCGCCGTAGCGGCCACTGTAGCGGCGTGTGCCGGCGCTGACGTCGGACTTGAAGGTCGCGCCGATGGAGGCTTCCGTCACATACAGGCCTTCTTTGGGCGACTGGTACTTCAGCTCAGCCAGGGTGATGGTCAACTGCGGCGCGCCCGGCGAGTTGGCCGGGGTGAAGCCCAGCAGGCGCACGGCGGCTTCAGCCTGGGCTTGCAGCTTGGGCAGCACGTCCTGGCCTTGTACCGAAATCAGCGCGGTCTCAGGGTACAGACCACCACGGGAACCCAGGGTTGGCGAAGGACGACCATCTACCACGCGCACCGATACCGGCTGGCCGTGGCCGACAGGCGCCAGTTGCGCCGTGACTTTAGGTTGCGGGCTGAGTTGTTGCGGGCTGTTGGCGCAGCCAACCAGGGTCAAACTGGTCACAGTGATCAAACCGAACAACAGGCGTTGCAACATACTCATTTCTCCAGGACTAGGTGCAAACAGGCCGCCAGTATAACGGCGCATGTGGGCCACTCACCAGCCATCCTGAACGGCAGCTGAAGGCGGGCTGAAATTACAATTTCGCATAATTTCGTCACTCCACTGTCATGGCACACTGGCAACCTTCAAGCATGTAACGTAACAGGTACAAAGCCATGCGCCTTCTTAAATCATTGTTCATGTCCCACCCCCGCCATCGCCACTACGCACGGCTCGATGCCAATGGCCATTGCGTGGCGTTCAAGCAGTGCAGCCTGCCACCCGTGGGCGAGGGCTGGGTGGAAGTCACGGAGACACATCTGGGCTGGATGCACCGCCCACTGCCAATGAACGCCCGAATCAGCCCACGGGTTGCCCACACGCACTCGCGGCACGCACTGGCTTCCTGAACGCCCTAATAAAAGTCACAAAACACGCCCATTTCCCTGGCGTTCTTCGCTACAATCTCCCCCCGATTATAAGGACGTCTCCTGATCGGGCCTCGCAGCATCGTTAATGCCTCGGTATTAACCCCCCAATCGCCCACAGAGAGCCGCCCACACAGATCGAGTGAAGCTGGCGCGCTTGCTGTTTTCTTTGCAAACCACCCCTCTTTACCGAATCTGCCAGAGCTGCCATTGCGCTCGGCCACTTGAGTTGTTTGCCCGTCTTGCCGCGTGTCGGCAGGGGTTTACGGGCCAGGTGCCAGGCTGGGGCAGCCCTTTTTTGAGGTTCACGTCTTCAAAAGAGCGTGAAAAAAACGGGTTTTCACAACTTCACAAGAGTGTGGCGAGCAAATGAATAGTTTGGCGTTTGTACAAGCACCATCAGCGTCTGGAACAGCCCAACCACACAGGACCGAGTACTCCTCAAACACCGGAGCTTGAGCCTGTCCGCTACGGTTTGATTGCACAAATCGCACGTTTTGACCATAAGTCGAATTGCCACAGGCGCCCATGAATGCGTTCATAGGCAGATTAGCCTGGCAGGAAGCGTGTGCTGAAGTTGCAAAGAATTGCGAAACGGACATGGCGATCCTGGCCATGGGTAACCTGGGGCAACACGTGAACCGCCCCGTCACTCCTGGCAGCCATGCCGTCAATTTGGTGCTGCAGATTTTGGAGACGCGTTAAATGGCGCATAACGAAGCAGTCGACGTAGTACTGGTAGGGGCCGGCATCATGAGTGCCACCCTGGCCGTATTGCTCAAAGAGCTCGACCCCGGCCTCAAGCTGGAAGTCGTTGAGCTGATGGATTCGGGTGCCGCGGAGAGTTCCAACCCGTGGAACAACGCCGGCACCGGCCACGCCGGGCTGTGTGAGCTGAACTACACGCCGCAGGCTGGCGACGGCTCCATCGACATCAAGAAAGCCGTGCACATCAACACCCAGTTCGAGGTGTCGAAGCAGTTCTGGGCTTACCTGACCAAAAAGGGCACCTTTGGCTCGTCCAAGTCCTTTATCAGCCCGGTGCCGCACCTGAGCTTCGTGCAAGGCGACAAAGGCGTGTCTTTCCTCAAGAAACGCTTTGAAACCCTCAGCCAGCACCATGCGTTCTCGGACATGCATTACACCGAAGACCGCAATGAGATGGCCGAGTGGATGCCGCTGATGATGCCGGGCCGCCCGCTCGACGAAAAAATCGCGGCCACCCGCGTGATGAACGGCACCGACGTCAATTTCGGCGCCCTGACCAACCAACTGCTGTCGCACCTGACCAGCGCACCGGATGCCCAGGTCAAGTACAGCAAGCGCGTTACCGGCCTCAAGCGCAATGGCGCGGGCTGGACCGTGAGCATCAAGGACGTCAATAGCGGCAACACCCGCGAAGTCGACGCCAAGTTCGTGTTCCTCGGCGCCGGTGGCGCGGCCCTGCCGCTGCTGCAAGCTTCGGGCATCGAAGAAAGCAAAGGCTTCGGCGGCTTCCCGGTCAGTGGCCAGTGGCTGCGTTGCGACAACCCGGAAGTGGTTAAGCACCACCAGGCCAAGGTCTACAGCCAGGCCGCCGTGGGCTCGCCGCCGATGTCCGTGCCGCACCTGGACACCCGCGTGGTCGATGGCCAGAAATCCCTGCTGTTCGGGCCATACGCCGGCTTCACCACCAAGTTCCTCAAGCACGGCTCGTTCCTCGACCTGCCGCTGTCGGTTCGCGCCGGCAATATCGGCCCGATGCTGGCGGTCGCTCGCGACAACATGGACCTGACCAAATACCTGGTCAGCGAAGTGATGCAGTCCATGGAGCAGCGCCTGGAATCACTGCGTCGCTTCTACCCGCAAGCCAAAGCCGAAGACTGGCGCCTGGAAGTGGCCGGACAACGGGTGCAGATCATCAAGAAAGACCCGAAAAAAGGCGGCGTGCTGCAATTTGGCACCGAGCTGGTCGCGGCCAAAGACGGCTCGCTGGCGGCCCTGCTGGGTGCGTCCCCAGGCGCTTCGGTGACGGTTTCGATCATGCTGGAACTGATCGAGCGCTGCTTCCCGGCCAAGGCTGCTGGTGAGTGGGCGGCCAAGCTGCACGAGATCTTCCCGGCGAGGGAAAAAGTGCTGGAGACGGACGCTGAGCTGTATCGCAAGATCAATGCGCAGAACAACATCAGCCTGGAGCTGGTTGCGCAAAGCAACGAGGCTGAAAGCTTCGCTTGAGGTCTTGACGCGGAGCGTCAGTGGAGGCATTCCCACGCGGAGCGTGGGAACGATCAAACGCCCTTCGGGGCGTTTTTTTGTGGCCGGGATAATCAGCCGCGAGCGTTTTCGATCAGCTCGATGTACTCAGGCGCGTTGCGCTGGTCCTTGATCAGCTCGACGAAGGTCTTGCCGTGCTCGTCCTTACCATCCAGGTCCAGGCCAGCTTCCTTGAAAAAGCCCAGGAAGCGCTCGAAGTCGTCGATACGCAGGCCACGGTAGGCCTTGATCAGCTTGTGCAGGGACGGTGAAGTCGCGTCGACTGGCTCAAAATCCAGGAACAACTTGATCTGGTCGTCGCCGATCTCGTCACCAATCACCTGTTTCTTATCTTTACGCATTACCGACTCCAGCCTGCAGACATTTACACGGGATTGGGAGTCTACCTGCCAGACACCACCTTCGAAAACAACCAAACACTCATGTGGGAGCTGGCTTGCCTGCGATAGCGGTGCATCAGTGACAGTTGGGCCAACTGACCCGCCGCCATCGCAGGCAAGCCAGCTCCCACATTGACTGCATTCGGCTTAATTACTTTGCGCGTACGGCGCCGGTGTGAAGATCCGCCCAGATATGCCCATTGGCGTAACTGAGGAACTGCACATACACCGTGTCATTGCGCAGCAGGTCGACAATCACTCGATATTGCGCCATTGGGTAAGACAAGGTCAGGGTTTTGCTGGCGTCATCGAACATCGGCTTTTTCAGGCTTTTGCTTTCGGCATCAAAATTGAGCACCACCTGACTGATCGTCGCGCCCTTGTTCAGGGATTTCCCCTTGAGGCGGATCATCAACGGCGAGGTCACCGGAATCGGCTGTTGCGTCGACTGCCGCTGGTTACCCACCACCACCGCATATTCGGTAACTTGCAGCAGTTGCTGCTGGTCGGGCGTTTGCGCACGCAGGGTCAGGTCATCGGGCGGCAGGAACTGGCTGTGCATCGGCGCGGGCGCGGCAGCCAGTGGCAAACTGAGAGTCAACGCCAGGGCGGCGCAGGTGTGTGTCAACAGGCTCATGGGCCGCTCCGTAGAAGAAGGCCGAGCACTGTAGCTCAATCGAACTGGGCGAGCATCCAGCGTTGATACTCGGCCACACCGGAATCGCCTTCGCGGGGCGCCCAGTCGGGTGACTCGCCCTCGCCTATCGGGCGATACGGCCCGGCCTTGCATTCAAACATCACACTGTCGGGCTCCAGCACCACCAGGCCATGAAACACGCCTGGCGGCAGATCGACGCCTGCACACTCACCGCCCGCCTGCAGAATGCGCTTGGCAATCACCTCGCCGGTATCGCTGAACACCAGTAAGCCGAGGCTGCCCTTGAGCACCAACAGGGTTTCCGCCTTGTCGGCACGCAGGTGCCGATGCGGCGGCACATAGGTGTCGGGTTGCAGGCCAACGGCCAGGCGATGGCAGGGTTCTTCCATCTGATGGAAGTTGTGATGGTGCCGGCCGCGAGGGCTGGCGGCGGCTTTCTCGGCCAATTGCGCGAACAGCGTCTGATCAAGAAAGCGCACCATGGTTTACATCCCTTTAACCGCATAGATGCCATTGGCGTTACGCCAGTAGCCTTTGTAGTCCATGCCATAACCGAAGATGTAGCGGTCGATGCACGGCAGGCCGACGTAATCGGCTTTGAGGTCCGGACGGGCTTTGCGGTCGTGGTCTTTGTCGATCAGTACGGCGGTGTGCACTTTGCGCGCGCCGGCATGTTTGCAGAAGTCGATGATCGCGCCCAGGGTGTGACCTTCATCGAGGATGTCGTCGATGATCAGCACGTCGCGATCGATGAACGACACTTCCGGCTTGGCTTTCCAGAACAGGTCGCCGCCGCTGGTCTCGTTGCGATAACGGGTGGCGTGCAGGTAGGAGGCTTCCAGCGGGAATTGCAGATGAGTCAGCAATTTGCCGGCGAAAATCAGGCCGCCGTTCATCACGCAGAAGACCACCGGGTTGGTGTCGGCCATTTCGCGGCTGATGTGTGCGCCGACCTTGGCGATCGCTTCTTCGACTTGCGCTTCGGTGTACAGGCAGTCAGCCTCGCGCATGATTTGACGGATATGCTCGAGATCAGCGGACATGGCGCTCTCCAAGGGGGTGCTGTGGCAAGAAAAGCGGGCAAAGGTACGCATGTGAGGCGCAACGATCAAGCCTTAATGGACTAACGTACTAGATGTCTATAGGACAACACCCTCGGATAGATTAATCTAGGCCGGTTTTTTTGCCCGCCGCCGGAGCCTTTCCCATGCCCACTCGCGAGATCCGCCACCCGCTGATCCGACACAAACTCGGCCTTATGCGCCGTGCCGACATTAGCACGAAGAATTTCCGTGAGCTTGCTCAGGAAGTCGGAGCGCTGCTGACTTATGAAGCGACCAAGGATTTGCCGCTGGAAACCTACGAGATCCCCGGTTGGGCCGGTCCCGTACAAGTAGAGAAAATCGCCGGTAAGAAAATCACCGTAGTGCCTATCCTGCGCGCCGGTATCGGCATGCTCGAAGGCGTGCTCAGCCTGATCCCGGGCGCCAAAGTCAGCGCCGTGGGCGTGGCCCGCAATGAAGAAACCTTGCAGGCGCACACCTACCTGGAAAAACTCGTCCCGGAAATCAACGAACGCCTGGCAATGATCATCGACCCGATGCTCGCCACCGGCAGCTCCATGGTTGCCACCATCGACCTGCTGAAAAAAGCCGGTTGCAAGGACATCCGCGCCATGGTGCTGGTGGCTGCCCCCGAAGGCATCGCTGCCGTCGAAAAGGCTCACCCGGACGTGCAGATCTACACCGCCTCCATCGACGAGCGCTTGAACGAACACGGCTACATCATCCCAGGCCTGGGCGATGCCGGTGACAAGATCTTCGGCACCAAGCAGAAGGACGCGTGAGCATGCAGGATGAATTCAACGACCCGCTTTGGCGCCAGATCCTGTCTGGCGCACAAATGCTGTTTGTAGCATTTGGCGCGCTGGTGTTGATGCCACTGATCACAGGTCTTGATCCAAACGTCGCACTGTTCACCGCAGGCCTGGGCACGCTGCTGTTCCAGGTGGTGACAGGGCGGCAGGTGCCGGTATTCCTGGCATCGAGCTTTGCGTTTATCACCCCGATCATTCTCGCCAAAGGCCAGTTCGGCCTCGCGGCGACCATGGGCGGGGTGATGGCGGCCGGTTTCGTTTATACCTTCCTGGGCCTGGCTGTTAAGGTCAAAGGCACGGGTTTCATCGACCGCCTGCTGCCGCCGGTGGTGATTGGCCCGGTGATCATTTCCATCGGTCTGGCCATGGCGCCGATTGCCGCCAATATGGCAATGGGCAAAGCCGGCGATGGCAGCGAGCTGATCCATTACCAGACGGCGATGCTGATTTCGATGCCGGCGCTGCTGACCACCTTGATCGTCGCGGTATTCGGTAAAGGCATTTTCCGCCTGGTGCCGATTATCTCCGGCGTGCTGGTCGGCTTTGCCATGTCGTTCTACTTTGGTGTGGTCGACACGGCGAAGATCGCCGCCGCGCCGTGGTTCGCCCTGCCCCACTTCACCGCGCCGGAGTTCAACTGGCAGGCCATCCTGTTTATCGTCCCGGTGGCCCTGGCCCCGGCGATCGAGCATATCGGCGGTGTGATTGCGGTGGGCAGCGTGACCGGTCGCGATTACCTGAAGAAGCCCGGCCTGCACCGCACCCTGCTGGGTGACGGGATTGCCACCACCGCTGCCGGCCTGTTCGGCGGCCCGCCAAACACCACTTACGCCGAAGTGACGGGCGCAGTGATGCTGACCAAGAACTACAACCCGAAAATC
Source organism: Pseudomonas sp. IPO3747 (assembly GCF_013385245.1). Taxonomy (NCBI): domain Bacteria; kingdom Pseudomonadati; phylum Pseudomonadota; class Gammaproteobacteria; order Pseudomonadales; family Pseudomonadaceae; genus Pseudomonas; species Pseudomonas sp. IPO3747. Next base: position 1,068,017 of record NZ_JACAQL010000002.1, read on the forward strand.
ATGACCTGGGCGGCAGTGTTTGCCATCAGCCTGGCGTTTATCGGCAAGTTCGGCGCGTTGCTGCAAAGCATCCCGGTACCGGTGATGGGCGGGATTCTGTGCCTGCTGTTCGGCTCGATTGCGGCGGTTGGCATGAACACGTTGATCCGCCACAAGATCGACCTGGGTGAGGCGCGCAATCTGGTGATTGTGTCGGTGACTTTGGTGTTCGGGATTGGCGGTGTGCTGGTCGGCACCGGCACTGGCCCGGATGATTTCGGCCTCAAGGGCATCGCCCTGTGTGCGGTGGTAGCGATTGGTTTGAACCTGCTGCTGCCGGGCAATGATGGCTGGAAGAACAAGAAGCCGGATGAGCCGTTGATCTAACTGGCTCAACGCAAAAAAAAGTGGGAGCTGGCTTGCCAGCTCCCACTTTTTTTTATCTTCAGTGTGGCTTAGAGCTCGCCGAGGCCATCGATCAGCGCCTGGTTCTGCTCCGGCGTACCGATGCTGATCCGCAGGAACTGGGCAATCCGCTCCTGCTTGAAGTGCCGCACGATCACGCCTTGCTCACGCAGCTTTGCGGCCAAACCCGCGGCGTCGTGCCGTGGGTGACGGGCAAAGATGAAGTTGGCCGCTGAAGGCAACACTTCAAAGCCCTTGCCTTGCAACTGCGCGACCACCGTGTTGCGGCTGTCGATCACCCGCTTGCACGTTTTCTCGAAGTACTCACGGTCTTCAAACGCCGCCGCCGCGCCGACAATCGCCAGGCGATCCAGCGGGTAGGAGTTGAAGCTGTTCTTGACCCGCTCCAGCGCCTCGATCAGGTCCGGGTGGCCCACGGCCAGGCCTACACGCAAACCGGCCAGTGAGCGCGATTTGGACAGGGTCTGGGTCACCAGCAGGTTCGGGTAGCGATCCACCAGGCTGATGGCGGTTTCGCCGCCGAAGTCGATATAGGCTTCATCGACCACCACCACCGAATCCGGGCTGGCCTTGAGGATCTGCTCCACTGCATCCAGCGCCAGCACGCAGCCGGTCGGCGCGTTCGGGTTGGGGAAGATGATCCCGCCGTTGGGCTTGGCGTAGTCGGCCACGCGGATCTGGAATTGCTCGTCCAGCGGCACCGGGGCGGACTTGATGCCGTAAAGGCCGCAGTACACCGGGTAGAAGCTGTAGCTGATGTCCGGGAACAGCAGCGGCAAGTCGTGCTGGAACAGGCCGTGGAAGATGTGCGCCAGCACTTCGTCGGAACCGTTGCCGAGGAACACCTTGCTGGCGTCGACCGCGTAATACTTGGCCACGGCCTGCTTGAGCAGGTCGCTGTTGGGGTCCGGGTACAGGCGCAAATTGTCGTTCAACTCGGCCTGCATCGCGGCCAGCGCCTTGGGCGAAGGGCCGTAGGGGTTTTCATTGGTGTTGAGCTTGACCAGCTTGGTCAGCTTCGGTTGTTCGCCGGGTACGTAAGGCACGAGGTCCTTGACGAAGGGGCTCCAGAATTTGCTCATGCCTCATTTCCCCTCTTCAAGGATGCGATATTCGGCGCTACGCGCGTGAGCGCTCAGCGATTCACCACGGGCCAGCACCGAGGCAGTCTTGCCCAGTTCGGAGGCGCCTTGTGGCGAGCAGAAGATAATCGACGAGCGCTTCTGGAAGTCATACACCCCCAGCGGCGACGAGAACCGCGCGGTGCCGGACGTCGGCAGCACGTGGTTGGGGCCGGCGCAGTAGTCGCCCAGGGCTTCGCTGGTGTGACGGCCCATGAAGATCGCACCGGCGTGGCGGATCAACGGCAGCCAGGCCTGTGGGTCGGCTACGGACAACTCCAAGTGCTCTGGCGCAATGCGGTTGGCCACTTCGATGGCCTGTTCCATGTCACGCACCAGAATCAGCGCACCACGGCCATTGATCGACTTCTCGATGATCTCGGCGCGCTCCATGGTCGGCAGCAGCTTATTGATACTGGCGGCGACCTTGTCGAGGAACTCGGCGTCCGGGCTGACCAGAATCGCCTGGGCGTCTTCGTCGTGCTCAGCCTGGGAAAACAGGTCCATGGCGATCCAGTCCGGGTCGGTCTGGCCATCACACACCACGAGAATTTCCGAAGGGCCGGCGATCATGTCGATACCGACCTGGCCAAACACGTGGCGCTTGGCGGTGGCGACATAGATGTTGCCGGGGCCAACCACCTTGTCGACCTTCGGCACGCTTTCGGTGCCGTAGGCCAGGGCTGCAACGGCTTGCGCACCACCAATGGTGAACACGCGGTCGACACCGGCGATGCAGGCAGCGGCCAGCACCAGCTCGTTGATTTCACCACGCGGGGTCGGCACCACCATGACCACTTCGGTCACGCCCGCCACTTTGGCCGGAATCGCGTTCATGAGTACCGATGACGGGTACGAGGCCTTGCCGCCGGGCACGTACAGACCGGCGCGGTCCAGCGGCGTGACTTTTTGGCCCAGCACGGTTCCGTCGGCTTCGGTGTAGCTCCAGGAATCCTGTTTCTGTTTTTCGTGGTAGCTGCGCACCCGCGCCGCCGCCACTTCCAGGGCTTCGCGCTGGGGTGCAGTGATGCGTGTCAGCGCCAGCTCCAGGCGTTCACGGGGCAGGATCAGGTCGGCCATGGACTTCACGTCCAGGCCATCGAACTGACGGGTGAAATCCACCAGCGCCGCATCACCGCGCTCGCGCACGGCCTTGATGATGTCGAGCACTCGCTGGTTGACCGAGTCGTCAGACACGCTTTCCCAGCTCAGCAGATGATCCAGATGATGGGCGAAATCCGGGTCGGCAGCGTTGAGTCGGGCAATTGCAGTGGACGTGGTCATAGCGAGGGCCTCAATAGAATTGGCAAAAACTCAGGCGCCCTAAACTAGCAGTCATTTCCGCTTGGGCACCTGAGAATTCTGGCTATGAGGCGGATAGACGGGCGCGGCCTAAGGCCGCGCGGGTGAGTCAACCGCGGTGTCGAGACTCCACTGCCTTGCGCAGGGTGTCGATCAACGCCTGGATACGGGCGTGCTGCATTTTCATGGAGGCTTTGTTGACGATCAGGCGGGAGCTGATGTCGGCAATGAAGTCCTGGGGTTCGAGGCCGTTGGCGCGCAGGGTGTTGCCGGTGTCGACCACGTCGATGATCTTGTCGGCCAGGCCGATCAGCGGCGCCAGCTCCATCGAGCCGTAGAGCTTGATGATGTCGACCTGACGGCCTTGCTCGGCGTAGTAGCGCTTGGCGACGTTGACGAACTTGGTGGCCACGCGCAGGCGGCCTTTAGGCTCAACGTCACCGACACGGCCGGCGGTCATCAGCTTGCACAGCGCAATACGCAGGTCCAACGGCTCGTAAAGGCCCTGGCCACCGTATTCCATCAGCACATCTTTACCCGCAACACCGAGGTCGGCGGCGCCATGCTCAACGTAGGTCGGCACGTCGGTAGCCCGCACGATCAGCAGGCGCACATCGTCCTGGGTCGTGGGGATGATCAGCTTGCGGCTCTTGTCCGGATTCTCGGTTGGCACGATGCCCGCTTCAGCCAGAAGCGGCAAAGTGTCGTCAAGGATGCGGCCCTTGGACAGTGCGATGGTCAACATGGGAAACGTCAGTCCTTCATCAGGCTATTGCTGCCCGGTCGCAAACGGCGCCAGACACAGATCGAGGCCATTACAGCCTCGACTTGAAACAAATTCAGCAGGATTAGCTGAAAACACAACCCTGTGGCGAGGGAGCTTGCTCCCGCTGGGTCGCGAAGCGGCCCCCAAGAACGGGACTGCTGCGCAGTCCAGCGGGAGCAAGCTCCCTCGCCACAGGTGACGGTGTTTACAGTTCCAGGAGCTAGCCCGGTACGCGGCGGATTTTAGCGCCGAGCATCTGCAGCTTTTCTTCGATGCACTCGTAACCACGGTCGATGTGGTAGATGCGGTCGATCAAGGTGTCGCCGTCGGCGCACAACGCCGAAATCACCAGGCTGGCCGAGGCACGCAGGTCGGTCGCCATCACTGGCGCGCCCTTGAGCTTGTCGATGCCGGTAACGATGGCGGTGTTGCCTTCGACCTGGATCTTGGCGCCCATGCGGTGCAGTTCATACACGTGCATGAAGCGGTTTTCGAAGATGGTCTCGATCACGGCGCCTGTGCCTTCGGCAATCGCGTTCAAGGAAATGAACTGCGCCTGCATGTCGGTCGGGAACGCCGGGTAAGGAGCCGTACGCACGTTTACGGCTTTTGGCCGCTTGCCGTGCATGTTCAGCTCGATCCAGTCTTCACCGGTAGTGATTTCAGCACCGGCTTCCTTGAGTTTTTCCAGCACGGCTTCCAGGATGGTCGGATCGGTGTCCTTGACCTTGACGCGGCCACCGGTAACGGCAGCGGCAACCAGGTAGGTGCCGGTCTCGATACGGTCCGGCATCACTTTGTAGGTGGCCGAGTGCAGACGCTTCACACCGTCGATAGTGATGGTGTCGGTGCCGGCGCCGGTGATGTTGGCACCCATGGCGATCAGGAAGTTGGCCAGGTCGACTACTTCAGGCTCGCGCGCTGCGTTTTGCAGCACACTGCGACCGTTCGCCAGGGCGGCAGCCATCATGATGTTCTCGGTACCGGTAACGCTGACGGTATCAAAGAAGAAGTTGGCACCGCGCAAACCGCCTTCCGGCGCCTTGGCCTTGATGTAGCCGCCTTCGACGTCGATGACCGCGCCCATGGCTTCAAGGCCACGGATGTGCAGGTCGACAGGGCGCGAACCAATCGCGCAACCGCCAGGCAGTGCTACTTCAGCTTCGCCGAAACGGGCAACCATCGGGCCCAGCACCAGGATCGAGGCACGCATGGTTTTCACCAGTTCGTACGGAGCGATCAGGGTCTTGATGGTGCGCGGGTCGATTTCGACAGACAGCTTCTCGTCGATCACCGGCTCAATACCCATGCGACCGAACAGCTCGATCATGGTGGTAATGTCGTGCAGGTGCGGCAGGTTGGCCACAGTTACCGGGCCATCGCACAGCAGGGTCGCTGCCAGGATCGGCAAGGCGGAGTTTTTTGCACCGGAAATGCGGATCTCGCCATCGAGGCGGGCACCACCGGTAATAATCAATTTATCCATAAGAATCTCGACGCCTTGGGGGCTCAGGTACGCTCGGCCCAGGCCGCGCGGCTGAAAAATTTCATAGTAACCGCGTGGATGCTGCCATCGGTGATCCACGGGTTCAAATGGGCATAGATCTGCTGTTGACGCTTGACCGGGCTCAATTTCGCCAGTTCATCGCTAATCACGTTCAGCTGGAAATTGCAGCCTTCGCCTTCAACTTCTACGATCGTTTCCGGCAGCTTTCCTTCAAGGAAGCTTTTAACTTCTAGGGCCTGCATGCTCAACCTCTATCGGCGCCCAGTGCGCACGGGTCGCACATCATACAAAAAAGCCCCGCGCCTGCGAACCCCGCATAGCAGGACTCTGACGGGGGGCTTCTTTAATAATGTGTATTAAGGATGCGCCAACAGTTCGGTAATACCGGAAACCTGAGCGATTTCACGCATGTCTTCGGGCATTGAGCGGATGCTGACCGGCTTCCTGGCGGCTTGCGCATCACGCATGAAGCACAGCAACAACGACAAGCCGACGCTGCTGGACTTGGTCACCGCCGAGCAATCAAGCACCAACGCAGGTGCGTTACTGCTGTTGATCAGCGCCTGACCCTGCTTGCGCAGGTCAGGCCCGGTGCGGTAATCCAGCACGCCACTGAGGAACAACTCGCCGGCGTCACCCAAACGAACAGCCGACTCGGTCATTGCGCAGGCTTCCCGGCTTGTTTGTCGGTTTCTTCCTTGGCTTTGGCGACTTCACCGGCCCAACCATTGATGGTTTTGTCCAGGTTATTGCCATTACGCTGCATCGCATCAGCGAACTGATCGCGGAACAGCTTGCCGATGTTGATGCCGTTGATGATCACGTTGCGCAGTTTCCACTCGCCGTTGACCTTCTCCAGCGTGTACTGCACAGGGTAGATGGCGCCGTTGTTGCCTTTGACGCTCATGTTAACGCTGGTGCGATCACCCGACTCATCCCCGGCTGGGGCGACGGTAATACCTTGGTTGTTGTACTCCAGCAGGGCGTTGCCGTAGAACTGGAACAGGCCCTTCTTGAAGTTTTCCTGGAATGTTTGCATTTGCGCAGGGGTAGCCTTGCGCGAATACTTGACCGTCATGATGCTGCGGGAAATGCCTTCGGCATCGACCACCGGGCCCACAATGGTATTCAGTGCTTCGTAAAACCTGGTCGGGTCTTGCTTGTACTGCTCTTTGTTGGCAGTCAGGTCAGCCAACATCTTGTTGGTGGTGTCCTGCACCAGATCGTGCGCAGAACCGCCGGCAGCGGCATTAGCCATCAGCGGCAGCGCTGCCAGCAGCACCAGCAGGCCACGTCGCAAGGTAGAGATCATGAACAGGTTCCTCATTTGGCGTCTTTATTGACCGTATTGAGCAGGAATTTACCGATCAAGTCTTCAAGCACCAGCGACGACTGTGTGTCGTGGATTGTCGAACCATCCTTGAGCAGGGCTGTTTCCCCACCCACGCTGATGCCGATGTACTTCTCGCCCAGCAGCCCAGCAGTGAGGATAGATGCAGTGGAGTCAGTCGGCAGATTATCTACCTTCTTGTCGACTTGCATGGTCACCCGGCCAGTGAAGCTGTCGCGATCCAGATCGATTGCCGTGACCTTGCCGATGGTTACACCGGCCATGGTCACTTTAGCTCTGACCGTCAAACCAGCAATATTGTCGAAGTACGCGTAAAGCTTATAAGTATCGGCGGTGGGGCTGGCCGAAAGGCCGCTGACTCGCAGGGCGAGCAACAGTAAAGCCAGGATGCCAGCCAGCAAGAAAAGGCCGACACCGATTTCCACAGTGCGGTTTTGCATCAGAAATCTCCAAACATCAAGGCGGTCAAAATGAAGTCAAGGCCCAGTACCGCCAGCGAGGCGTACACAACGGTCTTGGTGGTGGCGCGACTGATCCCTTCTGAAGTGGGCTCACAGTCATAGCCTTGGAATACGGCGATCCAGGTCACTACAAAGGCGAAAACGATGCTTTTGATGATGCCATTGAGCACGTCGCCGCTGAAGGTCACGCTGTTTTGCATGTTGCCCCAGTAGGAGCCGTCATAGACGCCCAACCAGTCAACCGCCACCCACGAACCACCCCAGATGCCCACCACGCTGAAAATCATCGCCAGCAGCGGCAGGGATATGAAGCCGGCCCACAGGCGCGGGGCAACAATATATTTGAGCGGGTCCACGCCGATCATTTCCAGGCTGGACAACTGCTCGGTGGACTTCATGTTGCCGATTTCGGCGGTCAATGCAGAACCCGCACGGCCAGCGAACAGCAAAGCGGTGACCACCGGCCCCAGCTCACGCAGCAGCGTCAGGGCAACCATCTGCCCGACTGCCTGCTCCGAACCGTAGCTGGAGAGGATATTGAACCCCTGCAACGCCAGCACCATACCGATGAATATCCCGGACACCACGATGATGACCAGGGACATCACGCCCACCGAATGCAGCTGTCTCAACAACAGGCCAAAACCGCCGCCAATGCCGCCACGCCCGAGCAGCGCGTGAAACAGAAAAATTGTCGAACGCCCCAGGACCTCGACCAAGTCGATGCCGGAACGGCCGAAAAGGCGAACCTTCTCGAGTAAAGATGTCTTGCGCATCAGCGCTTCCCCAGAAGATCTGAGCGGTAGTCCGCTGCCGGAAAATGAAAAGGCACCGGGCCATCGGGATCGCCGGTCATGAATTGGCGAATGCGCGGGTTATCAGCGTTCATCAGTTCTTCAGGCGTACCCTGCCCCAGCACCTGGCCATCGCCGACCACATAAAGGTAGTCAGCAATGCTCGCGGTTTCGGCCAGGTCGTGGGAAACCACGATGCTGGTGATCCCCAACGCATCGTTGAGCAGGCGGATCAGGCGCACCAGCACGCCCATGGCGATCGGGTCCTGGCCTACGAACGGCTCGTCATACATGAGGATCTGCGGATCGAGAGCAATAGCCCGCGCCAGCGCAACACGACGCTTCATGCCACCGGACAACTCGTCGGGCATCAGGTCGATGGCACCGCGCAAGCCCACGGCTTGCAGTTTGAGCAGCACAATGTCACGAATCATTTCATCGGACAGCTGGGTATGCACCCGCAGCGGAAACGCTACGTTTTCGAAAACGTCGAGGTCGGTAAACAGGGCACCGCTCTGGAACAGCACGCCCATATGCTTGCGCGCATCGAACAGATCGCTGCGCGACAGGGTCGGCAGGTTCTGGCCGTTGACCCACACTTCGCCGGCGCTGGGCCGCAATTGCATGCCCATCAGGCGCAACAAAGTGGTCTTGCCGCAACCGGAAGGCCCCATGATGCCCGTGACTTTGCCGCGGGGAATGCGAATATCGACGTTATTGAAGATGCTGCGCGAACCGCGCTTGAAGGTAAGGCCCTTCAGCTCGACCGCGTAGGCGTTATCGGCACTCATCTAATCTCCTTGGGATGCAGCCTTTCACTCAGACACCATGCTTGCGACTTTCGTTTGCAACAGATGCACAAAAGTTAGCGGCATGGGGTGGGCCGACCGAACTGGCGGCGAACTATATCACTGCTGGTACAGAGCCCCCAAGGCCGGAACAGCGCTTGTTCAGATTCGGGACAGGGAAAACACGTGGCTGAGCATAAATCCCAGGCACCTGCAGAATAACTAGCGTGAGGGATTTGATCATTACCGCTATAATCGCCGACTTTTCGTCAGGCTATACGATTTCAGACATGAGCCAATCCAGCGACCTTATTCAATCCGCACAACGCACCATCCGCCTCGAGCTTGAAGCCGTAGAAGGTTTACTGGCCCATATCGACGCAGATTTCGTACGCGCCTGCGAGATGATTCTGGCCAGCACGGGCCGCGTTGTGGTGGTCGGCATGGGCAAATCCGGCCACGTCGGCAACAAGATCGCCGCCACCCTGGCCAGCACCGGGACCACGGCGTTTTTCGTGCACCCGGCCGAAGCCAGCCACGGTGACATGGGCATGATCACCAAGGATGACATTATCCTGGCGCTGTCGAACTCGGGCACCACCAACGAAATCGTGACCTTGCTGCCCTTGATCAAGCGCCTGGGCATCAAGATGATCAGCCTCACCGGCAACCCGGAATCCACGCTGGCCAAGGCTGCCGAAGTCAATTTGAACGTGCACGTGGCCCACGAAGCCTGCCCGCTTAACCTGGCACCGACCTCCTCCACCACCGCCGCCCTGGTCATGGGCGACGCCCTGGCCGTGGCGTTGCTGGAAGCTCGTGGCTTTACCGCTGAAGACTTCGCGTTTTCGCACCCGGGCGGCGCGCTGGGTCGTCGCCTGCTGCTCAAAGTGGAAAACGTCATGCACTCGGGGGATGAACTGCCCCACGTGCAACGTGGCACCTTGCTCAAAGACGCGCTGATGGAAATGACCCGCAAGGGCCTGGGCATGACCGTGATCCTGGAAGCCGACGGGCGTCTGGCCGGAGTCTTCACCGACGGCGACCTGCGCCGCACCCTGGACCGCACCATCGATATCCACACCGCGACCATTGATGCGGTGATGACGCCCCACGGCAAGACCGCCCGCCCCGAGATGCTTGCAGCCGAAGCGCTGAAGATCATGGAAGACCATAAGATTGGCGCGCTGGTGGTGGTCAATAGTGACGACCGCCCGATCGGCGCCCTGAACATGCACGACTTGCTGCGTGCGGGAGTGATGTAAATGACCAGCGACCTGATGCAACGCGGCAAACACATCAAACTGGCGATTTTCGACGTGGACGGCGTGCTGACCGACGGCCGCCTGTACTTTCTCGAAGATGGCAGCGAATTCAAGACCTTTAACACCCTCGACGGCCAGGGCATCAAAATGTTGATGGCCGCCGGTGTGCAAACGGCAATTATCAGTGGTCGAAAGACACCGGTTGTGGAACGCCGCGCACAAAACCTGGGGATTCCTCACCTGTATCAAGGCCGTGAGGATAAACTGGTGGTTCTGGACGAGCTTCTTGGCCAACTCAACCTAAGCTATGAGCAGGTTGCGTACCTGGGTGATGATCTGCCTGACCTGCCGGTCATTCGCCGAGTGGGCCTGGGCATGGCCGTCGCCAATGCAGCGGCGTTTGTTCGTGAACACGCCCATGGCATTACTGTCGCACGTGGCGGTGAAGGCGCTGCCCGCGAGTTCTGCGAATTGATCCTGCGTGCCCAAGGCAGTCTTGAAGCGGCCCACGCCGCCTACTTATAGAGCGTTTTATGCTGAGCAAAAAGATTCGCAACTTCCTGTTATTCGGGGTCATCGCCGCGCTGTTCCTGGCGGTGGGCTACTGGAATATCAGCCCGGAGCGCTTTCTCGACAAGCCTGTAGCACAGGTTGACGAGGGGCTGATCGACAATTTCGCCACCAATGCCTATACGGTGCAGTTCATGCCTGACGGCAAGGTCCAATACGAGATGACCTCCGATAAGGTGGAACACGTCAAAGCCTCCGACGTCAGCTTGCTGACCAACCCGGACCTGAACCTGTTCCGCGGCACCGACTTTCCGTGGCACGTCACCAGCAAACGTGGCGAGGTCAATGCGGACGGCACCCAGGTTGAGTTGATCGACTCGGTACGCGTTGCGCGCACCGATGAACACAAGCGTGACACCATCATCACCAGCAGTCGCATGACCGTTTTCCCACAACAGCAATATGCGCAGACCGAGCAAGACGTTAGAATTGACGGCGCTGGCGGTGTATCGACTGGCAAGGGAATGAAAGCGTATTTGAAAGAAAGCAGGATACACCTGCTATCGAACGTAAGAGGACAGTATGAGGCTCGTTAAAACCCTCCCTATTTTGCTCGGTCTGGGCGCAGCACTGGGAAGCGTGAGCGCCTGGGCTCTGCCGAACGATAGCCAGCAACCGATCCATATCTCGGCTGACGATGCGCAGTTGGATGATAAACAAGGCGTCGCGACCTACACCGGTGGCGTGATCATCACCCAAGGCTCGATGAAGATTACCGGCAACACGGTAACGCTGACTCGCACCCCGGCTGGCGACATCGACGTGGTGACTTCGGTGGGCAACCTGGCTTACTTCGAACAGAAGCAGGCGGCTGCCGACCCGGCACCGATGAAAGGCTACGGCAGGACCATCCAGTATCACGCCCAGCAGAACCGCATTATCCTGATTGACCAGGCACGGGTTGTCAGTACTGACGGCAATACCACCGAAGGTGAAAAAATCACCTACGACACCGTCAAGCAGATCGCTACCGCCGGTCGCGCCAATGGCACAAAAATCGGCACACCGAAGCCGCGCATCGACATGGTTATCCAGCCGAAGCAGAAAGACGCTGCCGCCCCTGCGCCAAAACCCGCTGCGAAGAAGACGAACTGATGGCAACCCTGAAAGCCCAGCATCTGGCCAAAGCTTATAAAAGCCGTCAGGTCGTACGCGACGTCAGCCTGTCGATCGACAGCGGCCAGATCGTCGGCTTGCTCGGCCCCAACGGCGCCGGCAAGACCACCTGCTTCTATATGATTGTTGGCCTGGTCCAGGCGGATCAGGGCCGTGTATTGATTGACGACCTGGACGTAAGCCACCAGCCCATGCACGGTCGTGCACGCGCCGGCATCGGCTATCTTCCCCAGGAAGCGTCGATCTTCCGCAAACTGTCAGTGTCCGACAACATCATGGCGATCCTCGAGACCCGCAAGGAACTCGACCGTGACGGCCGTCGCAAAGAGCTGGAAAGCCTGTTGCAGGAGTTCCATATCAACCACATCCGCGACAACCTCGGCATGAGCTTGTCCGGTGGCGAGCGTCGCCGTGTGGAAATCGCCCGTGCCCTGGCCACCGCACCGAAGTTCATCCTGCTGGACGAACCTTTCGCCGGTGTCGACCCGATCTCGGTTGGCGATATCAAGCAGATCATCCATCACCTCAAGGCCAAGGGTATCGGTGTACTGATCACCGACCACAACGTGCGTGAGACCCTCGATATCTGCGAAACCGCCTATATCGTTAACGATGGGCAACTGATTGCAGAAGGTGACTCCGCCACTATCCTGGCCAATGAACTGGTGAAGGAAGTGTACCTGGGTCACGAGTTCCGCCTGTAAACACGGTGGTATCAGGCCATTGCCCGGGGCGCGTGCAAGTCAATAAAAACCTCAGTTTTTTTATTGTTACCGCGCTCTAGGCAAAGCCCCTGATATCAGGCATATAATTTGCTTATGTTTGGCGCTCACGCGCCCTGTCGTGGATGGCGCATTGCGCCGGCGAATAAGGTGTTAAGCCCCTGCCATGAAACCATCGCTAGTCCTGAGAATGGGCCAGCAGCTGACGATGACACCGCAGCTGCAACAGGCCATCCGCCTGCTCCAATTGTCGACCCTGGACCTGCAACAGGAAATCCAGGAGGCCCTGGAGTCCAATCCGATGCTCGAACGCCAGGAAGAAGGCGACGACTTCGACAATGCAGACCCGCTGGCCGACAACATCGAGCAAAAACCCAACCCCGACGTGCAGGAACCGTCCTATCAGGAAACCGCCCCTACGGTGGACAACCTTGAGGAAGGTGAATGGAACGAACGCATTCCCAACGAGCTTCCCGTGGACACCGCCTGGGAAGACGTCTACCAGACCAGCGCCAGCAGCCTGCCCAGCAATGACGACGACGAGTGGGACTTCACCACTCGCACGTCCGCCGGTGAGAGCCTGCAGAGCCACTTGCTGTGGCAACTGAACCTGGCGCCGATGTCCGATACCGATCGCCTGATCGCCGTAACCCTGATCGACTGTATCAACAATCAGGGCTACCTGGACGAGACGCTCGACGAGATTCTTGAAGCCTTCGACCCGGAACTGGACATCGAACTGGACGAAATCGAAGCCGTCCTGCATCGCATCCAACAGTTCGAGCCTGCCGGCATTGGCGCTCGCACCTTAAGCGAATGCCTGTTGCTGCAACTGCGCCAACTGCCGGCCAAGACCCCGTGGCTCGCCGAAGCCCAGCGCCTGGTCACCGACTACATCGACCTGCTGGGCAGCCGCGACTACAGCCAGTTGATGCGCCGCATGAAGCTCAAGGAAGACGACCTGCGCCAGGTCATCGAGCTGGTACAGAGCCTCAACCCGCGCCCCGGCTCGCAGATCGAGTCCAGCGAAGCCGAATATGTCGTGCCCGACGTGATCGTGCGCAAAGACAACGAACGCTGGCTCGTGGAGTTGAACCAGGAATCGGTGCCACGCCTGCGGGTCAACCCACAATATGCAGGCTTTGTGCGCCGCGCCGACACCAGTGCCGACAACACCTTCATGCGCAACCAGTTGCAGGAAGCGCGCTGGTTCATCAAGAGCCTGCAAAGCCGTAACGAAACCCTGATGAAAGTGGCCACCCAGATCGTCGAGCACCAGCGCGGCTTCCTGGAATATGGCGACGAGGCGATGAAGCCACTGGTTCTGCACGACATTGCCGAAGCGGTAGGTATGCATGAATCGACGATTTCACGGGTAACCACGCAGAAATTCATGCATACCCCACGGGGTATTTATGAGCTGAAATACTTTTTCTCCAGCCACGTCAGCACCTCCGAAGGCGGTGAATGCTCGTCCACGGCGATCCGCGCGATCATCAAAAAACTGGTTGCGGCGGAAAATCAGAAAAAGCCATTGAGTGACAGTAAGATCGCTGGTTTACTGGAGGCACAAGGCATTCAGGTCGCCCGTCGAACCGTCGCCAAGTACCGCGAGTCCCTCGGGATCGCGCCTTCCAGCGAGCGTAAGCGTTTGATGTGACGGGCGGGCCATAGCGTTCCAGTGGTGGGTATTCCTACCCACCGCTTTATGCACTGGCAACGAAGGAGAAGCTGTATGCAAGTCAACATCAGTGGACACCATGTAGAAGTCACCCCTCCATTGCGCGAATACGTCGAGCAGAAGCTGAAACGGCTTGAGGGTCATTTCGACAAAATCACCAATGTGCAAGTCATCATGAAGGTCGACAAGCTTCAGCAGAAAATTGAGGCGACTCTCCAGATACCCGGTGGCGAAGTAGTCGCCAATGCCGAGCATGAAGACATGTATGCATCAATTGATGCCTTGACTGACAAGCTTGACCGCCAACTTAAAAAGCATAAGGAAAAGCAGCAGAGCCTTCTTCAAGGCACAGGCCGCTAACACTCCCCACCCATGATCCGACTTGAAACTATCCTGACCCCCGGCCGTTCCCTTGTGAACGTGCCGGGCGGCAGCAAAAAGAAAGCCCTCGAACAAATTGCCAACCTGATCGCGCGCGAAGTGCCGGATCTGGAGATGCAGGATGTATTCGACGCGCTGATCGCCCGTGAAAAACTCGGTTCAACCGGTTTTGGCAACGGCATCGCCATTCCTCATTGCCGCCTCAAAGGCTGCGAGACACCCGTCAGCGCCTTGCTCCACCTCGAAGCCCCCATCGATTTCGACGCCATCGACGGCGCCCCGGTTGACCTGCTGTTCGTTCTGCTGGTCCCGCAAGCCGCCACCGATGCGCACCTGGAACTGCTTCGGCAGATAGCCAGCATGCTCGACCGCAAAGAAGTACGCGACAGACTGCGCAGTGCCAGCAGCAACGAGGCGCTTTATCAGGTTGTACTCGATGAGCAAAGCGGGCAGTAACCATGCGTTTGATCATCGTCAGCGGCCGCTCCGGCTCGGGTAAAAGCACCGCCCTCAATGTTCTTGAGGACAACGGTTTCTACTGCATCGACAACCTGCCGGCGGGCCTGCTGCCGGAATTGGCCGAACGCGCCCTGATCCACACTGAACTGCCGCAGCCACTGGTGGCCGTCTCGATTGACGCCCGCAACCTGCCCAGCCATCTCGAGCGCTTCCCGCAACTGCTCGAGGAAGTACGCGCCAAGCATATTCACTGCGATGTGCTGTACCTGGATGCCGACGAGGAAACGCTGCTCAAGCGTTTCTCCGAAACCCGTCGACGTCACCCTCTCAGCAGCCCGCATCGCTCCCTGGCCGAAGCCATAGAGGATGAGACCACGCTGCTGGGGCCGATCATTGACCTCGCGGATCTCAAGATCAACACCACGGACCTCAACCTGTATCAGTTGCGCGATGCCATCAAGCTGCGCCTGCTGAACCAGCCGGAGCCAGGCACGGCCTTTCTGGTTGAGTCGTTCGGGTTCAAGCGCGGGATGCCGGTGGATGCCGACCTGGTGTTCGACGTGCGCTGCCTGCCCAACCCCTACTGGAAGCCGGAGCTGCGTGACCAGTCTGGTTTGGACCAGCCAGTAGCCGAGTACCTGGCTGCGCAACCGGATGTCGAGGAGATGTTCCAGGATATCTCCAGCTACCTGCTCAAATGGTTACCGCGCTTTGCTGCAAGTAATCGGGCTTATGTCACCATTGCCATCGGCTGCACCGGCGGCCACCACCGTTCCGTCTACCTGACCGAACGCCTGGGCCAGGTGCTGCAACAAACCCTCAAGAACGTCCAGGTTCGCCACCGCGACCTTAGCTGAAAGGAACACCCCCGCGATGCCCGCTCTGGAAATTGAAATCATCAACAAGTTGGGCCTGCACGCCCGCGCCTCGGCCAAATTTGTCGGCGTTGCCGGGCAGTTCCCTTGCCAGATCCGCGCCGGGCGCACGCCGGAATCGATGGTCGACGGCAAAAGCATCATGGCCATGATGATGCTGGCTGCGGGCAAGGGCACCAAGATTCACTTGAAGACGGAAGGCGAACAAGAGCAGGAAGCGATGGACGCCCTGGTTAAGTTGATCAATAACTACTTTGACGAGGGTGAGTAAACCCACCCTTTGAGACAGGTGTGAGGCTGCAATGGCCTCACCCTAATGCGGTATCCATCACCATCATCAAACAAAACCCGACGCACAACCCCAGGCTGGCAAGCTTTTCGTGACCGTTGCGGCGCGATTCCGGGATCACTTCGTGAGTCACCACCAGCAACATAGCCCCCGCCGCCAGCGCAAGCCCCAATGGCAACAGAACCTCAGCCAGGCTCACCAACCACGCACACAGCACGGCAAACACCGGCTCGACCAAGCCTGACGCGGCGCCGATCAAGAACGCCTTGACCCGCGACATGCCCGCGCCTGCCAACACCAGTGCAATCACCAAACCTTCCGGCACATCCTGCAAGGCAATGCCCATGGCCAGGCTGTCGGCGTCCGGCATGCCACCACCGGCAGAAACGCCCACTGCCATACCTTCCGGAATGTTGTGAGCAATGATGGCGAACACAAACAACCAGATACGCGGCGCAATCACGGGTTTATCCGACGTACCCACCAGCATTTCCGGGCTCGCACCGGAAACCTTGCGGTCTACCAGATACAGCCCGCACGCCCCCAGCATGATGCCGAAGCTGATCAAACCACTGGCACCCCAAGGCGAGAGCCCCAGGCCTTCGGCAGCCGCAATGCCCGGTACGATCAGCGAGAAAGCCGTCGCCGCCAACATTACCCCGGCACCAAAGCCCAGCAAGGTATCGCTCAGCGCTACCGGCATGCGGCGTATGACCAGCACGGGCACCGCGCCCAGTGCCGTGCCGAGCGCGCAGATAGCGCCGCCCTGCAAGGCGCGCAGGATACGCGGTTCAAGGTTTAGCCAGGCCAGCCCATGGGCCACCAGCAATGCAGTCCCTGCCAACAGCAACAGCGAGCCAAACGCATAACGAAACATTCGCCCGCTGCTGATCGCCAGTGTTTCAGTGCCCATAGTCGGCCTTAGATCTTGTTATAGGTTGAATATCAGGCCAGGGCGGCCTGGTAGCGTGCGGCGACTTCCGGCCAGTTGATCACGCTATAAAAGGCGTTGATGTATTCCGGGCGACGGTTCTGATACAGCAGGTAATAGGCGTGCTCCCACACGTCCAGGCCCAGGATTGGCGTGTTGCCGCTCATCAACGGGCTGTCCTGATTGCCACTGCTTTCCACCACCAGCGTCTTTTGCGGGGTGACACTCAGCCATGCCCAGCCGCTGCCGAAGCGGGTCAAGGCGGCCTTGGTGAAGGCCTCTTTGAAACTGTCGAAGCCGCCCAAATGCTCGTCGATGGCTTTGCCCAGTGCGCCGTCAGGTTTACCGCCGCCCTTTGGCGACATCACCGCCCAGAACAACGAGTGGTTGGCGTGACCACCCCCTTGGTTGATCACGGCAGCACGCAGTTTTTCCGGCAGTTGCTGCACGCTGGACACCAACTTCTCTACCGGCCAACCCGCAAACTCCGTGCCTTCGACCGCTGCATTGAGGTTGTTGATGTAGGTCTGGTGATGCTTGGTGTAGTGAATCTCCATGGTTTGCGCATCGATATGCGGCTCCAGGGCGTCGTAGGCGTAAGGCAGGGCAGGCAAGGTGTAGGTCATATCAATGTGCTCCGTAGTGTGGAGTGATCGGTTGCGCCGCAGTACCGCCCAGCAGGCGATGGGTACGCGGGTACTCGCCGTGATCGCTGATGAAATTCAACAGTTCGACGTAGGTCTTGCTGCTCTGGCGCAACGCCGCCTCGCGCAATTGCGGGTTCAGACGCGGGTCCTGCATGGTCTGCAACAGCCGTTGGTGAATGGCGCACAGGTATTCCGCGCTTTCCTCCGGCTGGTTCAGGCGCAGGTGCAGGTCCGCCAGGTTGTGGTGGGAAATGACGCAAGCCGCCACTGCTTCGTCGGCATCCGCCCAACGCTCGAACAACACTTGCGCCAGGGCCAGGGCTTGCAAATAGGCCTCACGAGCGTCGACCAACTCACCCGCCATAAAGCAGCGATTAGCCCGTTCGATCGTGCGTTTCCAGTGCTCCATGGTGCGCCTCCAAAGCAGGGTCGGTGATTACACGCCGCCGGCCGTGAGCTTTTCCGGGTCCAGCAGGATCTCCAGTTGGCTACGTGACAAGTCGGTGTGCTCAAGAGCGACATCGATCACCGGGCGGCCTTGCTGATAGGCTTTCTTGGCGATTTCAGCGGCCTTTTGGTAGCCAATGATCGGGTTGAGTGCGGTGACCAGGATCGGGTTACGCGACAGCGCTTCCTTAAGCTTGGCTTCGTTGACCTTGAAGCTGGCGATGGCTTTGTCGGCCAGCAGGAGGCTGGCATTGGCCAGCAATTCGAGGCTGCTGAGCAGGTTCTGGGCGATGATCGGCAGCATCACGTTCAGCTCGAAGTTGCCGGACTGACCCGTCACAGTGATCACCGTGTCATTGCCGATGACCTGGGCGGCAACCATGGCGGTGGCCTCCGGAATCACTGGATTGACCTTGCCCGGCATGATCGAGGAGCCTGGCTGCAAGCCTTCCAATTCGATTTCACCCAAGCCTGCGAGCGGGCCGGAGTTCATCCAGCGCAGGTCGTTGGCGATTTTCATCAGCGATACCGCAGTGGCTTTCAACTGGCCGGAAACGGCAACGGCGGTGTCCTGGGAGCCGATCAGCGCGAACAGGTTCTTGCCGGGGGTGAATTTCACCCCGCTAAGGATGCTCAGTTGCTGACTGAAACGCGCAGCAAATTCGGGGTGCGCATTGATCCCGGTGCCAACCGCCGTGCCACCCTGTGCCAGCGCCTGCAAGCTCGGCAGCAAATCCTGCAAATGGCCGATATTGGCCTTGAGCTGTTGCGCCCAACCATTAAGCACCTGGCTCATGCGCACCGGCATGGCGTCCATCAGGTGCGTTCGGCCGGTCTTGATGAACGGGTGGACCTCTTCGGCCTTTTGCTCGATGACTTGCACCAAGTGCAGCAAGGCCGGCAGCGTTTGCTCATGCAGCACCAAGGCTGCGCTGACGTGGATGGTGGTTGGGATAATGTCGTTGCTGCTTTGGCCACAGTTCACATGATCATTGGGGTTAACCGCTTCACCCAGCAAACGGCTGGCCAAGGTCGCAATCACTTCGTTGGCATTCATGTTCGAGCTGGTGCCGGAGCCGGTCTGGAAAATATCCACCGGGAAGTGCGGCATGAAGTTGCCTTCGAGCAGGCCCTGGGCCGCGTCAACGATGGCCTTGCCCTGCCCTTCGCTGATTTGCTTGAGGTCGACATTGACCTTGGCGGCGGCGGCCTTGGCCAGGATCAGGGCACGAATGAATTGCGTCGGCATGCGTTGATGACTGATCGGAAAATTGTTCACCGCGCGCTGGGTCTGCGCGCCATACAAAGCCTCGGCAGGCACTTGCAGCTCGCCCATGCTGTCGCGTTCGATACGGGTGTTACTCATCGTTTGATCCTTGCACCAGGTCGGAGTGAGAAATAGACGGCAGCAATTCGCAGGTCGCCAATTGCCAGGCAAAGGTCTGCCAGCACTTGAGGCGGCAGGCACAGTGGGAAAGTTTTTCCAGGTCGCGAAGTGGGCGCCAGGCCTGGTCCAGGCACATGGATCGCCAGTGCCAGGGCAAGGCGATGTCGCCCGCGGTGTCGATCAAAAGGCGGAATGACGTTTCGGCGATCGTCCACGGATGGGTCGCGGTGCAGCACGCCAGGTATCGCCCTTCGTTGAGGTAATGTTCGATCAGTCGCGGTTCATTGGGATCAAGGCCGCAGCGAATCTGACGACTCATCCAACGCCAACTTTCCAGGTACGGATCCTCATGCAGGACAGAACTCATGATCCACGCTCATTCGGTAATGATATTTATTATTAAATGATATTGAGAATCAAAACAAGAGCAGCAAATTGCAGCCATTAAAAAAGGCACGCCATCTTGAGGATGGCGTGCCTTTTTGATGAAGCGTCGCGCCGTTAACTGCCGGCGACGGTCATCCGCTCAATCAGCACCGAACCGGTGCGAATGTTGCTGCGCAGCTCCAGGTCATTACCCACTGCGACGATCTGCTTGAACATATCGCGCATGTTGCCGGCAATAGTCACTTCCTGGACGGCGAATTGAATCTCGCCATTTTCTACCCAGAAACCCGCCGCACCGCGTGAATAATCACCGGTCACCATGTTCAGGCCACTGCCCATCAGCTCGGTGACCAGCAGGCCTCGGCCCATACGACGCAACAGCGCTGCCTGGTCTTCATCGCCATGGGTGACGAACAGGTTGTGCACGCCACCGGCGTTCGCCGTGCTTGGCAGGCCCAGCTTGCGACCGGCGTAAGTGCCCAGCACGTAGGACACCAACTCGCCCTTTTCGACAAACGGTTTGGCATAGGTGGCCAGGCCATCACCATCGAATGAGGAACTGCCCATGGCACGCATCAGGTGCGGGCGCTCATCAATCGTCAGCCATTCAGGAAACAGTTTCTGGCCAATCGCGCCTTCAAGGAACGAAGATTTTCGGTACAGGTTGCCGCCGGAAATCGCGCCCAGGAAACTGCCGAACAAACCGCCAGCCAGCTCGGCCGAAAACAGCACCGGCACCTCGCACGTTGGTACCGGGCGTGCACCCAGGCGGCTCGCTGCACGTTGCGCCGCGCGCTGACCGATGCTGACTGGATCGGCGAGCAATTCGCCCTGGCGGCTCACGTCGTACCAGTAATCGCGCTGCATCTGGCCATTGGCTTCGGCGATCATCACGCAGCTCAAGCTATGGCGAGTGGAGGCATAACCACCGATAAAACCATGGCTGTTACCGTAGACACGGCAGCCTTGATGAGTGCTCAACGTGGTGCCATCAGCGTTATTGATGCGGGCATCGGCATCAAACGCCGCTGCTTCGCAGATCAGTGCCTTTTCGATCGCTTGCTCGGGCGTGATGTCCCAGGCGTGAAACAGATCGAAATCCTTCAAGTCCTTGGCCATCAGCGCTTTGTCGGCCAGGCCCGAGCTTTCATCCTCGGAGGTGTGCTTGGCAATCGCCAGCGCCGCCGCCACGGTTTCACGAATTGCTTCCGGCCCACTGGCGGAAGTACTGGCCGAGCCTTTGCGCTGCCCGGCATACAACGTGATACCAAAACCCTGGTCGCGATTGAATTCAACAGTTTCTACTTCACGCTGGCGCACCGACGTCGACAGCCCCTGCTCCAGCGACACGGCTACTTCACAGGCGCTGGCCCCCTGGCGCTTGGCCTCGGCAAGGATCTGCTCGACTTGTTCCTGCAGTGCCGGTAACGCTTGCGGACCGACGCTTTGGGCTGCACTCATGGTTTTCTCCACTCAAATTCTGCTTTCGGTTAAGGCCATCGAGCGACCGGGCCGGACAAGCGGCCCCCGACTGGTTATCATGGCGGCGTTTCTTTGCGGACTGCCACCATGGTTGATTCTTACGACGACTCCCTCGATGGGGAGAAAAGCAAAACCCAGGTCAAACGCGAGCTGCATGCGCTGGTTGACCTCGGCGAGCGCCTTACAACGCTCAAGAAAGACTTGATTGCCAAATTGCCACTGACCGACGAAATGCGCCGGGCGCTTGCGGATGCTCCCAAGCACACCGCGAATATCGCGCGTAAACGGCACATCATGTTTATCGGCAAGCTGATGCGCGATCAGGACACTGATGCCATTCTGGCCTTGCTCGATCAAACCGATGCCTCCACTCGCCAGTACAACGAACGCTTCCATAACCTGGAGCGCTGGCGTGACCGCCTGATCTCGGGCGATGACGCGGTGCTGGAGAAATTCGTGCTGGACTACCCGGACGCGGACCGCCAGCAACTGCGCTCCCTGATCCGTCAGGCCCAGCACGAGCAGGCGCATAACAAGGCGCCGGCCACCAGCCGTAAAATCTTCAAATACATCCGTGAGCTGGACGAGACTCAACGCGGCCTGCGTTGACCCTCTTCCCCGGGTGGCGGTCTTCGCCACCCGAAGCTCCGGCCATTACGACCCCGTGCCACCCACGGTGATCGCATCGATTTTCAAGGTTGGCTGACCGACGCCGACTGGCACCGACTGCCCATCCTTACCGCAGGTGCCCACGCCGCTGTCCAGCGACAGGTCATTACCGACCATCGACACCTTGCTCATGGCTTCCGGCCCATTGCCAATCAACGTCGCCCCTTTGACCGGCGCGGTAATCTTGCCGTCTTCGATCAGGTACGCTTCGCTGGTGGAGAACACAAACTTGCCGCTGGTGATATCGACCTGGCCGCCGCCGAGGTTGGCGCAGTAGATCCCGCGTTTTACCGAGGCGATGATTTCCGCGGGGTCGCTTTCGCCACCGAGCATGTAGGTGTTGGTCATGCGCGGCATCGGCAGGTGCGCGTAAGACTCGCGACGGCCGTTACCGGTACGCGCCACACCCATGAGGCGGGCGTTGAGCTTGTCCTGCATATAGCCCTTGAGCACGCCGTTTTCAATCAGCGTGGTGCATTCGGTCGGCGTGCCTTCGTCGTCGACACTCAACGAGCCACGCCGGCCAGCCAGGGTGCCGTCATCGACAATGGTGCAGAGTTTGGATGCAACCATTTCGCCCATGCGCCCGCTGTAGGCCGAACTGCCTTTGCGGTTGAAGTCGCCTTCCAGGCCGTGGCCCACGGCTTCGTGCAGCAGCACGCCAGACCAGCCCGAGCCCAACACCACCGGCAAGGTACCGGCCGGCGCCGGAATGGCTTCCAGGTTGACCAGCGCCTGACGCAGCGCTTCACGGGCGTAACCCATGGCGCGGTCTTCAGCGAGGAAATAACGGTAGTCGGTACGCCCGCCACCGCCGTGACCACCGCGCTCGCGGCGGCCGTTCTGCTCAACAATCACACTCACGTTGAAACGCACCAGCGGCCGCACGTCCGCCGCCAGCCCGCCGTCCGTGGACGCCACCAGAATGCGCTCCCACACGCCAGCCATGCTCACCGTTACTTGCTGAATACGCGGGTCGAGCGCACGAGTGGCCGCATCGATACGCTTGAGCAAATCGACCTTTTCCGCGCGGCTGATCACCTCCAGCGGGTTATCCGGCGCGTACAGCTGGGCCACGTCCTGAGTGCTGAAAGCCTGCACAGTGCCGTTCTGGCCGGCGCGGGAAATCGAGCGTGCCGCGCGCGCCGCCAGGCCGAGGGCTTCAAGGGTGATGGCGTTGCTGTAGGCAAAACCAGTCTTTTCACCGGATTGCGCGCGCACGCCTACGCCTTGGTCAAGGTTGAAACTGCCTTCCTTGACGATGCCGTCTTCGAGGGCCCACGACTCGGAAATCTGGCCCTGGAAATACAGGTCGGCCGCGTCGATGCCCGGCCCGGCCAGATCACCGAGCACGGTTTGCAAACTTTCGATGGTCACGCCACCGGGTGCCAGGAGGTGTTCACTGACTGAGGACAACAACTCGCTCATAGGTTTGGCCTTAAATTCATCGTTCTGAAGCAGGCCGCTGCGCGCCCTGCGAGAAAAAGCGCCGATGATTGACCACCGGCATGCGCGCCCGTATCGACGCTTGTTCACTGCTATCGCGTTCGGCCAACAACACCGCTTCGCCTTGATCCTGTTGTGTCAGCACACGCCCCCAAGGGTCGACAATGGCTGCGTGGCCAAAGGTTTCCCGTGGCCCCGGGTGCGCACCGCCTTGAGCGGCGGCCAATAAATAGCACTGGGTTTCGATGGCTCGCGCCCGAATCAGTACATCCCAATGTGCCGCGCCGGTCACCGCCGTAAAGGCCGAAGGCGCGGTAATCAACTCCGCCCCCGCTGCACGCAGCTCGCTGTACAGCTCGGGAAACCGCAAGTCGTAGCACACCGTCAGGCCCAAGCGCCCCACCGGCGTGTCCGCCACCACCACATTGCTCCCGAAAGCATAGTCGTCAGATTCGCGATAACGCCCCCTGGCATCTGCAACATCGACATCAAACAGGTGCAATTTGTCGTACCGGGCGACGATTTCGCCCTGATCATCGATCAATAGCGAGCAAGCGTTGGACTTGGCGTGCGGTTGGTCCTTGGGCGGCAACGGCAAAGTGCCGGCCACTATCCATAAGGTGAGGTCGCGGGCGGTCTGTTTCAACCAGGGCAGGATCGGGCCTTCGCCCAAGGCTTCGGCGCGACCGATATCGGCCACGTCGCGGCGACCCATGGCAGCGAAGTTCTCCGGCAGTACCGCAAGCTTCGCACCGCCCGCTGCCGCCTGCTCCAGCAAGCGCCGGGCCTGGGCCAGGTTGGCCAGCACATCGCTCTGGCTGACCATTTGAATTACCGCAAAGGGCATGGGCCGACACTCCATAATAGGCATGCGGCCATGCTACTCCACAGGCTCTCAGTTTGGCTTTTCAAATGGCTTGTCGAAGGTGATTTTTGGATCCTTCCACGGGCCTTGAACCTTGTATTGCACGCTGGCGAAGCGCGAAACACGGTCACCGATCAGCTTGTCGATCAGGAACAACGCGCCGCCAATGGCGGGCGCGCCGACAATCAGCGCGGCAATCGGCAGGTTGTTGGTCACCGGCAACGTGACCAGCAGCTTGGCGTCGACACGGTCAGCCACCAGGTCCAGGGTGCCATTGAGCTCGAGGTTGGTGGACGGGCCGGTCATGGTGATGGGTTCACGGGTGACGAACACCCCATCACTGGCGGCCAGCAAGCCTTTGACCCGGTCATAACTCAAGCCCTTGCCGAGCAGGTCCGAGAAGTCCAGGCGCAAACGGCGACCGATCGAATTGAAGTTGAGCAAACCAAACACCCGCAAGGCCTGGGCGCCACCTTCCACTTCGACAAACTGGCCTTTACGGAATGACGCATCCAGGCTACCGGAGAAACGCTTGGGGCCAACCCAGGCCGGCGAACCCGGCCAACGGCCATCCACATCCAGGTGGAAGTCTTCGCTGGTCACGGTCGGCGCAAAACCCCAGCCCTTGAGCACGTCGGCAATGTTCTTGCCGTCCAGGCGGCCCTTGTACCAGCTGCTGCTGGCGCCGGGCGCGCCTTCCCAACCGCCGGCACCATTAAGCTGCATGCCCTTGAGGCCGAGGTTGAGGTTGTTGAAGGCCAGGCCTTTGGCAGTCGGGCGGATCTTCAGCGACCAGGCGCCCACCAGGTCGGGGCCCTGGAACAGCTGGTTGATGGCGATATCCAGCGCGGGGATGTCCTTGGGGTCGATATCCGCCAACGGGTCCGGTGCGTTTTCGTCGGCCTGCGCGGTCGGGTCCACCGCCGGCAGCTTCACGTATTGCAGGTTGATCGCAATCGGCGCGCCCTTGGCGTCCGGCAGGTTGACCGTGCCCTTGGCCTGCTGGCTGTCGAGCTGCAAACCCCAGGCGGCAGGCTTGCGGTCCAGCTGAAGGTTGGCCTGATCAAGCTGGGTGCCAAAACCGATCAGTTTGCCCACTTTGAAGTCGGCACCACTGAGCAACTGTTTGGCGCTGCCGCCTGGGTCGTTACCGGCGTAGCGGTTGGCGAGTTTTTTCCATGGGTCAATATCCAGTTCCGACAGCACACCGCGAATACGCAAGCCTTTGGCTGCGGGCAACACAGCATTGCCGGCGCCAAGGAACAACTCCCCGCGCCCATCATTGAATTTGTCCGGCGGCGAGGCAAAGGTAAAGCTCGCCAATTCGCCGTAGTCGAACCAGTAACGACGCTCGGCACCTTGCAACGTCATGCGGAACACACTGTCACGGCCTTGGCTGGCAGGCATGCCGAAGGGCGCCGGCAGGTCTACCGCCACGCCTTTCATAGTGGAACTGACCATCAGTTGGCTGTCGGCGCCGTCCAGTGTGAGTTGCAGCTGGTACGGAATATCACCGGACACTGGCAACGGCTGGCTGATTTTTAACCAATCGGTCAAGCGCTTGACCGTGACCTGGCCCTTGGCGGTGACGCGGGTACTGATGTTGCCTGGCTTGCCATCGGCAACAATTTGCGCGGTGATCGGTCGATCGAATGCCTGGGCCGAGATGTTCTGGCCACTCAAGCCCTTGCTGCTGTCGAAGCGGAAATCGC
This sequence comes from Pseudomonas sp. IPO3747, assembly GCF_013385245.1. Lineage (NCBI taxonomy): Bacteria > Pseudomonadati > Pseudomonadota > Gammaproteobacteria > Pseudomonadales > Pseudomonadaceae > Pseudomonas > Pseudomonas sp. IPO3747. The sequence goes on from NZ_JACAQL010000002.1 coordinate 1,093,843, forward strand.
CCTTGAGCTGTGTCAGGTCCAAGGTCGGCTCCGCCAATTGAAGACGGGCTTTGTCGGTCTTGAAGTCCACCACGATCTTCGGCTCGGTGCCTTTGACCAGCGCAATGTCCAGGTCCAGATTGCCTTGCAGGTCGCCGTCGCCCTTCCAGCCGGCAAAGGTTGAACCCGTGCCTATCGGCGCGTCCTGAAGGATCTTCAAACCATCACCCAGGCCGCCCGCAAACCCACCGGTGATCAGCAGGTGGCTGTCTTTACCGGCCGGTGCGTGGGGAATATTGACGTACACGTCCTTGACCTTGGTGTCGAGCAATTGGCCCTTGCTGGCCAGGATGCGCACGCCGCTCTCCTCGACAAACACTTCGCCATTGACCTTGCTCACATGCGGCCAACCCGGCTGGAAGGCCAGTTCGGCGTCATGCACCTTGAAGAACAAGCTGATGTTGCGCGCAGCGGGCAGCGCGTCATGGTTGAGCGAACCTTGGTACTGGAAGAACCCTTGGTCCACGGCGCCTTTAAGAATTGCGGTGCGCAGCCATTCATCCAGGGACGGGCTCAACACGGCCGGCAAATACTTGGGCGTGAAACGACCATCGCCATCGACCATACCGACCCGCAGGTCCATGTAGTCTTCCTGGGCATGGTCGAAGTGCAGGCGAATCAGGAAGTCGGCAGCCACTTTGCCCTCCTCGCCCAGCACCTTGATGTAAGGGGCAATCAGGGTGAAGCCTTCTTTATCCAGCTTCCATGTCAGGCGCGCGTTGGCCTGGATGTACTGCCAGGGCTTGGCGAAGATCGGGTACAGGTGCAGGGAAAAATCCTTGCTGTCCATACGCAACTCACCCTGGCCCAAATCGCCACTGATACTCCCGGATACGTTCCGTGCGGCTGGCGCACCGAAGTACGCGTCAAAACCGATGCGTTCAAGGTTGGCGGCGAAGCTGAGTTTTTTATCGGTGGCGTCCTGCGGGCGGAAATCCACCAACACATTGCGCAACACGCCCGTGGCCTTGAGGTGCTCGATGGTTTTGGCAAAACCTTCCGGCAATGGCGCCAAGGCATTCAACAGCGGGGTAACAGGGGTCAGGTCAAGGCGGTCAGCCTGAAGCTTCCAGGTTTCCTGGTCTTTGTCGGTCGCCACGCTTTGTTGCAGTTGCAGGTGTGATTCCCAGCGGGTATCGCCGATGTTCATCGCCAGTGAATCGAACAACACCTTAAGGCCACTGTCACTGCGTTGCAGGTAGGCGGTCAGGGCGAGGTTTTCGATATGCACAGGTTTGCGGTCGGCGTAACTGCCCTTTACTTGCGGTGAGTTGAGGCGCACCACGGCACTTTGGACGGTGCCTTTGCCCCAATTGAGCCAGAACTCGCCACCGGCTTTGAACTGAGTGAGCTTCCATTGCTGGGTCAGCCTGGCGGGAATCCATTTGGCCCAGTCACTTTGAGGCAGGCTCAGGTAGGCTTCGACTTCGCCCTCTTTCCATGCGCTTGCACGAATACGGCTACGAAGGCTCAGCGCCAAAGGCTGGCCGTCCGGCAGGGTGAGGCGTGCATCCAGGCGTTGGCGGGTGTTGCCGGTATGCAGGCTCAGGCCCACATAGGTCAGGGTCAACGGCGCTTGCTCGAACGGCTGCAATGTCACCTGGCTGTCGAGCAACGACACGCGCTTGACCATCTGCATGCGCGTGAGCAACTGCTGCGGGTCCAACGGCTGGTCATCCTGCACCGGCAAACCTTGCAGCGCCCAGTGGCCGTCCTGGTCTTCCTTGACACTCAACTGCAGGCCGCTGACTTCCAGGTGGGCGATACGCACTTCGCGCGCCATCAGGCTGGCCCAGATATCCGGCACCACTTCAACCTGATCCAGGCGCAAGGCGCTGTTGCCTTCGCCGACCATCACGTCGTGGGCCAGCAATATCGGCGCGAAACCACTCCAGCGCCCTTCGAGGCTGCCGATGTGCAGGGGCATCTCCACCGCAGCCTGCGCCTTGACTTCAACTTCGGCGCGGTACTCCGCCACCAGTGGGACCAACTCACGACCCAGGCTCACGTACACCGCCGCCAGTACCAGCAGCAAGGCGCACAGGCCCAGGCCCCAACGGGTCAAGGCGGCAAAAAAGCGTGTCAGACGCTCCATGTCAGGCGACCCTCAAGGCAGTTAGCGGACGGCAGATCAACGCCTGCCGGTCTCGAATAAAGAAAGCGCTTGGGGATCAGAGCAGCACCACGTCGTATTGTTCCTGGGAATACATGGTTTCGACCTGGAAACGAATGGTACGCCCGATAAAACCCTCAAGCTCAGCAACGTTACCGGACTCTTCATCCAGCAATCGGTCGACCACTTTCTGGTTGGCAAGCACTCTATAGCCTTCCGCCTGGTAGGCACGTGCCTCCCGTAAGATTTCGCGGAAAATCTCGTAGCAAACCGTTTCCGGGGTCTTCAACTTTCCACGCCCCTGGCAACTGCTGCACGGCTCGCACAGCACTTGCTCAAGGCTTTCGCGGGTGCGCTTGCGGGTCATCTGCACAAGACCAAGCTCGGTGATCCCGATAATGTTGGTCTTGGCGTGGTCACGCTCCAGTTGCTTCTCCAGGGTGCGCAGCACTTGGCGCTGGTGCTCTTCGTCTTCCATGTCGATGAAGTCGATAATGATGATGCCGCCCAGGTTGCGCAGGCGCAGTTGACGGGCAATCGCGGTGGCCGCTTCGAGGTTGGTCTTGAAGATGGTTTCTTCGAGGTTGCGATGGCCCACGAACGCGCCGGTGTTGACATCGATGGTGGTCATGGCTTCGGCCGGATCGACCACCAGATAGCCGCCGGACTTGAGCGGCACTTTGCGCTCCAGGGCTTTCTGGATTTCATCTTCGACGCCATACAGGTCGAAGATCGGCCGCTCGCCAGGATAATGCTCCAGGCGGTCGGCAATTTCCGGCATCAGCTCGGCCACGAATTGCGTAGTGCGCTGGAAGGTTTCCCGCGAGTCGATGCGAATTTTCTCGATCTTCGGGCTGACCAGGTCACGCAAGGTACGCAACGCCAGACCGAGGTCCTCATAAATGACACTCGGCGCACCAATGGTTTTGATCTGTGCGCCGATCTGGTCCCAGAGCCTGCGCAGGTAGCGGATGTCCATGAGGATTTCGTCAGCACCGGCGCCTTCTGCCGCAGTACGCAAAATAAACCCACCCGCTTCCTTGATGCCCTCGGCCGCCACGCAGTCGCTGACCACCTTTTTCAGGCGCTCACGCTCGGCTTCGTCTTCAATCTTGAGGGAAATACCCACATGCGCGGTACGCGGCATGTACACCAGATAGCGCGAGGGGATCGACAGTTGCGTCGTCAGCCGCGCGCCTTTTGAACCGATCGGATCCTTGGTGACTTGCACCACCAGGCTCTGCCCTTCGTGCACCAGGGCGCTGATGCTTTCTACCGCCGGGCCTTCACGCAGGGAAATTTCCGAGGCGTGGATAAACGCGGCACGGTCCAGGCCGATGTCGACGAAAGCCGCCTGCATGCCCGGTAATACGCGCACCACCTTGCCTTTATAGATATTGCCGACAATACCGCGCTTCTGGGTGCGCTCGACGTGCACTTCCTGCAGAACACCGTTTTCTACCACCGCCACGCGCGATTCCATCGGCGTGATATTGATCAGAATCTCTTCACTCATGGCTGGGTCTCGTTCAGGCGTTTTCACAATAGTGACCGATCGCTTAAGGCTTGGCGCGCAAATAAAGGCGTTCAGCGCGCGGTAAGGTTTTGCCAACAGGGTATGCCGAATTGGCCGAGCAGTTGCGCGGTTTCGCACACCGGCAGGCCGACCACAGCGGAATAGCTGCCATTGAGCCCGGCGACAAACACCGAACCCAGCCCCTGGATAGCATAGCCGCCGGCCTTGTCCGCAGGTTCGCCACTGTGCCAGTAGGATGTAGCTTCCTGGACAGAAATAGCGCGAAAACGTACACGACTGCTTACACAACGCGTTTCGCAACGATGGCCGTCGGTGAGGGCAATGGCAGTGAGCACTTCATGTTCACGACCTGAAAGCGCCATCAGCATCGCCAAGGCATCGGCTTGGTCCACGGGCTTGCCAAGGATCTGGCCATCCACGATCACCGCCGTGTCCGCACCCAGCACACAGGCCTGCACACTTTGTTCAAGCGCAGCAAAACCCGCCTCGGCCTTGCCGCGCGCAAGGCGCTCGACGTAGGCAACGGCGGGTTCATTAGTAAGAGGGGTTTCATCAATGTCGGCGCTGACCACAGTGAAAGGCACACCGATCTGGGTCAACAGTTCACGCCGCCTCGGTGAGCCCGAGGCCAGGTAAAGCGAATTCATTGCAGACTCTCCCTGTAGAGTTTGATAACCAGGCAGAGCCTCGCAATCCATTCAATTGATTTTATAGCGACGACGTAACCCACGCAGGCCGAAACTGACCCAAGGCCACAGCAGCGCACTGACCAACGCTGGCAACACCAGCGCCAAGGTCGGTTGGCGGTTGCCGGTCAAGGCACTGAGCCACAGTTGCACCAATTGCGCCAGGCCGAAGATCACCAGGATCACCAGGCACTGTTGCCACATCGGGAACATGCGCAAACGCTGCTGCAACGACAGCACCAGGAAAGTAATCAGCGTGAGGATCAATGCGTTCTGACCCAGCAAGGTGCCATAGAGCACGTCTTCCGCCAAGCCCAGGCACATCGCCGTGACCATCCCGACTTTATGCGGCAGGGTCAGCGACCAGAACGCGAGCAACAACGCGAGCCAGAGCGGTCGCAGGATCTCCATGAATTGCGGCAGCGGCGAGACGCTGAGCAATAAGCCGATGGCGAAGGTCAGCCAGACGATCCAACCATTGCGTGAATGAGTACCGGCCATTATTCCTCCCTCTGCCGCGTGGTTGCCGGGGCAGCGGCCGCTGGTCGAGCGGCTGGTGTGGCGGCAGGCGTCGACGCAGGCGGTTTGGTTGCGGCGGGTTTCGCCGGGCGGGCGTTGTGGGTGGCAGGTTTAACGGGCGTCGCCACCGGCGCTGCCGGAGTTGCCACCGGTGCAGGCGGCCCAACAAATGCGGGCTTGGGCACCGTTGCGGGAACGATCGGCGTTATACCGTTCTGCTTGTCTTCCGCTTCCTGGGCCTGGGCGGCGTCGTTGGCGCGCTCTTCCGGAGTGCGATTGTCGCTGAATACCAGCAACAGATAGCGGCTGCGGTTCAAGGCAGCGGTTGGCACGGCACGCACGATAGCGAAAGGCTGGCCGGAATCGTGGATCACTTCCTTGACCGTCGCCACCGGGTAACCCGCCGGGAAGCGCTGACCCAAACCGGAGCTGACCAGCAGGTCGCCTTCCTTGATATCGGCGGTGTCGGCAACGTGACGCAACTCCAGACGCTCCGGGTTGCCGGTGCCGCTGGCAATCGCGCGCAGGCCGTTACGGTTGACCTGTACCGGAATGCTGTGGGTGGTGTCCGTCAGCAACAATACCCGTGAGGTGTAGGGCATAAGCTCCACCACCTGGCCCATCAGGCCACGGGCATCAAGCACCGGTTGGCCCAGCACGACACCGTCGCGCTCACCCTTGTTGATGATGATGCGGTGGGTAAAGGGATTTGGGTCCATGCCGATCAACTCGGCCACTTCGACCTTCTCGTTGACCAATGCCGAAGAATTGAGCAACTCGCGCAGCCGAACGTTCTGCTCGGTGAGGGCCGCGAGCTTTTGCATGCGCCCCTGCAACAGCAGGTTTTCAGTCTTGAGTTTTTCGTTCTCGGCGACCAGCTCGGTGCGGCTGCCGAATTGGCTGGCCACGCCCTGGTAGAGCCGTTGCGGCAGGTCAGTGATCCAGTAAGTCTGCATCAACACCAGCGACATCTGGCTGCGCACGGGCTTGAGCAGTGCAAAGCGGGCATCGACCACCATCAGCGCGACCGAAAGCACGACCAGCACCAATAAGCGCACGCCCAATGAGGGGCCTTTGGCGAAAAGCGGTTTAATAAGCCGCTCCTCCCAGGCAAATGTTCTCTTTATTCATACGGCATCAAACCGGCCTGGATGCAGATTGAAGAAGATAAACGCCAACAGGCAGCACTGCAAAGTGCTGCCTGCGGGCGAAGCATGGTGCAACCAACGATCTTATTCGCTGGAGAGCAGGTCCATGGTGTGTTTATCCATCATTTCCAGTGCACGACCACCGCCACGGGCAACGCAGGTCAGCGGGTCTTCGGCGACGATCACCGGCAGGCCGGTTTCCTGGGCCAGCAGCTTGTCGAGGTCGCGCAGCAAGGCGCCACCACCGGTCAGCACCAGGCCACGCTCGGCGATATCGGAAGCCAGTTCCGGCGGCGATTGCTCCAGGGCGCTTTTCACAGCCTGAACGATGGTGGCCAGGGACTCTTGCAGAGCTTCCAGCACTTCATTGGAGTTCAGGGTGAAGGCACGTGGAACGCCTTCGGCCAGGTTGCGACCACGAACGTCGACTTCGCGAACTTCGCCGCCCGGGTAAGCGGTGCCGATTTCCTGCTTGATGCGCTCAGCGGTAGATTCGCCGATCAGGCTGCCGTAGTTACGACGTACATACGTGATGATCGCTTCGTCGAAACGGTCGCCGCCTACACGCACGGATTCGGCATACACCACACCGTTCAGGGAAATCAGGGCGATCTCGGTAGTACCACCACCGATATCCACCACCATCGAACCGCGCGCTTCCTCAACCGGCAGGCCGGCGCCGATTGCGGCAGCCATAGGCTCTTCGATCAGGAACACTTCACGGGCACCGGCACCAAGGGCCGATTCACGGATGGCACGACGCTCCACCTGGGTGGACTTGCACGGAACGCAGATCAGCACACGTGGGCTGGGCTGCAGAAAACTGTTTTCGTGAACTTTGTTGATGAAGTACTGCAGCATCTTTTCGCAGACGCTGAAGTCGGCGATCACGCCGTCTTTCATCGGACGAATGGCAGCAATATTGCCTGGTGTACGGCCGAGCATGCGCTTGGCCTCGGTGCCTACGGCAACGACACTTTTCTGATTACCATGGGTCCGAATGGCCACAACCGATGGCTCATTCAGAACGATACCGCGCTCGCGCACGTAAATAAGGGTGTTGGCAGTGCCCAGGTCAATGGAAAGATCGCTGGAAAACATGCCACGCAGTTTCTTGAACATGGGGAAAGGACCCTAGGCAACGCGTGGGTAAAAAAGTGCGGCAAACTCTAACAACGACAGGGATTTTGGGCAAGGCGCCAATGTGCTAAATTGGCCGACTTTCTGTGCACCAACCCCCACAATCGCGGCCTTATGACCGTAGAAATGCGGTAGTGTTCCGACAATCTAACACACGGATGCCCTCCGTTCTGTTTTCCACTGGAGAAACCCATGGCGCTTGAACGCTCCGACGTGGAAAAAATCGCGCATCTGGCCTCGCTTGGCCTTAATGACGCCGATCTTCCACAGACCACCGCAGCCCTGAACAGCATTCTCGGGCTGGTCGACCAAATGCAGGCCGTAAATACCGACGGCATCGAGCCCCTGGCTCACCCGCTGGAAGCCAGCCAGCGCCTGCGTGCAGACGTTGTGACCGAGCGAAATAATCGCGAGGCCTACCAGTCCATCGCGCCAGCGGTCGAAAACGGCCTGTACCTGGTTCCGAAAGTCATCGACTAAAGGGAAAGAGCCTTTCATGCATCACATGACTCTGGCCGAGATCGCCCGCGGTCTCGCCGACAAAAAGTTTTCTTCCGAAGAGCTGACCCAGACCCTGCTGGCGCGAATTGCCGCGTTGGATCCCAAGGTCAACAGCTTTATCAGCCTCACCGAGGAACTGGCCCTGAGCCAGGCCAAGGCCGCCGACGCACGTCGCGCCAACGGTGAAAACGGCGCACTGCTGGGCGCCCCGATCGCCCACAAAGACCTGTTCTGCACCCAGGGCATTCGCACCAGCTGCGGCTCGAAGATGCTCGACAACTTCAAGGCACCCTACGACGCCACCGTAGTGTCCAAGCTGGCAGCCGCCGGGGCCGTGACCCTGGGCAAGACCAACATGGACGAATTCGCCATGGGTTCGGCCAACGAGTCGAGCTACTATGGTGCGGTAAAAAACCCGTGGAACCTGGAGCACGTGCCCGGCGGTTCCTCCGGCGGCTCGGCTGCTGCTGTTGCCGCGCGTTTCCTGCCGGCGGCCACGGCCACCGACACCGGCGGCTCGATCCGCCAGCCCGCCGCTTTCACCAACCTCACTGGTTTGAAGCCGACCTACGGTCGCGTTTCCCGTTGGGGCATGATTGCCTATGCCTCCAGCCTCGATCAGGGCGGCCCGCTGGCACGCACGGCTGAAGACTGCGCAATATTGTTACAAGGTATGGCCGGGTTCGATAAACAGGACTCCACCAGCATCGATGAGCCGGTGCCGGACTACAGCGCCAGCCTTAATACCTCGCTTAAAGGCCTGCGTATCGGCGTGCCGAAAGAGTATTTCAGCGCCGGTCTCGACCCGCGTATCGCCGAACTGGTGCACAACAGCATTAAAGAGCTGGAAAAGCTCGGTGCCGTGATCAAGGAAATCAGCCTGCCGAACAACCAGCACGCGATTCCTGCGTACTACGTGATCGCGCCGGCAGAAGCCTCCTCGAACCTGTCGCGTTTCGACGGCGTGCGCTTCGGCTACCGCTGCGAAAACCCGAAAGACCTTACCGACCTGTACAAACGCTCCCGTGGCGAAGGCTTCGGTGCCGAAGTACAACGCCGGATCATGGTCGGTGCCTACGCACTTTCCGCCGGTTACTACGACGCGTACTACCTCAAGGCGCAAAAGATCCGTCGCCTGATCAAGAACGACTTCATGGCCGCCTTTGAAGAAGTCGACGTGATCCTCGGCCCGACCACGCCGAACCCGGCCTGGAAGATCGGCGCCAAGACCGGCGACCCGATCGCCGAGTACCTGGAAGACCTCTACACCATCACCGCCAACCTCGCGGGCTTGCCGGGCTTGTCCATGCCCGCAGGTTTCGTCGATGGCCTGCCGGTCGGCGTGCAATTGCTCGCCCCGTATTTCCAGGAAGGCCGCCTGCTCAATGTGGCGCACCAGTACCAGTTGAACACCGACTGGCACACTCGCACCCCTACCGGCTTCTGAGGAGAACACTATGCAATGGGAAGTTGTGATCGGGCTGGAGATTCATACCCAGCTCGCCACCCAATCGAAGATTTTCTCCGGTAGCGCCACCACGTTCGGCGCAGAACCCAACACCCAGGCCAGCCTGGTAGACCTGGGCATGCCCGGCGTACTGCCAGTGCTGAACGAGGAAGCGGTGCGCATGGCGGTTATGTTCGGCCTGGCGATTGACGCCGAGATCGGCCAGCACAACGTGTTCGCGCGCAAGAACTACTTCTACCCGGACCTGCCCAAGGGCTACCAGATCAGCCAGATGGAATTGCCGATCGTCGGCAAGGGCTACCTGGATATCCCGCTGGAAGACGGCACCATCAAGCGTGTCGGCGTGACCCGTGCGCACCTGGAAGAAGATGCCGGCAAGAGCCTGCATGAAGAATTCAACGGCGCTACCGGTATCGACCTGAACCGCGCCGGTACGCCGCTGCTGGAGATCGTTTCCGAGCCGGACATGCGCAGCGCCAAGGAAGCCGTGGCCTACGTCAAGACCATCCACGCGCTGGTGCGCTACTTGGGCATCTGCGACGGCAACATGGCCGAAGGTTCGCTGCGTTGCGACTGCAACGTGTCGGTGCGGCCAAAAGGCCAGGCCGAGTACGGCACACGCTGCGAGATCAAGAACGTCAACTCGTTCCGCTTCATCGAGAAGGCGATCAACACCGAAGTGCGTCGCCAGATCGAGCTGATCGAAGACGGCGGCAAGGTGATCCAGCAAACGCGCCTGTACGACCCGAACAAAGACGAAACCCGTGCCATGCGCAGTAAAGAGGAAGCCAACGACTACCGTTACTTCCCCGACCCGGACCTGTTGCCGGTGATCATTGAGGACTCGTTCCTCAATGACGTGCGTGCCACCCTGCCGGAACTGCCGCCGCAAAAACGCGAGCGTTTCCAGGAACAGTTCGGCCTGTCGGTCTACGATGCCAGCGTATTGGCCTCCAGCCGTGAGCAAGCCAACTACTTCGAAAAAGTCGTGAGCATTGCCGGCGACGCCAAGCTGGCGGCCAACTGGGTGATGGTTGAGCTGGGCAGCCTGTTGAACAAACAGGGCCTGGAGATCGACGAAGCCCCGGTGACCGCCGAGCAGTTGGGCGGCATGCTGCTGCGCATCAAAGACAACACTATCTCCGGCAAAATCGCCAAGACCGTGTTTGAAGCGATGGCCGCAGGCGAAGGCAGCGCCGACGACATCATCGAGAAGCGTGGCCTCAAGCAAGTCACCGACAGCGGCGCTATTTCGGCCGTGCTCGATGAGATGCTGGCCGCCAATGCTGAGCAAGTTGAACAATACCGTGCGGCAGACGAAGCCAAGCGCGGCAAGATGTTCGGCTTCTTTGTCGGCCAGGCGATGAAAGCCTCCAAAGGCAAAGCCAACCCGCAACAGGTGAACGAACTGCTCAAAAGCAAGCTCGAAGGCTGACACTTGATCGTTCCCACGCTCCGCGTGGGAACGCCTCACTGGACGCTCCGCGTCCGCTTTTGTGACGCGGAGCGTCACGGGCTGCATTCCCACGCAGAGCGTGGGAACGATCAATTGGGGGTTTGTTGAACATGAAGCGTCTACTCGGCCTCCTGGCCCTGTTCTCTCTGCTGGCCGGTTGCGCCAGCGGCCTCATCGACCCCAACGGCTACGACGAAACCGGCACCGCCTCCTATTACGGCGCCAAGCACCATGGCAATAGAACCGCCAGCGGTGAACCCTTCAACCAGAACGCCCTGACCGCCGCCCATCGGCGCCTGCCCTTCGGCACGCGGGTCAAGGTGACCAATCTCGACAACAACAGATCCGTCGTGCTGCGCATCAATGATCGCGGCCCGCACACCCGTGGCCGTCTGATCGATGTTTCCCGCAAGGCGGCTGAGCAACTCGGTATGCTGGGCAGCGGCACCGCACGGGTTCGCGTGCAAGCGCTGAGCAACTGACAGGAGCCTTGGCCATTTCCGTACTCACCGCCCTCTCGCCCTTCAGCCTGCTCGAATTGGTCAGCGGCCTGCTGCTGCTGATTCTCGGCGCCGAAATCCTGGTGCGCGCCGCCGTGCGCCTGGCGGCCAGCCTCAAGGTGCGGCCGCTGATCATCGGCTTGAGCATCGTTGCCTTCGGCAGCAGCGCGCCGCAAATGACCGTCAGCCTGCAAGCCACCCTGGCCGGCAATACCGATATCGCCGTGGGCAGCGTGATCGGCAGCAGCATATTCAACATCCTCGTCACCCTGGGCCTGTCTGCGCTGATCATCCCGCTGCGGGTGTCGCGACAACTGGTGCGCCTGGACATCCCGGTGATGATTTGCGCCGCGCTGCTGGTGTTTACCCTGTCGGCCAATGAAACGTTGACGCCCGTTGACGGGCTGGTACTGCTCGCAGCGCTGGTGGCCTACCTGGGTGTGCTGCATTACCAGACCCGCCATTCCCGGCGCCCGCGCACGCTGGACACCGTGGCCAGAGCGCCGTGGTTGAGCAGCGTGTTGCTGATGCTCGGCGGGCTGCTGATTCTGGTGCTGGCCGGGCATTTGCTGCTGGGCGCGGCGGTGGACGTGGCGAGCGACCTGGGCCTGTCGGAGCGCATCGTCGGCCTGACCTTGATCGGCGTCGGCACTTCGTTGCCGTGCCTGGCCACTTCGCTGATTGCCGCCGTGCGCGGCGAGCGCGAGATTGCCGTGGGCAATGTGATCGGCAGCAGCCTGTTCAACCTGCTCGGTGTGCTGGGGTTTACCGCGTTGGTAGCGCCGTCACCGCTGTCGGTATCGCCCAACGCCCTCGATTTCGACTTGCCGGTAATGCTCGGCGTGGTGGCGCTGTGCCTGCCGGTGTTCTACACCGGTTACCGAGTCACCCGCGCCGAAGGCCTGGTCTTTCTGGGCCTGTACCTGGTGTACGCATTGCATGTGGTCTCGTTCACGTTCGGCATGCCCTTGGCTACCCGTCTTGAAAAACTGATGCTGTATTACGTCCTGCCGGCGCTGGTGGCGTTTCTGGTACTCAGCACGCTGCGAGCCTGGCGCCGCCAACACAAGAGGGAAGCGCAATGACCGATCAGAGAAAGCCCGGGGTTGAGATGCGTCGCCAGGTGATGGGCGACGTGTTCGTCGATCGCGCCCTGGGCAACGCCACCGAGTTCACCCAGCCACTGCAGGATTTTGTCAACGAACATGCCTGGGGCAGCGTGTGGAATCGCGAAGGCTTGCCCTTAAAGACCCGCAGCCTGATCACCCTCGCGGCCCTGACCGCACTCAAGTGCCCACAGGAACTCAAGGGCCACGTGCGCGGCGCACTGAACAATGGCTGCACGGTGGAAGAGATTCGCGAAGCGCTGCTGCATTGCGCGGTGTACGCGGGTGTGCCGGCGGCGATTGATGCGTTTCGGGCGGCGCAGGAAGTGATTGAGGCGTATCAGGCAGACCAGTAGTGACTGTTAGATAGCCATCGCAGGCAAGCCAGCTCCCACATTTGAACTGTGAATACATTCAAAATGTGGGAGCTGGCTTGCCTGCGATTGGCCCTCAAGCACACCACAAACCTTAGATCCACCCACCCGCCTGCAACACAAAAATCCCGATATTGGTGGTCACCGCCGCCATCAACGTGGTGATCACAATAATCGCCGCCGCCAACTCATGGTTGCCCTCAGCCGCCCTGGCCATGACAAAACTCGCCGCCGCCGTCGGCGCGCCGAAATACAGAAACAAAATCCCCAATTCCGGCCCACGAAAGCCCAGCAGCCACGCGCCCAACGTCGCGAATAGCGGCAGGCCGATCATCTTCACCAGGCTGGCACTCAAGGCCATGCTCCCGCTTTTGCGCAAGGCCGCCAATGACAAGGTGCCGCCGATGCAGATCAGCGCCAGCGGCAAGGTCATGTCCGCCAGATACTGCCCGGACGACTCCAGCCACCCCGGCAAGCCGATCTTGAAGATCGCGAACGGCGCGGCGACGATCACACTGATGATCAGCGGGTTGGCTATCACGCTTTTGAAAATGCTCCACGGGTCGGACTTGATCACCGGGCTGTACACCGCCAGCACAATGGTCGACAGCGTGTTGTAGAACAGGATCACCAGCGCCGCGAGAATCGCGCCAAGGGAGATGCCGTAGTCGCCGTACATGCTGGCCGCCAGCGCCAGGCCGATCACGCCGTTATTGCCGCGAAACGCGCCCTGGGCATAAATGCCACGGTCTTCACGCGGGCAGCGAAAGATCGCCCAGCCCCAGGCCACAGCAAAGCTCAGCAGCGTGGCAACGGCAAAGTAGATCAACAAACCGGGTTTGAGCGCCGAATGCAGGTCGGCGTGGAGGATGCCGAGAAACAGCAGCGCCGGCATGGTGACGTTGAACACCAGCGACGATGCAACGTGGATGAAGTTGTCGTTGATCCAGTTGATGCGCTTGAGCAGCACACCCAAAAACAGCATGGCAAACACCGGCGCGGTGATGGTCAGGGTGGTGAGGAAGATAGCCAGCATGCCGGGGAGAACCTTGGTGGGTGTCGTCAGGTGGCTAATGATAAGCCATGCAGCCCGGTTCGTCTGGGCAACCCCGAGCAAATGTGGGAGCTGGCTTGCCTGCGATGGCGCAGTGTCAGTCGATGCATTCGTTACTGATACACCGCCATCGCAGGCAAGCCAGCTACCACAGAGTCCGTGCTGGTCTCAGGTGATGGGCGCGGGGTTGAACAGGGTGATGTCGTTATGCAGCTTATGCCGCTCCGCCCACGTCTGTTTCTTGCCGCTGGCCACATCCAGGTAGAAGTGGAACAGCTCCCAGCCCAGCTCCTCGATGGTCGCACGCCCGGTGGCGATACGCCCGGCGTCGATATCGATCAAGTCCGGCCAGCGCTGCGCCAGTTCCGTGCGCGTTGAGACCTTGACCACCGGTGCCATCGCCAGCCCGTAAGGCGTGCCACGCCCGGTGGTGAACACATGCAGGTTCATCCCGGCCGCCAGTTGCAGGGTGCCACAGACAAAGTCGCTGGCCGGCGTGGCGCAAAAGATCAGGCCCTTGCCCTTGAACCGCTCACCCGGGCCAAGCACGCCATTGATCGCGCTGCTGCCGGATTTGACAATGGAGCCCAGGGACTTCTCGACAATGTTCGACAACCCGCCCTTCTTGTTGCCCGGCGTGGTGTTGGCGCTGCGATCCGCCTCACCCTTGGCCAGATAACGGTCGTACCAGTCCATTTCCCTGACAAGTTCCTGGGCAACTTCCTTGCTCTCGGCGCGCGACGTCAGCAGGTAGATGGCGTCGCGCACTTCGGTGACTTCGGAAAACATCACCGTCGCCCCGGCTCGCAACAGCAAATCCGAGGCATAGCCCAGCGCCGGGTTGGCGGTGATGCCGGAAAACGCATCACTACCGCCGCATTGCATGCCCAGGATCAGTTCGGACGCCGGCACGGTTTCCCGGCGACGCTGGTCGAGTTTCTTCAAGCGGGTTTCGGCCAGTGCCATGATCTGCTCGATCATTTCGGTAAACCCGTGGCTGGAGTCCTGCAAGCGGTACAGCCAAGGCTCACTGAGGTCGACAGAACTGTCGTTGTCGTGCATCACCTGCCCGGCCTGCAGCTTTTCGCAGCCCAGGCTGATCACCAGCGCTTCGCCGCCCAGGTTCGGGTTGCGTGCCAGGTTGCGCACGGTGCGGATCGGGATGTAGGCATCGGTCGCGGTGATGGCCACGCCACAGCCATAGCTGTGGGTCAGCGCCACCACGTCGTCAACGTGCGGGTACTTGGGCAGCAACTCGTCCTTGATGCGCTTGACCGCATGGTCCAGCACACCAGTGACGCATTGCACCGTGGTGGTGATGCCGAGGATATTGCGCGTGCCCACGGTGCCGTCGGCGTTGCGGTAGCCCTCAAACGTGAAGCCTTCCAACGGCGCCTGCGTTGCTGGCACCTCGGTCGACAGCGGCAAGCTGTCCAGCGGCGGCGCAGTCGGCATGCGCAATTGGTCTTCCTGTACCCAACTGCCACGCGGAATCGGCGCCAGCGCATAGCCGATGGTCTGGCCGTAGCGAATAATCTCACCGCCTTCGGGGATATCTTCCAGGGTCACCTTGTGGCTCTGTGGAATGAAATCCACGGTGACCAGGCCGTCCGGAAACTCGGTGCCGGCCGGCACGCCCTGGTCGTTCACCACGATCACCACATTGTCGCGCGCGTGCAAACGAATCGAGCGCGGCGAGTCGGCATGTTCAATCAACTGCATTACATCGCCCCTCAGGAGTGCGCTTGGGTAAGGTTAGTCAGTTCCGGCCCTTTGCTTGGCGGCTCTTTGAGCACCACGCGCTTGATCGGGCCGACGATCACCAAGTAGCTGAACACCGCCAACAGCGCGTTGGCGCCGACGAACACCAACGCCCACTTGAACGAGCCGGTGGTGGCGATGATGTAACCAATCACGATCGGCGTGCTGATGGACGCCAGGTTGCCAAACATATTGAACAAGCCGCCACTGAGCCCGGCGATTTGTTTCGGCGAGGTGTCGGACACCACCGCCCAACCCAGTGCGCCAACGCCTTTGCCGAAGAAGGCCAAAGCCATGAAGCCCACCACCATCCATTCAACGTCAACGTAGTTACACGCGATGATGCTGCTGGAGACCAACAAGCCGGCAATGATCGGCGCCTTGCGCGCGAACGTCAGCGAATGGCCTTTGCGCAGCAGGTAGTCGGAAATCACGCCGCCGAGTACGCCACCGATAAAGCCGCAGATGGCTGGCAACGAGGCAATGAACCCCGCCTTGAGAATGGTCATGCCACGCTCCTGCACCAGATACACCGGGAACCAGGTCAGGAAGAAATAGGTGATGCCATTGATGCAGTACTGGCCCAGGTACACGCCGAGCATCATGCGGTTGGTGAGCAGTTGGCGGATGTAATCCCACTTCGGCCCGTCGGTTTTCTGGCCTTTGGTTTTGTCCTGGTCCATGTCGACCATCGCACCGTTGGCCGCGATGTGGTTGAACTCGGCTTCGTTGATCATCGGATGCTGGCGCGGGCTGTGGATAAGTTTCAGCCAGATCAGCGAGAACAGGATGCCGATGCCGCCCATCACGATAAACACGTGCTGCCAGCCGAAGCTGTAGACGATCCAGCCCATCAGCGGTGCAAACAGTACCGTAGCGAAGTACTGCGCCGAGTTGAAAATCGCCGAAGCAGTGCCGCGTTCGGCCGTAGGAAACCACGCCGCCACAATACGGGCGTTTCCGGGAAACGAAGGCGCCTCAGCCAGGCCCACCAAAAAGCGCAGCATAAACAGCGCAACAATCGCGGTGGAAACCCCGAACTCACCCACATAGCCTTGCAGCACGGTGAACAGCGACCAGGTGAAGATGCTCAGCGCGTAGATTTTTTTTGAACCGAACCGGTCCAGCAGCCAGCCACCGGGGATTTGCCCGGCCACGTAGGCCCAACCGAATGCAGAGAAGATATAACCGAGGGTGACCGCGTCGATGCCGAGGTCTTTTTGCAGGCTGGAGCCGGCGATGGCGATAGTGGCTCGGTCGGCGTAGTTGATCGTGGTCACCAGGAACAGCATGAGCAGGATCAAATAGCGGACGTGAGTCGGCTTGGTCGCTTGCATGAAGATGTACTCCCACTAATTATTTTTTTTGCGGGTAATGGTCTTGTTGTATGCGGGACCGGCTTTGTGTGGGAGCTGGCTTGCCTGCGATACAGGCACCGCGGTGTGTCAGGTACACCGCAGTGATGCTATCGCAGGCAAGCCAGCTCCCACACAAGCAGGGCTCGCAGGTATTACGAACCGATGTAGCTGGTTTTCACCACTGTGTAGAACTCTTGCGCATAGCGACCTTGCTCACGCGAACCATAGGATGAACCCTTACGCCCACCGAACGGCACGTGGTAGTCCACACCGGCGGTCGGCAGGTTGACCATCACCATCCCGGCCTGGGAGTGGCGCTTGAAGTGGTTGGCGTACTTGAGCGAGGTGGTGGCGATGCCCGCCGACAGGCCGAACTCGGTGTCATTGGCCATGGCCAGCGCCGCCTCGTAATCCGCAACACGCACCACATTGGCCACCGGGCCGAAGATCTCCTCACGGCTGATACGCATGGCGGCTTCGCTGTCGGCAAACAGCGTCGGCGCCAGGTAGTAACCTTCGGTGTCACAGGTCACCAGGCCGCCACCGCTGACCAGCCGCGCGCCTTCGCTTTGGCCGATGTCGATGTACTTCATGTCCTGGTCCAACTGGGCCTGGGAGACCACCGGGCCAATGTCTGTGCCGCTTTTGAGCGCGTGGCCGACTTTGATCGACTTCATGCGCTCGGCCATGGCCGCGACGAACTGGTCGTGGATACCGGCGGTGACGATCAAGCGGCTGGAGGCCGTGCAACGCTGGCCGGTGGAGTAGAACGCGCTCTGTACCGACAGCTCGACGGCCTGTTTAAGGTCGGCGTCATCGAGGATGATCTGCGGGTTTTTACCGCCCATCTCCAACTGTACTTTGGCCTGGCGCGACACGCAGCTGACCGCGATCTGACGCCCGACGCCAACCGAACCGGTAAAACTGATGCCGTCGACTTTCGGGCTGTTGACCAACACATCGCCGACCACACGGCCGCTGCCCATCACCAGGTTGAACACACCGGCCGGGAAACCGGCGCGGGAGATGATTTCGGCCAAGGCCCAGGCGCAACCCGGCACCAGTTCAGCCGGTTTGATCACTACGCAGTTGCCGTAGGCCAGGGCCGGAGCGATTTTCCACGCAGGGATGGCAATCGGGAAGTTCCACGGCGTGATCAGGCCGACCACACCGAGGGCTTCGCGAGTGACTTCCACATTCACGCCTGGGCGCACCGATGGCACGTAATCGCCAGACAAGCGCAGGCATTCGCCCGCGAAGAATTTGAAGATGTTACCGGCGCGGGTCACTTCGCCGATGGCTTCGGGCAGGGTCTTGCCCTCTTCCCGAGCCAGCAAGGTGCCAAGTTCTTCGCGGCGGGCGAGAATTTCGCTGCCGACTTTATCCAGTGCATCGTGGCGTGCCTGGATGCCGGACGTCGACCAGGCCGGGAACGCGGCGCGGGCGGCATCGATGGCGGCGTTGACTTGGGCTACATCGGCCTTGGCGTATTCGCCAATGACATCGGACAACTCCGACGGATTGATGTTATTGCAGTAGTCGGCACCGGCCACCCACTCGCCATTGATGTAGTTTTCAAAACGTTTGGCTTGGGACACAAATCTTCTCCTGACGCAAAAGGCCGCTGATTACTCAGCGGCCTTGTTGATAAGTTACTGCGGACCTTGCTTGTCGATCAGCGCGGCCAGGGCTTCGTATTCTTCCGGCAGCAGGTCGGTCAGCGGCGTGCGCACCGGGCCTGCGTCGTAACCAGCAATTTTGGCGCCCGCCTTGACGATGCTCACCGCGTAACCGGCTTTACGGTTGCGGATATCGAGGTAAGGCAGGAAGAAGTTGTCGATGATTTTGGCAACAGTGGCGTGATCGTCCTGGGCAATCGCGTGGTAGAAGTCCATCGCGGTTTTCGGGATGAAGTTGAACACCGCCGAGGAGTACACCGGCACGCCCAGGGCCTTGTAGGCAGCGGCGTAAACCTCGGCAGTCGGCAGGCCGCCGAGGTAGCTGAAACGGTCGCCGAGACGGCGGCGGATCGACACCATCAGCTCGATATCACCCAGGCCATCTTTGTAGCCGATCAGGTTCGGGCAGCGCTCGGCCAGGCGTTCGAGCAAGCGTGCAGTCAGGCGGCAAACATTGCGGTTGTAGACCACTACGCCGATTTTGACCGACTTGCACACGGCCTCAACGTGGGCGGCGACGCCGTCCTGGCTGGCTTCGGTCAGGTAGTGCGGCAACAGCAGCAAGCCTTTGGCGCCAAGACGCTCGGCTTCCTGCGCATATTCGATGGCCTGACGGGTCGAACCGCCGACACCGGCCAGGATCGGCACGCTGGTGGCGCAGGTATCAACGGCGGTCTTCACCACTTGGGAATATTCGCTGGCGGCCAGGGAGAAAAACTCACCGGTGCCGCCGGCGGCGAACAAGGCGGTGGCGCCATAAGGGGCCAGCCATTCCAGACGCTTGATGTAGCCCGCCTGGTGGAAGTCACCCTGGGCATTGAAATCGGTTACCGGAAAAGACAGCAGACCGTGGGAGAGGATGGACTTCAGTTCTTGTGGATTCATTATTCGAACACCCTGGATGAAGACTTTCTGTCGAAAGGTTGTTGTTGGTTTTGATGATGTCGTACGTCATCGTACAACTATAAAATGATTCGTCAACTGCAATTCATCGGGCTTCATCCGCAGGCACGTGTTTAAACGCAGCTTCTTGACGTAGGAAATTATTCCTCTATGCTCTGAATTACTGTATAAATATACAGTTATTACGGAAGATTCCTACGACATAGCAAGGAGCTAACATGTCAGGTCTTGAACTCGCAGCACCCGAAAAAACACCGCCCACCCTACGTTTTGAAGGCGGTGAACACACTGCCATCGGCGATGACACGCTGCTGCGTTTCGTCAAGGACGCCCCGGCGATTCCTGCGCGGCAAGTCGAACTGCACCTGCCCAACGGCCTGGCGCTGACCTACGGCCAAGTGATTGCCCTGGGCGGTGATTTCTATGGCATTCCCGGCCAGGCCATCAGCGATGGCGCCTCCCCGGCCGACCGTGTGCAACGTTTTACCGCCGCTTTCAACACACTGGCGGTGCTACCGGCCTCGCGTGAAGAAGCCGGGAAAATCCTCGCAGTCATGCAAAAGGAGATCAACGCGGTCAACCAGGCCATCCGCGACGGCAAACAACCCCATGAAGCCTATGACGCGCTGGGTGATACGTTGTCCGAAGAATGGAACCGCATTACCGGCGGCGGCAGTGCGGTTTCGGCGCTGATTCCACTGGGGCGTTACTTGAAGCTGGCAGCAGACAACGCCGACCACTTTGGCGAATGGGCGCTGTCGGCGTACCTGGCCGGCCATACGGCGGCACTGCAACAGGCGGTCATCGCGCACCAGACTGGCACCGACCAGGCGCTGGAACTGGCGTATGCAATGAACAGCTTTGCCGATCACTTTTTGACCGATCTGTTTTCTGCCGGCCACCTGCGCGTGCCGCGCAAGCAATTGGCGGCGGTGGTCACGCCAGGAGAGTTGGGCTCACTGATCAGCCGCTTCATGCACGACGAAGACAGCAAGTTCGGGCTCAAGGTACGCAATGCCAAGGGTGATCAATGGCACGCCTATGGGGACAAGCGCTACTTCGATGCGATCGACGCGGACAATCGGGCCATGGTTAAACGTGCAGTGCAGGCCTCGGCCGATGAGATCTTCGAGACCTTTATCAGCGGTGTCGCGCCCTCCCCGGCCAGCTTCAAGGCACCGCTGTATGTGCCGGACCTGAATGCTGCGCAGAACCCGGCGAACAACTTTTCGCCGCTGTTCAAGATGGAGGGTGACAAGGTGCTGCGCCGCAAGGACGTGAATGACCTGAACGACAAGCACTGGACCAATGATTGGTGGGGCTGGAGCACTTACCTGCTGCTCAAGGACTACAAGCCCAACCAGCCGGCCTGACACTGATCGTACCAACCGACCTGCCACTGATCATTCCCACGCTCTGCGTGGGAATACATCCTGTGACGCTCTGCGTCACCTTGCACGGGGCTTGAGATACTCGCGCACATCGGGACGCGGAGCGTCCAGGGCGGCATTCCCACGCAGAGCGTGGGAACGATCAACTCCAGGCCAAGGAGATCAAAATGTGGGAGCTGGCTTGCCTGCGATAGCGGTGCGTGCACACAGTATCAGTTGCCTGAAACTCAGCCATCGCAGGCAAGCCAGCTCCCACACTAGAACGTGTTTGGCGGTTAACCGCGCTGTGCTTGCGCCTCTTCATGGGCATGGCGCAGCCGTTCACGGCTATTGGTCAAATGCAGGCGCATGGCCGCGCGGGCCGCATCCGAATCCTGGCGGGCACGCGGAATGATTGTTCCCACGCTCTG